>NZ_JPRM01000001.1 GCF_000737695.1 Flavobacterium hydatis
CAGTATTTAAAGGAACGTTTGTCGTTGTTGCGGGTGCAAAACTACCACCTTTATCTAGATAAACAATACCTTTTTGAAACTATTTTTTGTTTATTTTCTATTCTTTCCTTAATGCTTTGATAACATACCCTTTACGGCCTGTTATTTTTTGTTCTTTTATAGCTGCTTTGGGGACTTTAGGGTGTTTAGCCTGTTTTTTTCCTGGTTTTACTGGGTTTTTCCTAGTTTCTCGCGAAGTCGCTAAGACGCAAAGCTTCCTTTTTTGTCTTTAAAATTGGACTTCCTTTCCGTTTTACCTCCCCTAGCCCTGATAGTAGCGGAAATCCTTTACCTTTTTTCTTTAAAAAGGTAAAGATTGGAGCAGATAGCAGGAAATAGCTCCCGAAAACTATTCGAATCGTATTGCTTTGACCGGAGAAATCTTCGTTATTATATAGGAAGGAACCAACAGCACCAAGAAACAAACTGTCACTGTAAGTAGATTTACCAATAATACATATCCCCAATTGAGATAAACTGGCGCTTGGTTAACATAATAGTTTTCTGGATTAAGCTGAACTATCCCAAAGTGCTGTTGTATTAGCAAAATTGAAATCCCGATAAGGTTCCCCCAGAACAATCCTCTTAATATAAGGTAAAGTGCATTATAAAGGAAGATTTTACGAATAACCCAGTTATTAGCTCCTAATGCTTTTAAGATTCCTATCATCTGTGTGCGTTCTAGTATCAGCACCAATAAAGCTACTACCATATTTATGGTTGCCACAATAATCATGATTGCAAGAATGACTATAATATTAAAATCGAAGAGCTGCAACCAATCAAATATATAACTGTATTTCTCGATTATAGTTTTAGTATCTAATGTTGATGATGTTTGCTGATAGATTTCATCTCCTGTTACTTTTATATTATCAAAGTCTTTTAAGAAAACTTCAAATGCCCCAACTTCATTTGGAGTCCATTTATTAATACGTTGTATATGACGAATGTCTCCTATTATATAGGTTGCATCAAAATCTTGAAATCCTGAATTGAAGATTCCAGCGATTTTGAATCGACGAACATTTGGTAATTTATTCTGATCTTCTTTTATAAAGAAGGTATTAAATTCATCTCCTACCTTTAAGTTTAATCTATCGGCAAGAAATCTTGACAGCAACACTTCTTGATTAATTGCTTTGGAATAATCAGGAAGTTTTCCGTCGACTAAATACTCCTTTATATTATTCCAATCATAATCATCTCCAACTCCTTTGAATATTATTCCTTCAAAAGCAGTTTCGGTTCTTATTATTCCTGCCTTACTAGCTATTGCCTGGATATGCCTTACCTCTGGAACGGAAGTAAACTTAGGATAAAAGTCTTGTTTTTTGGAAATTGGACTTAGTGTTACTTCTGATTGGTTATTATCGTAATTTGAAATAATTACCTGACCATTGAAAGCGGATACTTTTTCGCGGATTTTTTGTTGCAACCCAATTCCGGTTGCTACTGAAACCAACATCATTATTATTCCGATTGCAATAGCCGAGATTGCAATTTTTATAATTGGCGCTGATATACTGCTTTTATAATCTTTTGCAGTGATGAGTCTTTTGGCTATGAAATATTCTAGATTCAAAATTGATTGGGTTGTCTTATAATAAGTTCAAAAATACGGTTTAATAAATAAACTTAAATTACTTGTAAAAACAATTACAAAATATTTAAGGCAAAAAAAACTCTTATAAAGGTAAACGCTTTTTCATAGCTTCGACAATATTGAATGCTGCTGGACACATTGCTACGTTTTTAAGTGTTAGGTCTGAAATTTGCTGGAACTTTTTACGATCTGTATGTGGAAACTCACGGCAGGCTTTTGGTCGCACATCGTAAATCATGCAATAATTCTCATTATCTAAGAACGTGCATGGAACATTTTGCAAAACATAATCTTTATCTTCATCTATACGTAGGTATTGCTCAATGAACTGTTGCGGTTTTTGTCGCAAATGTTTTGAGATACGCTCGATGTCTGCATCTGTAAATAAAGGACCTGTCGTTTTACAACAGTTAGCACATTTTAAGCAATCTGTTTTCCTGAATTCAGCATCATGTAATTCCTGCATTACATAATCTAAATTCTTAGGTTGTTTCTTTTTAAGCTTATCGAAATACTTTTTGTTTTCGATATGCTTATCTTTGGCTAACTTATTTAAGTTGTTTAAAATTTCTTTCAAGTTTATTTTTTAAAGTTGATTTGCAAAATTAAACAACTTTAAACGTGAAACCTTAAACTTTGAACTAAAATACAATGAAAGACCTTTTTGGGAAAGCAATGCTAGATTTCCAGACCAATAATTCGCCTGAGGATTTAATTACCGAAACCACCATTTCTGAAGCTGACGAAATGAGTGTTGCTTATTTGTTTCGCTCTTTTGAAGATATGCCTAAACTGGAGCAAAAAGCATTAGAACTTGCAAAAGGAAAAACTCTTGATGTAGGGTGCGGAGCAGGAAGTCATAGTTTGTATTTACAAAATGAAAGAAAATTAGACGTTACCTCTATAGATATTTCGAGAAACGCAATTGAAACTTGTAATCTCCGCGGTGTAAAAAACACTAGAGTACAAGATGTACTAACTCTAGATGGTGAAAAATATGATACAATTGTATTATTAATGAATGGTGTTGGTATTTTTGGGAAGCTTCAGAATTGCAATACCTTTTTATCTAAGCTTAAATCGCTTTTAAATCTTGGCGGGCAAATCTTGCTGGATAGCTCGGACATTATATATATGTTTGACGAAGATGAAGATGGAGGAAAATGGATTCCATCTGATAATGAATATTACGGGGAAGTAGTTTTTAATATTTCGTATAAAGACGAAAAAGAATCTGCTTTTGACTGGTTATACTTAGATTATAATACGCTCCAAAATGCAGCAATCGCTAATGGTTTTAAATGCGAACTTGTTTTAGAAGGAGAGCACTATGACTATTTAGCGAAACTTTCTATTTAAAAATAAACTCTCAACATGGAAAATTTAGATTTAGAAAAATTAAAGTACCCTATTGGTAAATTTATAGCTCCTGAAGATTATTCTCCTGATTATATTTTGAATAAAATTGAAGAAATTTCTTCTTTCCCAGAAAGACTAAGGAAAGAGGCACTTAATTTATCCGATGAGCAACTCGACACTCCTTATCGACCTGAGGGATGGACGGTAAGACAACTCATTCATCATTGTGCTGAAAGCCACATGAATTGTTTTATACGAATTAAATGGGCTTTGACTGAGGAAAAGCCAATAATAAAAGCCTACCACGAGGATCTTTGGGCTCAATTACCCGATAATTTAACAATGCCTATACATCCCACTTTATCTTTGCTGGATGGTTTACATTTTCGCATAGCGTATATCCTGAAAAATTTATCTCAAACTGAACTTGAAAAAGCTTTTATTCATCCTGAAAATGATTCTATAGTTTCTATCAAACAAATGATTGGAACGTATGCTTGGCACGGTAACCATCATTTAGCTCATATAACCGCCCTGAAGAAACGCAAGGAATGGTAATCTTATTTTTTTAGTAAACACAAATTGAAAATTTTTTATACAGCGTGTATACTATTTATACAAATTGGATTTAATATATAGTTTATAACAAACACAAAAGCCTCTTCAAATGAAGAGGCTTTTGTGTTATAAGTATCCTTGATTAAGGAATATTTAAATATTTGTGAGTTTGAAGTGATACTCTCCATTTTGGATTGTTCATGACATACTCTACAATAAGAGGAGTCATTTCTTCTTTTTTACTCCATTCTGGCTGAAGAAACAATATTGCATTTCCGTTTACTAGTTCTGCTTGTTCTTCGGCAAAGATAAAATCATGTTTGTTGTAAATAATTACTTTTAATTCATGAGCATTATCATAAACTGTTTGCGTTGGCAATTTATTCTTTTTGGGCGAAAGACAAATCCAATCCCACGTTCCTGTAAGCGGATAAGCTCCTGAGGTTTCGATGTGGACTTTTAGATTTTTATTTTTTAATTCTGTCGTCAGTACAGTCATATCCCATGTTAATGGTTCTCCACCTGTAACAACAACTGTATCTGCATATTTACTTGCATTTTCCACAATTAAATCAACACTTGTAGGCGGATGCAATTCTGCATTCCAACTTTCTTTAACATCACACCAATGACAACCTACATCACACCCTCCAATACGGATAAAATAAGCTGCTGTTCCTGTATGAAATCCTTCTCCCTGAATCGTGTAGAACTCTTCCATTAAGGGTAACATTGCACCTTTATTTACTTCTAATTGTATTTCTTTTGATAACATTACTAAATT
Organism: Flavobacterium hydatis; assembly: GCF_000737695.1. Lineage (GTDB taxonomy): Bacteria > Bacteroidota > Bacteroidia > Flavobacteriales > Flavobacteriaceae > Flavobacterium > Flavobacterium hydatis. The sequence goes on from NZ_JPRM01000001.1 coordinate 4,347, forward strand.
TTAAAGTGCAAAGATAGTCAATAAAAAATGGAACAATAAAAAAACCGATAATTCAAAGAACTATCGGTTTTAAAATGTTAAGAATCTTTAAATTATTTTAAAGTATTCAAAGATTGTGTAGCATAAGCATTTGTTGGATCCAATGCTAAAGTCTTATTGAAATACTCAATTGCTTTCGCTTTATCTGTATTTGCATAACTTGCTGCGATATTATTGTAAGCTTCTATGAATTTAGCTTTAACTGCTGGTTTAGCAATTTCTTCAGCTCCTTTTTCAGTAGATTTTGCAATATAATCTTCGTAGTTTTTAGTCATTGCCTCATCATTTTCAAGCAATCTGTTTGTTCTTGCTTTATAAAGATAAGCTTCTTGATATGTTGGCGAAGCTGTAATTACATTTGTAAATGCTGCATCTGCTTTTTGCAAAGCAATTGCATCTGGCTTAGTATTAGCTTTGTTGTTATCATAGTATATAGATAAACCATAATAGATATTATCATCTAAGTATGTTGCTGACTCAGGAACTTTTGTACCAAATTCGAAAAGCGCTCCTGCTTCTTTGTATAATTTTTTAGTAAACAATACTTTCCCTAAATCTCCTAAATCCTGAACTGCTAAAGGTTCCATTGCGATAGCTTTTCTAATTTCTACCAAACCTGCTTCGAATGCAGCTGGCTCTATAACTGTACCATCAGCGTTTGTTCCTTTTTTAATTTTAGCAAATCCTAAATACAAATAATCTTTTGCAATGATTTTGTTCTTAGGGTTTTTTACATAATCCTCTAATGATTTAATAGCAACATCTACATTACCATTTTCGTATGCAGCATATCCTAAATATCTGAAGATTCTAGGATTTACTTTATCTAATTCAATCATTTTGTTTGCTTCAGTCTCTAGAGCTTTATAATCTTTTACAAGAATTAAAAAGTCTGCATGACGCATTCTTGAATGAATAGAATAATCTGTAAGAGTTAAATATTTTTCATAGCTAGTGATAGCTTTTTTCATATTCTCCTCAGACTTAGAAGGCTTGTTTCTTCCCCATTTGTAATATGTTTCAGCTAATTCTCTGTAAACAGGACCATAATTTGGGTCTATAGCAATAACTTCATTAAAAGATTTAATAGCTTCATCATAAGATTTAGCTCCTTTTAATAATACTCCTAATTGCATTTTTGCTCTCAACAATGTTGGATCCGCTTGAAATGCATTACGGTATGATTTGTAAGCTTCGTTTTGGTTGTTATCTCCATAATACGCATCTCCAAGTGCTAAAAGTACTTGTGCATTTTGTGGATCTACTGCTACTGCACGATTTAAAGAAGTGATAGCACTTTTGTAATCTGGATTAACAGAATTCATGTATGCTCTACCGATATAGATAAACTCCTCTACATCTTTTCTTTTCATTGGTTTTATAGCTGTAGCAAAATTAGCCTGAGCTGCAGTTGTATTTTTATTATCTAAATCTAATTGACCTAAACCAATATATCCAAGATTAGCACGGCTAGATGCAGCAGTACTATTAAGGTAATATATTTTAGCTGAGTCAGCAACTTGTTGACTTAAGTAAACATTACCCAATATAAATGGAGCTTCACCATCTGATGGTTTTGCTTTTATAATTGATTGTAAAACCGATTTTGCTTTTTCAAATTGCTCTGCATCGATAGCTTTTTTTGCCTGGCTTATGTCTTGTGCATAAGTTCCAGCAGCTGTAGCCATTAACGCAACACTAAAAATTTTAAATTTATTCATCTCTGTTGTAATTAATTTATTCTTTTTCGTTAATAATTTCACTTCTAACATTAAGTTTTCTTCCAGGAACTCGTATTGGTAATAATCCAGATTTCAGAACTATTCTTTGTCCGATATCACCTCCTACAAAAGAAGCAAACCCAATACCTAATCCTGAGTATCCCTGACAATTGATAATAAACAAATCACGTGCCAAAGGATAAACACCTTCTGCTATATTATTTTGGGTAGGAGCAAAAAATTTATCGCTAGTAAGGCTTTTTACGCTCAATACATTAACTTTAGCAACAAAATCTTTCATTTTAGGAGATGGTTGTGATAACCAATTTACTCCTACAACTCCAATCATTCCTTTATTCTCGGCTACGAATTTAATTACTTCTTCATTTGTTTTAAATGAAAAAACACCTTCTTTAGGAATATCTTTAGTTCCTGCCAAAGTCTTTAAATAACGTACTGTACTAGAGTTTGGATTATCAAAAACTAATCCTTTGATACTTGCTTCGGGTTTTCCTTGCATAAAATTAATTACAGTTTTCAACGCAATTAAAGTATCATTATTGTCTTTGTTTGAAATAAATGCAATTGCGTCTGTAGCAACTGCTGTTACTCTAGGTGCAATTTTCTTTTTATTAAAAACTTCTCTCTCTTCTTTAGTTAAATCTCTTGCTGTGAAAGCAACAGTAGCCTTTTGATTTAATAAATCATTGATAAGTTCCGCTTCAGATTTTGGTTTAATAGTAATCTTCGCATCATACGTACTTTCAAAAATAAGCACTTGATCCTCGACTATAGGAACCAATGTTTCATCTACAGTAATATCCATAGATCCTTTAAGTATCGATTCTTTGTCTACTTTACTTTTATCTTTCTGATTACAAGTAATAAACAACAAACCGAACAATACTAAAAACAAAACTTTACTATTCTTTAGCATAACTAATCAGTGTTTGAATTAAAAAATCTCACAAATCTTATAAACGAATATACGATTAATAATATACCAAAAGCAACTCTATATTTAAATTCCATCGCAATTGGCATGTCTTTCCAGAAAATAATTACTAAACCTATTACGAAGTACATTAGGAAGAAGAACATTCCTAAAACAAGAAGAAATCGCTCTTTTAGCGATTTCTTCTTAATATTATCAAGCAGTTTCTTCAACATTAGTCTGCAGATTGAATAGTAATAGGAAGAGAATATAATACCCTAACTTTTTTACCATTTTGCTCACCCGGATTCCATTTTGGACATTTCTTTAAAACTCTAATAGCTTCGGTTCCTGTTCCGTAACCAATATCTCTTAAAACTTTAATGTCTGTTAATGAACCGTCTTTTTCAACTACGAAAGTAACATATACTTTACCTTTCAATCCTTCTTCTTCTGGAGTCTTATAGTTATTACCTACAAATTTGTAGAATTTTTCAATCCCTCCAGGGAATTCAGGTTTTACTTCGATACCTGCTGTGTTGTAAATTTGTGTATCTTCTTCAACTACTGCTGCAGTTCCTGTACCTACTGGTTCAACAGTTAATACTGCATCTGGATCTCCTTTAATAGTTTCAGCACCAATTTTTTTCTCTTTAAGCTCCACTAATTTTGGTGGCTCTTCAGTTACTTCATCGGCTTTTGCTACAACTGGCTTCACGAACTTCACTTGATCCACTTTTGGAGGTGGAGGTGGTGGAGGCGGAAGATTTGGTTTTACCTCCTCTTTTTTAGGTGGCAATTTTACAGTGGTAATCTTAATATCCTTACTTGCTTCATCTGCTTTAGAATCTGGCAAAAGGCTCGCAATAACTGGCGCAGCAACAGCAATTGAAAAAATAACAGACCCAACGATAAGTGCTCTTACCGTAGTTTTTGTGTTAGATTTTCTTAACTCATATGCACCATATATCTTATTACGCCCTTCGAATACGATATCAAGCCACTGGTTTTTTATAATATCTAATTTCATTTTTCTTGATTATTAGGGTGTTAAAAGATAAGATTGCTCTTATTTTTTCTCTACCAATTTTGTTTCCTCTGGCGAAAACTCATTAACGATTGCATAGGTTTCTACGCCAGTAATAGCCATTTCATCCAAGATATCAACCAAATTACGGTAACTAGATTTTTTCGTAGGTTTTATAATTACGATAATTCCGTTTTTTGGTTTCCCAATTCCAGCAGAATATTCTAAAACAGATTTTTTTCTGCTTACTAATTCTTTACGGATTCCGTCTTTCCCATAAGCAATATCTTTAGGTCCAGCGATAGGAGTTGCTAACAATCCCATATAATAAGTTAATTTATTATCAGGCCCCAATAACAAAGTCATTGTACGATTTTCATCAACTTTAATATTTTTATTTGGGGTTTTATCATCCTCTTTATCTGGCAACCCCAAATTCATCGATTGAGGCTTTGACAACGTTGTGGTAAGCATAAAGAATGTGATTAGCAAGAAAGCTAAATCCACCATCGCAGTTAAATCTACTTTAGAGTTTTGCTTTTTACTTCTTACTTTACCACCTTTTCCGCCTCCACCGCCGTCGGTATTTAATTCAGCCATTTTAGTGTATGTTTTTTAATTAAAAGTCTTTTCCTCTCAAACCAGTAACTAAGCTAAAGGTATTGATTTTTTGCTCTTGCAAGATGTCCATTACTTTATGAATCGCAGGATACTCTTCTTTAGCATCGCCTTTTATCGCAAACTGTAATTCCTTATCAGCAACTTCAATGTTTGCAATACGCGCATTGTAAATCCACTCTTTTAACTGATTATCTAAAGAATCTTTAGGAATACCAGGTTGATTAGCTTTACTTCTATCAGCCGCTTTCATGTCAATGATTTGTTTTAAACTTGTAATTGGAACTCCAAATCCTTCCATTAGAGCAAATTCAGTTTTATCATTGTCAGAAAAAGCAACACCGTATTTCTCACCCATTAGCTCCAAAGTTCTTTTACGAACTTCTCTTCCTTTTAAATCAAAAAATACTTTTCCTTTTCCTATTGTAAGTGTAGCTAAATCCGTTTCAGGTAATTTAGTTTGTACAGTAGATGAAGGCGTGTCTACAGGAAGTGCCTCAGGCACTTTTGCAGTAGCAGTCAAAATAAAGAATGTCAACAAAAGAAATGCAACATCACACATGGCAGTCATGTCCGTAGACGTTGACTTTTTTTTCATTTTTATTTTTGCCATTATCTTTTATTTTAAATTTAGCACAATAATCATGCTAAAAAATTATTTATTGTTTTAAACTTCCTCTAAAGTGTCTGTAAGTATTTACGATTGTAGTACCTGCTTCATCAATAGAATAAGTTAAATCGTCAATTTTAGATGTAAAGAAGTTGTAAGCAATAATAGCAAAGATAGAAGTACTAATACCAGTTGCAGTATTTACAAGTGCCTCAGAAATACCATTTGCAAGTGCAGCTTGGTCAGGAGAACCTGTAGAAGCTAACGCGCTAAATGCTTTAATCATACCAGATACTGTTCCTAATAATCCTCCTAATGTACCTAAAGATACTAATGAAGAAATGATTGTCATGTTTTTCTCTAACATTGGCATTTCTAATGAAGTAATCTCTTCGATTTCTTTGTGGATAGTTTCAGAAGCTTCTTCACTGTTGAAACCTTCTTTTTTAACTTCTTGATATTTAATTAAAGCTGATTTAATTGCATTTGCAACTGAACCTTGTTGTTTGTCACAAGAAGCGATAGCTGCATCAATGTTACCTTCTTTAATGCTTCCTTGTACACTTTTCATGAATTTATCCAAGTTTGCTTTTCCAGCAGCTTTAGAGATAACTGTAAATCTTTCAATAGAAAATACGATAACCATTAACAACATACCTAACAAAACAGGAACGATAATACCTCCGTGGTAAACCATACCTAATATATTTAATGGGTGCCCTTCAACTGTTCCACCTTCAAAATTCGATGGAGAACCCATTAGGAAATTCCAAATACACCAACCCACAAAAATACATGCTGCAATAATCAATCCTGACACCATTCCTCCGCCATTTGAAGTACTTTCCTTTTTAACTTTAACGTTTGCCATTTTTTTTAATTTTAATAGTTTTAAATAATTTTTATTTTTTAGTTATAATAAACTTGTAGTGCAGCAAATTTATATTTTTAGTTTAAATAAAAAAACTTTTTTCAATTTAATTCCAATTAATTTAACCTTAAAACAAAAAATATCTAATTGAATTAATTGTATTTTAAATAAAATCGAAGTAAAAAAATAATTATTTATGAGAAAATTTACAACGATTTAGTAAAAAGCAATGCAATCTCTCAAAATCTTCATAATGTGTTAAGAAAATATTTTTTATCATTATTTTTAACAAAATTAGTTTTTTTTCACGCTAACATCGCTAAATTAAACGTTTTAAGAAAAAAACTATACCTTGCAACGCAATTAATGTTACATAAATATGAGCCAGAAAGACGAATTTATTCAAAGTATAAATGACGGTTATCAAACCAAAGGAGAAAGTATTATTCTTGGTGGAGCAATTTTCGATGGGGAACCTTTAAATGCTCACGTAAAAATACCTTTAAAGACATTAAACCGCCACGGATTAATAGCCGGAGCGACTGGAACTGGAAAAACTAAGACAATTCAGGTGTTATCCGAGCAACTTTCGTCGGCAGGAATTCCTGTTTTAATGATGGATATTAAGGGGGATTTTAGTGGTATTGCAAAAGAAGGTGAGGAAAAGAGTTTTATTACAGAACGTCATGCTAAAATCGATATACCTTATAATGTATCCCAATTTCCTGTAGAATTAATGACTATTTCTGAACAAAGCGGAGTTAGATTACGTGCTACAGTTTCAGAATTTGGACCTGTTTTATTCTCAAGAATATTAGGTTTAAATGATACTCAATCGGGGGTTATTTCGGTAATTTTTAAATATTGTGCCGATAATAAAATGCCTTTATTAGATTTAAAAGACATTAAAAAGGTCATTAATTATATTACTGAAGAAGGAAAAGATGAAATCGCAGCGAGTTATGGCAAAATATCTACAGCTACAACCGGAACAATCCTCCGTAAAATAATCGAACTAGAACAACAAGGAGCCGACATCTTTTTTGGTGAATTATCATTTGAAATTGATGACTTAATGCGCATTGACGAGAATGGTAAAGGATACGTAAATATCATTCGTTTAACAGATATTCAGGATAAACCTAAATTATTCTCGACTTTTATGTTGAGTTTACTTTCCGAAATATACCAACAAATGCCTGAAAAAGGAGATGTTGACCAACCAGAATTAGTCATTTTTATAGACGAAGCGCACTTAATCTTCAACGAAGCTAGTAAGGTGTTACTAGATCAAATTGAGACTATTGTAAAACTTATCCGTTCAAAAGGTGTTGGAGTTTATTTTGTAACCCAAAACCCAATGGATGTTCCAAGCGGCGTTCTAGCACAATTAGGATTAAAGATTCAACATGCTTTAAGAGCTTTTACTGCAAATGACAGACAAGCCATCAAGAAAACAGCCGATAACTACCCTACCTCTAAATATTACAAGACAGATGAGTTACTTACGAGTTTAGGTATAGGAGAAGCTCTGGTTACTGCTTTAAACGAAAAAGGAGTTCCAACACCATTAGTAGCTACTATGATGCGAGCACCTATGAGCAGAATGGACGTTTTAACCGAAAGCGAAATTCAGGAAATTAACCAAAAATCAAAATTGGTAAAAAAATATAGCGAGGTAATCGACCGCGAAAGTGCTTACGAAATATTAACCAAAAAAATTAGCGATGCCGAACAAGAAGTAGCATCACAACAAGAAGAAAAAACTTCGGAGAAAGCGAGTAACGAACCAAGTACTGCAAGTGTAGTTGGTAAATCGGTACTAAAAGTAGTTACAAGTGCTACCTTTATAAGAGGAGTATTTGGCGTTTTATCAAAAATGTTCAAGAAGTAAACAAAAAACTAAACCATATAAGAGATATAAGTAAATATAAGCGTGATTAATCAGCGCTATACTTAAATGAACTTACATCTCTTATATGGTTTAAAAATTTATGCTTTTCCCAACAACTCCAAAATCTTATTTTCAATTTCAGGAGTGTCCCAAATGCTTTCTATATTTTCCATTTTTAAAACCTCTTCCATAATCGTATTCTGAAAATCCCCAATTGCCAATGCTTCGGCATAAGGACGATCACTAAAAGTAACACGACTGTAAAGCGGAATCCATTTATCTGGATGTTTATCCGAAAAGGCTTTTTCTATCTTCTTTTGCAACAAGAATTTTTCATCGGCAGTTTTCGTACTCATTTCCATAAAATTGCGATACGAAAGTTCTGCAATTGCATCGGCATTTGGTTTACGCGAAATTTCATACTCAGAGAAAATCTTTTTCCAATCATCTCCATATTGAAGAATCATTTCATATAAAACGGTTATATCTTCAAAACCAGCATTCATACCCTGTCCATAAAAAGGAACAATAGCATGACAAGCATCACCAATTAAAGCAATTTTATCGCTATAAGTCCAAGGAAAACATTTCATCGTTACCAATGTACTTGTAGGATTATTAAAGAAATCTTCTGCTAATTTTGGTATAACCTCAATAGAATCTGGGAAGTTTTTCTCAAAAAAGTCTTCTACCTGTTTTCTATCCGTTAGCGAATCAAAAGAATTTTCACCTTCAAAAGGCATAAACAAAGTACACGTAAAACTACCATCTAAGTTAGGCAATGCAATAAGCATATATTCCCCACGTGGCCAAATATGAAATGAGTTTTTATCTAGTTTATGTGTAGCATTAGGATTTGCAGGAATGTTTAACTCCTTATATCCCATATTCAAGAATTCCTGCGAATAATTAAACATGCTTTGGCGTTGCATACGATGACGAATTCTTGAAAAAGCACCATCGGCTCCAAAAACCATATCGTATTTTTTCTCTTCCCACTCCCCTCTTTCCGTATCACCAATATGTAATGTAGCATCGCTTAACGTTACATCCCATATTTTTTGCTCAAAGAAAAAATCGGCTCCGGCATTTTCTGCCAAATCAATCATTTTACGATTTAAGGTTCCTCTAGAAATCGAATAAATACTTTCTCCTTCCTGACCGTAATTCTGAAAATTAAGTTTATCGACCAAATGTATCGCTCGCTTATCCATAGGAATAGCAATTTCGCGAACAGCATCTCCTACACCAACACCATCTAGTGCTTTCCAGCCTCGATTAGACATTGCCAAATTTATCGATCGTCCCGAAAAATTTATTTTACGAATATCTGGGCTTCGATCATAAACATGAACTTCATGACCTTCCTTTTTAAGATAAATTGCCAACAATGAGCCAACCAATCCAGAACCTACAATAGCAATTTTAAGTGGAGTTTGCATCAAAAAAAAATGTGATTATACGCTCGTAAAAATAAGTATATAATCTATAGAATAAACTATAAATCAAAGAAATGTTTGGGCGTGCCCCTCCCAAAAAGGTCGGGTCAGGCTTTTCGTTACAATCTTTTTTTCGTTCCTCAAAAAAGGATTTTCACTTCAATCCTTCACGCAATCAGTTAGATAATAAAATAAATCCAGACACAAAACCTTCCATTTTCTATCTCGGTTTAAAAACCAGTTTAGTAGAAGTTTTTACAATCTCTTCTCTATTTAATTTCATTTTTCGGAACTTTCCTGCATTATAAAGCTCCGCTTGATCCGTATAATGTTTACTAAACGGATTCCCTGATTGTCCAGTTGGCAAAATACTCCAACTATTTTCTATATCCGAAAAATCAATAATCCTTCTTGTCGATGGTCCACCTTTTACGTCATAAACCCCTTTATCAGTAAAATCAAAAAACTGATTATTAATTACTTCTGTTGAGCCCGAAACTGCAAAAGGTCCTGCATTAAAGATTCCTCGTAAAGCAGCCACTTGCCCTAAAGGATGATGATACTCTACAGTATGCACTTTCTCCCATTTCCAGTCCTGAACCGTATTACCTAATTGTTTTTCAAGTCCCGCAATTGCTTCGTGAAACGATTTTTCTAGAATATCCTTCTTAGTCTCTTTTACATTCTTCGTTAGTATATTATCCCACCAAACCGAGTTATCGTTTTGTATTTGTTTCGCAATAATTTGTTTTACAAGATGTGTCTCCAAGAAATTTTTAAAATTTTCTTTATCCAGCTCATCTTCAAAAGTATTTTTTAAATAAGCATAAATCCATTTATTATAAATCGTAGGCGCAACATCTTCTAGATTATTGGTTCCCTTCCATTCTTTAAGAATAGATAATGCCTGTTTTTCATTTGCTGTAAGCGATTCATTTTTCATATTCAAAAGTAAATTCTGAACCACTGTTGGAGAAACTGAAGATGTATTATCAAAAATCATTTTACTAATCGATTCTTTATCCCAATCCGATTTTGCATCAAGCAATTGTGTAATTCTCTTAGCACGATCTTCTGGCAAATAATATCCTGGATATAAAAATCCATCGATAGCTTCTGGCTGATTATTAGCCGAATATACATAACCCCATTTTGGATTCTCTGCCGAAGGGTTTTTGGAGAAATCCAAATATTCGGCAATATCATCCTTACCGCTTGCACCGTCAAGAATAAAATTAGGATTTACTCCTTTATTATGTTTGTATAAAGTTCCTGTTGCCCACCAACCTACATTGCCTTTTGCATCACCATACATTACATTTAAACCTGGTGCAGCAACAAGAGAAACTGCTTTCTTAAAATCATTTTTATTCTTAGCATGCGAAAGTCCGTAAACAGCATCGAGGATTTTTATAGGTTGTTGTGTATAAACCCAAGACATTGCTATAGGTTTATTGTTATTCTTTAAATCTTCGATTAATCCATTCATAACAGGACCATGACGACTTATTTTTACATCTACAACAACATCCGATGAATCTTTAACCTTTATAACCTTCTTTCTGGTTTCGTATTTCGCAAAACCATTTGGTATTTTATATTCATTATCATCTCCCGATTTATTTTCTTCTTGATAAAAATCGATATCATCATTTTCAAACATTGTTAATCCGTATGCATAATCACGATTATGTCCTAATAAAGGATATGGCGTTCCAGCAAGATAACAACCGTATAATTCAAAATCGGGAGTTATTATATGAGCTTCGTACCAAGTTCCTGGTTGCGAAAATCCGATATGTGGGTCATTGGCAAAAATAACTTTACCATTTTTAGTTTTCTGAGGCGAAACCACCCAACTATTACTACCTATAAAAGGAGGAATTGGGGATTTCTCAAGAAGTGAAGCAACCGATTTTGAAATCGCCGCAAATTCCTCTGGATTCTCTTTTGCATTTCTTATTTGAGTGGTATTAAATTCGCCATTTAAACCCAAATCTTTTAAATATTCACTTCCGTATTTATTACGAATATCAGTCATTAATGGATCCGTTTTTTGGGCCATTGCAAAACTAAAAGACATATAGCCAAAAATATTATAAACATCTTTTATCGTAAATTTTTCTTTTTTCACGCCAACCAACTGAAATTCTATTGGCGTAACACCTTCATCCAAGTACTGATTAATTCCGTCCAAATAAGCCAATGTTAACTGATAACTCTGACTATTTTTATCCAATTGTGCAATTGCTTTCGCCGAAGCTTCTTCTATTCCTAATCCCGAAAAAAACTTATCGTTCTTTAACATTACCGAACCAAAAATTTCCGACAATCGCCCTGATGCAATACGACGCATCAATTCCATTTGCCACAAACGATCCTGAGCATGCACATAACCCAAAACAGTCATGGCTTCTTTTTGAGAATTTGCATAAATATGTGGGACTCCAAAATCATCAAAATATACCGTTGTCTCTTTTTGAATGTTTTTCAGTTTTACTTCTCCTTCATATTTGGGTTTTAAATGAAAAATATAAGTACATAAACCGATTCCTAAAACAACAAGTATCAAGAACAAAACAAGCAGTATTTTTTTGATTTTTTTCATGTTTCTAAACTGTATAAATAAATATTTTAACGAAATGTATTATTATCAAAATCACAATTGTATCCAAAAGTTATTCCTTTTAAGTCTTTAAATTTATATATTTAAAATAAAATATGCACTAAATGTCTTTAAATAAAAAAATAATCATAGGAATCGTTTCATTTTTAGCGCTCTTGTTTTTAATAAATTCAGGGCTAAATTTCTGGGTAAAAAAACAACTTCCCAAAATTATTCAAGACAACAATAAAACACCATATCAAATTACGTATGAAGATATAAAAATTGACCTTTGGGCGGCAGATATTTATGCTTCGAATATTGTTATTAATCCTAAAAATGCTCCAAAAGATAGCACTACCAAAATAGGGATTTATTCTAAAATAGGTACCGTTGCAATAAATGATTTTAGCATCTGGAATCTTATCTTTAATGATATTTTACGTGCGAAAAGCATCACCATAGACCATGCTAGAGTAATCTTATACAAAAAGGATGAAAAAGCAATAGACAACAGCAATAGCATTAGAACACAAGTAATTGAACCTTTCCAAAAAATCATTGTTGTTTCTAATATCTATCTCAATAAGGCAAGTTTAGATATTATGTCTACCAAAACAAACAAGCCTATTTTATACACTCGAAATATTGCGCTTGTATTAGAAGGAATTGTTATTAATGATGAAATACTTAAACAGAAAATCCCTTTTTCATATCAAAAATATGCTCTAAATTGTGATAGTATCTATTACAAACCCAATCAGTTTTACACGATTAATGCTTCGAAAATAGCAACTAATAATCATTCTTTAAAAGTAAAAAACTTCAGTTATATCCCTTTATATTCTCGCCAGCAATTTGTACAAAAAATAACTAAAGAAAAAGATATTTTTACCGTAAAAGCAACAGATATAAATATCAATTCGATGAATTGGGGATTTAAAAATGATGTGTTTTTCTTTAATGCAAATTCTATTGTTTTTGATGATTTAGACGCAAATATCTATCGAAATAAAATACCCGAAGACGATGTAAGCAAAAAGCCATTATATAATTCTTTGCTCAGAAAAATTCCGTTTCCCCTAAAAATTGACACTCTTTCTATCCAAAATTCAAAATTAGTATATGAAGAAGAAATCAATTTCCAGAAAGGTCCGGCAATATTAACTTTCAGTCGTTTTAACTTAAAAGCTATAAATCTTCAGAGTGGTTTTGGATTAAAAAAAGCAGCCGATTTAGATATCAAAATCAATTGTGTTTTTATGAAAAATTCTCCTTTAAATGTACATTGGACATTAAACGTTCTGGATAAAAACGATGGTTTTCGCATAAAAGGAAGTATTGCAAAATTTGATGTTCAGGCAATGTATGCGTTTACAAAACCATATACTAATACTTCGTTTAAAGGTACTTTTGATGATTATCATTTTGATATTACTGGAAACGATAAAAAAGCCACAGGAAATGCCAGTTTAAAATACAAGGACTTAAAAGTTACTTTATACAAAAAGAAAAATCCCGAAAAAGAAGCAAAATTAAAAAGTTCTTTAGCCAATTTAATCCTTAAAAAAGACTCTGATAATGAAGCTAAAAAAGCTGAAATAGAACTGGAACGAATTCAGGAAAAGTCATTTTATAATTTTTTATGGAGGTGTATTGCAGAATCTTTTAAGAAAATTTTAATTTAAGGAATAAACTTAACCCACTATAAACATGATATATATCAGTTTTTTTATAAAATGATTTTACAACATTTGTCATTTATTAAATTTTATAATAATCGCAAATGACAAAAAACCCCATACACTCTTTTCATATTCCTGTAATGGGACTCGCTTATACTATTGACAGCCCGATTCGAGTAGCTAAATATGGTATTTCATCCGTAATTTCGATTGCAGATGATGAGTTAATTGAAAAGATGACCGCTTTTTATTCTGAAAAATTCAATTCTTCTTATCAGGAAATAAGCCAAAAAATACACGATTACAGAGCCAAACGCATTACAACCTACTTAAACTTAGTAGACAAAATCGTAAAACAAAAATTTGAAAGTTTTAAAACCGAATTATCTGAAAGCAAACAAGCGCTAGAGAACTACATCTCAATGTTGCCTAATAGTTCTGAGATAAAAAAAGGTTTTTTAAACTTAATGGAAGATGGTATTTCTTTTAAAGAAAATATCCAAAACTATATTGAATCTCATCTTTCTGCAGGTGCCATTGATGTAAATATCATGACAAAACTTGATAAAGATAATTATATCAAAGACGAACAATTACCTATTGAATTTAATGATGCTCATGCTGCACTTCGTGGTTTTGCAAACAGTAATCTTGACTCTTCTTTAGTTCTTTCTGCTGGAATGAATCCTAGATTATATAGCTACTTTGAGAATTTTCCAGACTTTTTCCCAAATAGCAATAATGAGCTTAAAAAGAAAATTATATTAAAAGTAAGCGACTTTAGATCTGCCATGATTCAAGGTAACTTTTTGGCTAAAAAAGGACTTTGGGTTTCTGAATATCGTATAGAATCAGGATTAAACTGTGGTGGACATGCATTTGCTACCGAAGGTTTATTATTAGGTCCTATCTTGGAAGAATTCAAACAGAAAAAAGACCAATTGATTCAATCTGCTCATGATTTAATGGTAAAAGCGCTACAGCAAAAACAATTTTTAGTTCCAGAAAATCCTTTGCCTCTTAAAATTACTGTACAAGGAGGTGTAGGAACTGCTGAAGAACATGAGTTTTTATTAGATAATTATAGTGTAGATTCTGTAGGTTGGGGAACTCCTTTTTTACTCGTTCCAGAAGCAACATCTGTTGATCAGCCTACTCGAAACTTATTAATGAAAGCCCAAGAAGAAGATTTATATTTAAGTCATATTTCTCCTTTAGGTGTACCATTTAATACTTTAAGAGGAACATCTAACGAAATTCTTAAACAGAAACGTATTCACGATAATAAAGCAGGAAGTTCTTGCCCGAAGAAATTTTTGGCGTTGAGCAAAGAATATGATCCAAAAGGAACTTGTTCGGCTTCAAAAAAATATCAGGACCTGAAGTTAGCCGAATTAGAAACTATAAAAGATACTCTTTCTTTAGCATCTTTTGAAAAATCTAAAGCTGCTATTACCGAGAAATCATGTTTGTGTGTAGGTCTTGCAAATGCATCTTATATCGAGAATGATATTAAAATAAAAGGACAAGCTCAAGGTGTTGTTATATGCCCTGGTCCAAATATGGCCTATTTTGACCAAGAAGTATCTTTATCTGATATGGTGCAGCACATTTACGGAAACAAGTCCGTAATACGTGTTAAAAATCGTCCGAATTTATTCGTGAAAGAATTAAAGATGTATCTGGATTATTTTAAGAAAGATATCGAAAATATTTCGTCAGAAATAACAGCGGCGCAAACTAAAAAATTACACGCTTTTAAAGACAATCTTTTAAGCGGAATTGAATATTACGAAAATCTGCTTGCAGCTTCTTCTTACTTTAAAAAGGACAAAACAGAAATTCAAAATCAATTTAATGATTATAGAACGAAGCTTATTGCTATAGCTATTCCGGCTTAAAACAATTAATACCATTTCTTTATTATACAAAAAACCACCTCTAAAATTAATTTGAGGTGGTTTTTCTATTTGAATATAACTAACATTTATTCGAGAATAGTGGTCTCTTCTATTCTTTTTTCTTTTTTCCATCTATAATTGCTCCAGTTCCTGCTCCAACTCCAGCACCTGCTAATCCGCCGATTATTGCACCTTCACCTTTTTTCTTACTGATAATTGCTCCTGTAACTGCTCCAACTCCTGCACCAATTACAGCTCCTTTAGCAGTCGAACTCCATCCTTTTTTCTTTGGTGCAGCTGCAGCTGGGGCTTGCTGATTTACAACAACAACTTTTTGAGGCGCTAATTCTGCCTGAGATTGTACTTGCTCTTTTTCTTCTTGAATTTTTGCCATCTCTGTTTTCATTGAATCAATAACTTTTTGCTTATTAATTTCAACTTTCATAGAGTCAATACTCGCTTGTTTTGCTTTTTGAATATCTATTTTCCCTTGATTCTGACACGAGATAATCGCAAAAGAGAATAATATTAAATATAATGCTTTCATGATTTTAAACTTTAGGTTTTATAACATAGCAAAGTAAAGTCTAAACTTGTGCCTTTAAATTACATAATTTTAAGAGATCGTTATAAAATTAAACTATGCAAAAAAGCCTGCTAATTCATAACAATCTGAATTAGCAGGCTTTAAAATATTTTTATATATGTTAGATTATTCTAAAATTCCTCTTTTTAAAATTTGTCCAAACTCATACATATCTTCAAAAGAACAATACAAAGGAACTGGAGCTAAACGAATAACATTAGGTTCGCGCCAATCTGTAATGACCCCATTCTTCATTAAATAATCGAATAAACTACGTCCTTCTCCATGCAAAAACACAGATAGTTGCGAAGCTCTTTCCTTAGGATCTGCAGGAGTAATAACCTCGAAATTTCCTTTTACTTCTTTATCTATTTCTTGTAAGATAAACTCAAGATAAGCTGTTATTTTATCTCTTTTAGTAATCAAAACATCCATTCCTACTTCATCAAACATTTCTACTGATGCCAGGTAAGGTGCCAAAGAAAGCACTGGTAAATTACTTATTTGCCAGCCATCTGCCCCATGAACTGGATCAAAAGTAGGCTCCATCTTAAAACGACGTTCTTTATTATGTCCCCACCAGCCCGCAAAACGAGGCAAATCAGGATTATTATGATGCTTTTCATGCACGAAACAACCAGATGCATTTCCTGGTCCTGAGTTCATGTATTTATAACTACACCAAGCAGCAAAATCGACATTCCAATCGTGTAATTCTAATTTTATATTTCCTGCAGCGTGTGCTAAATCCCAACCTACTTTGGCTCCTGCTTTTTGCCCAGCCGCAGTAATGGTTTTCATATCAAAAACTTGTCCTGTATAGTAATTTACTCCACCAATTAATACTAGAGCCAATTCATCACCAACTTCTTCAATTTTAGCCAAAATATCTTCTAATCGGATATTGTGCTCTCCTTCACGACGCTTAATCTCTACAATAGCATCTTCTGTTTTATAACCATGAAAATGTACTTGGCTCTGAAACATATATTGATCTGAAGGAAATGCTTTTTCTTCGCAAATAATCTTGTATCTAGTTGCAGTTGGTCTATAAAAAGACACCATCAATAAATGAAGATTAACCGTTAATGTATTCATTACAGTTACTTCGCTTGGCAAAGCACCAACAATTTTACTAAGTGGTTTAGCAAAACGCTCCTGATAATCCCACCAAGGTTTTTCGGCATAAAAATGCCCTTCAACAGCAAGATTTGCCCAATCGGCCATTACTTCATCAACATAGGATTTTGTACGCTTTGGCTGTAATCCTAAAGAGTTTCCTGTAAAATAAATAACCTTTTTATTATTCACTTCAGGAAAAATAAATTCATCTTGGTATTTATGCAATATATCTTGTGAATCAAGTTTTTGTGCAAATTCACGTGTATTTTCGAAAGTCATTGTTTGAATTTTGTTTGGTAAATGTAGAAAAAAAACCACGAAGACAAAAGGAGAAAAATATAAGCCTGTGTTAAAAATGAACACAATTAATTCGATATATTTGATTGAATTTAAAATTATAAGCCATGTTCAAAAACAATCTGAATGTTATTATTATCTCTTTAGCAGTGATTATTTCTGCCTATTTATTTTCTAATGCATTTCAAAACAGAAATAAAAGTAATGATACTATTAGCGTTACAGGTCTGGGGAAAAAAGATTTTGTTTCGGATTTAATTGTCTGGAGTGGTTCATTCTCTAAAAAGAGTCTTACCCTAAAAGAAGCCTATGCCTCATTAGACAGTGATAGAGAAAAAATAAAAAGCTACTTAACCAGCAAAGGGATCAAAGCTTCAGAAATGGTTTTCTCGGCGGTAAACTTCAATAAAGATTTTGATACTTCGTACAATGAAAACGGAACACCAAAACAACAAGTTTTCACAGGATTTACATTAACACAAAATGTAAGCATCCAATCTAAAGATGTAAATAAAATTGAGGAAATCTCCAGACAATCTAGCGAATTAATAAATTCCGGGGTCGAATTCTACTCTAATCCTCCTGAATATTATTACACTAAATTAGCTGAACTTAAAATAAAAATGATTGCTGAGGCAACTAAAGATGCTAGTTCCAGAGCCAAAAGCATTGCCGAAAATGCAGATGCATCTTTAGGAAAATTAAAAAAATCTGATATGGGCGTTTTCCAGATTACTGGGCAAAACTCCTCTGAAGATTTTTCTTATGGAGGTTCGTTTAATACAACTTCTAAAAATAAAACAGCTAATATTACAGTAAAACTAGTCTATCAGGTTAACTAGATTTCAAAAAAAAATCTCGCTATTACTAGCGAGATTTTTGAATTAACCTTATTCTATATTTCTTAGATGATAAGCATTGCATCACCATAAGAGTAGAATTTGTATCCTTCTTTTATAGCTTCTTCATATGCTCTTTTCATTAAATCATGTCCACAGAACGCAGAAATCATCATTAATAATGTTGATTTTGGCGTATGGAAGTTTGTAATCATACAGTTTGCAATACTAAAATCGTGAGGAGGGAAAATAAATTTATTTGTCCAACCTTCAAAAGGATTTAATGTATTTTGTGATGAAACTGAACTTTCAATAGCACGCATTGATGTTGTTCCTACAGCACAGATACGTTTCTTGTTTTGCTTTGCCAGATTTACAATTTCACAAGCTTCTTCAGTAATAATTAACTCTTCAGAATCCATTTTGTGTTTTGATAAATCTTCAACCTCAACTGGATTAAAAGTTCCTAAACCTACGTGAAGTGTAACTTCTGCAAAGTTTACTCCTTTAATTTCCAGTTTTTTCAAAAGATGTTTAGAGAAATGCAATCCAGCAGTTGGTGCTGCAACAGCTCCTTCTTCTTTAGCATAAATCGTTTGGTATCTTTCAGCATCTTCTGGAGTTACATCTCTACTGATGTATTTAGGAATTGGAGTTTCTCCAAGTTCTGTTAGTTTATTTCTGAATTCTTCGTAAGAACCATCGTAAAGAAAACGCAATGTTCTACCACGAGAAGTAGTATTGTCGATTACCTCAGCAACTAACGAATCGTCATCACCAAAATATAATTTATTTCCGATACGGATTTTACGAGCAGGATCAACCAAAACATCCCAAAGACGTTGCTCTGAATTTAGTTCTCTTAATAAAAAAACTTCGATTCTTGCTCCAGTTTTTTCTTTGTTTCCGTACAAACGAGCAGGGAAAACTTTAGTGTTATTTAATATAAGAACATCACCATCATCAAAGTAATTGATTACATCTTTGAACATTTTGTGCTCTATAGTTTGTTTTTTACGATCAATTACCATCAAGCGAGACTCATCTCTGTTTTCAGCTGGAAATTCGGCTAGAAGTTCTTTTGGTAAATTAAATTGAAAATGAGATAATTTCATGTAGTCTATTTATTTAGAGTGCAAATATACGATTGTGAGATAGGCGTTGTCAAGTGTTTTGGCTTTTATTTAGTTAGAAAATTGCAAACTTCAAAATTTATTCTTGTTTTTAGCTGTAAACATTGATTATTATGCACCTATTTCTGATGTCTCAAAACCTAAATTTGTTAAATCTTTCCAAAAATCCGGATAAGATTTAGAAACCACTCCTGCATCTTCGATTATTATTGGCACTTTTAATGCCAATGGAGCAAATGCCATTGCCATACGGTGATCATTATAAGTAGCAATTTTTACATTTGGATTTATTGTATTTGTAGCAACAAGCGTTAAACTATCATTAGTAACTGAGATATTAGCACCTAATTTAGTTAGCTCAATTCTTAATGCTTCAAGTCTATCGGTTTCTTTAATTTTTAGAGTATGTAACCCCGTTAAATGACAACCAATTCCTAAACCAAGACAAGTCACCACAATTGTCTGTGCAATATCCGGAGTATTATTTAGTTCAAAATTTACTGTTTCGAATTTAAAATTTTCTTGTTTTACCAAAGTCATTTTATTATCCTGAAAAGTAGTTTTTACTCCTAGTTTTTCATAGAGTGAAACCAATTCTGAATCTCCTTGTAAGCTATTTTCTTTATAACTACTTAAGGTTATTGAAGTTGTATCGGCCAAAGCTACTAAACTAAAAAAGTAAGAAGCCGAACTCCAATCAGACTCTACCACCATTTCTTTTGTAGCCACTTCAGCTTTTGGGTATACTTTGATTACGTTACCTTCAAAACTAGTTTGAATTTCTAAATCATTAAGCAAAGCCAAAGTCATTTTGATATACGGAATCGAAGTTATTTCTCCCTCTAATGTTAGCTCTAAACCATTTTCTAATTTAGGTGCAACAAGTAACAATGCCGAAATATACTGGCTACTTACATTAGCAGCTAATGTAACTTTTGAAGCAGTAATTTTTTTTCCTTTAATGCGAATTGGCGGATATCCTTCTTCTTTTAGATATGAAATCTCTACTCCTAATTGAGCCAAAGCCTCTACCAAAATTTTAATCGGACGCTCTTGCATTCTGCTAGAACCCGTCATTACAACTTCTCTTCCTTCCTTTACCGCAAAATAAGCAGTTAAAAAACGCATTGCCGTTCCTGCATGATGAATATCTACTATTTCTTCATTACCAACTAATGCTTTTTGCATTACTTCGCTATCATCAGAATTTGATGTATTTGCCAAAGTAATATTAGGAAACAATGCTTGTAACAATAATAATCGATTCGTTTCGCTTTTTGAGCCAGTTACTGCAATTTGTCCTTGTAAATTAGCTTGAGATGTCTTTAATAGTAAATTCATTATAGGGTAATTGTTTTATGCGTTTTTGCAAATTTATTTTAAAAAAAGGATACTCCAAAGCTTTACCCTAACTTATCACATTATTTTAGTTTATCGTTGTTTTTATGACGGTCTTTATCTCGAACAGACTTTAAATCCATTTTTTTATCAAATGCAGCCTGAAGATCAATCCCTGTTTGATTTGCTAAACATAAAACCACAAAAACTACATCGGCTAATTCTTCGCCAAGGTCTTTATTCTTATCACTTTCTTTTTCTGATTGTTCGCCATAACGACGAGCAATAATCCTAGCAACTTCACCTACTTCTTCTGTAAGTTGTGCCATGTTAGTCAATTCATTAAAATAGCGAACTCCATGTTCTTTTATCCAAGTATCGACATCTAGTTGTGCGTTTTTTAAATCCATTTTTATATTCTTTTTAAAACTATTTTCTCATTCTCTTTAGCAATCATCCCTTTGTAATAACCTTTTAACATAGGATAATATTCAGCTAGTATTATTGCTTCATTTATCTGGTGTGTCATTACTATTTGTAATACGTTTTGATTTACAGTACTCATAAACTTAAATAAACCTAAATCATTTTCCATAGCAAATCCTCCTGATACTGGCATCGATTCAACTGCAAATCCTTCTGGAATAGTGATATTAATACTATACTTATTTGAAGATGGAAAACCATAATCTACAGGATATTCACGATTCTCTTGTGTAAAAGGATTTTGCTTATTTGTAAAGAATAACATTGGATCTATATAAATTTTACCTCCAATTATTTCGCAAAGGTTATTTCCTGAAAACGAATAAGTCTCTATCACTGGAAGTAATAATTCTTTTTCATTTGTTCTAGAATACTCGCTTATCTCTATTTTATTATTATCATTTTCTAATTTTTCAAGATATACATCTTCTTTCACATTACCAATATTATTCCTAAACATCATGGCATTGTAATTTGTATACTGCTTTCTTGTTTTTCCGCTCACATTTCCGCTAGCATCTACATTATAACTCATAGACACATTGTTTGCAGATACGATTTTAGGCATTAAATTAATTTCTTCAGAAGTTCCGTCTTTACGTATTAATCTCCCCATCCAATTTAAAGCTCTAAATGGTAATATATTTGGATTTGAATATTTATCTGAAGCATCTAGCAAGATAATTCCATTAGCCGTTTCAACAGCCGCAATTACATAATTAAAAGCCGTTCTGTTAGGAGAAATTGCAATTCCGTTAGAACGTGTACTTACTAAAACTGGATTTGCCGTTAATCCTGAATGACTTAACATAGCCGTTAACATAAGATTTATATCAGCCACATTTCCTGTTTTTTCCTTATACGCTTTTTTTACTCCATTATCACATCCATAATCAGTATACCCATTCCATTTCACTCTAGATTTCACAAAATTTAATATTAGATAAATTCTTTCATCTTGAGTATCTACACCTGCAAGCAAGGTTTTTAAATCATCTTCAAAATATCCTGTTTTATTTAATTCCGGGCCAAAACTCTCATAATTATATATTGTTTTTACAACTGAATTCCAATCGGTTGAAAATGATTTAACTGGTTCATTAGGAAACTTCTTCGCAGACAATTCATGCTCAATACATGAAGTATAATTACGTATATTATTAACATACCCTTCCTCTTTCATAGCAGGTAAATTCTTTGCTGTATAAGTAGTTTTGTTTTCCACATAATCAACTTTCTCATTGGAATAACTAGTTTGAGCCACGTTAAACCCACCGCCTCGTGATTGCTCTTTACTCACAAACATGATAGACCTAGTATTTTTCTCGACGTTTACCTCTGGAAAAATATATCCTTTTTGCTTTGTATTAAAAACATAAAATTCTGGAATTTTAGTTACAAATTCAGAATAGTTTACTGGTATAGAGGCTTGAAAATACCAATCTCTCATTGAGCTTATACTTGGTGATTTTATGGTGTACTTATATTCAATAACAGAACCTTCTTTTACATTAGGCATTGTTATCTTTTTCATATTAAAATATTTATTAAAATTCTCATCAAATACCCCATCACTTTTAAGTTTAGTTTTCTCGATTTTTCCATCTACAAGGTTATAAGTAACCGCATCCGAAAAAGTAACATTCTCTTTTAAACCAGAAGCTCCTATATAATATGATATGTTTTGATTTGCCCAATCATAACCTTCTTTTTTATAAATCTTAATTCGGCTTTCGACCTCTGTCATAATTATAAATCCGTCTGTCATATCATATTCAAGACGAGAAACACCTTTTTTATATAAAATTGCTGCTGCTGCCGAAGTGTCTTTGGCATGCACTTTTTCCTGTAATTCAGAAATAGATACTTTTCCTAATTTAAATTCTTGTGCTGCAATTTTTGAAAAATAAAAAAACAGAAAAACAACCATTACTAAACTCCAAAACCTCATATTATATTCTTTTTAAAACTATTTTTTCATTCTCTTTAGCAATCATCCCTTTGTAATACTCTTTTAACACTGAGTAATCGTCTGGTAGTATTACTGGCTCATTTATCTGGTGTGTTATTATTAATTGTAAAATATTTCCGTTTACAGTACTCATAAATTTAAACAAACCTAAATCATTTTCCATAGCAAATCCTCCTGAAGCTGGCATAGTTTCAATTGCAAATCCTTCTGGAATAGTGATATTAATATTATACTTATCTGAAGATGGAAAACCATAATCTACAGGATATTCACGATTCTCTTGTGTAAAAGGATTCTTCCTGTCTGTAAGAAACAACATTGGATCTATATAAATTTTATCCCCAATTATTTCGCAAAGGTTATTTCCAGAAAACGAATAAGTCTCTATCACTGGTAGTAATAATTCCTTTTCATTTATTCTAGAATACTCGCTTATCTCTATTTTATTATTATCATTTTCTAATTTTTCAAGATATACATCTTCTTTCACATCACCAATATTATCCCTAAACATCATGGCATTATAGTTTGTATATTGCTTTCTTGTTTTTCCGCTCACTTTCCCGCTAGCATCTACATTATAACTCATAGACACATTGTTTGCAGATACGATTTTTGGCATTAAATCAATTTCTTCAGAAGTTCCGTCTTTACGTATTAATCTACCCATCCAATTTAAAGCTCTAAAAGGCAAAATATTTGGATTTGAATATTTATCTGAAGCATCTAGCAAGATAATCCCATTAGGAGTTTCAACAGCCGCAATTACATAATTAAAAGCCGTTCTGTTAGGAGAAATTGCAATTCCGTTAGAACGTGTACTTACTAAAACTGGATTTGCTGTTAATCCTGAATGTCTCAACATAGCCGTTAACATAAGATTTATATCAGCCACATTTCCTGTTTTTTCCTTATAGGCTTTTTTTACCCCATTATCACATCCATAATCAGTATAACCATTCCATTTAACTCTTGTTTTTACGAAATTTAATATTTTATTAATTCTTTCGTCTTGAGTATCTACGCCTGCAAGCAATACTTTTAAATCATCTTCAAAATATCCCGTTTTATTTAATTCCGGGCCAAAACTCTCATAATTATATATTGTTTTTACAACTGAATTCCAATCCGTTGAAAATAACTTTATTGGCTGATTAGGGTATTTTGTCATAGACAATTCGAGCTCCAGACTTGAGGTGTAATTATTAATGTTATTAACATACGCCTCATCTTTCATCGCTGGCAAATTCTCTGCTGTATAAGTAGCTTTCTCTTCCTGATATTCTACTTTATTCTGAGAATAGCTGGTTGTCGAAACATCCCCTCCAGATCTTTCTTTATTATTAAATACAATATACTTCGTACTTGTTTCTTTATTAACTTTAGGAAAAACATACCCCTTTTGCTTAACATTATAAACAAAATATTCTGGAATTCTGGTTATAAATTCAGAATAATTAACCGGAACAGACGATTGAAAGTACCAATCTCTCATTGAACCAATCGTCAAAGCTTTTATTCTATATTTATATTCAATAACAGAACCCTCTTTTACATTAGGCATTGTTATTTTTTTCTTATTGTAATATTTATTAAAATTCTCATCAAAAACCCCATCACTCTTAAGTTTGGTCTTCTCTATTTTTCCATCTACAAGGTTATAAGTAACCGCATCAGAAAACGAAACACTTTCCTTAGAATTAGAATCTCCTATGTAATATCTTACGCCTTGATTAGCCCAGTCATAACCTTCTTTTTTATAAATTTTAATTCGGCTTTCAACCTCGGTTATAATTACAAAACCATCAACTGGATCATATTCAAAAAAGGAAGTCCCTTTTCTGAATAAAATTGCAGCTGAAGCTGAAGTGTCTTTAGCATGTACTTTTTCCTGTAATTCAGGAATGGATACTTTCCCTAATTTAAATTCTTGTGCTGTAATCTTTGAAACAGAAAGCACAATAAATAAAACAATAGTTAGTTGGTTAATTTTCATTAGTTTTAGTTCTTGGTTAGTATAATTTTGGCATTATCATTTCTATTAATCTGCTCCATAAAAAGGCGATACTCATCATATTCTTTACTCGAATATTTTCCTTTATTTAAAAGCATAGAGCGTTTGTAGAGCAATTTATTATTCTCTTTTTTAATTATTTCCGTTTTATATTCTCCAAATTTCCCTTTCACTTCATAACCTGCTGGTAAAAATTCGATTGCAAAACCTGCTGGTAAATTAATTTCTATTTCATCAGTATCAAAATAACCTCTTTGTATTTCTAACGGGCTTTTTCGATTTCTAATTCTCTTTATACTTCCTGTATATTGATTAAAGGCATCTACCACAAACATCATTTTACCTCCTGAAATAACTCCATAATTAGAAGCATTTATTTGGACATCTTCAGTGAATTTTACATTCTCTTTGTCATTTAAAAAAACAGTCTTATTAATTTTTAAATTATTAATATTATCCCAATAGTTTTTATAATGCGCATCTTTATCTGTAGGTTGTAACTTTTCAACTCCCATTTTTTTACTGTACTGAGAACCTCCTGAAACAATTGCTATAGCTCCAGATAAATTTCCTTCATCAGACAGAGTATAATTTCCTTTACTTATCTGCGTATTATTTTTATCATCATAAATAGTTGTTCTAACAATTACTCCTCCTTCAGGTTTAATTATCAATACATCTCTATCATCTGTAAAAGTTCCTTGGTAGCCAAAAGGATCGTCTTGGCTCGTACATTCAAGCCAAATATATTTATCTCCATTCGGGATAGATAATATCATATGGTTTCCTTGCATAGAAACAAAGTCTGAATCTATATCCATCTTATACGGGCTTCCATATAAAATCGTATTATAAGAAGGAACACCAACGGCTTCTAAAAGTGCTTTTGTATAATTCGTTAATGCTTTACAATCTCCATAACCTAATCTATCTACATCATTTGCAAACATAGGTTTCCATCCGCCTATACCAATCGCAATATTTACATATCTTGATTTTTTCTGTACATAGTCATATACTATTTTTGCTTTTTTAACAGGATCTTTTTCAGTTCCAACAAGTGCTTTAATTTTTGCTTTTGTTTCATCAGATAAATCTATTGTACCCAATAAAATTTTATCGGCATACCATTTTCCAAAAGCTCCCCATGTTGTTGCACTTCCATCTACTCCTTCAAGATGGAAATTCTCTAATCCCATCATAACACAAGGAAAGATATTGCTAAATGCAGGACTATGATCTTCTTTTTTTTGAGCCAGAATATTAGTTGCTACATAAGATAATTGAGTATCGGTATCTTTTGTTTTCTTTACATCAAATCCTGAGAAATTAAGTTCTTTTTTCTTAAATCCTAAATTGTTTGGGTATGTCACATTCAAGATACTTTTTTCTACACTCGTATAATAATTATCAAGAGGCAACCATTTAGGGATAAAAGCAGTTGTAGAAGTTTCAACTTCACTTTCGTATACTAAAGTAAACGGATATTGAACTGGGGTATAGTCTAAGTAAATATAACGGCTTTCTGAGAATAACGTTCCGCCACTTATAACACTTTGATCTTTAAAATCTTTTCGTCTTATTTTTTTTATTTCTTTCCCAAATGCATCAAAAACAGTAGCTTCAATATTTTTAACCGTTACCGATTTATCGTAATATTCAGTAGCATCAATCGCATTTAAACCCTTTTCATTAAATACTGTTATAACTCTTTTATGCTTAGTTTTCATACTTCTTTGAGAAGCAATCACAATATCAATTTGATTTAAACGGATAACAGCTTCAGCATTTTCTTTGAGACTATCAGAAATGCCTATAGCAATATATTCTCCTTTTTGAGCAGTAGAAGAAAGGGTAAACAATACAAAAAACAGAGAACAAAAAATCGATTTCATTTTATAAGTAATTTCGCCAAATATATATTATTTTTAGAAATGTTTAACAAATGTTTATCCTTTTTACTCTCTATTTTTACTGTCCATTATTATTGTTACAGGACCATCATTTAACAGGCTGATTTTCATGTCAGCACCAAAGATTCCGGTCTGAATCTTATTTCCAAATTCCTTTTCCAGCGTTGTTACAAAACTTTCATACAATGGAATTGCGACATCTGGTTTTGAAGCTTTTATATACGACGGACGATTTCCTTTTTTAGTTCCAGCATGAAGTGTAAACTGGCTTACGGCTATAATCTCGCCATTGATATCCTGAACAGAGCAGTTCATGACATCATTTTCGTCGCTAAAAATTCTAATTTTAGTTATTTTTCCAGTCAACCAGTCAATATCTTCCTGTGTATCGGCATCCTCAATCCCTACAAAAACAAGCAACCCTTTTTGGATATCGGCTACTTTATCACCATCAACCACTACCGAAGCTGAAGAAACTCTTTGAATAACAACTCTCAAAATAATGGTGAATTATAAATGGTTAATTGGGAATTCATTTCGTAAAAATATTGTTTTTAGTAAAAGGATTATATTACGCTCTCAGTAATAACTAACCATTAATAATTATTTTCTAGTTTCATCGCTGGCTGCACGATCATCATTATAAATATCTGTACGATAATGTTCATCTTCTCCTTCTAGAATTTTAAGATAACTATTATAACGTGACCAAGCAATTTCATCTCTTTCCAGAGCAGCTTTAATAGCACAATGAGGTTCATCTTTATGTAAACAGTTGTTAAATTTACACTGGTCTTTTAATTTAAAAAACTCAGGAAAATAACCACTAACCTCTTCTTTCTCCATATCGACAATTCCGAAACCTTTAATTCCTGGTGTATCAATAATACGAGCGCCAAAAGACAAATCAAACATTTCTGCAAATGTTGTTGTATGTTGTCCTTGTTTACTCGCAGTCGAAATCATTTTCGTTTTAAGATGTAAGCTAGGTTCCATCGCATTTACAAGAGTCGATTTACCAACTCCAGAATGTCCTGAGAACATCGTTACCTTACCAATCATCATATCTTTTAATTCCTCAACACCTTTTCCTTCTGTCGATGAAATACGCAAACATTTATACCCTATTTCCTGATACACATGTTGCATGTACAATTGCTCATCAAGTGTAGCTTCATCAAAAGTATCGATTTTATTAAAAATCAAAATCGTTTCAATACCATAAGCTTCAGCTGTAACCAAGAAACGGTCAATAAAATTAAATGTAGTTGGGGGATTATTGATGGTTACCAATAAAAAAACGCAATCTATATTAGACGCAATAATATGCATCTGGTGAGATAAATTTACTGATTTACGAACGATGTAATTCTTTCTTTCGTGGATATTATGAATCGTTCCAGTTATAGTATCCGAACTTTCCTCAAGTTCATAATCCACAACATCACCTACAGCTATAGGATTAGTACTTTTAATACCTTTCATCCTAAACTTTCCTTTCATTCTACACTCAATAAAATCTCCATTTTCAGATTTTACGGTGTACCAACTTCCTGTAGATTTGTAAACGGTTCCTGTCATTTTATAATTTTAATTATCTGATTTTAGCTTTTAGATTCAAAACCAAAATCTTTGCAAAGATAAATGATTGTTTTCCGTTAAAAGTTCAAAGTCTAAAATTTTTACAAATGTCTGTAAACAAAAAATCCCCATCACTTAATTAAAAGCGATGGAGATTCTATTTTCAAGAAATATTATCCATTTAAGTAATACAAATATATTTAAGGTTAATGCTTACAAACCCTTATACAAACTTATACCTCTTAATAGTCTAAAAAAGAATTATGCGTTAAGAATTCTTTCTTGGTGGCTAATACTTTCTTGGTGAATTGCTTTAAACATTTTAAGAACAAATTCTTCCGATAATCCTTTTTTCTCACCTTCAAGAATCATTTTACCAAGAATTTCGTTCCAACGGTTGTTTTGAAGAATAGCAACGTTTGCATCTTTCTTCACCTGACCAATTTCGTCAGCAACCTTCATACGTTTTCCTAATAAGTCTAACAAAGTAGCATCAAGAACATCGATATTAGCTCTTAATTTCGACATTTTTTGGCTATACTCATCAGTTTTATCATCAGTTTTTCTTACTCTCAAATCTTTAAAAATTTGTTTTAAAGCATCTGGCGTAACTTGTTGTGCAGCATCACTCCATGCATTATCAGGATCAGTATGAGTTTCGATAATCATACCATCATAATTTAAATCTAAAGCTTCTTGAGTTACTTCAAGAATCATTTTACGATCTCCAGTAATATGAGATGGGTCAATGATTAAAGGTAAATCAGGAAATTTATTTTGTAATTCGATAGCAATTTGCCATTCTGGAATATTTCTGTATTTAGTTTTTTCATAAGTCGAGAATCCTCTGTGTATAACACCTAATTTCTCGATTCCCGCCATATGTAAACGCTCAACACCACCTAACCACAAAGATAAATCTGGGTTAACAGGGTTTTTAATCAAAACAATTTTATCAGTTCCTTTAAGCGTATCTGCAATTTCCTGAACCGCAAATGGATTTGCTGTAGTACGAGCACCAACCCATAAAACATCGATATCATGCTCCAAAGCAAGTTTACAATGAGCAGCAGTCGCAACTTCAGTTCCCATTAATAAACCAGTTTCTTTTTTAGCTTTTTGTAACCATTTCAAACCAATTTCTCCTACACCTTCAAATCCTCCCGGACGCGTTCTTGGTTTCCAGATTCCAGCTCTGAATATACTTACATCAGAATCTTTTAATTCGTGAGCAATTTTCAATACTTGTTCTTCAGTTTCAGCACTACAAGGCCCTGCAATTACAAGCGGATGAGTTAAATTGAAGTCATTTAACCAATTTCTCATTTCTTTCTTGTTTTCCATTTTTTTAATTATTTTTTTATTGTTATTCCGTTTAAGATTTCTTTTATTTTATTCACACTTTCCATTTCCTCATAAATGGCATTATAATCATCTGCAACCAGCAAATCCTTAAACTGGGTAAGATTTGATATATATTCTTCCAGGGTTTCAATAACCTGTTTTTTATTCTGTTTAAAAATCGGAGTCCACATTGCGGGAGAACTTTTTGCCAAACGCACGGTACTTTCAAATCCACTTCCCGCCATATCAAAAATATCCTGCTCGTCTTTCTCCTTATTTATAACCGTTTTCCCGAGCATAAACGAACTTATGTGTGACAAATGCGAAACATAAGCAATATGTTTATCATGCGATTTTGGTTCCATATATCTTATACGCATTCCGATTGCTGTAAAAAGCTGCAACGCCTTTTCTTGCAATTTAAAAGTGGTTTTTTCCACCTCGCAAATTATATTTGTTTTCCCTTTAAAGAGTCCTTTGATCGCTGCCGAAGGACCAGAGAATTCCGTTCCCGCAATCGGATGAGTTGCTATAAAATTTCTTCTTCTCGGATGATTTGCTACCGCTTCGCAAATTGGTTTTTTAGTAGAACCAACTTCAAAAACAATTGTGTTCTCACCAATCACATCCAGAACTTTAGGCAAAACAGTAAGCGCAACATCTACAGGAACCGAAACAATTACAAAATCGGCAGTTACCAAATCATCAAAAGTTGACGCTTTATCAATAACCCCAAGCGCAATAGCTTCTTTCAGATGCGCTTCATTATTATCGATTCCATAAATAGTAGCCTCTGGATATAATTCTTTGATATCTAAAACCATCGAACCTCCTATTAACCCTATTCCTATTACGTGTATATTCATTTTTTAATTTTATTTTAAAGCTAATCCTGCTATCTGTTTCAATCTTTTCTGCCGAACCCCGGCACAAAAGGATTTCCACTTCTATCAGGGCTAGGACTTCATATTTTTTCAAGAACTTCTAATTAATACCTACAAGGTTTAAAAAACCTTGCAGGAAATCTAAACTCTAAAATCAGAAATCTAAAATTTAAAACCTCTCTATCGCTTCTTGTACTTTTTCTTCTTTCACACACAACGAGAATCTAATATAACCTTCACCATTACTCCCGAAGATTGTTCCCGGTGTGATGAAAATATGTTTCTCGTATAATATTTCGTCAATGAACTTTTCTGATGACTCAATTCCTTCCGGAAGTTTTGCCCAAACAAAAAGTCCAACTCCTTCTTTATAAACTTTGCAGCCTAACTTTTCTGCTAACTTTTCTGTTAATTCACGACGGCGTCTGTAAATCGCATTTTGATCTTCAAACCATGATTTATCACAATTCAAAGCTGCAACTGCACCTTTCTGGATTCCGTAGAACATACCGCTGTCCATATTACTTTTTACTTTCAAGACAGCATCTATAATTTCAGGATTTCCTAAAACCATCCCAACTCTCCAGCCTGCCATGTTAAAGGTCTTACTTAACGAATTAAGCTCTAAAGCCACTTCTTTTGCACCTTCTACTTGTAATAAACTCATTGGTTTATCATTCAAAACAAAACTATACGGATTATCATTAATCAATAAAATTTTATGTTTTTTAGCAAATGCAACCAATTTTTCAAATAACTCCAAACTACCTCTTGCTCCAGTTGGCATATGCGGATAACCTAACCACATAATCTTTACTTTGGAAAGATCTAATTGCTCTAAAGCTTCAAAATCAGGTTCCCAATTATTATCTTCTTTCAAGTCGTAATAAACAGGAACTGCACCAACCAAATTTGTAACCGAAGTATATGTTGGATATCCTGGATTCGGAATTAAAACATGGTCACCTTCATTTAAGAAAGCCAACGATATATGCATAATTCCTTCTTTAGAACCCATTAACGGCAAAATCTCATTAGCTGGGTTTAAAGTAACACCATAATTATGCTGATAAAAATCGGCCATTCCTTTTCTTAATTCTGGCAATCCCTGATAACTTTGATATTGATGTGCATTTTCATCCTGCATTGCCGAAACTACTGCTTCGACAACCGCTTTCGAAGGTTTTAAATCTGGACTTCCAATTCCCATATTGATGATTGGTTTTCCTTCAGATTGTAATTGTCTTACTTCTCTAAGTTTCGAAGAAAAGTAGTATTCCTCTACGACATCTAATCTTTTTGCTGTTGTAATCATGGTTTTTATGTTTTTGCTTTAGGCTTTAAGCCGTAAGCTTTAGGCTCTTTTTACTTTGACTTTATGACTTTTAAACCTCATTTAAAGGTTTTGTGTTTTTATATTCTCCCAAAACTTTAAAATACTCCGCCATTATTTCGGTTAATCGTTTTGCTTTTGCGTAATCTTCGTAATCTTCAAAAGTTACATCTACGAAAAATGAATATTTCCAAGGCGTCTCTATTTTTGGCAACGATTGAATCTTTGTTAAATTCAGTTTGCAATCGCTCATTACGTTTAAAACTGCTGCCAGACTTCCTCTTTTATGATTTAATTCGAATTTAATCGATGCTCTGTTGATTTCATTTTTTGGCAAAAAAGAATTTTCTTTCTTGATAATCACAAAGCGGGTCATGTTATTTTTTATTGTCTGAATTCCTGGCGCAATAATCTCTAAATCATACATAACCGAAGCCGTTTTACTTGCAATTGCGGCAATCCCCTTTAATTGTTTCTCTTGGATTCTTCTTGCCGTTTCGGCAGTATCTTTATCCTCTACCAATTTTATATTTGGATATTTTTTTAAGAAATCCATACATTGTAATAATGCCATTGGGTGCGAATGAACCTCTGTAATATCCTCCATTTTTTGACCTTTCAATGCCATTAAATTCTGAGAAATATTTAAATAATGCTCTCCAATTATGTGTAAATTATTCTTATCTATCAACGCATAATTCGGAATAATTGGCCCTGCAATCGAGTTTTCGATAGCCATTACGGCCTGATCTGATTTACCAGAAAGAACGCTATCAATTAATTCCTCAAATGATAAACACTCATCAATATCCACGTTTTCAGAGAAATACTCATTCACTACCTGATGATGAAATGAACCTTTAATACCTTGTATTGCAATTTTTGTTGTCATATACTCAAAAAAAAATCCTGATTTGCATCAGGATTGTATATTAGTTTTATTTGTCTTTTAAATTTTCTCAAATAACCATAGCACAATCCTCACTTCTACTAAAGAAGAAATAAAAAGAGTTGCTAAAATAAAAACGGTTGCTTGACATTTTGTTTGTGTTTTTCAATAAATACTTTGCGAATGTATAAATTATTTTTACCGCACCAAAAAAAATAATGCTTTTTATGAAACAAAAAAGGATTTCTTAACAAATAAGCTCAATTTTGTAAGATATTTAAATAAAACGATCTTAAAATGCGATTTAACCAATTGCTAATTAGTGATTATAGATGTCTCCAAACCTCTCTTCTAAGAATATGATATGAAAAACATTCTGATTTCTTAAACCAAGAAAAGGTCTATTATCCCCATTTGCTCTAAAAACTGTTAAGTCAGTCACATCTGGAGAAACAAATTTAGGTAAATCAGGTTTTATTTGTCCAACAGGTATTTTTTCAGTTCCAAAACCATGTTTTTGAGCTACATTTATCTGATTCCAAGTTAAATTAGACAGCTTTTTTAATCTCTCAATAAAATCGGCATAAAACTTAAAATCTTTATTTGGTTCAGTCTGTAAATGCTTGAAGCAAAAAATCGGATAGTTTAATTCGGTATTATTTTGATTAGGAACTGTTATTTTACTTTCCTTAATATCTCTCTTTTTAATTTTTCCCATCTACTCGATGATTTGAGTTTTAAAATACTCTCTCAACAAGTCATAAGAGATTTCTCCTTGAGGATTTTCATGAAAAATTCTCTTCCATGGTAACTCTGCATGCGTCATTTGCATCAACTTTACAGCCGAAAATTGTCCAAATTCAGTCATTACTTCTATAAACAATTCATTTTCATCTTCAGTCAATTCTACAATTTGCTCATCTCCGTTTAACGTAATAGCACCGGAACCAAAGTCTTTAAAATGATCATACATCCCTCTCACAACAGGACCATATTGCCAAGCCTCAAATTCTTCCTCAAATAATTTCTTATCATATA
Organism: Flavobacterium hydatis; assembly: GCF_000737695.1. Taxonomy (GTDB): domain Bacteria; phylum Bacteroidota; class Bacteroidia; order Flavobacteriales; family Flavobacteriaceae; genus Flavobacterium; species Flavobacterium hydatis. The sequence continues at coordinate 38,460 of NZ_JPRM01000001.1, forward strand.
CAGCAATAAAAAAACCCTGCATATAATAAAGTATTTTTTGCAATTTCAAGTTAGAAATAATCTCTCCCTGACTAGCGTCTGTATGTGCAATAATTTTATGTGCAATTTGTAAAACCGGATAACTCATCACTTTTTTTTTACAAATTTAAACAATTATTTTCTTCGATTTATAGAGCGCAATTATTTCATAAACTTTATCGACAAAAGGCTTTCCCATAAAAAACATCATAATGATGGCGTTTCAGAATTGTCTCCAGTCAAAGTATGATACAATTCAATACTAACTTAAGTAAACAATCCAGCAACAGGTTTGTTACTTATTCCTATTTTAGAATAATCAAAGCTCATTTTTTGCTGTAACAAAGAAGCATAAACACTTCTAAAATCAATTTCATATTTTAAATCGCCATTATCCAAGTTAGACAAATCAGGATTTTTTCCTAAAATTGTTCCTTTATTATTCCCTCCTATAATAAACATTGGTGCTGCCGTTCCATGATCTGTTCCGTTTCCGTTGTCTTTTACTCTCCTACCAAATTCCGAGAATACAACAACTGTAACATTCTGAAGTAATTGTGCTTGTTTTAAATCCTGATAAAAACTGTACAACGCATCATTTAAATCAGTTAATTTTTTCTCATGAATTGCAAGTTGATTATCATGTGTATCAAATCCGCCAAGCGATGTATAATATACTTTCGAATTTAGATTTCCTTTTATTAATCGACTAATCCATTCCAGATTTTTAGATAGTTCGGTTTTAGGATAACTTATTTCTGTTTTAGATTTCGCCAATGCTTTCTGAATTTCATCGGATCCTTCGGTAACCGAATTGGCGATTTTCCGAACAAAATCCAACTGAGGATTATTCGATAATGTTACATTTTCTTCCTTATCCGATTTTACTTTAAATCGGTTTGGATCTTTTACCGTGATTGAATTTGGCTCAATTCCTTTTAAAGCCAAATTATCTATTGTGTCTATATTTATTCCAGCCGTAGCCTGATGTCCTTTACATTGCAAGTCCAGATATCGTCCGAGCCAACCTTCATTTATATATTTATCCGAATCTGTTGCTGTTTGCCAAATCTCCTGACTACGAAAATGCGAACGAATCGGCTCTGGATAACCTACATTTTGAATTACGGTTAAATCTCCGTTTTGTTGCATTTGTGCAAAATCTTTTAAAGAAGGATGAAATGCCATTCCTTTATTTTTCCCTATCACAACATCTTTATCTAAAGCTATTTTTGTTCTTAAATCATAATACAAAGGATTATCATACGGGATAAAAGTATTCAATCCGTCATTCCCTCCGTTAAGCTGTACAAATACAACGCATTGCTCGCCAATTACCAAACTATTTTGAGAACCATAAGCATGCAAAAAATCAGGAAGCAAAAGCATTCCGCCAGTAAATGTTCCTGTTATCGATATAAAATTCCTTCTGTTCATTGCTTTAAACTTCTAGATTAATTGGTATTCGGGTAACTTGGTAATGTAATTAAACAGTCGGATTACTGCAAAATTGGCATGAGGTTCTTTCGGGTCAAAATCATATTTAAGCAAATTCTCCATGTCTTTTTGCATTGCGTCATTGACATTAAACAAAAGCCTGTTTGACAATTCGGCAATAATTGTTTTATTACTCCCATTAGAATCAAAATCTATTTTAATATCAATTTTTTCGATTTCAGTCTTTGGTTTCTCACTTTCATCACTCATTGTATTTAGTACCTTTCTTGTAATACTTCTTCCACTGCAAAGTAAATCTGATGTATTGTTACGTTGTAAATAAACTTGAGAAGTCAGCCATGAATTTCCACCATCCCAACCTTTCACATTAACCTGATTGTATAAGTCCATTCCTTGTTGTTTCAAAAAAAACATGACTATACCATCGTCGAGATCATCAATATGCAATTCATCTAAAAGCTGCAAAATATAAACCAATGGATCTTTTATTTTAGTTCCAGAAACATCTTTAGCATATTCTTCGGTAAATATTTTAGTTAGCAATGGTTGTATTTCGAACTTTACTTTCCTGAAATAATCACCATAATAAATTACCAAATCTTCTGAAGGATTATCGTAAATAAACCATTTCAGAATTTTTCGGGTAATTAAGTACGGAATGCTTTTCTGCTCAAAAATAATATCTACGAGATCATCTACTTTCCAATTTCCAGTTTTCCCGAAATAGGTTTTATCACTATCATCTTCGGCAAAGCGCCTGTAAACTGCTCCATCATCTCCCAGATTTAATCCTGCTAAAGCTCTTGCTCCATTTTTAATATCATTTTCGGTATAATTTCCAATTCCGATTGTGAACAACTCAAGTAATTCACGGCTTAGATTTTCGTTGTACTTTCCTTTTTTATTATCGACATTATCCAGGTATTTCACCATTGCATTTGATTTTATGATTTGCTTGGTGAGTTCTTTGAAGTTTCCAAAAGCATGCTCTCGCAAAATCATATTGTGCTGATAAATCCAATAATTGACTTTTACTTTCTGGGAAGTCGAAACGAAATGATTATGCCAGAAACAAACCATGTTTTCGCGTAGCGGAAATTCATCGTTTCGCATCTTGGCTATCCACCATTTTTTTAATTCGACTGCCGAGTAGATTTCTTTTTTAAGAATCTTCTTTTTTGCTTCTGAATCAGCCGTTTTTATAGATTCACGTAGTTCTTTAAGTTCAATAAGTGTTTTGGGATCATCGTCTAAAAAAGCAGGAAGTTGTTTGTCAAACTTTGAATCATAGGAATGTTTTAGAAATTTTTCTAATCCTAGTTTTTCAATCTTGTCGGATTCTTTTCCAGAGAAACCCAATCGTAACGACCAAACATTGCTTTTTTTCATAACGCAGGAATTATTTGAGAATAAGACTTAACTTTTCTTAAAAGGTTTAAAAGGGAGGTTCTGAGTTTCTTAGATGCTAAGGCGCTAAGTTTTTTTTTAATTAGGTAGTATAATTAGAACGGAGAATTTTTGGGGATATTATCTAAATCTAATTAACAGGAAACGAGCGGAATCATCCAAACAAGAGTGAATACCTATTTGTAATACCTCATTTTTTATTCAAAACGATATAATAACATAGTCCAAGGTTTCAACCTTGGATACGAATTTAATTAAACATCATTGTATCCCCAAGGTTGAAACCTTGGGCTATACCGAAAATTGAAGATAGCCGAGCTACTAACGGAGATTCTTCGTTCCTCAGAAAGACAAAATTGGGCAAAAATTAATGCTAGCATCTCAATTCCTAGCCCCGATTGCAGTGGAAATCCTTTTTATTTTTCCTTTAAAAATAAAAAGATTGCAACGAAAAGCGGGAAAAAGCTCCTAAAAAAACAAAAGCAGCTATCATAACGATAACTGCTTTCTACTAACTTAAGAATAAATCTTTTCTCTTTATTCTATTTTCTTTCTTCTAATTAAGAACCACACATTTCACAATCGTCTGGATCTCCTGCTTGTGCTTTTAGCAACATTGCTTTGTAATCTTCAACACTTATTGCTTCGGTTTCTGGAACTAAAGCTGTTGGTGCATCTTCTTCTTTTTTATCGTTGTTTAATGTAAATTTAATTGCATCTACAGCTGATTTAGTACGTAGGTAATACATTCCTGTTTTTAAACCTGATTGCCAAGCGTAAAAGTGCATTGATGTAAGTTTAGAATAGTTCGCATCTTGCATAAACAAGTTTAATGATTGCGATTGATCTATAAAGTAACCTCTTTGGCGTGACATATCGATAATATCTTTCATCGACATTTCCCAAACTGTTTTATACAAATCTTTTAAGTCTTGCGGGATAATATCAATGTTTTGAACTGATCCGTTATGACGCATGATTTCTTGTTTCAATGTTTCGTTCCACAATCCTAGTTTTACTAAATCTTCTAGTAAGTGTTTGTTTACAACGATAAATTCTCCTGACAATACACGACGTGTATAAATGTTTGATGTATATGGCTCGAAAGCTTCGTTGTTTCCTAAAATTTGTGAAGTCGAAGCTGTAGGCATTGGCGCAACTAATAATGAGTTACGAACTCCATGTTCCATTACTTCTTTACGTAACGAAGCCCAGTCCCAACGTCCTGATAATTCTTCGTCTTTCATTCCCCACATATTGTATTGGAATTCTCCTTGTGACATTGGAGATCCTGCAAATGTAGAATATGGTCCTTCTTCTTGAGCCATTTCCATAGATGCGGTTACAGCTGCAAAGTATAATGTTTCGAAAATTTCCTGGTTTAATTTCTTAGCCTCATCACTTGTAAATGGCATACGCAACAAGATAAAAGCATCTGCTAATCCTTGTACACCAAGACCTACCGGACGGTGACGCATGTTAGAATTTTCTGCTTCTTTTACCGGATAGTAGTTTCTGTCGATTACTTTGTTTAAGTTGCGAGTTACACGTTTTGTTACGTTGTAAAGCGCTTCGTGATCAAATTTTCCGTTCTCGATAAACATTGGTAACGAAATAGAAGCTAGGTTACAAACTGCAATTTCATCTTTAGAGGTGAACTCCATAATCTCTGTACACAAGTTTGATGAACGAATTGTTCCTAAATTCTTGTGGTTAGATTTACGGTTTGCTGCATCTTTGTACAACATATATGGTGTTCCGGTCTCGATTTGTGATTCAAGGATTTTCTCCCATAATTCACGAGCACGGATTGTTTTTCTTCCTTTTCCTCTAAATTCGTAGTCAAGGTACATTGCTTCGAATTCTTCTCCGTAAACATCGTATAATCCCGGACATTCGTTAGGACACATTAATGTCCAAGATGCATCTTCCTGTACACGTTTCATGAATAAATCAGATGTCCACATGGCGAAGAATAAATCACGCGCACGCATTTCTTCTTTTCCTGTGTTTTTCTTTAAATCTAAAAATTCAAAGATATCTGCGTGCCAAGTTTCGATGTAAATTGCAAAACTACCTTTACGTTTTCCCCCACCTTGATCTACATAACGTGCCGTATCGTTAAATACTCTCAACATAGGAACAATTCCGTTTGATGTTCCGTTAGTTCCACGAATGTAAGAACCTGTTGCACGTACGTTATGAATAGAAAGTCCGATTCCTCCCGCTGATTGCGAGATTTTAGCCGTTTGTTTCAATGTATCGTAAATTCCATCGATGCTATCGTCTTGCATTGCAAGAAGGAAACAAGATGACATTTGCGGTTTTGGAGTTCCTGCATTAAACAATGTAGGCGTTGCATGGGTAAAGAATTTTTTAGACATTAAGTCGTATGTTTCCATTACCGATTTTAAATCATCAAGGTGAATACCTACAGACACACGCATTAACATATGTTGTGGTCTCTCGACAATTTTACCATTTATTTTAAGTAAATACGAACGCTCCAAAGTTTTGAACCCGAAGTAATCGTAATTAAAATCTCTTGTGTATATGATATGTGAATCTAAAAACTCAGCATTTTCCTGAATTACCTTGTAAACTTCGTCCGAAAGAAGTGGTGCTTCTTGCCCATTTCTTGGATTTACGTAGTTATACATATCCTTCATCGTTTCTGAGAACGATTTTTTAGTATTAGAGTGTAAATTTGAAATTGCAACTCGAGCAGCCAATTGAGCATAATCCGGGTGTGCAATCGTCATTGAAGCTGCAGTTTCGGCAGCAAGATTATCTAGTTCCGAAGTCGAAACCCCATCATACAATCCTTCGATAACGCGCATAGCTACCTTAACAGGATCTACGAGTTCATTTAACCCGTAACACAATTTTTTGATTCTTTCTGTAATCTTATCAAACATTACTGGCTCTCTGTGGCCATCTCTTTTTACTACATACATAAGCTTACCTTTATAATTATTATTGAAAAAATGAAAACATAGAGGAGCTAACCTCTATATTTAAACATTGCGTGTTTTTTTATTTATTTGGAAATTAGTAGATTTCCAATAGTTACCCTCTCCTCAACCTAATATAGGCCGAAAATTAGTCCGTAATTGTGCTGAATCTACGATTTGGGGGAAATCAGATTCAACTTTAAAATTGTTTAGTTATAGAAACCTTCGTTTCTTAATTTTTTGTTTTTTTGAGCGTCGTGGTAGTCGCTAAAAAATACTTTGTTGTCTAAAAATCTGCATCGAATGAAATTTTTTGAGCATCACTATCTGTGTTCATCACACCTGATTTTTGATACTCTGCAACACGTTTTTCAAAGAAATTAGTTTTTCCTTGAAGTGAAATCATATCCATAAAGTCGAACGGATTTGCTGAACCGTAAACACGGTCACATCCTAATTCAACAAGTAGTCTATCGGCAACAAATTCTAGATATTGTGTCATTAAGACTGCATTCATACCGATTAAACTTACTGGAAGAGATTCTGTAACGAACTCTCTTTCGATGTTTAAAGCATCAACGATAATTTCTTTAATTCTATCTTTAGGAACTTTGTTTACTAAATGATGATTATGTAAATGCACTGCAAAATCACAGTGAACTCCTTCGTCACGAGAAATTAACTCGTTTGAGAAAGTTAATCCTGGCATTAATCCACGTTTTTTCAACCAATAAATAGAACAGAAAGCTCCTGAAAAGAAGATTCCTTCTACTGCTGCAAAAGCAATTAATCGCTCTGCAAATGAATCTGACTCAATCCACTTTAATGCCCATTTTGCTTTTTTTGCAATTGCTGGAAAAACATCTAATGCATTAAATAATTCATCTTTCTCTGCTTCGTCTTTTACGTAAGTATCTATCAATAATGAATAGGTTTCACTATGAATATTCTCCATCATAATTTGGAATCCGTAGAAAAACTTTGCTTCTGCATATTGTACTTCGTTTACAAAATTCTCAGCAAGATTTTCATTTACAATTCCATCAGATGCAGCAAAGAATGCTAATATATGTTTGATAAAATATCTTTCATCGTCAGACAACTTATTATTCCAGTCATTCAAGTCTTGGTGCAAATCAATTTCTTCAGCAGTCCAAAAACTAGCTTCCATTTTTTTGTACCATTCCCATATATCATGATGTTTGATAGGAAAAATTACGAAACGGTTCTTATTTTCTTGTAAAATTGGTTCGACTTGTGACATTATTGTTGTGTTTTATTTTAAATATTTTCAATAGATTTTCATCCATTTCTGTAGACTACAAAGATTGTCATTTGTTGGCTAAAATAAAAGTCAAACTTATTCACAATCGAGTCTAGTTTTTAACAAAGGGACAAAAACAGAATAATTTTCATACAATTCCTAACATTCTGAAAATTAGACAGTTAAATCTGTCCAAATTCACGTTAGCAAGCGTAAAATATAGGATTTTTGAAATAAAATGCAAGACTTTTTTATAATTTTTAAAAATCTTTTTTTAGATCATTTGCAATAATTTTTATTGCAATATCTGCATTGTTTGGTTGTAAAAAAAATGAGATGTTTTTAAGAGCGTTTCAGTTCTTCGGCAACTTTATCAAGTTCCATATACCAATCTTCTCCAAACTTGCGAATTAACGCTTCTTTTACGAATTTATAAACAGGAACTTCAAGCTCCTGACCTAAAGAACAGGCAGCATCACAAATATCCCATTTGTCATAATTAACCGCAGCAAACTCGGTAAAGTCTTTTACTCGAATTGGGTATAAATGACAAGAAACTGGTTTTTTCCAAGTTACGATTCCCTGATTATAGGCTTGTTCGATTCCGCAAAGAGCGGTTTTACCATCAAAGATTACATAGGCGCAATCTTTATTATCAATTAATGGAGTCTCTAAGTCTCCATCGGTTCCTTTTACCCAAGTTCCCTGAGCTTCGATAGCTTCAATACCTTCTTTACGTAAAAAAGGCTTCACTTTAGGATATATTTCTTCTAATATCTTTGTTTCCTCCTCACTTAGCGGAGCTCCAGCATCGCCATCAACACAGCAAGCACCTTTACAAGCTGACAAATTGCAAACAAATTCTTTTTCAAGAATATCTTCTGAAACGATGGTTTTTCCTAATTGAAACATGATAATAAAATACTGTAATTTATAAAGTGCAAAGATAGGCAAAGAAAACAGATGAAATGAGATTAAATTTTTACTGCAGAATCTGTTGAAATTTAACCCCAAAGTTTTTTTTTCATCAACAAAAACAATGAAAAATTAAGTTTTAGTAGACATTTTAAAATCTTTACGAATCTCAACCAGACATTTCCGCTCAGAACTTTACTGAAAATCTTTGCGAATCCTTGAAGTAAAAACAAAATTTTGTTATAAAAATCATTATTTTACAGCTTAACACGTGTTTTTATAACAAAAATGCACTATTGTTATAATCTTATGAAAAAGCCCTAACTTTATTATCTAACTTTGCACATCTTTAAACACTAAATCAAAAAATTATGCTAGAAATTGATTTTAAGGAAATTATCACTGTCGGGATGGTGTTATTTGCAGTAATTGATATTGTGGGTTCTATCCCAATCATTGTTAACCTAAGATCAAAAGTTGGGCATATCGAATCTGAAAAAGCTTCAATCGTTGCTGGTCTTATAATGATTATTTTCCTTTTTATCGGAGAAGGCTTTCTTAAAATAATCGGTATCGATGTACACTCTTTTGCTGTAGCTGGTTCTTTTGTTTTATTCTTCTTAGCTTTAGAGATGATTCTTGGTATACATATTTATCGTAACGAAGAGGCAAGTTCTGCATCTATTGTTCCGTTAGCTTTTCCGTTAATTGCGGGAGCAGGTACAATGACAACTTTATTATCCTTACGTTCTCAATTTCATACTATAAATATAGTTATAGCAATTGTACTGAATATTATCTTGGTATATATCGTTTTAAAATCTTCTTCGAAAATCGAAAAATTACTGGGCGAGAATGGCCTTGGCGTAGTTCGTAAGACTTTTGGTGTAGTCCTTTTAGCCATTGCTGTTAAATTATTTGCAGCTAATGTTAAAGGTTTGTTTGTCTAACATTTATTTTCATAAATTTACCCCCTCAGAAATACTTAAATACCAGAATCTTCGTTTTAGGAATCCCAAAAACAACAATTCGGTTTTTATATATTTCTCTTAATAGTTAGAAACAAATAATTGTCCTATGAAAATTTTTACTTCCATATTAGTGCTTTTAGCATTAGCATTGATTGTTTTCAATATTACTTTGCTTGATTTTCAAAATCCTTTACAAGGAGATAGCATGGTAGCTTTTATTGGAATCGCTGCTTCATTTTGCGCTGTACTAATCCTTCTAATTTTTAGAATTTCTAAAAAAATAGAAGAAAAGATGAACGATCAACAATAATATGTTTGACGTTTTAATTATTGGCGGAGGGGTATCAAGTATGTCCTGTGCACTTGTTTTAGGATCTGCACAAAACAAACCTTTTGCTATTGACAAAAAAATTGGAGTTTTTACTCACCAAAAAAACTCTTCTCTTCAAGAGGCTCTATTTAATAATGCGTATGGTATTGCACCGGGAAAATTAGGTTCTGAATTATTATCTGAAAGCACCGAACATTTAAGCCAAGCATATCCGCATATTGAGCAAATACCAAATGAAAAGGTAATAAAAATAGAAGGTGAATATCCTGAATTTTTAGTTTCCACAAACAGAAGCTCGTATAAAACTAAAATGGTAGTTGTAGGGATTGGTTCCGCAAATACATTTGCTATCGAAGGCTTGATGCAATATATCGAACCTCATAAAAAAGCTCTTCCCGAAAAACAACGCATTCAGTTAAAAAACATCGACCATAAAGTTGCCGAAGGTATTTATGTAATTGGTACTCTGGCTGGCTGGAGAAGCCAACTAGCAATTGCTGCAGGAAGTGGCGCTGCCGTTGCGACCGATATCTTAACAATATGGAATAATGGTGTGCAAACTCATGCACACGATAGTACTCGATAATATTTTGCTGTAAAATTATTAAACCATATAAGTTATATAAGTCAATATAATGCATTGCGCATATATTAAATGAACTTATATAACTTATATGGTTTAAATCTTTATTTAACAGAAACGATTTCTTTTACTTTTATATGTTTCTCGGTGTCGGCTTTCCAGATTTCTCCTTTTAAGGAAACTTCATCTCCTTCTTTTAATTTTTTGTAATTTTCAGGACCGCCCACATTCACAATACTTATTGTAGCATAATAAATTTCGTTTTTTTCTGTCTTTACTTTTGCCGTGTATCCGTCTTTACCAAACTCGATAGATTCTACTTTTCCTGAAATAGTGTTTTTATCTTTCATACAAGCGCAAGAAATTACAAAAGTCATTAAAACGAATAGGAAACTTATTCTTTTTATATTTTTCATGTTTATTATTTAACCGCGAAGTTCCCTAAGCATTACTCAAATTATTATTAATTCTACCTTAATTGAATACAACTTCCAGCAATTACTTTTAAATCTTCAAATTGTTTCCAGACTCTTATGTATCTAAAAACACCATCAAATGGTTCGTTATCATATTTTCCTTTTAGCAAAACTGTAACTCCCACAACAGCTGAATCATCGATTACATTAATTATCTGATCTGAAGCTTCTAGTACATCTATTTTCATTTTACCAGAACGATAGGTACCTAAATCGAATTGTTTAGTAATCGTTTGTCCATCTGGCAAATTAAATAGTAAATCATCGTGAAGGATTTTTTCCAGAGCTAGAACATCTGCATCTTTAACAGCAGCTAAAAGCTCGATTTCGGCATTTACAATAGTACTTACTTCCATTTTGATAAAATTTAGCGTTATTTCTTCTGATTTAAAACAGCTTTAATCATTGCATCATTTTTAAGAATCATATCATAATAGTAAATTTCGCCATACAATTGTCGAGCAAATTCGGCTGTGATATAACGACTAATGATTGCTTTATTTTTCTCTAATTTTAAATCTAATCCGTTTATAGAAAGGTATTTTTGAAAAGATTTAAAATAATCATCTGTTGCATGCATTTTAACAACAAAATCTTTATAGTTTAATCCCGTGAATGCTTTTCGGTTTTTATCTAATTGCTCAAAAACAAAATGTCCTACAATACCTGTTTGTAATAAATAAGCCGCACCTTCATTTCCATGTTCCATTTCGATCGGCACAAAAACATCTGGCACTATACCTCCACCTCCGTAAACAATTTTTCCCTTTGGGGTTTTATATTTTAATGTGTCAACAACTTTAATGCTGTCTTTGCTATATAGTTCTCCGTTATTAAAACGTGAATCTGATTCTTTAAAATAATCTTCGTTTCCGTGGCTATATGGCTTCTGGATAGAACGTCCTGTTGGTGTGTAATATCTCGCAACGGTTAATCTCACGGCAGAGCCATCATTAAAATCCATTTCGCGCTGCACCAATCCTTTTCCGAAAGAACGGCGACCAATTATATTCCCTCTATCGTTATCCTGGATTGCTCCTGCAAGAATCTCACTTGCCGAAGCGCTATTTTCATTGATTAGAATAGATACTTTTCCGTTTTCAAAACTTCCGGTTCCTGTAGCATAGGTTTTCTCTGTATCACCATTTTTATTTTTGGTAAAAACAATCAGTTGTTTATTTTTTAGGAATTCATCGGCAATCGCAACTGCTTCTTCCATATATCCTCCTCCGTTATCACGAAGGTCGATAATAAGCGACTCGATTCCTTTTTGCTTTAGCTTGGTTAAACCTGATTTAAACTCTGCAAAAGTGGTCTCTGCAAAACGATTAATCTTAATATATCCTGTGGTTTTATCTAATAACATCGTGACATCAACACTCTTTATCAGGATGACGTCTCTCTTTATTTTTACTTTTAATTTCTTTTGTTCTGATTTTCTGTAAACTGTCAATTCAATCTCTGTTCCTTTCTCTCCTTTTAGCTTAGCAAATAAGCTGTCTGAAGGAAGTTTTCGACCAAACAATTTTGTTTTTCCTACGTATAAAATCCTATCGCCAGCCAGAATTCCTGCTTTTGCCGAAGGGCCATTTTCTACAGGTTTTATAATTGCTACAGAATCTCTATACATATAAAAATTCACACCAATGCCTACAAAATCACCTTTCATACTTTCGGCAACTTCTGCTTGTTCGCTTGGCGGAATATAAACGGAATGGGGATCTAGTTTTGATAATATATTATCTACTGTAAGGTTTACAATAGAATCGGTATTAACGCTATCTACATACTCATTATTGATGAAATCAATTAATTTGTTGAGCTTGTTCTTAGAGTTGGTTTTAGCCAAAAACTGATCCTGTACTGGAGCGTTTAGCATACCTCCAAGGACAGTTCCCAGAGCTAAAGTTACTCCAATAACTATTGGCAAATATTTAGGATTGAATTTCATATGTAGTTAATATTTATTTTATGAATACAGGCTATTGCCATTCTTCATAAGTAACCGTGTATCTTGAAATTTCTGTAGCTTTATTCTTCTTCTAAAACAGGAATATGTTCTACCTCTACTCCTGCTTTTATTAAGAATTGTATACCTGCATCATCACGATATCCGGTTTGGTAAACAACTCTTTTTATCCCCGATTGATGAATTAATTTACTACATTCTTTGCATGGAGAAAGTGTTATATATAACGTTGCTCCTTCGCAAGATTGTGTAGATCGTGCTACCTTTAAAATAGCATTTGCCTCGGCATGCAAAACATCCCAGCGCGTTAATCCGTCTTCGTCCTCGCAGCAATTCTCAAATCCAGTTGGCGTTCCGTTGTAACCATCTGAAATAATCATACGGTCTTTTACGATAATTGCACCAACTTGCTTGCGCTTGCAATACGACAACAAGCTCCATTCTTTTGCTATTCGCAAATAGGCTTTGTCGTATCTATTTAACTTTTTCTTTTCCATTTTTTATCTGTTCCATATTTCGCTCTCAACAACCATCGGGATTACAACACCTATTATAAATGCCGACATCGTTAAAGTCCAGTCACGTTTTGAAAAACGAAAAATAGTTTGTACTATATATGAGAGTATTAAAACTACAAAAACCACAATAATTTGAGCTGCCTCAATCCCTAGCGCAAATTCTCCTAATGGTAATAACTTTGATGATGGACTTCCTCCTAATATTGTTTTAAAATAATTAGAGAATCCTAAACCATGAATTATTCCAAAGAAAAGTGTTATAAAAAACACCACATTAATACTCTCTGTCTTGGATGATTTTCCTGCTGTAAAAAAATTAAAAAAGGCTGTTATTAAAATAGTTATCGGAATTAAAAATTCGATAATATTTACTTTAATAGTAACGATTCCGTAAACCGAAAGTAACAATGCTAATGTATGCCCAACTGTAAAAATAGTTACAAGAAGCAAAATTCTTTTCCAATCCTTAAATGCATAAGGAATGGTTAAAGCCATTAGAAACATTACGTGGTCGTAAGCATGAATATCTAGAACGTGTTTTAATCCTATTTGAAAATAAATCCAAAAATCTGACATGGGTATTTTAATTTAAAATTGATAAAGGGTGTGTAAACTTACGATTAATTTTGAAAATGGTAGATTGCTATTCTAAAATCATTAAATAAAAATAAGTTAAAATTGCAGTTTCCTGAATTATAAAAATTATGAGAAAATTAAAATTAATAATTTAAAAATAGATTTATCTTTGTGATACAAAAAACCAATTAATTATGTCATTTTCAGATTTATTTGATAGCGAATTTAAACTAAGAAATAAAGGTCATTTTTCGGCTATTGTTCGCGTAGCTCTTGCAGACGGAAAAACAAATCAAGAAGAAAAAGCTTTTTTAGACAAGCTAGCTTCTAGATTAGAAATTTCGGACGAAGAGTATAAAGAAATTCTTGCAGATCCATTAAAGCACCCTATAAATGCGCCTTATTTGTATTCTCAACGTTTAGAGCGTTTATACGATTTGGCTCGTATGGTACACGTAGATCACCACATGGGAGACAGCCAAGAAATTATGTTAAGAAGACTTGGACTAGCACTAGGATTTACTCCTGGAAACGTAAATTACATTATTGCAAAAGCACTTTCATTAGTAGATAAAAAAGTAGATTTAGATACTTTTACTTTCGAAATGCAAAATATGAATAAATAGAAAGTATTCAGTATTCAGTCGCAGTATTCAGTTTTCTAGCTTGTACAAAAAACTGAAACTGTTACTAAAAAAGTTTACAGTCGCAGTATTCAGTTTACTAACTGGTACTAAAAACTGAGACTAATATTTAAAAAGTCTACAGTCGCATGATTCAGTTTTCTAACTGGTACTAAAAACTGAGACTGAAAACTAAACTGTTACTAAAAAACAAAAACCCGACTATTACTAGTCGGGTTTTATTTTTATTACTTTGCCTTAAGCATAAACTCTTCTGCTTTTTCGACCATATTATAGCTTCCGCAAAAGAACGGAACGCGTTGGTGTAATTCGGTTGGATTAATTTCCATGATTCTATTAAAACCATCAGATGCTTTTCCTCCTGCTTGCTCTGCAACAAATGCCATTGGGTTACATTCGTATAATAAACGTAGTTTTCCTTTTGGTGCTTTACTACTTGTTGGGTATAAATAAATTCCGCCTTTAATCATATTTCGATGAAAATCTGAAACTAAACTTCCTATATATCTCGAAGTATAAGGTCTATCATCTTCTTCGTGTTGGCAATATTTAATATAATCTTTTACTCCTTGTGGGAAATGAACATAGTTTCCTTCATTTACAGAATAAATATGTCCATCTTTTGAATATTTCATATTTGGATGTGACAAATAGAATGTTCCAATTGCTGGATTCAGTGTAAATCCGTTTACACCATGACCTGTTGTGTAAACCAACATTGTAGAAGTTCCGTAAATTACATATCCTGCTGCTACTTGATTAACTCCTGGTTGTAAAAAATCTTCGAGTGTAACTGGTGTTCCTATTGGTGTAATTCTTCTATAAACCGAAAAAATAGTTCCTACAGAAACATTTACATCAATATTAGAAGATCCATCAAGAGGATCCATCAAAACTACATATTTATTATTATGACTGTTATCGCTTCCTTGAACAGTAATAAAATCATCATTTTCTTCTGATGCGATTCCGCAAACAATCTCACGATTAATTAAGGTTTGAATAAAAACCTCATTTGCATACACATCTAGTTTTTGCTGATCTTCTCCTTGTATGTTTTGCTCACCAGCCGCACCAACGATGTCGACCAAACCAGCTTTGTTTACTTTATAATTAACAACTTTGGCTGCCAATCGTATAGAGTTGATAATTCGGGAAAGCTCCCCCGACGAATACTGAAATGCTTTTTGGTTCTCAATAATAAACTCTCCTAGTGTTTTATTGCGTTCTTCCATTATACTATATCGTTGTAGATTTTTTTTGAAGTCACAAATATCGCCTTTTTTGTGAAATTGGTTTAAAAATTATTTAGTTAGTTTGTCCGTATTGTATATTTGTTAACCAAAAGTAATAATTGAGTTCAAAAAAACCATTATTTTAGATATAAATACATTAATAATAAGAATTTATGAATATTAGAAAAGGAAACCCTGAAGACATGAAAGCTGTTTTAGGCTTGATTCAGGAACTGGCCATATTCGAAAAAGAACCAGACGCAGTTTTGGTTACTGAAAGCGATTTAGTTCGCGATGGCTTTGGAGAAAACCCTCTTTTTCATGTATTTGTAGCCGAGGTAGATGCCGAAATAGTTGGAATTGCCTTGTACTATTATCGATTCTCGACCTGGAAAGGCAAAACGATACATCTGGAGGATTTAATTGTAAAAGATAAAATGCGTGGAACTGGTTTAGGATTTGCTTTATATTCCGAAATAATGAAGCAGGCAAAAAGAGATAAAGTAAGAAGGGTTGAATGGAATGTACTTGATTGGAATACTCCCGCAGTAAAATTCTATGAAAATTCTGGCGCTAAAATTATCGAAGAATGGCGTGTTGTACAAATGGATGAAGCCGGAGTTGACACTTTTTTAGAGAAAAATAAAAATTAAGACACAATATATAATTAAGATATAATAAATAATAATGAGAGTATTCAAATTTGGTGGTGCCTCAGTGAAAGATGCTGAAGGGATTAAAAACGTATATGACGTTTTACAAAAAGTAGGTTATGAAGATGTATTGCTTGTGGTTTCGGCTATGGGAAAAACCACAAACGCTCTTGAGGTTGTAATAAAGAATTATTTTGAAAAATCATCGGAGTTAAGTTCATCTGTTCAAGAAGTAAAAAAGTACCATAATCAGATATTATTAGATTTATTCGAGAATGAAAAACATGAGGTTTTTACAGCTGTAAGTGCATTATTTTCGGAGTTAGAATATTTTCTTGCTCATAACAAATCTCCTAATTATAACTTTGTTTATGACCAAATTGTAAGTTTTGGAGAATTAATTTCGACTACTATCTTAAGTCATTTCATGAATTTTATGGGCATCCAAACACAATGGATTGATGTACGTAACTTTATAAAAACTAATGCTAATTACAGAGATGCTGAAGTTGATTGGGAATTAACTCAGAAAAACATTGGCAGTAATGTAAAGCGAAAAATGCTAAACATTACACAGGGATTTTTAGGTGCCGATGAAAATAACTTTACTACTACTTTAGGTCGTGAAGGTTCAGATTATACTGCTGCAATTTTTGCATATTGTTTAAATGCCGAAAGTGTTACTATCTGGAAAGATGTTCCTGGGGTAATGAATGCTGACCCTCGTTATTTTGAAAATGCAAGTTTGCTTAACCAAATTTCATATCGTGAAGCTATCGAATTAGCTTTTTACGGAGCAACAGTTATTCACCCTAAAACATTACAACCTTTACAGAAAAAAGAAATTCCGTTGTATGTAAAGTCATTTATAAACCCATTATTAAAAGGAACAAGTGTTTCTAAAGGTGTCGATTTAGAACCTTATTTGCCTTGTTTTATTGTAAAAAGAAACCAACTTTTGATTTCTCTTTCATCGATAGATTTTTCTTTTATCATGGAAGAAAACATCAGCGAGATTTTTGCTTTATTCCATGAATTTAAAATTAAGGTGAATTTAATTCAAAACTCAGCGATTAGCTTTTCTGTTTGTGTAGAGGATAAATTTGAAAATTTCAATGATTTGAATGCTATTCTTTCTAAAAAATTCAAAGTTGATTTCAGCGAGAATGTAACTTTATATACTATTCGCCATTTTGATGATAAAGCTGCCGAAACGGTTGAAGAAAACAAAGTCGTTTTACTAAAACAAGTAAGCCGCGAAACTATGCAAATAGTAACTAAGGAATCTAATTAGTTTTCTTTAAGAAAGAGTTAATTACAAAATTCAATATAAAGAAAGGCTTCACTTTTTCGGTGAAGCCTTTCTTTATGGTTTCTGTTTTCTTTTTAAATCTTTAATTGTTTTTTTCAGCTCTTTAATTCGTGCTTCGTATTGTTCTACGATTTTATCCGACAATTTATTTATTATAAAAGCTTCATTTAAATTATTTGTAGTTTCTTTATTCTGTCCTATATCTTTTGTTACCAATTCTCCTGGAGTTATTTGAAAAAACTCACATATTTTATTAGCGTAACTTGCCCAAGAAGTACCTTCTCCTCTTTCTATCCTAGCATAGGCAGACTGAGATATACGCAAACAATCTGCTAATTGCTCTTGCGACATATCCTTACTTTTACGCAACTGCTTTAGCTTATTTCCTACGATAACATTCATAAAAATCAGTTTTACTTGTAAGATAATAGAGGTCAGTTTTATTAAAATATACTCATAAAGCCTTGTTAAAAATCGCTTTTAAATAAAATCATGAAAAAATAGGGTGAAACTAATCTCTTCTGAATACCCAAAAATCGACTAAAAACAACCAGTTTCTGCATAAGACTAATTTAAATTCACTCATATATTTGTCAGATAGGCAACTTCTTTATTAACCATTAAAGTATGAATTATGAAAAAATTAAAATTTACTTTGGTAATAGTCTTGCTAATCAAATTGTTTTATTCATGTGATAGTAAAGACAGTACTTTTGAGAATAACTTAATCGAGCAAACAAATTATTCTGAAATTAGACTAGATGCAACAAGAAACATATCTAAACTTGATGAAAAATTAAGTAGTAAAACATCTATAGAAAATGAAATATCTAAATACTTCATTACAAAGGAGCAATCGCATTCTAAACAAATAAAGTTTCTGGAACAAATAGAATTCAAAATTACTTTAGCCCCACATTACAATACAAAAGAAGCAATATTTATGCTAACGTTCTATCAAGATTTAGCTAATTGCTACGATAAAGATATTTTGAACTTACTTGATTCTAAAAGAAAATTTCTTGATAAAACTTCATTTACTTCTGCTTTTAAACAAGAAGTAAATCTTATTTTTGATGTTATTGAAGAAACAACTGCTAAAATTTACCCAATTTTATATAAAGAAAACACACTCCATTCTAGAAGTACAGGTTTTTGGAATTGCATGGGAAGTCAAGGAAAAAACATAGCAAGAGGTATCGCAACCGGAGCTATAGGTGGAGCTATAACGGGTGCAAAAACTGGCGCAGCAGGTGGTACGTTAACATTACCAGGAATCGGAACTGCAACTGGTGCAGTTGGAGGAGCTGTATTTGGGGCTACTGCAGGTGCTATTGGAGGAGGAGCTACTGCTGCAGTTTGGGCTGCAATTGATTGTTCTTCAAATCTAAAACTACAAGTATTTCCTGAGGAACGTTTAGAATTAGATGTAGAAAAAATTAAATTTATTAATTCTATATTAGAAATACCTAAAGATGCATCATTAACCTTTACACTAGAATAAATGAAAATTTTTGAAAAAATACGCAAAATAGGCATACGTCAGTTTATTTTTTTATTTTTTGTGACAACAATACTATTTTTTTGTGCTCATTTTTTTAACGATAAAGATTTTAGCTGGAGTACTATATATCAACATCGCAAAGACATAAAAATGTATATAACTTTATTATATGCCTTTATATCAGCCCTTTTTATACATGTGGGAATATTGTATGGTAGCAAATTTCCTCCTTCAAAATAAAATGGGATGAACAAACATTCTATTTCTAAATAAATTAATACGTTATCAAATCCTCTTAAGGCTTCACCAAAAAAGTGAAGCCTTTTTACTTTTTTATAAATTTCTTCCTCTTATAAGTTTAATTATTAAATACTACTTTTGACGTTTTGGAGTTAAAGTATTTATGTTAAAAAAATTACTCTTTTGGGCTGTAATTATTTTTTGTTCTGGACTTCAAGCCCAGGAAATAAACTCGCACTATAAAACCAAAAAAATTGGTATTACCCGAGATACTATTCATCTTGAAAATGTTAGTATTAATTCGAGTTTTTTTCAATTATACGACAACAATAAACAACCTATTGATAGTAGTTTCTATAAAGTAAATTTCCAAAATGGTACATTACTCTTAAATGAGAAAATGATTTCGAATACTGATTCTCTAACAGTTGAGTATTTAAAGTTCCCCGATTTTTTAACCAAGGAATATAAAATTTATGATTCTAACCGAATCGTAAGTAATGGTACAACCACAGAATCTTTATATCAGATACAACCTAAAACAACCAAAACTGTAACTCCTTTTGACGGTTTGAACACCTCCGGAAGTATTACTAGAGGAATTACTATTGGTAACAATCAAAATGCAGTTTTAAACTCTAATCTTGATTTACAGATTACAGGAAAAATTTCAGAAAAAGTAAGTCTTCGTGCTTCATTACAAGACAACAATATTCCGCTACAAGATGGTGGTTACTCCCAAAAACTAGATCAATTCGATAATATATTCATAGAGCTCTTTAGCAATGATTGGGCAATACGAGCAGGAGATATTTTCCTTGAGAACAAAAAAACACAATTCCTTAATTTCGATAAAAAAGTTCAGGGTCTTGCCGTTAATTTTAATTTTGGTGATGAAGATAATAAAACCAATGTATTTGCTTCGGCTGCACTGGTAAGAGGTCAATATGCCAAAAGTAACATTACAGGAAAGGAAGGAAATCAAGGTCCTTATAAATTAACTGGTCAGAACGGGGAGTTATACATATTAGTAATTTCGGGCTCTGAGAGAGTATATGTAAATGGCGTTTTATTAAAACGAGGGGAAAACAAAGATTATACTATCGATTATAATGCAGGTGAAATCACTTTTACTTCTCTTTTTACCATTACTTCAGAAATGCGTATAAGTGTGGAATATCAATATACAAATCAAAATTATACCCGATTTGTAACCTATGCTGGTGTCACTCATGAAAGTAAAAAATGGAGCTTTGGAGGATATCTATACTCCGAGAATGATTTAAAAAACCAACCTCTACAACAAAATTTAACTAAGGAACAGGTAGAAATATTAAGTAATGCAGGAGATGATACAAATGCTATGATTGCCCCATCTGCTTATGTTGATACTTATTCTGACAATAAAATTCTTTACAGAAAAATAATTGTAAATGGTGAGGAAATTTACGAATTCTCCAACGATTCTAAAGAAGAGTTATACAATGTAAGATTCAATTTAATTGGTGCAAAATCTGGCAATTACATCATTAAGAATGTCAATACTATTGATCGTATTTATGAATATATTGCACCTATAAATGGCATTCCGCAAGGGAATTATGCTCCAATCATTAAACTTGTTGCTCCGACAAAAGTACAAGTCGCTACTTTTTTGGGTAAATATAACCCAACTGAAAAAACAACTTTTGATTTTGAGGTAGGTGTTAGTAATAATGATGCAAACTTATTCTCGAATCTGCAAGATGGAAACAACAAAGGAATTGCGACCAAAATAAATGCTAAACAACGTTTGTTTTCCAGAAGTTGGAATCTGGATGCATTTGTAAATTATCAATTTATTCAGCAAGATTTTAAATCGGTAGAACGTCTTTATAACATCGAGTTTGATCGGGATTGGAATCTTCCTGCTAATCGATTTGGAAATCAGAGTTTATTGATTTCTGGATTAAACTTCGATTTATTTCCTCAAAAAAAATCTTCTGATATAGGATTGGTTACTTATCAATTTGAGAATTTAGACTTTAGCGAAAACTATTCTGGAAGCCGACATACTATTAATGGTCTTTTTAAATTAAAAGACTGGCTTATTCAAAACCAAGGAAGCTTATTAAATAGTAGCAGTACAATATCGACATCTAAGTTTTTAAGAAACCAAACTCAAGCTCGTTACCATTTTGGCAAAAACTGGGTTGGAGGTACGGTACAACTTGAGGATAATCAAGAAAAGAATAAACAAACCAATCAGTTTTCGGCTTTAAGCCAAAGATTTAATGAATACGGTTTATTTGTAGGTCGTGGTGATAGTACTAAAGTTTTTGTTGAATTAGGTTTTTTAAAACGAAGTAATGATAGTTTACAAAACGGATTATTACAACGTGTAAACAACTCACAGACTTATTATTTAAGATCTAAATTAATACAAACTGCCAAAAGTGATTTATCTGTATATGCAAGTTACAGGGTATTGAATTTTGAAGATGTTACTAAAAAAAGAGAACCATCATTAAATTCTAGGATTCTTTATAATGATCGTTTTTTCAATCAATTTATTCAAACTACTATAGCTTACGAAACCAGTTCAGGAACAATGCCACAACAAGATTACACTTATGTAGAAGTTCCTGCAGGACAAGGTGTATATACCTGGAATGATTATAACAACAACGGAATCCAGGAATTACAAGAATTTGAAGTAGCTGCATTTATTGATCAGGCAAAATATATTAGAATATTTTTACCAAATCGGGTTTATATTAAAACAAATCAGAATAAATTCTCCCAATCGGTAACCTTAAATCCAAACCAATGGCTTAATGAAACGGGAATAAAAAAGGTAATCTCTTATTTTTATAACCAAACCTCTTTTATATTAGATAGAAAAGTAAAAAGTAATGGCGACCGTTTTGAACTCAATCCTTTTAATTCCTCTGATGAAAATGTTTTGGGATTAAATTCTAGTTTCAGAAACAGTTTATTTTATAATCGTGGTAAACAAAAACATTCTACAACTTATACTTACTTACAAAACAAGAGTACAAACTTACTTACTATAGGATCGCAACAGGCTAGAAACAGTTCACATCAATTGCAGTATTCTCATTTGTATGATAAAAGTTGGCTCTTCGGATTTTTTACAAAAACTATTCAAACCGATCTTATCTCTGAAAGTTTCCCCGAAAAAAACTATAAACTAAAAGGTTATCAGCTTGCTCCAAAGATTAGTTATTTATTTTCTAAAAGCACTAGTTTGGATTTCTTTTATGAAATTCAGAACAAGGATAACCAGATTGGCGATGAAGAAACTTTAGAACAAACCCGACTCGGAACATCTTTTTCTTATGCAGGCGATAAAAAAATCACATTAAATGGTGAATTTTCATTTTACAAGAATAAATTTACAGGAAATGAATTTTCATCTGTAGGTTTTCAAATGTTAGAAGGTTTACAAACAGGACAAAATTTGGTATGGAGATTGCTATTACAAAAAAATATTACACAATTTCTGGATGTTAATGTAAACTATCAAGGAAGAAAGGGAGAAACTGGGCCAACTATTCATACCGGAAATGTTCAGTTAAGAGCTTATTTTTGATACATTTAAAAAAACATTACAATAAATTGATTAATTTTATTATAAACTTTAACACTAAAAATCATGAAAAAATTATTATTACTTTGTTTTATGTTAGTTTTCTCTAGCAATTTTTATGCACAAGAAACTGCCGTTAAAACTACGAAAGCAAAAGCTACCAAGGAAGCAAAAGCTGCTACTACAAAAGCTACTGACGCAAAAACTGCTACAGAAAAAAAGGCAACTAAAGAAAAAGCATCTGCTACTAAAAGTGTAGATGATAAAGCTGCTAAAACTAAAGCTGATGCCAAAGCAAAAACTACTAAAGCAGAAGAGTCAACTACTAAAAAAGCTACTAAAGCAAAAACGGATGCTAAAACTGCAACTGATGACGCTACTAAAAAAGTAACTAAAGCTAAAGCTGACACAAAAACCGCTACTGACAAAGTAGATAAAGCTAAAGCTGATACTAAAGCAACAACAAAATCTACTGCTAAGACTGCTACAAAAACAGTTAAAGAAACTAATGAAAAAGCTCCTAAAGTAGCTGATAAAGTTACTGGAGAATATAATGGTAAAAAAGTATATACGGGGCCAAGAGGTGGTAAATACTACATTAATTCTAACGGAAATAAAACTTATATTCAAGATTAAACTTTTTCTTGATACACTTAAAAAGGTTAGACATTTTATAACGTCTAACCTTTTTGTTTTTACTAAAATAATAATTTAATATTTTAGTAATCATTTATAAATAAGGAAAACACTTACTATTTGTAACTTTCGCAGGGTTAACTTAACATAACCCAATTCTATATGAATTTAGATTCAACCAATAAAACTATTTTAATTGCTCCATTAAATTGGGGTTTAGGTCACGCCACAAGATGCATCCCGATAATTAAAGCATTACAGGAAAATAATTACATCCCAATAATTGCCTCTGATGGTATTGCTTTAGAGCTATTACGAAAAGAGTTCCCATATATCCAAACACTAGAATTACCTTCTTATCAAATAGAATATGCCAAGAATGGTAAAAACTTTAAATGGAAATTAATCAAAAATTGTCCTAAGATGATTGAAGCTATTTTAGACGAAAAAAAAATGGTAAAATCCTGGATAAAAAAATATGGTATCGACGGTATCATTTCTGATAATCGTTTGGGAGTTTACAGCGACAAAATACCTTCGGTTTTTATAACGCATCAACTAAATGTTATGACAGGTAATACTACTTGGTTTACGAGTAAATGTCATCAATATTTTATAAAAAAATATACTGAGTGTTGGGTTCCCGACATGAAAAAGAGTCCAAATTTAACTGGAGATTTAGGTCATTTAAAAACTAAAAAAATCAAGTTAAGGTACATAGGTCCAATGAGCAGAATGCGCAAGAAAGAAACGCCTAAAGTATATGATTTAATGGTTATCTTATCTGGACCAGAACCTCAGCGTGGTTACCTTGAAGAGAAATTAAAGCACGAAACTCTTCGCTACGACGGAAAAGTAGTTTTTGTAAAAGGTATTGTCGAAAAAGATCAAAAAAAGGAAATCGTTGGGAATGTTACGTATTACAATTTCATGAATACGCGTCAGCTAGAACAAACTTTTAACGAAAGTGAACAAATCTTATGTCGCTCGGGTTATACGACCGTTATGGATTTAGTAAAACTAGAGAAAAAAGCTTTTTTTATACCTACTCCCGGGCAATATGAGCAATTATATCTTGCTGAGAAATTACAAGAAGAAGGTCTTGTGCCTTATGCACTACAAGATGATTTTAAGATTGAGGATATTGCAAAGATTAAAGAATATAAAGGATTGCCTCAATATAAGAAGAAAGCAAAATGGAGTTCATTATTTTCCGTTTTCGAAAAATAACAAACTCCATTTATATGTTTCTATTTTTTTTTAGAAATTAAATTGAGCTTGTAATCTCAACAAATTACCTTGTTGGCGATTATTAGGCAATACACTATCTTCAAAAGTTCTATCGGCGATAACATATTCTGCTGTAAGTTCTAGTGCTTTTAGAGGTTGCCATTCTATTCCTATTTCATAATCTCTAACCACATAACTTCTGGCATCCTTTTCATATTTCTTTCCTCCATCATAATATTGGAATTTTGCAAAAGGATATAATAATTGTTTTCCTAAATCCAGTTTATAATTTAGTAAAACATAACCACCATTTATGTTTGTTACATCGATACTATTTGTTTCTTTATTATAACGAGGTCCTTTACCAATATTATACTCCGTTTGAATTCCGAAAGGTCTAGGATATAATACAAATGTTGCACCTACTCTCTGATCTTTTACATATTGCTTATTATCTATTGCTACTCCCGATGAAACCTCGGTTGTAAATGCCCATTTTCCTGAATAAGCTTGGATTCCTGGTTCAATAATCTGGCTTCCTACTACAAAAGGATAAGTTACTCTCGCTACAACATTTAAATCTCTGTTGCTATCTAATTTATTAGCAATTTGTCCGTTGTAAACTCCAAAAGCAAAAACACCATAATCACCTGATCCTTTGTAACCATCTTTAACTAACATTTCAAAACGTTCTCTTATTTTGCTTGGTGCCCAATAAAAAAACACTCCTAAATCACGCTCATTTAATATAGCACTATTCATCGCATCATTTCTATCTAAGGCAAGTCTTACAGAACTAGATTGCATGTTTTCAAAACCATAAGGAATTTTACTTTGTCCTACACGAACACGATATTCTCTCTTAGGATCAAATGAAACATCGAAGTATATATCTCTAACCTGAACAAAGTTGTTGATTCCTGTACTTGGTGAACTTGCAAAATCGGGTTGGAAGTAAAAAAATACGTTCGGGTGAATTTGTCCCGAAAATACCAATCGAGCACGTCTGATAAAAAATCCATTATTAGATTTTGCATCTGGCTCTGTAGATGTTGTTCCCCATGATCTATCACACTGCTCGCATGAAACCTTATCATTTGTAGACAACAATCCGTTATATCTTATTTGTGCATAACCTCGCAAAGAAATTTTTTCGTACCAGTGTTCCTTTTCTTCATTTTTATGAACAGGTTCCAACTTTGGTTCTGCTATAGTTGCAATTTCTTTTGCCTTATTTATAGAGTCTAAAATTCGAACTACCTCTTTCTTAATCTCATCCTTATTTACTTTTCCTTCCTGTGCATAGGTTAACCCTGCCATTAAAGATAAAGCTACTACTAAAACTTTTCTCATCTTACTTTTTTAAACTCCTCGTTCAGGGTGCAAAATTCAATCATCAAGGTTAACATAACGTTACCAAGATGTTATCATAATAAGAATTTAATATTAAGAGGTAATCTACAACTTTAAATGCATGTTAAAACGGGATGATTACTCCTTTATTTAAAGTATTTTAATTACAATTATTTAACCTCGACATTAGTGCTTTTATGAGCTTTTTCTAGGGTAAACGAAAACTCCGAACCTATTCCAAACTCACTCTCTACGTACACTTTTTCTTTATGAGCTTCGATAATATGTTTTACAATAGCAAGACCTAAACCAGAACCACCCTCAGATCGTGCTCCACTTTTATCTACTCTATAAAAACGCTCAAAAAGCCTTGGTATATTTTGTTTTTCAACACCTTCTCCGTTATCGCTAATACGAATAAGTACTTTTTTCTTTGTAAGATTTACAACTCCTACCTCTGTAGTTCCGCCTTGTTTACCGTATTTGATAGAGTTCACAATCAAATTCTCTAGTATCTGTTGGATTCTGTCTTTATCTCCTTTAACTAAAATTGGCTGAAGGAATTTTTTCTCGTATGTTAATTTTATCTTCTTTTTATCGGCTTTCATTTCCAATAAATCAAAAACATTCTGGATAAGTTCGATGATATCAAAATCGGTAATAATCAAATTTAAATCGCCCGTTTCTAATTTAGTAATCATGTCTAAATCTTCGACAATATAAATTAATCGCTCTACTCCTTTTTCGGCACGTTTAAGATATTTTTTTCTGATGGTTTTGTCTTCCATTGCTCCATCTAATAAAGTCGAAATATAACCTTGAACTGTAAATAATGGTGTTTTAAGTTCGTGCGAAACATTACCTAGAAATTCACGACGGTATTCTTCACGAATTTCGAGCATTTCAATTTCTAACTTTTTATCGGTAGCAAATTTTTTGACTTCACGCGAAAGCGTTTCCATGTCGGTAGTTATCGGCTGGTTGATAAGTGTACTGGATTCCAGTAACGAAACCTCATCGTAGATTTTCTTTACTCTGCGGTAAATAAAACGTTCTACACGGTATTGTAAAACCATAAATGAGAACGCATACACAGATACAAGAAAAACAAGGCTAAATGGTAATAAATGTTCTGTTTTATTTTTGAAAAATAATAAAATCAGGATTATTACGAATCCTGTAGAAAAGAGACTTATATATAGTGCTGACTTTACAGCAAACTTATAGGTTTTTTTAAAACTTATTTTCATTTAATTCATTGATAGCTTTCTACAAAGATAATTCTGATTTCTTTGCATTATGCTTTTGGTTGGTAATCTTTATTTTAAACCTCGAATTTGTAACCTACTCCTTTGATGGTTTTGAATAAATCTTCGCCTATTTTTTCTCTTAATTTTCGAATGTGCACGTCAATCGTTCTTCCTCCTACAACTACTTCATTACCCCAAACTTTATCAAGTATTTCATCACGTTTGAATACTTTTCCTGGTTTTGAAGCTAATAAATAGAATAATTCGAATTCTTTTCTAGGTAAAGCAATCTCTATATTATCTTTTACGATTTTATATTCTTCACGGTTAATTTCGATTCCACCTACATTTAATGTATCGCTACTAACTTCTTGCTCTTTTAAACGTCTTAATAATGCTTTTACCTTACTTACCAATAATTTTGGTTTAATAGGTTTAGTGATATAATCATCAGCTCCAGCATCAAAACCAGCTACTTGCGAGTAATCTTCGCTTCTTGCTGTTAGGAAAGTAATGATAACATTATTTAATTCGGGTATTTTTCGGATGTGTTCACAAGCTTCCATACCATCCATTTCGGCCATCATAACATCCATTATTATAAGATCTGGCAATTCCTTTTGTGCTTTTGCAATTGCATCTTTTCCGTTTGAGGCTGTAATTATTTGATACCCTTCTTGAGAAAGGTTATATCCAACAATTTCTAAAATATCCGGTTCATCATCTACTAGTAAAATCTTAGTTTGTGTTTTTTTCATAAAATAGCAAAAATTGGGTTATCTCATTGATACTTATACTATATAATATTCAATGATTGTAGTTGCGAGTGTAAAGATAATAATAAATCGACTGTTAAAAAGTAGTGTTAACCGTAATTTAATCTCATAACAATTTCATAATATATTAGAGACAAAACAATAACAAGTAGCTAACACGAACTTTACAAAGCCGTCTTTTATTTGCAAAAAAATAAACAAACAACAAACGAAAATGAAATTCAACTTAAAATTTCTATTTATTACATTATTTATTTGTGCTGTTTCTATGGCTCAGACCAAAGGTACAATTTCTGGGGTTTTAACAGACAAACAAACTAATAATGAAGCACTACCATTTGCAAATATCCTTATTAAAGGAACAAACAACAGTGCAAATACCGACATCGATGGTAAATATACAATAAGCATAGCTCCTGGTAGCTATACTGTAATTTATAGTTTCTTGGGGTATGAAACTGTAGAAGTTCCAGTAATTGTTAAATCGAATGAAACTACAACTGTTAACCAAACGTTATCTTCGGGGAGTTATACACTAAAAGATGTTGTAGTAAAAGCTTCATCTGTAAGCAAACAAAAAGAATCTGCTTTACTTTTAGAACAAAAAAATGCGGTAGAAATAAAACAATCTATTGGGGCTCAAGAACTTTCACGTAAAGGGGTTAGCGATGTAGCAACTGCTGTTACCAAAACTACTGGTATTACAAAACAAGAAGGAACTGGTAATATATTTGTAAGAGGTTTAGGGGACCGTTACAACTCTACAACCATGAATGGCTTACCAATACCATCAAATGATCCAGAGAAGAAAAACATTAATTTAGATATTTTCTCTACTGATATTGTTGAATATGTATCTGTTGATAAAGTTTACAGTAGTAAATTATATGGAGATTTTGCTGGAGGAAACGTAGATATCGCATCTAAAGATTACAAAGGTAATGGTTATTTTAAAATCGAAATGGGATCAAATGTTAACACAAACGCAATAACTCAAGATGATTTTAAATTACAAAGAGGTATTAATAGTTTTGGTTTTTCAAACCCGTCAATTCCTAATAATCCACTTACTCAATACAATTACAACACTTTACAAATGGACGGAAAAGCTCCTTTTGCAGGATCAATTGGTCTTTCTGGAGGAAAATCTTTCAACGTAGGTGAACAAGGAAAATTAAGCTTTTTTGCCACAGCTAATTTTGGTAATGAATATAATGCTGTTAAAAACGGTACTGCAAAAGGAAGTGTAAATGGAGCTGGTGTAGCATATAAAGATTTCTATTCTTACACAGATATGAGCTACCAAACGAACTCTACTGGTTTATTAAATGTAGGATACAAAGTTAACGCTAACAATAAAATCAACTTCAATACACTTTACATCAACACCTCTACTCAATCTAAAGAAGAGTATTACGGTTACATTGTAGATATCGCTAATAACGGAAATGGTTTAATTCGTCGTTTTAATTACGAAAAAAACAGTCTTTGGGTAAATCAATTATTAGGAGATCACAAACTAACAGACAGATCAAAATTAAACTGGGGAGTTTCATACAATCTTGTAGACGGATCAATGCCAGACAGAGTTCAAAACACTTTTAGAAACGAGCCAACCGGGTATGTATTATCTACTATTTCTAGACCAGAAAATAACAGATATTTTCAAAAACTGAAAGAAAATGAATTAGCTGCAAATGTTTCTATAGATTATAAGTTTAATAAAACTAGTGATGATGAATTTAAAGGAAAATTCACTTTAGGAGCATCTGGAAGAATTAAAAACAGAAATTTTGAAGCTACTCAATTTAACTTTCAATCGAATGATGGTTACAGAAACTTCATTGTAGATCCAAACAATTTAGATTTGTTTTACAACAATGACAACTTAAACAATGGATACTTTAATATTTCTACTTTTAGAGGAAATTCACAAGTTGCTAACTCTTTAGATCCTCAAACTTACGATGGAAAACAAACTATCTACGGTGGTTTTATTAATACAGAATACAAATTCAACCCTAAATTAACAGCTGTTTTAGGTCTTCGTTTAGAATCAGTAGTTCAAGATGTTAACTGGGATACTCAATTAGGAGATGTTGGAAGTGATAAATTAGAAAAATTAGCTTTTTTACCAAGCTTAACAATGAAATATGAGTTGAATGAAAAACAAAATCTTCGTTTAGGATTTAGTAAAACATATACTTTACCTCAGTTTAAAGAAAGAGCATTATTTGTTTACGAAGAAGTTTTACAAGTAAAAGTAGGTAACCCATATTTATACGAATCAGATGATTACAACTTAGACTTGAAATGGGAAATGTTCCCTAAAAGCGATGAGTTAATTTCGTTTACAGCTTTTGGTAAATACATCCTTAACCCAATGAATGAAGTTACAATTGCATCTTCTTCAAATGATATCTCATATATTAATACAGGAGATTACGGATACGTTGCTGGAGGTGAAGTTGAATACCGTAAACAGATTTTTAGCTTTAACGATTCAAAAAAACTTACTGCTGGTATTAATGCATCTTACTTATATAGTAATCAAGAATTAAATTCTGATAAAGTTAACAACGAAACAGATTACCAAGTTGACTTTACAAATAAAAAGAGTCAATTTACCGGAGCTTCTGATTTGCTTTTAAATGCCGACCTTTCTTATTTGACAGAATGGAGCAATAAAGAAAAAAGTTTAAACACGACTATTGCATACTCTTATTTTTCAGACAGAATAAATGCTATCGGAACAAACGGTAGAGGTGATTTAGTAGACAAAGCATTTGGTTCATTAGACTTTATCGCAAAAACTAAGCTGAATAAAAATTTAGGATTAGATCTTGTTGTAAAAAACATTCTAGATCCTACAATTAATAGAGTTCAGGAAAACAGCTCTGGAGATGTAAATGTTTTATCATACAAAAAAGGATTAGGATTAAGCTTCAAACTTAATTATACTTTCTAAAATACACCCAATACAAAATAAGAAAAGGATCAACATTAAATTGTTGATCCTTTTTTCATTTAAACAACACACGCAAACAGCCCATTAACAATTACTCCCTATAAATCAAAACTTTAGTTAACAAGTAAGTAACATTAAGTTAATCTTAACATAGGCTTTTATTAAACTAACAATCACACTTACATAACATCCGTAAAAGATTTCTAATTCATCTTTGCAATAAGATATTAAACAAAAAAATTATCAAAACAACCATGAAAAAATCAATTGTAAAACTATTTGGAATTATTGCTTTATCAACTAGCTTACTTACAAGCTGTTCTAGTGATGACAATAATAAAGACAGCAAACCAACTTCAACATTTGTTGTAGATGCAAACAACTTTAAAGGAATTATTAGCGACGGAGAAGTAGTACTTGATGCTGGTACAGTGTACAAATTAACTGGAAAAATACAAGTAAACAGTGGAGCTACTTTAACTATCCCTGCAGGAACTGTTATCCAAGGTACAGGTGGAACATCTGCTTATATAGCAATTGCTCAAGGAGGAAAAATTAATGTAAATGGTACTGCTGCAAAACCAGTTGTTATGACAAGTGGTTTAGCGACTAAAGCTGCTGGAGACTGGGGAGGATTGGTCATTTGTGGTAAAGCTCCAATTAACCGCGTTAGTGGTGGAGCAAGTACAGCTCAATCTGAAGTTGCTGATTTAACTTACGGTGGAACTGTATCTAATGACAATTCAGGTTCTATCAAATTTTTAAGAATTGAATATGCTGGAGCTGCTTTTAACACTGAAAAAGAATTTAACGGACTTTCTTTCTTTGGAGTTGGTTCGGGTACAGTTGTTGAAAACGTACAAGCTTTTCACGGTGCTGATGATGGATTTGAATTCTTCGGAGGTTCTGTAAACACTACAAACTTAATCGCTATCGGTAACGAAGACGATCAGTTTGACTGGACTGAAGGATGGAATGGAACAAACACTAACTGGTACGGAAAATTAAATTTCGGAAAAGGAAATAGAGGTATTGAAGCTGATAACTTTGAATTAGGTTTTGCTAATACTCCAATCGCTAACCCTACTATTACAAACATGACTCTTGTTGGACCTGGAAGTGCTGCTGATGCAACTACTTACACAGAAAACCAAGCTATCAAATTAAGAAGAGGAACTAAAGGTCTTATCTCAAATGTTGTTTTAAGCGGATGGAAAACTGGTATTGATGTTGAAAACGACGAAACTATTGCTTTTGTTGGAACAGCTTTAAAAGTATCTAACGTAAACTATATCTCTGATATAGCTGCTAAAACTAAAGGAAAGAAAACAGACGGAACTGCTGCTGATGTTAGTGCTGTTGCTACTGAATCTGCTGCTGCTACAGGAGCTGGAAGCGGTATCGCACAACCAACATGGGCAACAGGTTGGTCAGTAGGTTTCTAATCAAGAAAATACACTTATAAATGTTAAAAACATCCTAAAATTATAGGATGTTTTTTTTTGGCGTAGTTTTTGAAAACTTTTTTGTATATTTACTAATACTAAATTTAAGTGATGGCAAAAAACTACTTTTATATTACATTCTTATTGGCTTTTTTCTTTACTGTAAGTGTCTCGGCACAAGACAGTAAACAACTGCCAAAACCGCAAGACGGCACTGTTATAGAGGGCTTAAGTTTGTACCCAAACCCTGTGAGTAATGGTAAAGTATACATTTCGTCTAAAAATGATTTAGAAAAAGAGATAACCATTTTTGACGTACTGGGGAAAAAAGTCCTACAAACACAATTAAGTTCAAAAGAACTTAATGTTTCTAATCTTTCTCCAGGGGTTTATATCATAAAAATAAATGAAGAGAACGCAACTGCAACTAGAAAGTTAATTGTCAGGTAAATTTTCAAAATAAAAACATAAAAAAGCTCCAAAGTAATTTTGGAGCTTTTTCTTTTAAATAAATTACCTTTGCAAAAAAAAGATCTTGATTACAACAACCGATATATTTACGATTTCCAATCACAAGCAATTTGAAAAAATAGCATTGAAAGTGTTTCGCTTTCAATATGAAAACAACGTAGTATATCGAACATTCTGTGATTATCTTAAAACAGATCCGCAAAAAGTAAAATCTCTTACGCAAATTCCTTTCTTACCAATCCAGTTCTTTAAGAGCCATAATGTAGTTTCAAATCCTAATCCTGCGCAAGTTACTTTTACTAGTAGCGGTACAACAGGAATGATTACTAGCAGGCATATTGTTACTGATGTTTCTTTGTATGAAGAAAGTTATCGCAAAGGATTTTCTGAGTTTTACGGCAATATCGAAGATTATGTTGTACTAGCACTTTTACCTTCTTATTTAGAACGTGACGGATCTTCTTTAATATACATGGTCGAAGATTTAATTAAATTATCAAATCGTCCAGAAAGCGGGTTTTATTTACACAACCACGAAGAACTTACCCAAAAACTAATCGAATTAGACCAGTCAGGACAAAATACTATCTTAATTGGTGTAACATACGCTTTATTAGATTTAATCGAAAAAAACTCCTTTAAACTGCAAAATACCATCATAATGGAAACTGGCGGAATGAAAGGCAAACGCAAAGAAATGATTCGCGAAGAATTACATAAAGAATTATGTGAAGGTTTTGGAGTATCGGCAATTCATTCTGAGTATGGTATGACCGAATTATTATCGCAAGCTTATTCTTTAGGAGAAGGAATATTCGAATGTCCTTCATGGATTCAAGTACTTATTCGTGATACCGAAGATGCTTTAACTTATGTAAAAGAAGGAAAAACTGGTGGTATAAACGTAATCGACTTGGCTAATATTAATTCATGCTCCTTTATCGCTACGCAAGATTTGGGAAAAAAATATCCCAACAACTCTTTCGAGGTATTGGGACGTTTTGATAACTCTGATATTAGAGGTTGTAACCTAATGGTTTTGTAAAAAAGTTGATTTGTTTATTTGTTAAATCGGTTAACCGAAACTTACGATTAAACCACTCTTATCACAAAATAATTTTTCTTTCCGCTTTGTAATAATACAAATTGATTATTGATTAAATCTTTATTAGAAAGAACAAATTCTTCTGTTATTTTTTCTCGGTTAACCGAAATAGAATTAGCTGTAAGAGCACGTCTTGCTTCTCCATTTGATTTAAAGAATCCTGTTTTTTCATTCAGAACGCTTATAATCTCTAATCCGCTTTCAAGGTCAGCTTTTGCAATTTCTGCTTGAGGCACACCATCAAAAACATCTAAGAAAGTCGCTTCATCTAATTGCTTTAAATCATCTGAAGTAGAATTTCCGAATAAGATGCCCGAAGCTTTAATTGCATTTTCTAAATCCGCAGCAGAGTGTACCATTACAGTAATTTCTTCAGCTAATCTTTTTTGCAAAATACGCAAATGTGGTGTTTCTCTATGTTCTATTGTCAAAGATTCAATTTCTTCTTTTGATAAGAAAGTGAAAATTTTGATATATTTTTCAGCATCAACATCTGATGTGTTTAACCAATATTGGTAAAACTTGTATGGAGATGTTCTTGCTGCATCCAGCCAGATATTTCCACCTTCTGATTTTCCGAATTTTGTTCCGTCAGCTTTTGTAATTAACGGGCAAGTTAAAGCATAAGCTTTTCCGCTTTCCATTCTTCTTACCAATTCCGTTCCCGTGGTGATATTCCCCCATTGGTCACTTCCCCCCATTTGTAGGGTACATTTTTTGTTTTTATACAAGTGCAAAAAGTCATATCCTTGAACTAACTGATATGTAAACTCTGTAAACGACATACCTTCGGCAGCTTCAGATGTCAATCTTTTCTTTACAGAATCTTTCGCCATCATATAGTTTACTGTAATATGTTTACCCACATCACGAATAAAATCAAGGAATGAAAATTCTTTCATCCAATCATAATTATTCACCAATTCAGCAGCATTAGCAGCGTCTGAAGTAAAGTCTAAAAATCGAGACAACTGCCCTTTTATAGCTTCTTGGTTATGACGTAAAGTTGTTTCGTCAAGTAAATTTCTTTCATTCGATTTTCCTGATGGATCACCAATCATACCTGTTGCCCCACCAACTAACGCTAATGGTTTGTGCCCTGATAACTGAAAATGTCTTAATAGCATTACACTAACCAAGTGCCCTATATGTAATGAATCCGCAGTTGGATCAATTCCCACATATGCCACTCTCATTTGTTCCATCAAATGTTCTTCAGTACCTGGCATAACGTCGTGAAGCATTCCTCTCCAAGTTACTTCTTCAATAAAATTTTTCATTTCTTTTAAAATAATTTTTACAAATATAATTAATTCCATTAGGAGTAAATACTATAAAACGCTCATGTTGTAAAAGATTTTTCATTTCTGTCCTATAAAATATTAACCGTTGGATTTAAACAATGAAGACTATACCTAGATAAACAATTTATGTTTTAATTGCGCATTTATAATATAAATCAGAATATGCAATTTAAAATAGCTACTTTCGCAAGAAATTAACAAATTACCATGAAAAAACCACTATTAATTACAATTCTATTATTTTTCTGCTTCACTTTTTCTTATGCTCAAATATCTTTCGAAAAAGGATATTATATTTTAAATAATGGAAACCGCATAGAATGTTTTATCAAAAACATAGACTGGAAAAACAATCCAACAGATTTTAAATACAAAACAAACTTTGGCGACAACGACTTTAAAGTTGAGAATATCAGAAATGTCCAAGAGTTTGGAATCGATAATGAAACCACATTTAAAAGATTTAAAATAAAAATAGATCGCACAAGTGACGAACCAAATAAGTTATTAGCTGATAGAAACCCTGTTTTTAAAGAAGAAGTAATTTTCTTAAAAGTACTTATAAAAGGAGATGCTACACTATATAGCTATACCGATCAAAACCTTAATAGATATTTCTACGAAACAAAAACGATCCCTGTAGGACAACTTATTTATATAAAATATTATCAGATTGATGGTAACGATGCTCCAACAAAACTAGCCGAAAACAATGAATACAAACAACAATTGTTTCAAAATGTAAAAACAGAAAACACAACTGAAAAAGATATTATAAAACTTAGTTACAACAAATCCGATCTTACCAAGTATTTCACAAAATACAATAACGCTCAGCCTAATCTTGCTGATGTGGAGAAAAAAAAGCAAGTAAATAAAGGTCATTTCTCAGTCAAAATAACACCTAGCGTAAGCATTGCATCATTATCTATTAAAAATGATTACGTTGCTCGCGAGAACGTAGACCTTGATAATAAAATTAACTTCAAGTTTGGTGCCGAGGCTGAGTATATCCTCCCATACAACAAAAACAAATGGAGTATTTTTATAAATCCTGCGTATCAAACCTACCAGGATGAAAAAACATATAATGTTCCTAGTGGATTTATAATAAGCCCTGAAACTCCTCATAATGCAAAAGTAAAATACACTTCTGTACAAATCCCTATCGGAATAAGACATTATATGTTTTTAAATCAAACCTCCAAAATTTTTATAAACGTAGCTTATGCATTTGATGCAGGAAGTAAAACAGATATTACTTACACCGATGTAACAAATAAAAGCACAAAAGAATACAACAGTTATTCAGGAGGTAATTTTGCTTTCGGTTTGGGGTATAACTTCAAAAATAAATTTAGCGTAGAAGCAAGATTAAATACCAAAAAAGAATTAATGCGCGAGTATCTAGATTATTCTGCAAAATATAGCTCAATAGATTTTGTTTTAGGATACACAATCTTCTAAGAAACAAAACTTATAATCTTACAAACAAATAAGGCATATTAAAAAGACAGTTTTTAATATGCCTTATTTATTATCTATACTCTGAATCGAACAAAATTTGTATGTAGATAAATCGAAAGTATTATCTTTACAAAATGGTTTTAGTAACAGGAGGAACAGGTTTAGTTGGTGCACATTTATTACTTCATTTAATTAAAAATGGAGACAACGTTCGGGCAATTTACCGAAATGCAAATAAAATAGAAAGAACAAAATCAGTTTTTGATTTATATAAAAAATCACATTTATTCGAATCTATCCAGTGGATAGAAGCCGATATCCTAGATGTTCCTTCGCTAGAAACTGCTTTTGTAGATATTGATTATGTATATCATTGCGCAGCTTTAATCTCATTTAATCCAAAGGACGAAGACTTAGTTAGAAAAACCAATATCGAAGGCACAGCAAACATTGTCAATTTTTGTATTGCAAAGCAAATAAAAAAATTATGTTTTGTAAGTTCCATAGCAGCTCTTGGCGACCTTGCCGCGCATGAAACTATTATAACCGAAGAAACGGAATGGAATCCTGAGAAACCACATAGTGATTATGCAATATCTAAATATGGTGCCGAAATGGAAGTTTGGCGTAGTTGGCAAGAAGGCCTAGATGTTGTTATTATAAATCCTGGAGTTATTTTAGGTCCTATCCCAAAATCTAAAAATGACGAACAAGGAAGCGCGGAACTTTATACTAAAGTAGCCAACGGGCTCCCTTTTTACACACTAGGAAGTACCGGATTTGTTGCTGTAGATGATGTTGTGAGAATCGCGGTAACATTAATGAAAAGCGATATAAAAAACGAACGATTTACTTTAATCGCTGATAATGTCGTTTTCCAAGATGTTTTAAATACTATCGCTGACGCATTAAAAGTAAAAAGACCTACAATTCATGCAAGTCCTTTATTTATGAAAATAATATGGCGTATCGATTGGTTTTTATCTACTTTTTTCTTCAAGAAGAGGCAGATTACAAAAGCGACTGCAAAATCGTCTTATACAAAAGACTTATACTCTAATGAAAAAATAAAAACCTCTTTAAAAACTGACTTCATAAATATCCATCAATACATTAAAGAGGTTTCTACCTTATAAGAAAGCTAATTATTTTAATTTTAGCTTCTGTTTTCCTTTTATCGAATCAGGATTATTTATCTGTTCCGAATCATCTGCTTTAAGCTTCACTTTAATTTCAATTGAGTCTTTTTTAACTACTTTGCCTTTCTTTTCGAGCAATTTCTTTTTCTTTTCCTCAATTTTAATTAATGAATCTACTTTCTTTTTATTTTTTTCTATACGCGCACTAATCTGATCAAACATATCTTTATAATCATTATAATTTGCAGCGTAATACATATTACTCTTTACAAATTGCAAACTATCTACTTTATATTTTTTCAATATAAATCTGGTAGGATTAGTATCGCTAGAATCAAGAGACATTGGATTTTGGTATTTTATTGCTTCCAACAATGATAAATCATACATAATATCTATCATCTTTTCTCTTTCAACAAGTCCTTCTGGTTTTGGAACCAATTCTTTTTTGCATCCAACTGCAAGCATTAATACTGAAATAATTATGATTATTTTCTTCATATCTTATCTATCAAATAATAATCTTTTTCCAGCGTGAACATTTTTTACTTTGAAAGAATTGTAAACTAATTGTCCATTAACAAAAGTATGTGTGATTCTAGATTTAAATGTAAAACCTTCAAATGGAGACCATTTACATTTTGCTAAAATATTATCTGTATTCACACTCCAAGGCAAACCTGGATTTACAATTACCAAATCGGCATAATACCCTTCTCTGATAAAACCTCTTTTTTCGATCTTAAAAATCTTAGCAGGATTGTGACACATTTTCTCAACGATTTTCTCAACGCTAATTTTTCCTTGATGATGTGCTTCAAACATAGCTACCACAGCATGCTGAACCAAAGGTCCTCCCGAAGGAGCTTTTAAATATGATTGTTTCTTTTCTTCTTTAGTATGTGGCGCATGATCTGTAGCAATTACATCAATTCGCCCATCTATCAAAGCTTCCCAAAGTGCTTTACGATCATCTGCCGTTTTTACAGCAGGATTCCATTTTATAAAGTTCCCTTTAGTTTTATAATCCTCATCTGTAAACCATAAATGATGTACACAAACCTCGGCAGTGATTTTCTTTTCTTCCAAAGGAATTTTGTTTGTAAACAATTCCATTTCTTTAGCAGTCGAAAGATGAAAAATATGCAAACGAGCTCCAGTTTTCTTAGCCAAAGCAATTGCCTTGGATGAAGACAAATAACACGCCTCTGCACTACGAATTAAATGATGTACTGTTACAGGAACATCTTCGCCATACTCAGCTTTATATTTTTCCAGATTATTCTGGATTGTTGTTTCGTCCTCACAATGTACCGCAATAAGCATTGGTGTACTAGAGAATATTTTTTCGAGTGTAGCTTCATTATCCACTAACATATTTCCGGTTGATGAACCTAGAAATATCTTAATTCCAGCTACATTTTTTGGATTTGTTTTTAAAACTTCTTCCAAATTATCGTTGGTAGCTCCCATCATAAACGAATAATTCGCATATGATTTCTTTGATGCTATCTGGTATTTTTCTTCTAATATTTCCTGAGTTACAGCATTAGGAACCGTGTTAGGCTGCTCAATAAACGAAGTAATTCCTCCAGCAACTGCTGCCTTAGACTCCGATTCGATATCTCCTTTATGTGTTAATCCAGGCTCTCTAAAATGTACTTGATCATCTATAGCTCCCGGCATTAAGTAATTTCCTTCGGCATCAATCACAACACAATTAGAAGACTTCAAACTTATACTATCCGAAATCTCTACAATTATATCATTTTCGATTAGCAAATCGCCTTCAAAAATTGATCCTTCGTTTACAATCTTAGCATTTTTTATTAAAATCCTATTCATCCTTAATATTGGTTTATAATGAATTGACTAATTTTCTTAGTCGAAGTGAGATAACTCCAAAAATTGCCTCTTTAATAATAGCATTACTCATTTTAGAAACCCCCTTAGTTCTATCTGTAAAAATAATAGGAACTTCGACAATTTCAAACTTTTTGCAATACGTTCTATATTTCATTTCAATCTGAAAAGCATATCCTACAAATTTTATTTTGTTAAGATTAATAGCTTCCAAGACTTCTCTTTTATAACATACAAATCCAGCTGTAGCATCATGTATTTTCATTCCTGTAATGAATTTCACATACACCGATGCAAAATAAGACATCAATACACGGCTTAACGGCCAGTTTACAACGTTTACTCCTTTTACATATCTTGACCCAATAGCCAAATCTGCTCCACCAAAATGACAGGCATCAAAAAGTTTTTCGAGATCATTTGGATTATGCGAAAAATCAGCATCCATTTCGAAGATGTAATTATATTTTCGCTCTAGAGCCCATTTAAAACCATGAACATAAGCAGTTCCTAAGCCTGCTTTTTTAGCTCTGTTTTCTAAAAATAATTTCCCCTCAAACTCTTCCTGAAGCATAACAACCTTATCTGCAGTGCGATCTGGCGAATTATCATCAACAATAAGAAGGTGAAAAGATTTATGTTGAGAAAGCACAGCTCTAATAATGCTTTCAATGTTTTCGATTTCGTTGTAAGTGGGAATTATGACAATACAATCATTCATTTTTCTGAGTAATTTCACCGCAAAAGTAAACTTTTTATAGCATTTCATTCATAATAAAGTTATAATAAAAGTATTGAGACAAAAAATTACTAATTTTGCATCGCTATGATTGAACAACTTCATCCAAGAATTACTGAAAACAAAGACTGGGCAACACTTTTATTTGTGTTATGCTTTGCTGTTATTGCTATGACAAAGTCTATATATGAAAGCCGTTTTGGAGACTTCACAAAATTGATTTTCTCTGATAAATATGCCAAAATATACAGAGATAGTAGCCACATAAAAAGCGGTTTTACAATCGCCTTATTTTTCTTGCAAATCATTTCTTTTGCATTCTTTATACAACTTACCCTAAGTAGTTTTGGACATGCATCAAAAACCGATTGGACTCTTTATATCCAAATCACAACTTTACTAGGATTCTTTATTTTATCAAAATACTTAATTGAGAAAATAATTGCTACTTCATTCAATATTGAAGAATTTATCGAGCATTTTAACTTACAAAAAGTTACCTACAGAGCTTATATAGGTATTTTGATCCTTCCTGTTAATGCTATTTTGTTCTATTATGACGGTATTTCAAAAAATGTACCGCTAACAATACTCGCTATTTCCCTATGTATTAGCCTGTTCTCTTATTTTATTTCAATTAAAAACTATCAAAACGTAATATTGAGTAAGTTATTTTATTTTATTTTATATCTTTGCACTCTTGAAATAGCCCCTTATTATTTTATGTATTATTGGTTTACCAAAGGGAGTGCTTAGAAAATATTACAACTTATGAAAGTGAAAACAATTTTGGTGTCACAGCCTGAACCTAAAGTGGAAAACTCCCCTTATTTTGAGCTCCAACAGAAACACAAAATAAAAATTGATTTCAGACCTTTCATTCACGTGGAAGGAGTTAACGCTAAAGAGATTCGACTTCAAAAAATCGATCTTAATCATTACACTGCAATCATATTAACAAGCAGAAACGCTGTTGATCATTTTTTTAGAGTAGCTGAGGAAATGCGTTATAAAGTTCCTGAAGGATTAAAATATTTTTGTCAATCGGAAGCCGTTGCTTTTTACCTACAAAAATATGTAGTGTACAGAAAACGTAAAATTTATGTTGGTGCAAAAGATTTTGCAGATTTATCTCCATTAATCAAAAAGTACAAAGACGAAAAATTCTTACTACCAGCTTCTGATCAATTAAATGCGGATGCTCCTATTACTTTAAATAACTTAAAAGTAGATTGGACTCAAGCAATTTTTTACAAAACTGTAATGAGCGATTTATCTGATTTGGCAGATGTTTATTATGACATCTTAGCTTTTTTCAGCCCAACGGGAATAAAATCATTATTTAAAAACTTTCCTGATTTCAAACAAAATGATACTAGGATAGCAGTTTTTGGAAGCACGACTCAAAAAGAGGCTTTAGATTATGGTTTAAGAATAGATATTCTTGCTCCAACTCCAGAGACTCCATCAATGACAATGGCATTAGAAAAATATATTGCTGAAGCAAATAAAGGAAAATAATCCTTTTATCTAAATAAATAAAAAAGCTGCGAAATTCGCGGCTTTTTTTATGCTCAAATCCTAACTTCAAACAATACAAAAACCTACATCACTTATAACTTGAAATTTTTGTTTTATTTCAACTTTAATCCCAACCCATCTTTCTCAAAGTTCTAAACTTTGACAAAGATTCCGATTTCATTCTTCGACTCCGCCAGAATGAGATAATATCGGAGAAAAACTTTAAACTTGTGCTTTTATCAAAATAATAACCCAATAACAGATTACAAACACCAATAACACATTGCAGACATTGCCAACGGTTTCAACCGTTGGAGCGCAATGCATTTTCACAATCTGTACCGCACGGTTGAAACCATGGGCTATAATAAAAATAGGATAGCTACTCGTGGAGATTTCTCCTTCGTCGAAATGACAAGTTTGGGATTGTTTTGTATAAAATTAAAGTTTTATCATTAAATTTGGTTTCTATCTTTAACCAAACTACTCAAATTAGTTTCAAATCACAATACATGAAAATCAACTCACTCGTTATAGAAATAGATGGTATCGATAAAGAAATTTTGCGACACTTAATGGAGGATGCACGAAAACCAATATTACAGATTGCTAATAAAATCGGAATTTCGGGTGCAGCAATCCACCAGCGATTACGCAAACTAGAACAATCGGGTGTAATATCTGGCTCAAAATTTACCGTAAACAATAAAGTTCTTGGATATAACACAATGGCGTTTGTAGGTGTATATCTTGATAAAGCTGCACGAAATCCAGAAGCTGTAAGAGAATTAAAAAAAATACCTGAAGTTCTCGAATGCCACTACACAACAGGAAACTGGTCGATATTAATTAAAATAATATGTCGTGACAACGAACATTTAATGCAGTTATTAAACACCAAAATTCAGGCAATTGAGGGCGTTTCCAGAACAGAAACCTTCATCTCGTTAGACCAACAAATCGACAGACAAATTCAGTTATAACTTCCTGAAATATATTTATAAAAAAAGGAGAGATTAAATCTCTCCTTTTATATTATCTTCTTTTTTTGCCTTTTTCTTTTCAAATGTCAATACCAAAGCTGGTAAGACTAATATGTTTGCAAACATCGCAAATGCCAGCGTACAGGAAATTAATCCTCCTAATGCGATTGTTCCGCTAAAGCTTGAAAGTGTAAACGTTGCAAATCCTAAGATCAATACAACCGAAGTATAAAAAGTACTTATTCCAGTTTCTCTTAATGCACTGAAAACTGATTTTTTCACCTTTCCATTATTCTGTAACAAATCATGTCGGTATTTTGCCATAAACTGAATTGCATTATCTACAGATATCCCAAATGCAATACTAAACACTAATATTGTTGATGGCTTAAGCGGAATCCCAAAATACCCCATTAATCCAGATGTAATACAAAGTGGTAATATATTTGTTATAACCGAAGCAAAAACCATTTTGAACGATCTGAACAAATACAACATAAGTACTGCAATAACAAAAATGGCAAAAATTAGTGATTCAATTAAATTATCTACTAAATATGAAGTCCCTTTCTGGAAAACTAATGCTTTACCTGTTATTGTAACTTCATAACGGTCTTTCGGAAAAATTTCATCTATTTTAGAATGAAGTTTCTTCTCGACTTTAGCCATTTCATCTGTACCTATATCTCTCATAAAAGTCGTGATTCGAGCGTATTGCCCTGTCGAATCTACGTAGCTTTTCATTAAATTGTCTTTGCTATTTTTGGTCGCATTTTTAGCATACGTTAAAATAAATGTTTGCTCTTGCGAAGTTGGCAATTGGTAATATTCGGGATTACCATTATAAAAGGCTTGCTTTGAATACTTAACCAAATTTACTATAGAAACTGGTTTAGATAATTCTGGCATTCCTTCGATTGTAG
The DNA here is from genome assembly GCF_000737695.1 of Flavobacterium hydatis. Classification (GTDB taxonomy): domain Bacteria; phylum Bacteroidota; class Bacteroidia; order Flavobacteriales; family Flavobacteriaceae; genus Flavobacterium; species Flavobacterium hydatis. The sequence continues at coordinate 82,253 of NZ_JPRM01000001.1, forward strand.
CCTGCAACTCGTCCATTTTACGCATTGTCGATAATTTCATGACTCCTTTTTTATGTTTGGTGTCAATCATAATTTCTAATGGCATCACTCCATTAAATTCCTTTTCGTAAAACAAAATATCTTTAAAGAAAGAAGCGCTTTTTGGCATTTCTCCAATCAAACTTCCAGAAACTTTCATTTGCGATACCCCAATAATACTAAACAGCAAAAGCAATCCGTAGATGGTATATATAACTTTACGTTTGTTTTTCACTACACTCTCTACCCAATCCAATAGTACCGAAATGTAGGTTTTAGTTAAATGATGCAAGTGTTTTTCTTTTGGAATCGACATAAAACTGTACACAATTGGCACAATTAAAAGCGTTAGTAAATAAACCGAAATAACATTTATTGATGTTACTAATCCAAATTCAAAAAGTAAGTCATTGCCCGTAATCATAAAAGTCGCAAATCCCATTGCAGTAGTTAGATTCGTCATTAGAGTTGAAACTCCAATTTTAGAAATAATACGCTGTAATGCTTTTGCCTGATTGTTATGCAATTTTATTTCCTGCTGGTATTTATTAATCAGGAAAATACAGTTGGTTATACCAATAACAATTATTAAAGGCGGAATTATAGCCGTTAAGATCGTGATTTTATAATGAAATAATCCTAGTGTTCCAAAGGACCATATTACTCCGACAATTAAGATACAAACAGAAATAAAAGTAGCTCTGAACGAACGGAAAAAGAAAAAGAAAATCAGAGAAACTGTAAGCAAAGCTGCGCCTATAAAAAGACCAATTTCGCCTTTCATGTTATCTGCATTGATCGTTCTGATGTAAGGCATTCCCGAAACACGCAAATCGATTCCGGTTGTTTTCTCAAACTTATCGATTTTAGGAACTAAATTTTCAAGAATAAACGTTTTTCTCTCCGCTGTATTTACAAGCTTTTTGTTCATATAAACCGCAGACCGAATACTTCCGCTTTCTTTATTGAACAATAACCCTTCATAAAACGGCAAATTATGAAACAAGTCGTATTGTACCTTTTTTAGATATTCAGGATCTAGTGCTTTTTTTTGATCAATAAACGGAGCTAGAACAAATTTTTCGTTTACAGTATCTTTTTCTAATTTCTTTAAATCATTTAAAGAAACCACCAAATCAACTTCTTTAGATTTCTTTAGACCTGTCATTAATTCATTCCAGGCAGCGTAGTTTTTTGGTGTAAAAAAAGTTGGATCTTTAAAACCTATAACGATAAGATTTCCTTCTTCTCCAAACTTATCTAAGAATTTTTGATAATCTTTATTTGCTATATGCTCTTTTGGAAGCAAGTTTGCCTCTGTATATGTCATGGCAAGGTTTTTCCATTGATAGCCAAGGAAAAGTGTAATTGCAATAATAATCCCTAATATTAGGATTCTATTTTTAAGTATGATTCTGGCAATGGATTCCCAGAAACCTACATTTGATTTCTTTCTCATAAAAGTATTAAAAATGGTTGCAAATGTAGTGAAAAACACAGGAAAGGTTAAAATTTGAATGCACTTTTATACTGATATTTATATAAATTATAGTTATTTTTTTACAATAAGTTAATTGAAATTGATACGATTTCTTAGCTACCTTTTCTCATATTTGTATTATTTTTGAGAAAATAATTACATTATTTAAAATATAGGATGAAGAACTACAAAAACGCATTGTTTTATATAGGAGTAACCGGAGGTTTTACAGCTTTAATTTACTGGATCATTACTAAAGGTAAATACTTAGAGGCAAATAAAACAATAGAAGTTGTAGGTACAGGAAAAGGTTCTTGGCAAGATTTTATTTCTTCGATGCAATCTAATTTTCAAGACCCACTGGCAATATTATTAGCCCAAATTATAACAATTATCTTTGTCGCCCGCTTTTTTGGGTGGATTTTCAAACGTATCGGGCAACCATCTGTAATAGGCGAAATCATTGCTGGTATTGCTCTTGGTCCGTCCTTATTAGGCTTGTATTTCCCTGAATTTGCAATGGCGCTATTCCCTGTCGAATCTTTAGGAAACTTAAAGTTTTTAAGTCAGATTGGTTTAATACTTTTCATGTTTGTAATAGGAATGGAACTCGACTTAAACGCATTAAAAAACAAGGCCAATGAAGCCGTTGTAATAAGTCACGCCAGTATAGTAATTCCTTTTGCATTAGGTATCGGGCTCGCTTATTTTGTATACAACCAATTTGCTCCCGAAGGTGTAAAATTCCTATCCTTTAGTTTATTTATGGGAATCGCCATGAGCATTACGGCATTTCCCGTTTTAGCAAGAATCGTTCAGGAACGAGGTATTCATAAAACCAAATTAGGTACAATTGTTATTACTTGTGCTGCTGCCGATGATATTACTGCCTGGTGTTTGCTTGCTGTGGTAATTGCTATTGTAAAAGCTGGGACTTTTGTTAGCTCAATTTACATCATCTTTCTAGCAGTTATTTATGTTTTGGCAATGTTATACATTGTAAAACCATTCTTAAAAAGAATTGGTGATTTATACGGAGCAAAATCAAATATAGACAAACCTGTAGTTGCTATTTTTGTACTTACACTTATTGTTTCTTCATACGCTACTGAAGTTATTGGCATTCATGCTCTTTTTGGCGCATTTATGACTGGAGCAATCATGCCTGATGTTCCTAAATTCCGAACCATGTTTATCGAGAAAGTCGAAGATGTATCGGTAATTTTATTACTACCGCTTTTCTTCGTTTTTACGGGTTTGAAAACCGAAATAGGACTTATAAATGATCCTTATTTATGGACAGTAACCGGAATGATTATCTTGGTAGCTGTTGTTGGGAAATTTTTCGGAAGCGCACTTGCAGCCAAATTCGTAGGACAAAGCTGGAAAGACAGCTTAACCATTGGAGCCTTAATGAATACAAGAGGTTTAATGGAACTCGTCGTGTTGAATATAGGATTAGAGCTTAAAGTACTAACTCCAGAAGTTTTCACAATGATGGTTATCATGGCATTGGTAACTACTTTTATGACTGGGCCTGCTCTGGATTTAATCGATTTTGTGTTTAAAACCAAAGAAGCTCCTGTTCTCGAAACACCTTCGATTAGTAATAAATACCGAATTTTAATTTCGTTTGGAAACAACGAAAGAGGAAAGTCTCTTTTGCGATTGGCACATAGTATGGTCAAGAAACAGCAAGATAACTCTCAAGTTACAGCAATGCACTTATCTTTAAGCGACGAGATGCATGCTTTTAATATTGAAGATAAAGAGAAAGACAGTTTTATTCCGCTTGTCGAAGAATCAAAAATTCTTAAACAGGAAATCACCACTATTTTTAAAGCAACCATAGACATCGAAAGCGATATTGCCGACATTGCCAATCAAGGTAATTACGATTTATTACTGGTTGGTTTAGGACAATCTATTTTTGAAGGAACATTATTAGGAAAAGTAATTGGTTTTACAACCCGAATTATTAATCCTGACAGGCTTATAGACAAGTTTATAGGTAAAGAAGGATTGTTCCAAAATTCTCCTTTTGACGAAAGAACCCGATTGATTGTTTCGAAAACCAAAATGCCTTTAGGTATATTGATTGACAAAGAATTGCAAAATGTAAATTACGTTTTTATACCAATCTTTAGTGTCGAAGATACGTTCTTGATAGATTATGCTCAGAAGCTAATTTTCAATAACAATTCACACATCATGATTCTTGATGTAAACGGAAACATAGAGTCTAATTTTGTAATTAAGAGTGCTATTAGTACCTTAGAGCAAAAATTCCCTAAAAACATATCAATGATGAGCGACCGCATCATCAAAAAGGAATTTTTAGATAAACAAGACCTAATGATTATTAGTCTTGAAAGCTGGAAAGCCTTAGTCGATTCCAGAAGCACCTGGTTAAGCAATGTGCCTTCTGTATTAATTATTAAACCCTAAAAAATGAATTGGATTTTACTTATAATAGCTGGGCTATTCGAAGTAGGTTTTGCCTCTTGTCTTGGCAAAGCCAAAGAAACATCCGGAATGGTATCGACCTACTGGATGATTGGATTTTTTGTATGCCTTACTATAAGTATGGTGTTATTATTTAAAGCAACTCAGGTTTTACCTATAGGAACGGCTTATGCTGTCTGGACAGGAATTGGAGCTGTAGGAACTGTTTTGGTTGGGATTTTTATCTTTAAAGAACCAGCAACATTCTGGAGAATATTTTTCTTATCAACTTTAATAGCTTCAATTATTGGGTTAAAATTTGTTTCTAGCCACTAATAACATGCAAACAAGCAATACTATAACTAATTTTCTACTAGCAATAATTCTTTTGCTAGTAGTTTTAATTGGTTATATCGTTTATCAATTAATTCAATCCAGAAAAGCAAAAGAAATAGCCGAAAAGAATTTTTACTTACTCGAGATGAAAGTAAATGATTTGCAATTGGAAACATTAGAATCTAAACTAAATCCGCATCTTTTCAAGAATATTCTTAATTCGATTCAATCTCATGCGTACCAAACTTATTTTGCTCTGGACAAACTGGCAAATGTGCTAGATTATATTCTTTACGAAAGCAAAAAAAAACTTGTAACACCTAAAGAAGAAATCGAGTTTGCGCTGAATCTTATCGAAATCAATAAAATAAAAATAAGCCCGCTTTTTGAATTAAAGGTGAAGACCATTATCGGTGAAGACGAAAAATTATATGACCAACCTTTACTCGCTCCTTTAATTTCTATCGATTTAATCGAAAACGCCTTTAAACATGCCGATATACAAAATGCAGATGCTTTTATCTCGGTAATATTCGAATTTAAAGACAATCATTTTTCTTTGACGGTTTCTAATAAAATATCTGATAAAAAAGTATTAAAAAAAGAACGAAGCGGTATCGGAAACACCACATTAGAACAACGCTTAAAAATTATCTATAAAAATCAATTCAAACTTGATAAATTTGTAGAGAACGATATTTACATTGCTCATTTAAAAATAAATCTACTTGAATACAAAACTCAAATGCTTACTACTGGATGATGAGTTACTTGGTTTAACTTATCTAAAGATGCTTTGCGAGCAAATTCCAGCATTAGAGATTGTAAAAACGTTTAATAATCCCGAAAAATTACTAGCCGAAATTCCTAATCTTGATTTCGATTTATTAATCTCAGATATCGAAATGCCGGGAATTGACGGATTGAGTCTTGCCAATTTACTTGAGAATAAATTAATCATTTTTTGTACTGCCTATAAAGATTATGCTGCCGAAGCATTTAATATTGATGCTGTAGATTATATTACAAAGCCTGTAAAAATAGAACGTTTGCAAAAAGCAATTTCTAAAGCGCTTGAACAATTCAGCAAACCTGAGGCTACAAAAAAATTCATGCACTTAAACACCGACAAAGGCAAAACCTTATTGTATTTTAATCAAATTCAATACATAAAAACTGCCACAACAGATAGTCGGGATAAAACGGTGCTACTTACAGATGGTAGTGAGCTTACCTTAAAAAACATCAATTTTGACACCCTTTTAAAACAATTACCAGACGCTCATTTTTGTCGGGTTAATAAAAAGGAAATCATTGCCATGAATGCTATACAATTCTTTAATCACAATGAAATTGTACTACTTCATCAGAAAAAAAACGGAGAAAATATCACTCTTTCTTTAAGTGAAACGTATCGATCAGACTTTTTACTTAAAGTAAAAATATAACTTATTACAAAGTTTTTCCGTCTTATTACATCAAAAGGGAATTAGCATCTGATTTACTTTTTTCCTTAAAAGTCACTTCTCATATTTGCACAATAAATCAAAATGACGTGATATGAAAAACATCAAAAACTCATTATTTTATCTAATAATTATTGGCGGGTTTTCGACTTTAATCTATTTGGTAATCTCAAAAGGAAAAGCATTAGAAATAGGAAGGGAAATCGTTGTAAAAAAAACAGAGAATAGCCATTGGAATGATTTTATTTCGGCAATGATCGAAAATCTACAACATCCGCTTGCTATTTTACTTGCCCAGATTATTACGATTATTTTGGTAGCACGTTTCTTTGGATGGGTTTTTAGAAAAATTGGGCAACCATCGGTAATTGGAGAAATGGTTGCAGGTATTGTTTTAGGGCCATCTCTTATCGGAATGTATTTTCCTGAATTCTCAGCCACTTTATTCCCAAAAGAATCCTTAGGAAACTTACAATTTTTAAGTCAGATTGGTTTAATCCTTTTCATGTTCGTAATTGGTATGGAACTAGACTTAAAAGTACTAAAAAACAAAGCGCATGAATCTGTTGTAATTAGCCACGCAAGTATTGTAATTCCATTTGCTTTAGGTCTAACACTAGCTTATTTCATTTATCATACTTTTGCTCCAGTAGGAGTCGAATTTTCTTCTTTCGGACTATTTATGGGTATCGCCATGAGCATAACAGCATTTCCTGTTTTGGCTCGAATTGTTCAGGAACGAGGTTTACAAAAAACTAAACTCGGTACTATCGCCATAACGTGTGCTGCTGCCGATGATATTACTGCTTGGTGTATTCTGGCTGTAGTAATTGCGATTGTAAAAGCAGGTTCATTTACAAGTTCATTATATGTAATAGGATTAGCTATTTTGTATGTAATTGTAATGCTAAAAATAGTTCGTCCGTTTTTAAAACGTGTAGGCGACTTAAATTCAACTCGTGAAAGTTTAAATAAACCAGTTGTTGCTATTTTCTTCTTAACACTTTTATTTTCTTCATACGCTTCAGAACTAATAGGAATCCACGCTTTATTTGGTGCGTTTTTAGCAGGAGCGATTATGCCAGAAAACAATAAATTCCGTAATATTTTTATCGAAAAAGTAGAAGATGTATCTGTGATACTTTTACTTCCTTTATTCTTTGTTTTTACAGGATTACGTACGCAAATCGGCTTATTAAACGATCCTTATTTATGGAAAGTTACGGGAGTAATTATTGCTGTAGCTGTAGTTGGTAAATTCTTTGGAAGCGCACTTGCAGCCAAATTTGTGGGACAAAACTGGAAAGATAGTTTAGCTATCGGTGCCTTAATGAATACTCGTGGTTTAATGGAGTTAGTGGTGCTAAACATAGGTTATGATTTAGGCGTATTATCTACCGAAATTTTTACTATGATGGTAATCATGGCGCTGGTTACTACATTTATGACTGGTCCAGCTTTAGACTTTATCAATTTTATATTTAAAGATAAAAAGACCATTATTCCAGAAGAAATAGGTAATAAAAGCAAATACAAAATTCTATTTTCATTTGACACTCCCGAAAAAGGAAAAACTTTATTGCGAATTGCAAATAGTTTGACTAAAAAACAACCTGATAATACTATTGTAACTGCAATGCACTTATCATTGAGTTCTGAATTACACTCGTTTGAAGTGAAAGATTATGAAAGAGAAATGCTGCTGCCTGTTATTTCTGAGTCTGAAGTTTTAAACCAAAACATGGTTAGTCTTTTTAAAGTATCTAATGATATTGATGCTGATATAACCGAAACAGCAAATCAAGGCGAATATGATTTATTATTGGTTAGTTTAGGACAATCTATTTTCGACGGAACGTTGTTAGGTAAGATCCTTGGTTTCACGACCAGAATCGTAAATCCAGACCGTTTAATAGATAAATTCACAGGAAAGGAAGGATTGTTTGAAAATTCTCCTTTTGATGAAAGAACAAGACACGTTATTGCCAAAAGCAAAATGCCAGTTGGGATTTTTATCGATAAAGAATTGGAAGAAATAAATCAGGTTTTCATGCCTATTTTTAGCAAAGAAGATGCATTCCTTATCGAATATGCTAAGAAGTTAATTAACAATAATGGCTCCCAAATTACTATTCTAGATGCGAGTGGAGAATTAAAAAGCACACGCGAAATGCAGGAAACCATTCGATCTATAGAACAAATTGCCCCAAATCATATCATGCTAATGTCTGATAGAACTATTAAAAAAGAGTTTTTAGAAAATCAAGATTTAATGATTATTAGTTTAGACAGCTGGAAAAAACTAATCGAATCTCAAAGCACATGGCTTAATAATACGCCGTCGGTTTTAATTCTTAAACCTTAATAGTTTTAAAAATCCCATTCGTTACGAATGGGATTTTTTTTATCTAGATACCCAAATTAAGCACAAAACTTAATTTAATGGCAATATTGTCTTCTAATTTTGGTAGTTGGTTTGGTCCGTAGCGATAGAATCCGCTTAATCCTAAACCATTAAATATTTGATTAATTTCTATACCAGACTCAAAAAATCCTTTATTTAATGTCTTGTAATCTATCCCAACGTGTTGCTCTGGATTTTTCATATTTCCCCATGCCATACGCGAAACCAATACCAATGATGGCCTTACTTTCTTGATGATTTTAAAACGATTAAATCCGTGCTTTACCTGAAAAATAGCATATTCGCTAGAGAAAAACTCATTAAAAAACATGGTTTCAAAACTGTTTCTACCTGCAAACGTAATTCTCTGAATCATTGTTTCTTTGGTAATATTATTCGGAGAGGTATTGTATAAATGTGTAATTGGTACATCGCCCATAGCATATCCAGCCTGCAAGAGTAAACTTGTTTTTTGCCCGTTTAGATATTTTTTCTCATACTCTGTTTTAAAATCTATTTTAGAGAAATTAAAATCATTTTCCATCACTTTAGGCAACGATTGTGTGTATTGTATCGTAAACTTCGGAAATCTTTTTTCTGTCTCAATTCGTCCGTTTGGTGTTTGCATATAATCACTAAACGGATTCCATGCCAATGATAACATTGCCGTTGTCATAACATAATTGGTATATAATCTTCCGTTTAAATTATAGACATAATCAAATTTGGGTTCGATAAAGGAGCGTGAAAGTTCAAAAATGCTTTCTGTCTTAGGTACAATACGCGTACCTACATAGCTAGCCCAACTAACATAATTATAAAATGTACTAATATTTATAGGTCGAGGATCATACAACTTAAACATTCTTTTATCTACGGCAAAAACGGTACTCGCAATCTCTCTTACATCATTGGTGTATGATGCTCCTACCCATGTATTCGAAAATCTTTCGACTCTGGTGGATAAATCCAGGTTGTATTTAAAATTCCCATCTTTGGTTCCGTAACCTGTATAACCACCAATCTTATATTTTTTAGAAAATAGTTCATTTGTAACTCCTCCTAAACCAAAGCGAAATCCCTCGTAATTATTATAGCTAAAGAGTTTCCTTAAATCTAAATCTACTACACTTATTGGCAAATAACCATTAATTATTTTTCGACCAAACCTAATTTTACTTTCAACTCTTTTCTTTAACGAAATACTATCCAGTAGCATGTACGTTTTTTGTGAGCGAATATCTAAACTATCTTTTCGATATTTGTTCCAAAAACTCTCTGTTTTTTTTATAGCATCATCCTTTACCTCAATATAGATAGATGGATTTTTTATTTCTATTGGTGTGTTATAATGAACATCAAAATTGTTGCTCTCGGACATTAAATAAGTATAATCCGAAGCTCCTTTTTTTCTGTGTGTGTCTTCTTGTTCGGCATCTCCATCAAACTGAATTGTTCCGCCAAGAATTTTAATATCGTCGTCATTCTTTCCTTTTACAATCTTGAAGGTTGTATTTTTTGGAAACCAAATTTTCTCCTCCGGAATATAATCAAACTCATGAATTCCGCTTATATCGAGTACGCCTTTTATACGCATTACAGCTTTTGCAATAGCATAACTATCCTGATCAATATAAAGAACTCCTTCCAGACCTAATTCAGATTTCTTCATTCGGTTTTTAAAGTAAACCATATAGGTTTGCCTTCCTTGTATCATAACGGTATCCAGCAACTTATAGTTGTAGTCTTTTAAAGCATCTTTGGCAATTGGACTATTATACTTAGTTTCGAAAAGTTCGTAATTAGAATCGTATATAGAAATCGACTGCAGATTAAATGCTATAATTTCATAAATAGGCTGCTTGAAACCTGCCATTTTTGTTCCCAGAATGGTTTCTTTTAGTTTTTTGTTTCCAAACTGGTATTGAGATACTTTTTCTGTTTGAAATAAATGCTGCTTATTAGAAATCTCTTTGAATTTATAATTGGCAGAATCTACCTTAATAAATCTTCGTCCTATGGCTTCTTGTACAAAAATAGAATCTAATCTTGAGTTTATAGAATCAGGATTAGCCGTTACAATTAATTTGTTATAGGTTTTATACTCAAAACTCGTTAATTTCTTTTGTGGGTTATTTTTGTTCTTATCTGCAATTGTTTTTCTTATAATTTCGAGAGCAGGATTCTCGTTTGAAATAACAACTTCTTTTAAAGCATCTGTCGATTCGGCTAAGCTTATTTTATAAAACTTCTTATTAGGCGAAGTATAAATTGTGATTGATGCGTAACCAATATAAGAAACCGAAAAATATTCGATGCTAGAAATCGATTGGAGTGTAAATTTTCCGTCAACATCTGTAATGGTATTCATCCCACCATCAGTAACGATCGTTGCAAAAGGAAGTGGTTTATTGGTAGCGTTTTCTGTTACAATTCCGTTTATCTGGAATTGCGCTTGTATAGAAAGCGTGAAAAACAATGTCAAGAAACACAATAACTTCATACAGAAAACAATATTATAAATTGGCTTTGGTACACAAAAGTAAGAATAAAAAAATCCGTCTCGTATAAAATTAACAAGACGGATTTTTTAATCGTTATGAAAATATTAAACCTTCATGATTTCAGCTTCTTTAGCAGCTAATAATTCATCAATAAGTTTAATATATTTGTTAGTCAAATTCTGTACTTCTTCTTCTGCGCTTTTGCAAACATCTTCTGAAGTTCCTTCTTTTTCTAATTTTTTAATATCTGTGTTAGCGTCTTTACGAACGTTTCTCACACCGATTTTAGCATCTTCTGCTTCAGATTTTGCTTGTTTTGCCAAATCTCTACGACGCTCTTCTGTTAATGGTGGAACACTTATGATAACCACATCTCCATTGTTCATAGGATTAAAACCAATGTTAGCTACCATGATTGCTTTTTCAATTGTTTGCAACATGTTTTTTTCAAATGGTTGCAAAGTAATTGTTCTTGCATCTGGAACACTAATTTTAGCTACTTGCGAAAGTGGTGTTGCTGAACCATAATAATCTACAAAAACACTTCCTAGCATTGCTGGAGATGCTTTTCCTGCACGAATATTTAGAAATTCTTTTTCTAAATGCGCAATAGAATTTGCCATTGATTCTTTAGTGCTATCTAAGATAAATTCGATTTCTTCAGTCATATTTTTAAGTTTTCAGTTTTCAATCTCAGTTCTCAGTTTAAGTCGACAATAACGACCATAAGCTGTAACTGAATACTATATATTTACTACAGTTCCGATATTTTCGCCTTCGCAAATTCTCAATAAATTTCCGATTTTGTTCATATCAAAAACTACAATTGGTAATTTATTTTCTTGACTTAATGTAAAAGCTGTAGTATCCATTACATTTAATCCTTTTTTAAGTACATCTTCAAAAGAGATAAAATCAAACTTTACAGCTGATGCGTTTTTCTCAGGATCTGAGTCGTAAACACCATCTACACGAGTTCCTTTTAAGATAACATCTGCATTAATTTCGATACCTCTTAAAACTGCTGCTGTATCTGTTGTAAAGTAAGGATTTCCTGTACCTGCACCAAAAATTACAATTCTGTTTTTTTCAAGGTGGCGTACTGCTCTTCTTTTGATATAAGGTTCTGCAATTGATTCTATTTTTAGAGCCGTTTGCAAACGTGTTAACATTCCTTTATTTTCCAAAGCGCCTTGTAATGCCATTCCGTTAATTACAGTAGCTAACATTCCCATATAATCGCCTTGTACTCTATCCATTCCTGAACTTACCCCAGAAACTCCTCTAAAAATGTTTCCTCCTCCAATTACAATGGCAATTTCTACTCCCTTTGCATGAATTTGCTTAATTTCTTCGGCATATTCGTCCAATCTTTTTGGGTCAATTCCGTATTGTAAATCTCCCATTAAAGCTTCTCCACTTAATTTAAGAAGAATTCTTTTGTATTTCATTTCTATGTTGCGTTGGTTTGTGCAAATATAGACATATTCTCATTTTTAAAAATAGTGTTTTACAAAAATTAATTTATCTTCTATTTTTTGCATAAAAGGTTCATTTAAACAATGTATTTAGCTCTCAATATGACAAAAGTCACTATCAGTTTCTATTAAAGCTGTAAATTTGTATTTCATAAAAAAAATAAAGTTTATGCAAAAGAGTATCACCAACGCCTTGTCCAACAGTTATTCATATACCGAATACCGAAAACTAGTTACCGATTTATTATCCGAAGGAAAATCAACAGGCGCAGAACAGTCTGAAGATTTAACTCATTATAGTAGCTTGAATGAAACTCGAATGAACAGGCTGGAAAAAACAATAAAAATTACTGAAACAACAATTTCTAAGCTACAAAACGTTCGCAAAAATTACATTTGGCTTGTTATTTCTGAAGGTTGGTGTGGAGATGCTGCACAACTTTTGCCTATTATTTATAAAATGGCTGCAGAATCTGAAAACAAAATCGAATTAAAAATTGTGCTTCGTGACGAAAATCCAGATTTAATGAATTTGTTTTTGACAAATGGAGGAAAAGCAATCCCAAAATTAATCATAATCGATAAGGAAAAACTCGAAGTTCTTGCCGATTGGGGACCTCGCCCAAAAGGAGCAACCGATTTAGTAAGTAACTACAAAAAAGAATTTGGAGCTTTTGATGAAACGATCAAAACCAATTTGCAATTATGGTATTTGCATGATAAAGGAGTTTCTACACAAGATGAAATTATGGAAATCATGGAAAAACAGGAAGCATAACTGATTGTGTTTTTTAAATAAAAAATTTAAAAACACACAAGCCAAAAACTAACATATTGACAACAAGGATTATACAGTGAAAAAATATTTATTTATAATTTATTTTTTGTAACTTGCTGCTATAGTCCCAATCTATTATTTACTTTTTGATTTGCTCTATTTATTGGTGTTTATTTAATATCTAACAATTAAAAAATACACTATTATGAAAAAGTTATTTGAAAAGTTTTACGATTTTTTTTCGCGTTTCTTGTTTGGAGGGAAAAACATTTCTCATTATTAACCTCAAAACACTCAATTATGGAATAGCGATACTCTGGTATTAGCACATTACAATATCTTATTTGTAATGTGCTAATTTTATTTTTATGAAGATTGATTGTTATGGATATTCTATTAAAACTTAATCAATAGCCATTTTTCTAATCTTCTCAATAATCTTAGGAGAACGACTTCCATGAAAAGCTCTTAAAACTTCAATTCTATTGGGTCTTATACGATAAATAATTAGATAAGAACCTAAGATAATATTTCTATATTTCTTAGTTTTAGTTTTAAGATGATGGCATTCTGGATGAAGTAAGTAATCTTTAGATAAATTACCTAAATAAGAATATATTTCTTCAATAAAATAATCTGCAAGTTTTAAACCAAAAGTTTCGGTTCCATATTCATGAATTGAAGGAAGATCAACAAAATCAAAAAGTGAAGAAGTAACTACTTCTTTTTTTGGGATTTCCATTCTTGAAAATGTTTTTTAGACTCTTCTAATGAATAAAAAGCTCCGCCTTCTGCTTCTTTAATCATTGAAGCAAATTTTTTTTGAGACATTGGTTTACCAGGTATCGCAAGATTATCGGAATTATTTTTTTTGATTTTCATAATAGTAAAGTTAACTAAAAATTTAAAACAAATTTCTTTTGAAATAGCTTATTCTTTGTTCAACCCTAAAGAAGCTTCAAACAAAATAACATCAGTTGCATTCTTTACATCGTAATCACCAATTTTGGTTCTTCTTAAAGCAGTTAAATGAGAACCCGAATTCATTGCTTTTCCAAAATCAAAAGCTAATGAACGAATATAGGTTCCTTTGCTGCAAACTACTCTAAAATCGATTTCTGGAAGTGCAATTCTTGTAATTTCAAATTCGTGAATTGTAGTTTTACGACTTGCAATTTCGATAGTTTCTCCTGCACGCGCATGCTCGTACAAACGAACTCCATCTTTTTTTATAGCCGAGAAAATAGGTGGTTTTTGATCTATTTCGCCCAAAAATTGTTTTACCGTTTCATGAATAAGTACCTCATCGATATGTTCCGTTGGAAAAGTCTGATCGATTTCGGTTTCTAAATCATAAGAAGGTGTGGTGGCTCCTATAAAGAAAGTTCCCATATATTCTTTGGCTTGACCTTGTAACTCGGTAATTCTTTTGGTAAACTTACCTGTACAAATAAGTAACAATCCTGTAGCCAGAGGATCTAATGTTCCTGCATGACCAATTTTAAATTTCTTCGGAAGTCCAACTTTATTTATCAGTGCATATTTTAACTTATTCACTGCCTGAAAAGAACTCCAATTTAATGGCTTATCTATTAGTAAAATTTGTCCGTTTAAAAAATCTTCGGGAGTGTTCATTATATAATAGTAAGCGGATGAATAAAGAAATGAATTAGCAACAATACAATTCCAGCAATAATTCGGTAATATCCAAATACTTTGAATCCATTTTTAGTCAAAAATCCAATGAAAGTTTTAATAGCTAAAAGCGCTACTATAAAGGCTACAATGTTACCAATAATCAATAAATTAACTTGATCATGTGATAATTCAAATCCTGCTTTATAATAATCGTAACATTTTTTGGCAGTAGCTCCAAACATTGTAGGAACTGCTAAAAAGAATGAAAATTCTGCAGCTGTAGTTCTTGTTAGTTTTTGCGACATTCCTCCTACTATGCTTGCTCCACTTCTAGAAACTCCAGGAATCATTGCTAAACACTGGAACATTCCTATTTTAAAAGCTTGCAAATAGGTTATTTCTTGTGATGTTTCGGCTGTATTTGGTTTATTAAACCATTCATCAACTTTTAATAAAATAAGTCCTCCTAGTAAAAGTGATATTGCAACTGTAACTGGATTTTCTAATAAACCATCTATAAAATCACTTAGCAATAATCCTAAAACTACTGCTGGTATAAAAGCAACCAATAATTTAAAGTAAAAGTCTAGTGTTTGAAAAAAACGTTTAAAGTATAAAACTACTACCGAAAGAATTGCTCCTAGCTGAATTACAATTGTAAAAAGTTTTGTAAAATCATCATGGGCAATCCCAAAAAAAGAAGAGGCAATAATCATGTGGCCAGTTGAAGAAACAGGTAAAAATTCTGTAATTCCTTCAATAATGGCTAAAACAATAGCTTGTAAAGTATCCATTTATTAGATTGTTAGATTGTTTAGAATATTAAACTACTTAGATTTTTCAGAAAAGATTAATCTAATAATCTAAAGATCTAAAATGCCTAAGGAGACTAATTAGTCTGTTTTAGGGTTTTTAAGAATAGCATAAATTGTGATTCCAAAGCCAATCAAAACTGTAGTTGGAGCCAAACGAATACGTCTGAAATTAAAAATAGCTTCATTAAAAACATTTGGATCATCACTTCCTCCACCTGCCATTAAGATAAATCCTAATGCAATTACACCAATCCCAACTAATAAAATTTTATAGTTTACTTTATCAAAAAGGAATTCCTGTTTTTTTTGTTCTTCTTTATTTTTCATTTTTATTTTTAAAAAATTCTAAAATCGTTAATCTGCAATCTAAAATTAATAAAGATCGTCGGTTCTTAAGTTCAAGAAACGTTGTGTAGCAAAGTGTGTACTTAACCAAGTAATTAAAACTCCGATTCCTAAAACTGCCAATAATACTAAGCCTATAAGACCTTTATCATCTAATATTCCAAGTCCTGGGTAGTTTGTGTTTACATATATTAAAAGTCCGATTAAAGCAACAATTGCCAAACCAGCACCAATTAATCCTAATTTAATGCTTCGCATTACAAATGGTTTACGAATAAACGATTTTGTAGCACCAACCATTTGCATTGTTTTAATAATAAATCGATTAGAATGTATCGATAAACGTAATGAACTATTAATAAGCAGTACTGCAATTACAGTTAAAAATCCGCTTATAATTAAAATCCACATACTTACTTTTTTGATGTTATCATTAACCAGATTTACTAATTGTTTGTCATAAACAATATCCGAAACCATAGTATTTTTACGTAAGTTAGTTTCTATTTTAGTAATACTATCTCTAACAACGTAATCGGCTTTTAAGTGAATATCGTAAGAATTCAGCAATGGATTCTCTCCTAGAAACGTTAGGAAATCTTCGCCAATAATATCGGTATGTTGTTTAGCAGCAGCTTCTTTAGTAACATAAACAAACGATCTTGCAAAAGGAGCTTTTTTCAATTCGGTATTAAATGCCTTTATAATACTATCATTAGCTTCGTTTTTGAAGAAAACCGTCATTGCGATTTTTTCTTTAAAATCATCTGCTAATTTTTTAGAATTAATAATGAACA
This sequence comes from Flavobacterium hydatis, assembly GCF_000737695.1. Taxonomy (GTDB): domain Bacteria; phylum Bacteroidota; class Bacteroidia; order Flavobacteriales; family Flavobacteriaceae; genus Flavobacterium; species Flavobacterium hydatis. Next base: position 98,757 of record NZ_JPRM01000001.1, read on the forward strand.
ATCCTAGTACTCCCAAAAGGAATAAAACCAGAAATACACTTAATACAACCGAAAAATAAGAGGAAATTAACCTGCGTTTTTGAAATTTATCAAAGTTAGAACTCATAGTTTGCTTAAATTATGTGGTAAAAATAATAAAGAATTTCATTATTTACAGCTTATAACGAACTTTTATACTTTAATTATACAATTAGTCATCGAATAAAAAGTTGATTTAACCGCAAAGTGCGAAAAGTTTTGTGTTGATTTAAACGCAAAGCACGCAAAGGTTTTAAATATTTAGTTTTATAAAAACGCAAAGTACACAAAGCTTTGCGAACTTTGCGTACCCTTTTGTGCACTTTGCGGTTAATTTTCGCCACAGATTAAAAGGATTTTAAAAAAGTTTGCCAATTATACTAATTGCACTAATTTTCAAAACTTTGCGAACTTTGTGTCCCCCTTTGCGTACTTTGCGGTTAGATCCTCAAAAAATCTTAGCCACTTAGAGCCTTTAAAATTAATTTAACCGCAAAGCGCGCAAAGGTTTTAAATATATAGTTTTATAAAAACGCAAAGCTTTGCGAACTTTGCGTACCCCTTTGCGCACTTTGCGGTTAGATCCTCAAAAACCTTAGCCACTTAGAATCTTAGCAACTCAGAGCCTTACTTAACTTTATAAACTTCGATACTTTTAAGCCAGGAAACATGACGTGGACCCGTTTTTATATCGTTTTTACAAATCGTAATCATTTCTCCGTTTTTTACAGGCTTACCATTTTCTTCAAAAAGAACATAGGCATTTTCTCCTGTTGGATTATTAAAAATTTCTGCCCACGAGAACGTTGCCATATACCCATCTGAAGCTCTTGCTACAATATAAAAATTACGGTCTTTATGTCCACTTTGTTTAATTTTTGCCTTCTCCAAGATATCTTTTAGCAAAACTCCTTTGCAGGTTTTATCATCTTTTTTAACTTCTCCGCTCTGGCAAACTACTTTAAAATCTGTTATAGTAGCCACTTTCATTTTACGCAATGAATCTACCGTTAATTGCAACGGAAATTCAACTTCTCCCTTTACTTCTATTTGGTGATTTACTAATTTTAAGCTATCAGCTGGCGTAAGAACAGGATGTTTATCGTTATCTGTTTCTGAAACTTTTTCAGTTGTAATAGTATCTTCTTTTTCTTTTTTAGAAGAATTACACATCGTGCATGAAAATGCGATTAATAGAATGAGAATGTAATTTTGAGTTTTCATATAAATTTATTTTTGATTTAGTTATTAAAAAAACGAAGTGTCACAAAAAAGTTGCGCCCTTCTTCAGGATATCCTTCTACAAGACTATAGTTCTTATCAAATATGTTATTTACTCCAGCGTCGATGTTAAAGTTTTTAGCAATTTTACCCGAACCATAAAGATTCAAAAGGGTGTAATCTGGAACTCTCGTACCATAACTAGTACTAATTCTAGACGAATTAAACTCAGAGTTAGCTATTAATCTCAGGTATTTTATTGGCTCGTATTCTACCGTTCCCATAACTTTAGTATTTGGTACATCGGTAAAATGAATGGTAGGATCCGTCAGGTTATTTCTTTCCACGTAAGTGTAATTAACATTAAAAGCTAAATTCTGCAAAAGCGAATAATTCAGTTGCGCTTCAATTCCCATGTATTCGGCTTCGCCAAAGTTTTGCATTTGCGATTTCCCCGGCGCAACATTACTTACATTTAAAATCGCATCGGTAAGCGAACTATAGAACACAGCTGTTTGAAATGTTATTTTACTAAAAAGATTTGCGGTATAATTTATTTCATAGTTTACCGCTTTTTCTGGTTTCAGGTCAGGATTAGGAATTGCAGTTCCCATTCGGTACGAATATCGGTCTTTGATTGTTGCAAATCGTGTTTTCTGCGAAACGGTTGCTCCTAGTTTTTGATTCTCATTTAGCTGATAAAAAAATCCTATTTGCGCATTAAAGGCATCACTAGCATCTGCCGTTGGATAATCAGAAATTACTTTTGTTGTGCTATTATAATCTTCGGCTTCTTTGTTTTTTCTGATGTTGTAACTCACTCCGGGAACCAATGTAAATTTGTTCGAAATTTTATAAACATCTTCAATACCAATCAATATTGTATTGTCTACAAAATTGCGTACAGGTTCGCCAAGGTTATTTTCCCGATGCACATCTTCTTTAAAATGAAATGCGATTTTAAGGTCATTTTTCGGGATTATTTGGGTATCATATTCCAGATTCCCTCCATACGTATAATCGTTATAATTGCTCTGAAAAGCGTACGGCTTAGTTTGGGTAGAATACGTATTATCATCATAACTATCTAATGTGTTTTTAAATCTATCGTAGTATATTCTAGTTTTAAAACTGTTCTTATCATCAAAATTTGAATTGGAGATAAAATAATAACTCTCCTTATCCCAATTAGGCCATTGCCAATATCGAGGTTTTGCATAAAGCGAGTTCAATACATCATCGCCCGCATATACAGGATTTCCCTTCTCGCCTTGCTGATTAATATACCCTATTGCATATTCGCTCTTTTCGGTTGGAGTCCACCCTACTTTAAAGCTAATTTTCTGGTCCGTACGATAGGAATTGTCTCTTTCGCCTCCATCTTCGTTTTTAGAAGGAACATAATTAGACGACATTCTAAACGAATTGCGATGCAAATACGAATATCCTCCCTGAACATAAAACTTCCCCAGATTAGAACCTATATTAATATTGCCTTTATACCCATTAGAATTAATCATACCAAACGAACCATCATATTCTAATATTCTTGAAGGTTTTCTGGAAATAAGATTAATAGCTCCTCCAAGCGAATTCGGACCATAAAGTACTGACGAGAATCCTTTAGAAACATCTATCGCAGCAAGATCAAAAGTGGTAAATCGAGCCAAATCTACATAACCATCATAAGGAACATAAACCGGAATTCCATCCATATAAACTGGAACTTGCCTTAAATCAAACCCCCGAATCGAAACCATAGATTCATTTCTTGGCCCCGAAGCAGTTAAACTCACACCCGGAAGCATATTTAATGCCTGAGAAACATCCATTTTATTTTGCGACTCCATTTTTTTGGTCGTCACCCTATTTAGTGTGTCCTTGCTTTTATTATTTTTTATAATAACTTCTCCAAGCATAAACATATTAGTAGGTTTTACTGAATCTGTTACAACTGAATTATTTTTTTGGCATAAGCCAATGAGCGGAAATAATAAAAACATTATAATTTTTAGCTTCATAATTTTCAATAGTTTTTCAGTATGTTTTTAAAAGAATACTGATGGTTAGCATTTATATTTTGGATTACAATTAGTCAACCCTTGCAGTGTGTTTTAAAATGAATACTGATTATTAAAAAAATTAGAACTTTAAATTTTGAACTTCTTTTTGAGCAAAATCTTTAATTCTTTTTTCGATTTCATAAAATACTGTAATTGCATTTTCGCCAGCTTCTGTCAATCGTGCACCTCCACCACCTTTTCCGCCCAAAAGCTTCTCCACCAAAGGAGATTCGGCACGTTGATTCATCTCTTCAACCAATTGCCAAGCTTGTCTGTATGCCATTTTCATCTCTTTGGCAGCATTAGTAATAGATCCTGTTTTTTTTATATTCTCTAATAACCAAATCTTACCAATACCTAAAAAAGGACCTTCGGCTTCTTCAATCCAAAGTCGAACCTCGATAGAATATTTTTTATTATCTCCCATTTATCTTTTAAAAACTCCTCTAAAATACTCAAATTTTAAGTAAAACTATTCTTTCAATTGCTTAAATGTTGAAAAATCAAAAAAATCTCTTCTATCTGCAAAACACAAAATTAAGTGTCCAGGTTCTTTTAAATACTGATTTTTATCATTAATCCTATATCTTGAAAAATTACTTTGGTACAATGCACAATAAACGTAAATTTGCGAACTTATAATTCAGTGATAAACTTTTGAATCTTTATCACTTTGCAACTTTGAACCTTTTATAATGAAGTACAATCCGATTGAAATAGACGCCAAATGGCAAAAATATTGGGCAGACAATAAAACTTTTGCAGCCGAAAATAATTCCGAAAAGCCGAAACATTACGTACTCGATATGTTTCCTTATCCATCTGGAGCGGGATTACACGTTGGACATCCGCTAGGTTATATTGCTTCAGATGTATATTCTCGTTTTAAAAGACACCAAGGATTTAATGTTTTACACCCAATGGGGTACGATAGTTTCGGATTACCTGCTGAGCAATATGCTATACAAACAGGTCAGCGTCCGGAAGATACTACTCGTGTAAATATCGATGGTGGTGTAGATAAAGAAGGAAAGCAAATTGCTGGATACAGAAAACAATTAGATAAAATAGGATTCTCATTTGATTGGGACAGAGAAGTTCGTACTTCAAATCCTGATTATTACAAGCATACACAATGGATTTTCATCCAATTGTTCAATTCTTGGTACAATAAAGATGCTGATAAAGCCGAAGATATTTCGACTTTAGTTTCTATTTTCGAAAAAGAAGGAAATGCGACTGTAAATGCAGTTTGCGATGATAATATAATAGGCTTTTCGTCAAGCGAATGGACATCATTTTCTTCAGATGAGCAACAAAAAATTCTATTACAATACAGATTAACTTATTTGGCAGAAACAGAAGTAAACTGGTGTCCTGGTTTAGGAACTGTTTTGGCAAATGACGAAATCGTAAACGGAGTTTCTGAGCGTGGTGGTTATCCTGTAATCCGTAAAAAGATGACACAATGGAGCATGCGTATCTCTGCTTATGCAGAACGTTTGTTACAAGGTCTTAACGATATCGACTGGAGCGAAAGCATCAAAGAAAGCCAACGTAACTGGATAGGGAAATCGGTTGGAGCATTAGTAAAGTTCCCAGTTTTAAGTAACAGTTCTCAAACTGAAGCAACTTTAAACATTAAACCTGAAACTAACAATATCGAAGTATTTACGACTCGTCCTGATACTATCTTCGGGGTTACTTTTATGACTTTGGCACCAGAACATCCTTTGGTTGCAGAAATTACAACTCCTGAACAAAAAGCAGCGATTGAAGCGTACATCGAAAAAACGGCAAAACGTTCTGAGCGTGAGCGTATGGCAGATGTAAAAGCTATTTCGGGAGTATTTACAGGAGCTTATGCGGAGCATCCTTTTACAAAAGAACCAATTCCGGTTTGGATTGGCGATTATGTTTTGGCAGGATACGGAACTGGTGCAGTAATGGCGGTTCCTTGTGGAGACGAAAGAGATTATGCTTTTGCAAATTTCTTTAAAGGTCAAAACGGAATGCCAGAAATCAAGAATATTTTTGCTAATGTTGATATTTCTGAGGCAGCTTATGGTTCAAAAGACAATGTAGAAATTGCAAATTCTGATTTCTTAAACGGATTAAATTATAAAAAGGCAACTCAATTAGCAATTGCTGAGTTAGAAAAAATAGGACAAGGAACAGGAAAAACCAATTACCGTTTGCGTGATGCAGTATTCTCACGTCAGCGTTATTGGGGAGAACCTTTCCCTGTATATTATGTAAATGGATTGCCACAAATGATTGAGGCGCAACATTTACCAATTATTTTGCCTGAAGTAGAGAAATATTTACCAACCGAAGACGGATTGCCACCTTTAGGAAATGCGGCTGTTTGGGCTTGGGATACTAAAACGAATACAGTTGTAAATACTGATTTAGTAGATCATGTAACGATTTTTCCTCTTGAACTAAACACTATGCCAGGTTGGGCAGGAAGTTCTTGGTACTGGATGCGCTATATGGATGCGCATAACGAAAACGAATTTGCAAGCAAAGAAGCTTTGGCTTATTGGGAAAGTGTCGATTTGTACATTGGAGGAAGCGAGCATGCAACTGGACATTTATTATATTCTCGTTTTTGGAATAAATTTTTAAAAGACAAAGGTTTTGCTCCAACTGAAGAACCATTCAAAAAACTGATTAATCAGGGAATGATTTTGGGTACGACGGCTTATGTTTACAGACTTGAAGGTACAAATACATTTATTTCTAAAAATAAAATTGAAGGTCAAAATGTACAACCAATTCGTGTTGACGTTCATTTTGTAAACTCTTCAGATGAATTAGATATTGAAAAATTTAAAGTTTGGAGAGAGGACTTTAATACTGCCGAATTTATTTTTGATGAAAACGGTAAATATATTGTAGGTCGTGAGGTCGAAAAAATGTCGAAATCATATTATAATGTAGTTACACCAGATGATATTTGTAATGAATATGGTGCTGATACCTTACGTTTATACGAAATGTTCTTAGGTCCATTAGAACAAGCTAAACCTTGGAATACTGCTGGAATTTCGGGAGTATTTGGTTTCTTGAAAAAACTATGTCGTTTGTATTTTGATGATAATGGCTTAATTATTACCAATGACGAACCAACAAAAGACAACTTAAAATCATTACATAAAACCATTAAAAAAGTAGCAGAAGATATTGAGAGTTTCTCTTTCAATACCTCTGTTTCTCAGTTTATGATTTGCGTAAACGAATTATCTACACAAAACTGTCATTCTCGTGCTATACTTGAGCCTTTGGCAATTGTAATTTCGCCTTATGCACCACATATCGCTGAGGAATTATGGTCGTTATTAGGTCATACAACATCTATTGCAGCTGTTGCATTCCCTACTTTTGAGCCTAAGTATTTAGTAGAAAGCAGCAAAGAATATCCAGTTTCGTTTAATGGAAAAATGCGTTTTACAATCGAATTGCCTTTGGATTTAACTGCAGCGCAAATCGAAGAAATCATTATGAAAGACGAAAGAACCTTAAAACAATTGGATGGTAGAACACCAAACAAAGTAATTATCGTTCCTGGAAAAATCATTAATTTGGTTGGATAACAATATACACATACACCTGTAGAGACGCACCGCAGTGCGTCTTCACAAGATTTAAAATCCTAATTCTAAAATTTAGAATTAGGATTTTTTTTGCGTATAGTTTGTCCTCCTGAGCGAAGTCAAAGGATCACCACAATAAATTCCACAAAGAGAATCGCCAATATTTACCCACGTATTATTGTAGAGACGCACCGCAGTGCGTCTTACGTCTGTACGTTTTTCAGGAAACGATCATCTATGTGGAGACGCACTGCAGTGCGTCTCTACAAGCCCAACCGAAACACATACAAACAACTAAATAACAATTAATTAAAAAATATTTCTAACTTTTGTAACATTTTAATAACTCTTGTATCTAAAAGGCGAATTCTATCATTTAACAACTTAAAACTATTAAAATGAAAAAGTATATCTTCTTGGTTATCGCCCTTTTATTTTCAGCATTGTGTTTAAATGTATTCGGACAAACAAAATCGTATCCGTTTGAAATTACCAAAACCGGAAAAGGAAAACAATCTATAATCTTCTTACCAGGATTTGCAAGTTCTGGAGACGTATGGAATGAAACAAAATCTAACTTCGAAAAAGATTTTACCTGTTATGTTTTTACAATGGCTGGTTTTGCAGGAGTAAAACCTCAACCAAATCCTTCTTTTATAAATTGGGAAACAGAAATCGCTAATTACATAAAAGCAAACAAAATCGAAAACCCAATTATAGTTGGTCATAGTATGGGTGGCGGACTCGCATTAGCTCTCGCCGCTGATTATCCGGAACTAATCGGTAAAATTGTAGTAGTCGATGCTCTACCTTGTTTATCGGCTCTCATGGATCCTTCTTTTAAAACAAAAGAAAATAATGATTGTACTCCGATAGTAAATCAAATGACATCAATGTCTGATGAACAATTTTCTGAAAATCAAAAAAAATACCTTCCAAGACTTTTAGAAGATGCTACTAAACGAGATTTGTTACTTAGTTGGAGCGTAAAATCCGACAGAAAGACATTTGCCGAAATGTTTTGCGATTTCTCCAATACTGATTTAAGAGATAAAATTGCAACCATAAAATGTCCTTCTCTTATATTACTTGAAGCTTATTTTGTAAACATGAAACCTGCTATTGAATCACAATATAAAAACTTAAAAACAGCCAATCTTCAATATGCTAACAAAGGATTACATTTTATTATGTATGATGATAAAGATTGGTATTTAGCCCAACTATCCAACTTTGTAAAATCGAAATAATGGAGTTTGAAGAATTATACAAATCTTATTGGCAAAAGATATTTAGGTTGTGCATGGGTTACGTAAATGATTATGACATTGCGCAAGATATAGCTCAGGAAACTTTTATTATTGTCTGGCAAAAGCTTCACACTTTTAGAAACGAAGCTAGTATTGGAACATGGATTTTTAAGATTGCTTCTAATAATTGTTTACGACAAATAGAAAAAGGAAAACGTTTCCCTAAATCTGAGCTTCCGATACATATTACCGAGGAAAAAGAATATTCGCTAGAACCACAAATTCAATTTTTATACAAATGCATTGCCGAGTTACCAGAAACCGATCGTATTATTATTTCGCTCGAACTAGAAGATGTAAAGCAAGCCGAAATAGCCAAAATTGTAGGTCTCTCAGAAGCGAATATAAGAGTGAAAATTCATAGAATTAAAGAAAAACTAACTCTAAAATTTAAAGAAAATGGACAATAATATAGACTTTAAAGATTTATGGAAAAAACAAACCGTAAGTCAGCCCAATATAGATGAGTTACTTTCTAAACTAAAACAGTTTAAAAGAGGAAGTTTAAAAAAATTGATGCTAACAAATATCTTACTTATAGTAACAAGTGCTTTTATAATTTTTATTTGGTATCATTATCAACCTGAATATATTTCGACCAAAATCGGTATTATTTTAACCGTTCTGGCAATGACGATGTATTTATTCGTTTACAATAAACTGGCTATGTTTTATAAAAGTATTGACAGTACCCAAAGCAATAACGATTACCTACAGAAATTAATTTCGATTAAAACAAAGCAACAGTTCTTACAATCGACCATATTGAGTTTGTACTTTATATTACTTGGCGCCGGATTGTGTTTATACATGTACGAATATGCCTTGAAGATGTCGTTGTTTTGGGGAATTTTCACTTACGTAATAATGTTATTCTGGATAGGAATAGTATGGTTTTATTTAAGACCTAAAGAAATCAAAAAACAAAATACTAAAATCAACAATCTAATTTCTAGATTTGAAGAAATAAACAATCAGTTAAGAACAAACTTGTAATATCGATAACACCTTTTTAAAACAATCAATTGAATAAAAAAAAGCAAGGTCTGTAAAATTACATTCCTTGCTTTTTTATTTACAAACCATTCTTAGGATATTATCTTGGAAAAAGATAAGGTGCAAGAGTTACAACAATGATTCCGTCATTGTTTGCTTTTGCGGTAGATTCTTTTACTACTTCTCCGCCAACATAGATTTTAGCAGTTAATGTTTGATCCTTAACGCCACCATGACCGCTTGAGCTGAATGTTATTCCTGGAACACCTGCATCTACAGTAATTTGTTTAGTCCAAGGAAGACTAGTAACATCTTCGTTTAGTGGATTTCCGCCTTTATCAAAATAAACTGCGCTAAGTTCTCCAGTAAAATTTCCTGTTATTTCATATTTTACATCTCTTGATTTAGTTACCTGTTCTGCCTCATTATTGTCGTCGCTACTACTACATGATGCAGTTACAAAAACCAAGGTTAGCAAGAACATAATTTTTTTTAAAGTCGTTTTCATGATTGAATTCTTTGGGTTTATTTATGTTTAATAATCATTTTAACAAATATAAACCTGAACAAAAAATAGGACAATACCTGATAAAATGTAATTTATTCTACCTGATATCAGGTAAAAAATTGAAAAAGATTTTGATAAAAATTTAATTTTAATAAATTTGATAAAACACAATTTATGTCCAAAATCTACTTTTATTTATCCCTTATATTATTCTCAACTACCACTTACTCACAAGTTATACTTTCGCTAGATGATGATAGCGTTTATATAGACAGTATTGCCAGAGTTGCTAAAAACACCCCGTCTGATAGTTTAAAAACGTTATACAGTTTTAGATTATCTAAATTGTACCTAATGGTACAGGACATAAAAAAATCTAAAGAATATTTGCAAGACGCCAATAAGCTAAAAATGAAATTCCCTTTTTTAAAAGATGTTTCTATTTATTATAATGCTTTTAGTTTTCTAGAAAAAGGTGATGCTGATGGCTATGAAAAAACATTAGTTGAAGCCAATAATAAATTAAAAAAATACAATAATACCGAAGCCTATAGATTACGTGCCATTATACTCCAGAATTATGGTATCATGCAACAAAGGAAAAACAATGAAAAAGGCTATATGAAAATATTAGTTTACGAAGCTATTCCTGTTGCAAAGAAAAGTGGCGATTATGAACTAATAAGTAGTTTATACAAAGCCATTGCTATTATTTTTATGAATACGAATGAACGCGAAAAGGCAAGTGAATATCTAAATGAAGCGCAATATTACATCGAAAAAGCAACCAAAAGATCTCCTACTCTAGCAGAATCTAAAATGGAAACCTACATTATTAATGCTGAAAATCTGATAGAATTGAAGCGTTTTTATGATGCAAAAAAAACATTAGACAAAGCATATTCTAAATTATCAAAATATCCAGAATCAAACCTTAACGATTCTTACTTTTATGCAGAGGGAATATATTATGCAAAACAAAACCAACACTCTAAAGCTTTAGAAAGTTATGAAAAAGGAATTAAATCAGCCCAAAAGCATCAAAATCTAATTGCTTTAAACCGATTAAAATTTGCAGAATATCAGGTTCTTTTCAAATTAAAAGATTACGAAAAGGCTAAAAAAAATCTGGAATATCTTTTAGTGAACACTCCGTTTATTGTAGATAAAAAAAATTATTATAATGAATTAGCAAAAGTTTATAATGCAACCAAAAATCATGAAAAAGCTTATTTCTATTCTAATAAATACAATACTGTAAATGATAGTTTGAATAAATCTAAATTTCAGAATGAAATAGTAGAGCTTGAAGCTAAATATAAAAAAGCTGAAAGCGAGAAAAAAATAACACTCCTACAAGCACAAAACGATAAAGCAGCTTTATTAGCAAATAACAATCGTTTAAACTCTATCCTTTTTGGTGTGTTATCATTCGTTTTATTTCTTACGGTTTTATTTTTATGGATATTAAACAAAAATCAAAAAAAATTAAGTTTCCAAAAAGAAGTTAATCACCAACAAGAGTTAGCCGCACTCGAAAACCAGAAAAAGCTATCTGTTTCAAACGCCTTGATAGAAGGTGAAGAAGTAGAAAGAAAAAGAATCGCAAGAGATTTACATGACGGACTTGGTAGTATGCTTTCGGGATTAAAAATGCATATGAATTTAGCCGAAAAAGAAAATGCTACAAATAAAGTAGAAGTCGGAACTTTATTAGACAACTCAATTAAAGAACTAAGAAATATTTCTCAAAACTTAATGCCCGAAAGTTTATTAAAATTAAACTTAGAGAATGCGTTAAGAGATTTATGCATAGCCAACACTAATTCAAAAACTAATATAGAGTTTCAGTATTTAGTACAAAACCAGAATTTACCTAAGAATTATGAAATCATGATTTACAGAATTATTCAGGAATTATTAAACAATGCATTAAAATATGCTAATGCCTCACAAATTTTAGTTTCTTGTTCTCTAAATCAGAATGTGTTTTTTATTACTGTCGAAGACAACGGAATTGGTTTTGATGTATCTAGATTAAAAGACAATACCGGAATGGGTTTAAGAAATATTAAAAACCGTGTAGAATTCTTAAACGGAAAATTAGAAATTGAGAGCAAAGAAAACAAAGGAACTTCTACCTATATCGAATTAAAAGTAAAACATGAAGACTTATAAAACTGTTATTGTAGATGATCACCCGATTGTAATCTCGGGAGTTTCGGGATTATTATCCGATTTAGATGCCATTGAGATTATCCAAACATTTGAGTCTGGAATTACACTTCTTGATTATATCCAAACTAACCAAGTCGATTTAATTTTGATGGACATTTTTTTGCCTGTAATCAACGGTACCGATTTATGTAAAACAATTAAGCAAAAATATCCTAAAGTAATAATAATCGGCATAAGCAGTCAATCTGAAAGAAGCTTGGTCATGCAATTTATCCAAAACGGAGGAAATGGTTATATCCTTAAAAATGCTTCTTTTGAAGAGTTTAAACGTTGCATTTATAAAGCTATCGATGGCGAAATTGTATTTAGCGACGAAGTAAAAACAATTATTAGCCAGCCATTATCTGAAGATTTAGAACAAGTTCCGAGTCTTAGTCGCAGAGAAAAAGATATTGCGGTATTACTCTCTAAAGGAAAATCGACTCAGGAAATTGCCGATGAATTATTTTTAAGTTTTTTGACTGTACAAACACATAGACGAAACATTCTGCAAAAATATAAAATGAAAAATGTTGCCGAATTAATGACACATCTTCTTAAAAACAACCTTTTAAACTAAATATAAAGTTTAAAATGACAAAATGACATTTTTATAATTTGGTTCAGAAATTGCTATTTATCTAGTAACTTTAAATAATAAACTAAAAAACAAAAGATATGGGAATGAGTTATTTAATTCTTGCTGGAGCGATTATGTTATTTAGCTGGTTAGTTAGTTCAAGACTAAAGAGTAAATTCGAACAATATTCGAAATTGCAATTGCAAAACGGAATGAGCGGTGCAGAGATTGCCGAAAAAATGCTTGCCGATAACGGTATTCGTGATGTTAGAGTAATTTCGACTCCTGGTCAGCTAACAGACCACTATAATCCAGTAGATAAAACAGTAAATTTAAGTGAGGCCGTTTACAACCAGCGTAATGCCGCTGCGGCAGCTGTTGCTGCACACGAATGCGGACATGCGGTACAACATGCTGTAGGTTACGAGTGGTTAACAATGCGTTCTAAATTGGTACCGATCGTGAGTGTTGCTTCGACTTATATGCAATGGATTTTGCTTGCAGGTATCCTTATGCTTCGTAGCTTTCCGCAATTATTACTAATTGGGATTATCATTTTTGCAGCAACAACAATATTTTCGATTGTGACTTTGCCTGTAGAATATGATGCTAGTAATCGTGCTCTTGCTTGGCTTGAGAACAAAAGAATGCTTACACAACAAGAACAAGCTGGTGCAAAAGATGCTTTAAAATGGGCTGCAAGAACATATGTAGTAGCCGCTATTGGTTCGATTGCTACTTTATTATATTATATCTCTATTTATATGGGAGGAAGAAGAAATTAAACTGAGGTTCTAAGGTTCTATAAAAAAATCCGTTTTTTACAAAACGGATTTTTTTATTTATATGATTTCGGTTTTTAATCCTGCAAGGTCTTTTTCACATTATCTAATTGGCACATTATCTAATTAACCCATTTTAAAAGAAAACAAATTATTCTTACATTTGATTTCTAAATTAATTAGATTTAAAATGGGAATATTTGATAGGTTAAAAAATGAGTTTCTAGATATCATCGAATTTATAGACAATAGTAATAACACTCTTGTTTACAGATTTGAAAGATTTCAGAATGAAATAAAAAACAATAGTAAACTTATTGTTAGAGAAGGCCAGCAAGCCATCTTTATGAATGAAGGTAAGATTGCCGATATTTTCAATGCAGGAACTTACAACTTAAACACGCAAAACTTACCTATTCTATCTACTTTAAAAGGTTGGAAATACGATTTTAATAGTCCGTTTAAAGCTGAAGTTTACTTTATAAACACCCGAAATTTTATCGATCAAAAATGGGGAACTAAAAATCCTCTAATTTTAAATGATGATCGTTTCGGAATGCTCGAAATTAGAGCTTTTGGAACGTATACATTTAAAATTGTCGATGCTCAAAAATTCATAAAAGAAATTGTTGGTACTGACGGGCATTTTACTACCGAAGAGATTAACGAGCAATTAAAAAGCATTATAGTATCTCGTTTTACCGATGCCATAGGCGAAGCCAACTTACCTATAGAATCTTACGTAGGCAATACTAACGAACTTTCGGCTACCATCTTTGCTATCATGAAAGATGATTTTGCAGCCTACGGAATTGAGCTTAGCAAATTCTTACTAGAAAATACCTCTATGCCAGAGGAAATTAAAAAAGAGATTTTTGAATTAAGTCGTCTTAACAAGATTGACATGAAAAAGTTCACACAATATAAAACAGCTCAGTCTATTGAAAAAGCTGCCGAAAATCCGTCTGGAATAGCAGGAACTGCCTTTAGTTTTGGAACAGGTATGAATATGGCAAGACAAATGATGCAAGCTTTTGAAGAGCCGTTTCAAACAACATCTTTCTCCTCTTTTTCAAGTCACCAGGTTCCTCCTCAAGCTCCTCCACCTTTACCAACAACAGGAGTGACTTATTTTGTTGCTATTAATAATGCACAAGCAGGACCTTTTGACGAAAGTCAACTTTCGCTTTTAATAGAAAAAGGACAACTCGTAGCAGATACTTTGGTATGGAATCAAGGAATGACGGGATGGCAAAAAGCGTCGAGTGTTCCTGGGTTACAAAATTTATTTACCCAAATGCCTCCTCCTCTACCTAACATCTAATCTATAAAATGGAAAACGCCGAAATTAAAAACGAAACATTAAAAGCTTTCGACTGCTCTAATTGTGGAGCTGGATTAAAATATAAGCCTGGTACAACAACTTTGATGTGCGAATATTGTAATACCAAAAACATCATTCCGCAAGAACAAACTATCATCAAGGAAAATGATTTTGTAGCTTATCTTGAAAAATTAGAGTCTGAAAATTCAGTTGTAGAAGAAACATTACAATGCAAAAGTTGTGGTGCAGCTTCGACAATAAACATAAATTCAAAATCTTCTGATTGTCCGTATTGCAGCACTCCATTAATAGATGCTAGTACAAAGGAAGATCGCGCCATTAAACCTCAATATTTATTACCTTTTAAAATAGATAAACAAAAGGCAGCCCAATTGGGGTATAATTGGGCAAAAAACACTTGGTTTACAAAAAAAATACAACCTTCTTTTATAGATTTATCTGCAGTTTATGTTCCTCATTGGACATTTGACGTGCAAACCAATACAAATTATGCGCTAGAGAAAAAACAAGTAAATGGCAACAATACTTATCTTCAATCTACGTCGGGCAATCTATCGCTCTTTTTTGATGATGTCGTAGTTCCTGCTTCTGGAACTGTTGATGCTAATTTATTAGCAAAAGTAGGCCCTTGGATCACAAAGAATCTCGTTAATACCAACGACCAATACTTAAGTGATTATATTGTTGAGAAATACAAACTAGGCTTAAAACAAGGGTTTTACGTAGGTAAAAGAGCTGTTGACGAAGCGATTAGAAGTAAAATTAGTTCTCAATTTGGAATAGGTAGTAATATAACAATTAAGTCTATCCAGAGTCAATACAACGATATAAAATTCAAACATATCTTGTTACCTCTTTACGTTGCTACATATGACTATAATGGTCAGAAAAATATCTTTTACGTTAATGGTAATACTGGAGCTGTAGCGGGTATAAGACCAAAAAGCCCTATTTTTTTATTTTTGAAAAAAATAGCATTTGTTATTATTCTAATTATAGGTTTTTTTACAATGTTAATAATATTACTGACTTGGTTAGGCTTTATGGCTCAATAAGTATTTGATAATATGTGAATGAAATTACCCCCCCGACAGAATTAAATTTCTATCGGGGTTTGTTTTTATAATCCCGCAAAGTTTCTAAAACCTTGTAGGATTTATACATTTTCTAATTGCCTAATTATCTAATTAGACACATTATCTAATTTATTCCCAATTCTAGCCCTAATAGTAGCGGCATCCTTTATGTTTTTTCTTTAAAAACATAAAGATATAGCGGATAGTAGGAAATAGCTCCTTACTTAACATCTCAATATGGCAATTACAAACATTTCGATTATATTTGCATTTCGATTGAAAGACAATTTTTAATATCAATTCTAAAATTAAAATGAGACACACAAAAGTTAAAGACTTATTAAACAGTACTACGACGCTTCAGGAGGTTAATGCAAAAGGATGGGTAAGAACTTTTAGAAATAATCAGTTCATTGCGCTTAATGACGGTTCTACCATTAATAATATACAATGTGTTGTTGATTTTGAAAATACACCTGATGAAACTTTAAAAAGAATCACTACTGGTGCTGCAGTTTCTGTAATAGGAACTTTGATTGAAAGTAAAGGTGCTGGTCAGAAATATGAAATTCAGGTAAACAAATTGGAGATTTTAGGAGATTCTGATGCAGAAAAATTCCCGATACAACCAAAAAACAAACCTAGTTTGGATTTCTTACGTGAGAATGCACATTTACGTGTACGTACCAATATGTTTGGTGCTATTATGCGTGTCCGTTCGGTATTATCATTTGCGGTTCACAACTACTTTCAACAAAAAGGATTTGTGTATGTAAATACGCCAATTATCACTGGTTCTGATGCTGAAGGTGCTGGAGAAATGTTTAAAGTTACGGCTTTACCTTTTGACAACACACCAAGAACTGAAGACGGAAAAGTAAACTATAAAGAAGATTTCTTCGAAAAAGAAACGAACTTAACGGTTTCGGGACAATTAGAAGGTGAAACGTATGCGATGGCTTTGGGTCAGATTTATACTTTTGGACCAACTTTTAGAGCAGAAAACTCTAATACTTCTCGTCACCTTGCTGAATTCTGGATGATTGAGCCAGAAGTTGCTTTCAACAACCTTGATGACAACATGGATTTGGCTGAAGATTTTATTCAGTACGTAATTAAATATGCTTTAGACAACTGTCAGGATGATTTAAAATTCTTGGAAGGAAGACTTCTTGACGAAGAAAAATCTAAACCTCAAGCAGAAAGAAGCGAAATGGCTCTATTAGAGAAATTGAACTTTGTATTAGAGAACAACTTTAAACGTGTTTCTTATACTGAAGCTATTGACATCTTGAGAGATTCTACTCCTAATAAAAAGAAAAAATTCCAATATATCATTAACGAATGGGGAGCTGATTTACAATCAGAACACGAGCGTTACTTGGTTGAAAAACACTTTAAATGTCCGGTAATTTTGTTTGATTACCCAGCAAATATTAAAGCGTTTTACATGCGTTTAAACGATAACACGGAGCCAGGAAGAGAAACGGTTCGTGCAATGGATATCCTTTTCCCTGGAATTGGAGAAATCGTTGGTGGATCTGAAAGAGAAGAACGTTACGACGTTTTGATCGAAAAAATGAAAGCTTTAGAGATTGACGAAGAAGAATTATCTTGGTATTTAGACACCAGAAGATTTGGATCTGCAACTCACGCAGGTTTCGGACTTGGGTTTGAAAGACTTGTTCTTTTTGTAACAGGAATGACAAATATTAGAGACGTAATTCCTTTCCCGAGAACTCCTGGAAATGCTGAATTCTAAAAAAAGTTTAATCGGTTAATCGTTCATTCGGTTAACCGATTTTCACGAATACCGAATTGACAATTAAACAAATAAACGATTAAACATTATAAATGCTAAAGCAATTTTTAAATTTAAAATTATCCCAAAAATTATCTCCTCAGCAAATTCAGCTGATGAAGTTAATTCAATTGCCTACGCAAGCTTTTGAGCAACGTTTATTAGAAGAAATGAACGAAAATCCGGCTCTTGAAGCAGGAAAAGAAGAGGAATATGAAGCGGATGAATTTGCCAATGAAGACTACGACGATTATGACGATGCTGAATCGGACAGAATTGAAGCAGACGATATAAATATTGACGAATACTTAAGCGACGACGATACTCCAGATTATAAAACTCAAGTGAATAACTATAGCGATGACGAAGAAAGAGAAACTCCTTTTGCTTCGCCTGTTAGTTTTCATCAAGACTTAATTAATCAGTTAAATACCTTTATCTTAAATGATGAAGAACGCGAAATTGCCGAATTTCTTGTAGGTAGTATCGATGATATGGGATACATAAGAAGAAGTATTCCTGATATTGTAGACGATATGGCATTTACGCAAGGTATTTATACCGATGAGGCAATGGTCGAGAAAATGCTAAATGTAATTCATGAACTAGAACCTTCGGGCGTTGGTGCACGTGATTTACAGGAATGCTTGTTATTGCAGTTAAAACACCGAACTCCAACAGAATACGTAGAACTGGCAATTGATATTATCGAAAACCAATTTGATGCTTTTACTAAAAAGCACTACGATAAACTGCTACAAAAATATAATGTTTCGAATGAGCAACTTAAAAAAGCTGTTCACGAAATAGAAAAATTAAATCCTAAACCAGGTGGTGCATTTACAGGAAACAATAAAGTTACTGAGAATGTAGTTCCCGATTTTGCCATACGTATTGTAGATGGCGAGCTTGAATTAACCTTAAACGGAAGAAATGCTCCTTCGCTGCATGTTTCTAAAGATTATCAGGAAATGATGCAAACGTATAAGGATTCCAGAGATAAATCGACCGCTCAAAAAGATGCAGTACAATTTATAAAGCAAAAACTAGATTCGGCCAAATGGTTTATAGATGCCATACGTCAGCGTCAGGAAACCCTATTTGTAACCATGAATGCAATTATGCATTATCAGGAAGAATACTTCTTGGATGGTGACGAAACCAAGCTAAAACCGATGATTCTTAAAGATATCGCCGATATGGTTGGGTTGGATATTTCGACCATTTCGCGTGTTGCAAACAGCAAATATGTAGAAACTCCTTATGGAACAAAACTGATAAAGGAATTCTTCTCGGAAGCGATGAAGAATGATCAGGGTGAAGATGTTTCGACTTTGGAAATCAAGAAGATTTTACAAAATACAATCGAAGAAGAAGACAAAAGAAAACCTCTTCCGGATGATCAACTTGCCGAAATCCTAAAAGAAAAAGGATATCCTATAGCCCGAAGAACTATTGCAAAATATCGTGAGCAACTTGATATTCCTGTAGCAAGAATGAGAAAAAAAATGTAATTTTTGACCATTAAAGAATTAAGAAAACATACGTTTAGACTCTTTATAAGTTAAACACAAAAAAGAAAACCCGACAATTAATAGTTGTCGGGTTTTCTTTTTTATTTTTAATTTCGTTATTTATACTGATCTGGCAATATGTTTATTTTAAACAAAAACTCTTTCTTTTTGTCGTAATAACTATAAATAAGGGAAAAATCATTGTCTCTAAAAACCTGAAGTCCCGAATTTGCTTTAGCAGTACTAAGCAGACTTTTTTTGATTTCTTCTTGTATTACATTAATTTCTGCAGTTTCTTTTGCTACATTCATCAATGTCAAATTATACTGAACAACTCTTTTTTCAGGCAAGCTCACACTATCTAAACGTATTCCTTCCTGAATTGTTAATGGACAATTTTTATTATATTTCCCAACTAACTCTGTTACTTCAGTCTTTACTTCACTAGCATTTTCAGAAAGATAAAACTGAAAATAAACAGCCAAAGCTACCGCAATTCCAATTACAACTAACAATAAAATATTCTGTTGCTTTTTACTTTTCTTTTCTTGCATTGTTTATTAAAGCTTAAATGAAATTAAATTCTATTTTTCCTGACTCTTTTTCATGGCATTAAAATAAGCGGCACGGCTCAAAGGCTCATATTCTTCGGTTTCACCTAGCATAACTAATTTATCATTATCAGTCTTACGGAAACTATAATTTGCCAGATTTCCTGTTCTTGTGCAAACTGCATGAACTTTGGTTACGTACTCGGCTGTTGCCATAAGTCCCGGCATTGGACCAAACGGATTCCCTTTAAAATCCATATCCAATCCTGCAACAATTACACGAATTCCCTGATTAGCAAGGTCGTTACAAACGGTAATAATTTCTTCGTCAAAAAACTGAGCTTCATCAATCCCGATAACATCACAGCCTTGTGCAAGAATAGCAATATTAGCTGCTGCAGGAACTGGTGTTGAACGAATTTCGTTTGCATCATGCGACACAACCATTTCGTCATGATAGCGGGTATCAATAGCTGGTTTAAAAATTTCGACCTTTTGCTTGGCGAATTGAGCTCGTTTTAATCTGCGAATTAATTCTTCGGTTTTACCCGAAAACATTGACCCACAAATAACTTCAATCCATCCAAATTGTTCTTTGTGATTTACTGTATTTTCGAGAAACATTTTGTATTTTTCTACCTTTAAAGATGAATAGTTTTTATTACTTTGTACTGGTAATAAATCAACATAAAAATTCGATACTTTTACGTTTTTTCAAAAGTAGAAAATTTTTATCAAATCAAAGATTCGGGAGCAGCATTTTAAAGAAATAAAAAAAATATTGCACAATGTTTCTTTCATTTTTCGATTTCATCAAGGAGAATACTCATTAATAAACATGCCTAACACATTATAATTTTCAAACGTTATGAAAAAAAAATTGGAAGCCGATTTAATCAGCATTGCACATCGAATTTTAAAACTTAAAAATAAGTCCGATATCAATCAATTATATCTTGAAACGCAGAAATTATATGAAAAATTGGCGGTTTTAAAATTTATTGATGAGAATTTTGAAGATACTAAACCTACTATTGGTCGTAGCCAAATAGATGCTACCATAGAAACTGCGTTTGAAAAAGAAGAAACTATACAACCAGAAAAAACTGTTGTAATAGAAGAACCAACTGCAAAAGAAGAGATCATTGTAAATGAAATTGTGGAAACTCCTATCGAAGAAGTTCCTGAGCCAGTTGTAGAAGAAACTGTAATCGAAACTAAAGCCGAAGAGGCAATAGAAGAAGTTGCTGCAGAAACTGAAGAAACTACCGAAGAGATCCCTGAACCTTTCTTAAAAGAAGTAATCGAAACCAAAACGGAAAAGATTATAGAAGAAGAAGTTGTTGCGGAAATCGAAGAAGCTGACGAAGAAATTCCGGAACCATTTTTAAAAGAAGTAATCGAAACCAAAACGGAAGAGATTACAGAAGAAATTGTTGCCGAAATTCCTGAACCAATAAAAGCCGAAGAGGAAAAAATCGAGAAAGTAGTAGAAACTCCAGTTCTAGATTTTGCTCCAGCATTTGAGCTAACTTCTGAAATAGAAGAAGAAAAAGAAGAAACTCCAGTAAAATCTGATGTAGTACATATTTCTTTTGAAGACTTAATGGGTATCGATTATAGCAATGCTACGTTTGTAAAAGTAGATAGTTTTGAAGCTGTATCACCTGTTACGCCTGCTCCAGAATTTAAAGAGAAAAAGAAAGAAGTAGCTGCAACAGCAGTTCTAGAAGAACCTAAACCAGTTTCTTTGAACGAAAAACTTTCAAAAGGATTTCATGTTGACCTAAACGACCGTATTGCATTTACAAAACATCTTTTTGGGAACAGTCCAGAAGATTACAATCGTGTTTTAAACCAATTAATCACGTTTGATAGTTTTGGTGAAGCCAATGAGTTTCTTGAAAACATGGTGAAACCAGATTACAACAACTGGGATGGAAAAGACGAATATGCAGAACGTTTCGTAGCTATTATCGAGAAAAAATTCTCATAAAAATAAAACACAGATTTTAAGATAATATTTTAGGACTTTGACACCCGAGCGATAGCGAACGGATGAAATAAAGAGTTACTAACTTAAATTGTCTATAAAGAGACGTGGATGATACGGATTTACAAAAGTAAAGCCGCGGATTAAAACTGATTTAAAAACAATCAAAAATAAAATCCGCTTTAATCCGTGTTTTCGCGATAGCGAATCCGCATAATCCGCGTTCCTTTCGCAAAGAGTTAAATAGAATTATTTGTTAGCGTGTTTTTTAAAGCACTTGCAATCTATTTTAATTTGTGTTAACTAAAAATTGATTAAACAGAATTCAGAAAAAATTATGTCTAAATTATATATCGTTCCTACGCCTATTGGCAATCTAGAAGACATGACTTTTCGAGCCATTCGTATTCTTAAAGAAGTAGATTTAATTTTAGCCGAAGATACTCGTACAAGTGGCAAACTCTTAAAACATTTTGAGATTGGCACGCATATGCACAGCCATCATATGCATAACGAACATAAAACTACCGAGAACTTAATTGCAAGATTAAAAGCGGGTGAGACTATTGCCTTGATCTCGGATGCGGGAACTCCTGCAATCTCCGATCCTGGTTTTTTACTTACTCGTGCTTGCGTCGAAAACAAAATCGAAGTAGAATGTTTACCTGGTGCAACAGCTTTTGTTCCTGCACTTGTAAATAGCGGATTACCAAACGACAAATTTATTTTTGAAGGTTTCTTGCCTGATAAAAAAGGGAGACAAACCCGTTATTTAGTTCTTGCGGAAGAAACCCGAACCATGATTTTATATGTTTCTCCACATAAACTCGTTAAAACCTTAGCTGAATTTATTCAGTATTTTGGTGAAGACAGACAAGTTTGTGTATGCCGAGAATTATCAAAACTACATGAAGAAAACGTTCGTGGAACGGCAAAAGAAGTGTTAGCTCATTTTGAAAAAACAGCTCCACGAGGAGAAATTGTTGTAGTTGTTGCCGGAAAAACAATAATAAAAGAGCCTAAGAAAAGTAAATTTTCTAAGGACGACAAAGAAGACGAAGAAGATTAAAATATTTATGCCACAGATTAAAATGATTATTACAGATTAATAAAAAGTTTGTCACGAATTATCACGAATTTAATTAGTGTAAATTCGAGTAATTCGTGGCAAAAAAATCATTCTAATCATTTTAATCTGTGGCATGAAAACCTTAAACTGCAAAGCAGAAAAACAATACATATCATGAGCATACAAGCCTTTTTAGAAAAACTAAAACAAACTCCAACCGAAATAACTTTCCCTGAAACTATTGCTGTAATCGAAGAAAATTACACGTTTACTCCAACTGCTTTCCAGAACGGAACACAACACAATGCTGCTGGTGAAAACTCAGGTTCTTGTAAATTATTTTCTTTCGCAAAATTACAAAACCTTTCTAAGGAAGAAACTTTAGCATGTTTTGGAGCTTTTTATTTCGAAGAAGTTCTAGGAGATCCAAACGGAAGTAATCATCAAAACATTAGAAATTTCATCAACTTAGGTTGGGACGGAATTAAGTTTGAAGGTGAAGCATTGGAATTGAAATAAAAAATAGACGTTCCTTTTTGTCAGGTTGAGCGGAGTCGAAACCACGCAAACAATCTCTCCCGAAGCAACTCTAGATCAAAAACCTTTGTCAAAGTTTAAACTTTGACAAAGGTAAAACCGATAAAAAATTTAAGATTTTTGATTAATGATTTTTGATTTCAGAAATCTAGAATCTAAAATCTACACTCTAAAATCTAAAATTAACAATGCGTTGGACATTAAAACCAAAACCTTCTGAAGATAAAATCAAACATTTAGCTCAAGTTTTAAATGTAGAAGATTTTGTAGCAACACTTTTAATCCAACGTGGCATCGAAACTTTTGACGATGCCAAGAATTTCTTTCGCCCGTCGTTAGAACATCTTCATGATCCATACTTGATGAAAGACATGGACAAAGCCGTTTCCCGAATAGAGGAAGCAATTGCTAATCAGGAAAATATTCTTGTTTTTGGCGATTATGATGTCGATGGTACAACAGCGGTTTCTTTAGTTTCTTCCTACTTAAAATCGCATTACCCGAATGTAGCAACCTATATTCCGGATCGTTATGCCGAAGGTTATGGAATTTCTTTTAAAGGAATTGACTTTGCCGACGATAACGGATTCTCGCTGATTATTGCGCTCGATTGCGGTATAAAATCTATTGATCATATCGCTTACGCAAAAGAACGAAACATCGA
This sequence comes from Flavobacterium hydatis, assembly GCF_000737695.1. GTDB lineage: Bacteria > Bacteroidota > Bacteroidia > Flavobacteriales > Flavobacteriaceae > Flavobacterium > Flavobacterium hydatis. The sequence goes on from NZ_JPRM01000001.1 coordinate 122,601, forward strand.
TTTTATTATTTGTGATCACCACCGTCCGGGAGAATTTCTTCCCGATGCTGTTGCCGTTTTAGATCCAAAAAGAGAAGATTGTTTTTATCCTTATGACGAGTTATGTGGTTGTGGCGTAGGTTTTAAATTAATTCAGGCTTTAGGTACAAATCGTAATGAAACTATTGACGATTTATTTCCTTACTTAGACTTGGTTGCAACTGCAATTGCTGCGGATATTGTACCAATGACAGGCGAAAACAGAGTTTTGGCTTATTATGGTTTACAAGTTATTAATAGTAATCCAAGACCCGGAATTAAGGCTTTGGTTCACCAAGTAAAGAAAAAAGTACTCGACATTACCGATGTTGTTTTTATCGTAGCCCCAAGAATTAATGCGGCTGGTCGTATTAAGCACGGTAATCACGCTGTAGAATTATTAACTGAATTTGATTTTGAGCAAGCACAACAATTTGCATCAGAAATAGAAAAATATAATGCCGATCGTAAGGATCTGGACAAACAAATTACCAAAGAAGCTTTTCAGCAAATAGAAAAAAATCAGGAACAAGATCGTTTCTCTACAGTTGTTTTTCAGGAAGACTGGCACAAAGGCGTAATCGGTATTGTGGCTTCTAGATTAATAGAAACCTATTATCGCCCTACGCTTGTTTTTACAAAAAGTGGTGATAAATATGCCGCTTCTGCCCGTTCTGTAAAAGGTTTTGATGTATATAATGCTCTAGATGCTTGTTCCTCTCATTTAGAACAATTTGGAGGACATATGTATGCTGCCGGAATGACTCTAAAAGAAGAAAATTATCCTGCTTTTAAAGAAGCTTTTGAAAGACAAGTAGAAAAAACTATTCTACCCGAAATGCTAACTCCCGAAATTGAGGTCGATGCCGAAATTAACTTTACGGATATCACCCCAAAACTAATTCGGATTTTAAAACAGTTCGAACCTTTTGGTCCTCTTAATATGACTCCTGTTTTTATGACAAAAAACGTAAAAGACACAGGTTACGCAAAAGCAATGGGAGCAGATGAAGATCATCTTAAACTTTTTGTGAAGCAAAACAACTCCGAAGGAATTTCGGCAATAGGATTTGGTTTAGGTAAAAAACTAGACTTAGCAACTAATCAAAAAGAGTTTCAAGCCGCATATTGCATCTCAGAAAACGAATGGAATGGCAACGTTTCAATCCAATTAATGTTAAAAGATATCCAGTAACATGAAAGATAAGGCAAAAAAAAGTGATCCATACGCAGCATTGCGTATTAAAGAATTCAATGTTTTTTTATTATTGCGTTTTGCTATGGTTTTTGCTTGGTCAATGCAATTTATCGTAATCGAATGGGAAGTTTATAGTTTAACCAAAAATCCTCTTTCGTTAGGAATTATAGGTTTAATGGAAGTTATTCCAGCAGTTTCAATGGCTTTATTTGCTGGTCATATTGTAGATCAAAAAGAAAAAAAGGGTCTATTGGTCAAATGTATTTTAGGCTTTTCGGTTATTAGTTTTGGCTTATTTTTATTGACATGGCCAAAAGTAGTAAGTGGTTTTTCTAAAGATGCTATTTTATATTCTATTTACTTTTTAGTTTTCCTAGGCGGATTAGTTAGAGCTTTTCTAGGCCCAACTATTTTTTCTCTTATATCTTTAATTGTTCCTAAAAAATTATACCCAAATGCTGCAACCTGGAGTAGTTCAGTTTGGCAAGTAGGTTCAGTTTTAGGCCCTGCAGTTGCAGGTTTCTCTATCAACTGGATTGGCGTACATTGGTCTATGTGTTCTGTTTTTGCCTGTTCCCTTTTTGCTTTAATTGCCTTATCACAAATAAGCACCAAACCTATTTTGAATCCAAAAATTGGCGAGCCAGTCATGGATAGTTTAAAAGAAGGAATCAAGTTTGTATTCAATAATAAAACCATTCTAGGAGTATTATCTCTTGATATGGTAGCCGTTCTTTTTGGTGGAGCTGTTGCTTTATTACCCATATTTGCTCAAGACATTTTAAAAGTTGGCCCAGAAGGTTTTGGTATATTGCGTGCCGCACCAGCAATAGGCGCTTTTATTACAATGCTAATTTCTGCTTATGTTCCTTTATATAAAAAAGCAGGAATGAAACTTTTAGCAGCCATTTTTGTTTTTGGTTTGTGTATTATTCTATTTGGAGTTTCTACCATATTCTGGCTTTCAGTTGCTGCTTTATTTTTAAGTGGTATTGCCGATGGAATTTCGGTTGTTATCCGACAAACCATTCTACAACTTAAAACACCAGATCATATGCGTGGTCGTGTTGCTGCTGTAAACTCTATGTTTGTAGGTTCATCTAATGAATTAGGAGCTTTTGAGAGTGGCTTAACTGCTAAATTAATGACACCTGTAATTTCAGTTGTCTTTGGCGGAAGCATGACGCTATTAACTGTTTTAGGTTTTGGAATAGCATCTCCAACTTTCAGAAACCTAGATTTACAAAAAGACATGGATGATCATCAAAATACAAACTAATAAATGAAAATAACATTCTTATTCTCGTTTCTCTTTTTGGCATTTTTAACGAATGCTCAAACACTATATATAAAAACATACGGAAACAAAACGGATAGCCCGATTATATTTATCCATGGTGGACCAAGTGGAAACGCTACTCTTTTTGAAGGCACTAATACAGCCGAAGAACTTTCGAAAAGAGGATTTTATGTAATTGCTTATGATCGTCGAGGCGAAGGAAGATCTATAGATACAAATGCGACATTTACCTATAATGAAGCTTTTAAGGATTTAAACACTATTTATAAAACTTACAATCTAAAAAAAGCAACATTACTCGCACATAGTTTTGGAGGATTGGTTGCTACACTTTATGTACAAAAATATCCTGAAAAAATTAAATCACTTGTTCTTGCTGGTGCTTTATTTTCGCAACAAAAAACATACAATCATATTCTGGATTCTGTCAAAAAAATCTATACTAAAAATAATGATTTAGCTATGCTAGATAAAGTTTCTCATGTAGAAAAACTCGACAAAAATTCTGCCGAATACAGAAAAGGATGCTTTGAACTGGCTGGAGAAAATAACTTCTTTAAAATTCCAAAACCTACAGTTGAATCTAAAGCTTTATATCATCAATATGAAATAAGTGATTTTTACAAAACGAATATCCGAAATAAAAATGCTCCTCTCTTGTTTTATAAAAATGAAAAACAAAACAATATCGACACAAAACCTATTCTACAGCAATTAAAAAAGAAAAGAATGCCTATTTATGCCATATATGGAAAACAAGACGGTATATTTTCTGTTTCGGAAATCGATGCTTTAAAGAATATTGTAGGAAAACAAAACTTTGTACTTATTGACAATTGTTCGCATTACCTATTTGTAGACCAGCAAAAAGAATTTCTAGATAGCATTTATAAGTGGCTTAAATAAATCAGACAATTTTTAAATCATTTAGTTCAGTTATATAAAACCATATAAGTGATATAAGTTCATGTAAGTTTTGCGCAAATAAGTTTCGTCTTATATTTACTTGTATAACTTATATGGTTCATTTCCCCTTCTTAATGCAATTATTAAGAATGTTGATCAAAATTCACCTAATCTAATTTTAGGCTATTTATTTCGTTAACAAAAATTAACCTATTTTGTGATTTTTTTATTTAGAATTGATATAAATAATAATTATATTTGTTTCTATAATTGAAGAACATGAGAGAAATAGAACAAATATATCATAACGACTTTGGGATTTCCTTTTATTGGAAAAACCATAATGAGACTCTTTTTGACAAAATACAACTGATTTTTAAAGAAACAGGATTTTATTTTTCAGTAGCTGAGCTAAAAGATTTTGACGATTTAATCGAAGATAGTTTGCTTACAAATGCATGTTGTGATGAATGTGCTTTAAAAAACAAATGTCATAAGTTTTTGCTAAAAACGCCTTGTACACAAATAGATTTAGCCGTTTCGATGGAAGAATTAAAAGCGATTGAGGATTTGGTAAAAGGATCTTTATTTAAAATTGAACTTGAAGAATATGTTTATGGAGTTGGTTTAAACTAAGACAGATTCTTATCTTTTTAACACTTATCTTTTCATAATTAAATGTATTTTGATTTTATTCAAAAAAAAGTATATTTACATTAATGAAAAATACCAGCAGGCTTTTTATCCTTTTATTTTTAGTCGTTTTATTATCTAACTGCAGCAATAAATCCGATGAATATATTGATCCTCGCGGAACCGATTATGCTGGCTCCGAAAGCTGCATACAATGTCATCAAGCCGTATATCAAAAAGCAATACAAAGTTCACACTACAAAGCTACCGCAGCAGCAATAAAAGGGAATGTTTTAGGTAATTTTAATTCAGGAGATCATGTTTTTATTTACGATAAAAACACCAAAATGGTCATGGAAGAAAGAAATGATAGTCTTTATCAGGTTTTATACAAAAACGGAAAAGAAGTTGAAGCTCATAAACTCGAAATAGTTTTCGGAACCAAACACGCTCAAACTTCCGTATTCTGGCGTAATAACAATACATACGAATTACCGCTTTCCTATTATACATCTGTTCATAGTTGGGCTACAAGTCCTGGATTTTCGGCTGAAAAACCTTATTTTGACCGAAAGGTAGTTAAAGATTGTTATGCCTGCCATAGTTCTAATATAAGCAGCCGAAATATAGACCAAAACTCTAAAGACAAGAATTTTATGTCTATGGATGTGGAAGATGTCATTAATAAAAAAACAATCGTTTATGGTATTGATTGTGAGCGTTGCCATGGTCCTGCCAAAGAACACGTAAACCAACACTTGAAATTTCCTGACTTAAAAGTTGCAAAAAAGATTGTTACTTATAAATCATTAACCAGACAACAAAAATTAGACGCTTGTGCATTATGCCATTCTGGAAATGACGGAATGAAAATGAAATCCAGATTTGACTTTAAACCTGGAGACAATCTTTCAGAGTATTTTAGAAGTTCGCATAGTGCAACCGATACAACCGATTTTGATGTACACGGAAATCAATTTAAGTTATTATCGCAAAGCAAATGTTTTACAAAAAGTGAAACTATGGATTGTATTTCTTGCCATAATCCACATGAAAATGCAACTAAAAACTTAGCTACTTACTCCAAAATATGCATGAGTTGCCATAACACTGTAAAACACAATACAGCAACCGTTAAAACAATCTCGGATAATTTATTGCAGGATAATTGTATAGAATGTCATATGCCGAAAAAACCATCTGGAGTAATTAGCTTCCGACTTTCTAAAGCAACCAAAGATTCCAATTATATGCTAAGAACACATAAAATTGCTATTTACCCAACTAAGAAAAAATAATTATTAGATCACTTTAAACATATAAGTCATATAAGAAAATATAAGTTTAGAATACTTGCCTTAAATGAACTTATATAACTTAAATGGTTAAATCAGCAAGAGAATTATTTCCCGAATTCTTTTAGTTCAAAAGTTTCACCATCAAAAACACCGTAGGTAAAATATCCTATCCAATCTCCTAGGTTAACATAATTAGAATCCTCACCTACAGAAATAATCATAGGTAAATGACGGTGACCAAAAACGAAGTAATTATAATGTTTGGTTTCTAGTTTGCGTTTGGCATACAATACCAACCATTCGTTTTCTTCACCTAAGAATTTAACGTCTTCGTCGCCAGAAATCAATTTATTTTTTACAGATAAGTATTGTGCTAATTTTACACCAACATCTGGATGAAGCCAACGAAAAATCCATTTTGAGAATGGGTTTGTAAAGACTTTTTTCATTCTTTTATACCCTTTATCTCCAGGACCTTTTCCGTCGCCATGACCAATCAAGAATGTTTTTCCTCCAAAAGAGAACGCTGCATTATCGTGAAAAACAGGAATATTAAGTTCGGTTTCAAAATAATCGTTCATCCATAAATCATGATTCCCTACAAAAAAATAAACAGGGATTCCGCTATCGCGAATTTCTGCCAATTTACCCAAAACGCGAATAAATCCTTTTGGTACAACAGTTTTATATTCGAACCAAAAATCAAATAAATCACCTAATAAAAAAATTGCTTCAGCATCTTTTTTTACCTCATCAAGCCACGCCACAAATTTTTGTTCGCGCGGAAAACTTAACTCAGGTGTTGGTGCTCCAAAATGTTGATCGGAAGCAAAATATACTTTTTTATTATTGGGTAATTGCATGAAAATAGATTTCGATTACAAATTATCGCTTGCGTACCATTCAGCAAATGATGATTCAGTTTCTTGAAGTTTTAAAGAGAAAAGAGAGATATTTGTTGGCAATCTTTTGATGATTCTTTCAGAAAAATCTACAACCATATTTTCACTTGTAGGCTGATATTTAACTAGAATTACATGATGTCCACGATTTTTAAGTTCGTTTGCTAATTCTATATGTGGTGTCGTTTCATTAAAAACGGTAGCGTGATCAAACTGATCTACGATTTCTTCTTTTACAATTTTCTTTAGATCCGAAAAATCAATTACCATTCCGTGCTTTACATTATCACGGTCTGTAATTGGCGAACCAATAACAGTTACAGAAAGCTTATAACTATGTCCGTGAACATTTTTACATTTTCCATCATATCCGTAAAGCGCATGTCCTGTTTCGAAACTAAATTGTTTTGTAATTCTGATATTACTCATCGAGTTGTATTTTAGATTGCAAATTTACAAAATTAAAAACCGTTTTTTTCTCTTTTTTTGGCTCTACTATACATCCAGTAAGCAACTCCTACCAAAATTACAAACGGAATAAAGGAGCCTATAACTACTCCTATTTGATAACTCGCATCAGGAGCCGACTTAATTTTCTCCGCAACATCCACTTTCTGAACGAATAAAGCAATATTCATATTATTAATTTTTAAATTGTGCTAAGGCCTTTTTAGTAAAATCAGACAAAACTAATTTTCCTGAAATACGAGCGCGCTCAAAAAGTAATGAATCCCATTTTTCGGTTCCTTCCCAAATAACTTTTTTCATCTCGGCTAAAGCTTCTGGATTGTAACTTGCTAATTTTAAAGCAAAATGAGATAATTCTTCATCCAATTCTAATTCATTTTCAAGTACTTTGGCAAAAAGACCTTTATGGTTTGCCCAAATCGCCGATTTCCATTCGTGGGCAGCAAGAGTCATTTCGGTCATTGCAGTTTTTCCAATTTTTCTAGAAACTGCTGGTTCTATAACAAAAGGTCCAATCCCGATTGCAAGCTCAGAAAGTTTAACAGAACTGTCTTGTGTTGCAAAAGCATAATCGCAAGCAGCAGCAATACCAACTCCGCCTCCAACAGATTTACCATGAATACGCCCAATAATTATTTTGGAGCAATTACGTATAGCATTGATAAGATGTGCAAATCCAGAGAAAAATTCCGTTCCTTGTTCTTCATTTTCAACTGCTAGAAGTTCATCAAAAGAAGCTCCTGCACAAAAAGCGCCACTTCCCTCACTTCTTAAAATAATAACTGTTACAGACTTATCTTTACTCAAATTATCAATTTCCTTAGTTAGTCTGTTAAGCAAAGTTCTAGGAAAAGAATTACTAGCCGGATGACCAAACTCAATAGTTGCTATTTTATTTTGGATTATGGTATGAAGTAAACCATTTTGATTTTCTGAACTCATATTGTTGTTTTTATTGTAAAGTTACGGTTTTAAGAATATTTTCAGCCGATACTATTTGAAATTTGTTTTTTGAGAATTAATTGACTTTATTTGTAAACACATTGGGGGATTAGCTCATTTGGCTAGAGTGCTTGCCTGGCAGGCAAGAGGTGATCGGTTCGAATCCGATATTCTCCACAAAATAAAAAAACAAACCCTTGTAAATTAGTTTTTGCAAGGGTTTCTTATTTTTACATAATCCATTAAAAATCAACCACATAATTTTAAACTTATTCTTTTGCTTTAAAATCTTATTGTGGCTTTTCCTGATTTAAACTAGTTCTACTTTTGCAAAAAATTTTATCATAAATAGCAAATACAAATCGCTATCTATTTTATCATAGAACCTAAAGCTTTTTAGCTAAAAAAAATCACAATTATGGAAATGCTAGAAAACCTAGACCCTTTACTTCGTGCCTTTTGGTTTGTTGCTATACCTACCAGTGTAATCTTTATTATTCAAACTATTTTATCATTCATCGGGGCTGATTCTTTACACGGGCTTGATGCTGATTTTGATAATGATTTAGGAGGAGCTGACGCACCGTTCCAACTATTCTCTTTAAGGAATTTAATTAATTTTCTACTAGGTTTTAGCTGGACAGGAATTTCCTTTTATTCAACCGTTCCTAACAAAACTTTAATTGTCATTTTAGCGCTCTTAGTGGGGATTGTGTTTGTCTTTTTGTTTTTCATAATTATCAAACAACTACAAAAATTAGCCGAAGACAATTCTTTTAAAATCATAAATACATTAAACAAAACAGCCGAAGTTTATTTAACCATTCCCGAAAGTAAAAAAGGAAGAGGCAAGATTATGATTAGTGTAAATGGTGCATTTCACGAATTAGATGCAATGACCGAAAAAAACACAATCGCGTCTGGCGCAGTAGTGAAAGTAGTAAAAATAGAAAACGATAATATTCTAATAGTAGAAACAATTTAATTTAAAAAACATGATGACACCAATGATAATCATAGTAGTTGCAGCTGTAGTTTTATTTGCAACAATCTCAGCATTAGTATCGAGATACAAACGTTGTCCGTCTGACAAAATATTAGTCATTTACGGACGTACTGGAGGTACATCAGCAAAATGTGTTCACGGTGGAGGTGCTTTTATCTGGCCAGTAATTCAAGACTATTCATTCTTAGATTTAAAGCCTTTATCTATCGAAGCAAACTTAACAAATGCTTTAAGCCGACAAAACATTAGAGTAGATGTTCCTTGTCGTTTTACAATTGCTATTTCTACTGAATCTGATAGTATGAATACTGCTGCTGAAAGACTTTTAGGATTATCATCTGAGCAAATTCAGGAATTAGCCAAAGATATTTTGTTTGGTCAGTTACGTTTGGTAATTGCAACAATGACTATCGAAGAAATCAACTCTGACCGTGATAAATTCCTTGATAATATTTCGAAAAACGTTGATAGCGAATTGAAAAAAATCGGTTTAAAATTAATCAACGTCAACGTTACCGACATTAAAGATGAATCAGGTTACATTGAAGCACTAGGAAAAGAAGCTGCTGCAAAAGCAATTAACGAAGCCAAAATTAGTGTAGCTGAACAAGAAAAAATAGGAGAAACGGGGAAAGCATTAGCAGATAGAGAAAAAGACACTCAAATAGCCGAAACCCACAGAGATAGAGACGTAAAGATTGCTATTACTCAAAAAGACAGAGAAATTAGTATTGCAACTGCTGCAAAAGATGAAACAATCGGAAAAGCAGAAGCAGACAGAGATACCAGAGTTAAAACATCCGAAGCTAACGCGATTGCTATAGAGGGAGAAAACCAAGCAAGAATTGCTATTGCAAATTCAGAAGCACTTCGTAGAGAAAAAGAAGCTGAGTCATTACGTATTGCAATAACTGCCGAAAAAGTACAACAAGCAAAAGCACTAGAAGAATCTTATGTAGCTGAACAAATAGCCGAGTTAGCCCGTTCGGAAAGAGAACGCTCCACACAAATTGCAAACATTGTAATTCCTGCCGAAATTGCTAAACAAAGAGCTATTATCGAAGCACAAGCTGCTGCAGAAACGACAAGAGAAAATGCTAAAGGGGAAGCCGATGCTATTTTTGCAAAAATGGAAGCGGAAGCAAAAGGACTTTTTGAAATCTTAACTAAGCAAGCAGATGGATATAAAGAAGTAGTTGCTGCGGCTGGTGGAGATCCAAGTAAAGCATTCCAATTACTTTTATTAGAAAAACTACCAGAACTAGTAAGAATACAAGTTGAGGCTGTTAAAAACATTAAAATTGATAAAATTACTGTTTGGGATTCTGGCAGTGGAAATAGTGAAAACGGTAATTCATCTACTGCAAACTTTGTTTCAGGAATGATGAAAACTGTTCCTCCATTAAACGACTTGTTTAATATGGCAGGATTAAATTTACCAACTTATTTAAAAGGAATCGACAGTCCAGAAGAACATATAGAGAAAAAGAACGAAGAATAAAATCCTGTACGTTTAAAAACAAAAGGGTTCTGCTTTTTAATTAAAGCTGAACCCTTTTTTGATTTCATTAAATGCTGATTATTTTTCTTAAACAACAAGATTTTCTATATTTTTAGTAATTGTCGATTTATCAGCAGTTGTGTTGGCTAGTTTTAAAGCTGTTCTAAAATGCTGTAATGCTTTCTCATTATCGACATCAGTATATAGATTACCCAATAACGAATAATAAAAATGATTATCGGAGAGATTTAATTTTTCGGCTTCTTTTATGGCTACAGCTTTCCCGCCAGTTTTTGCCAAAGCATACGTTCTGTTTAAAGCTGCAATGGGCGAATATTCCAAGATCAGTAAACTATTATATAATTGCAAAATGTTTTCCCATTTTTCGGAAGAATCTTCTTTATGTGTATGCCAATACCCTATTCCTGCTTCGAGATGATATTTTGAGATTTTATTCCCTGTAGAGGATTTACTCAAATATTCTTTTCCTTTATTTATTAATTCTATATTCCAAAGTGTTTCATCCTGATCTTCGTATAAAATCGTTTCCCCATTTTCATTCATTCTAGCTTCAAATCTCGAAGAATGAAAACACATTAAAGCAAACAAAGCATTTACAGCTGGTTTATTAGTTCCTTCATTCTCGATAAGCAAGTAACATAGTCGCATTGCTTCTACACAAAGATCTTTGCGCAAAATTGCATTTTGAGAAGTCGAATAATACCCTTCCGAAAACAATAAATATATCGTTGTTAAAACCGTATCTAATCTTTTATCGATTTCATTTGGCGTAGGCTGCTCAATTTTTATTTGCTCGGTTTTTAACTTGTCTTTCGCTCGATTTATACGTTTGTAAATAACTTCCTTATTAGTCAAAAATGCATCGGCAATCTCCTGGATACCAAAACCACAAAGTAAATTTAGCGCAAGCGCAACTTGCGATTCCTGTGAAATACAAGGATCACAAACCGTAAAAATCATAGCAAGCTGACTATCTGCAATGTTCTTGCTAGACAAATCTATCTCGATTTCTTCGGCTTTGGGAGCATTATGTTTTATTTCAACCGAAAGTTTTTGTTCAAAAAGAGCATCACGCTTTAAATAATTTTTGGTTTTATTTTTGGCAACCGTATAAAGCCAAGCGGTCGGGTTTTCGGGAATTCCTTTTAAACTCCATAATTCGGTAGCCGAAAGAAATGTGTCACTCACAATATCTTCGGCAATTTCGATATGATTAATCCCAAATAAATAACAGAGCACCGAAACTATTTTCCGATACTCTGTTCTAAATAAATGTGGTAAAAGCTGATTGTCTTCCATAAAATCAAATCCTGATGCTTTTATTACACACAAAAGCATTTTTTATTTTTAGTTAATGACCTTCAAAAACAACAGCCATTCGTATTTCTACATTTCCGCCCCATAAAAGGATAGGGCAACCTTTGGCAACTTCTACAGCTTCATCATAATTGGCAACTTTTATCATAATTAAACCGCCTATAGCTTCTTTAATTTCTACAAAAGGCCCATTGGTTACATTATTATTTTGTTTTACAACTCTTCCTTCACCATCCCAGCGTTGTAGCGGTCTAGCCAATTTATCCTGAGCAGCGATTCCGCCAAGCCAATCTTGCCATAACTTAATTGATGATTGCATTTCTTCGGGCGAAGGTTGTATTTCTTTGGTTATACTATCTCTTCTAAATATCAATACAAATTCTTCCATTTCTTATTATTTTAATAAAATTATATTTTAATTATCCTCCAAATTGTCCAACCTGATATGTTCCTACTCCAAATGGAAATGCAAGATTAATACGATTCCAAGTATTGATAGTTGTAATCGCCAGAGTTAAATCTATTAAATCCTGTTCAGAAAACTGACCTTTTACTTCGTTGTAAACAGAATCTGGCACATCACATTTTGTTAATGCTTCCGCCCAAGCCAGCGCAGCTCTTTCTCTCACGGTATAATATGGAGCTTCATGCCACGCACTTAAGCCATACAAACGTTGCTCAGTTTCTCCTTTGGCACGCAAATCTTTAGAGTGCATATCCAAACAATAAGCACAACCATTAATTTGTGATACCCTAAAGTAAACTAATTCTAATAATGTTTCCTCTACCGCAGATTTTTTTAAATATGCTCCAATTCCAAAAAGTGGTTTTAATGCACTTTGTCCTTTTTCCTGAATGTTGATTCTTGTTTCCATTTTGTTTAAATTTTTAATTGTTATACTCTAATAACAATCGAACTTCCAGAATTGGACAAATTAAATAAAATATTTTTCATTTATTTTAAAAACAAACACCAATAAACTGAAATACAATCATTTACACTAATTAATTTATTTTAATTTCTATATTAAAAAAACTAAGTTAGGAAAATAAATACACTGTTATCTAATTATCACAAACGAAGTTTTCTTTTCGATTATAAACCTTTATAAAACATAAGTCGGTTAGAATTCCCAATAAAATAAGAGTTAAAATGTAGTTAACCTCTATAAGTGGTACGTTTTTTGAATTTAGTAAATTTCTTATAGAAAGAGCCTAATCTCTTACTATACCTCATTATTTTTTTTAATCACTTTAAAATATTTTGCATGAAAAAATTACTCCTATTATTTAGTTTAATCATCATTACATCATCATGTTCTTCTAGCGATGAAGACACCAGCGGTATATTTAGTCCCCCAACCTGGATACAAGGAGTCTGGAAAGACGAGGCAACTGGAGCAACATTAACCTTTACCCAACGCGACATAAAATATAGCACAGATGGTAATTCCTACTCCTTTAGCAAGCAAACAACTAAATTTACTAATGTATTAGCACAAGAAATATCTTCTACACCAAATTTATATGTATCCGATTTTTCTCAAGGAAAAGAAGGTTCTATAATCCGTTTTAGTTTTGTAAAAACATCAGATACAAAAATGGAATCAAAAGGACACCTGCCCGGAAATTACATAAAACAATAGGTTCCCAAAAATTCTTGCTCAAATAAAAATGAGCCTAAAGGCCGTAAATTATTTTTAATTAAATGATTTACGGCTTTTTTGTTTTAACAAAATCACAAACAATTTCTTTGATTTTACTGGACTCGCTTAATTTATTTTATTCTTTTTAAAAAATTTTTTACTAATACCGTAACAATTATTCACATTAAGAGTCTTATGAGATAATTAAATTACTCTGTTTAAATAAACAGAGTATTGTTATTTGTTTTTTTATGATATAACATTTTTAAATATTTCTGAATTAGTACGTAGAAATTAAATACAAATTAAAAATGTTCAAGAAAAAACAAATATAAAGCCGTAATCACTATTACCTGATTGCGGCTTATTTTTTTTAAGAAGCAGAAAGTTCCGTTTTCAAAAACACCTTTCCCTCCCGCTGTACACTATATCTTTTTATCCGCAAAAAAGACGGATAAAAAGGATGCCGTTTCCATCGGGGCTAGATTAGAAGTTTTAGATTTTATAAGAACCATTTCATCTTACAATACTTGTATGAAAAATTGTATTTTTGTTTACAGCAAAAAAGATAGATTATGCGATAGTAAACTAGTCAAAATTGTATCGTACCGAAACAACCCTGTTTTTTACTAAAAATTATTTTGTAAAAGAATTTTAAATACCTTTGAATTATGAGCACAGCAACAAAACCAAATCATATAGGACGAAAAATAAGCCGTATTCGTGAACTTCGAGATATGAAACAAGAAGCTTTGGCACAAGCTTTAGGAACAAACCAACAAGCTATATCAGCCATAGAAAACAGTGAAACTATAGATGAAGAAAAACTTATCGAAGTTGCAAAAGCACTTGGTGTAACCGCAGAAGCAATAAAGAATTTTTCAGAAGAAAATATGATTACTTATTTTAATACTTTCAATGACAGCCAAGGAAACTTTGGGAATTTTGGAAATAATAGTTGCACATTCAATCCTCTCGATAAAGTAGTTGAACTTTACGAACGCCTAGTTCAGGCTGAAAAAGAAAAAGTGGAGTATTTAGAAAAATTATTGAAAGAGAAATAAAACGATACATAAACAGCGATAAACGTTGATTTGCAAATAATCAAAAAAGCCATTCTATTTAGAATGGCTTTTTTTTGATTTATCATGTAATTGTTTTTACACCCGCCCCAATTTATTTTTCTTTTATTTTTTTCTACCAAAACTATATTTCTCTCTCGTAGTCACTACAAAGTCGCAAACCTTGCATAACGGTCTGCAATGACAATACCACTCTTATTACAAAAACTAAATCATGTTATGAACTAATAAATGATTTTACATGTATATCTAAAAGATATTATTTTTTCAAAAAAACAATAAATCTTATCCATTTTAATCGATTTATAGAAAGTTATTACGCAATAATACTCAATTGTTAGTTTTGGATAGTGACTTGTTTTTTTTTGTATAATTTCATGAAAGATTTCAAATTTTAATAATTCAACAATTTAAAATTAAACAACTTAACCAGTGAAAAATGAAAAACAAATTACAAAGAATTACACAAGTATTACTATGTTCTTTTCTTCTCATCATATTAGGGTGTGAAACTGAAAAATTAGTTACTGATGAACAAACACCTCAGACAAAAAATATTCTATCAGCAAAAACATGGTTTGATAAATATGAATCTAATGGTATTAATTATGAATTATTTCAGAATTTAGAATACAACTGGAATGAAGCAAACCTGACAAAATCAGAAGATGGAACAGAGACTATTATTGTACCAATTAATGAATTAAAAAAAGACCAAACAGAAATTTGGTCACAAAAATTATATCTTTATAAATTGGGTGCAGGAGCTTACAAAGCATTATTATTCGAGATATATCCCGATAAAGATGTTCCCTCAGGCAGTCAAACAATTGAAGAAGGAAATTTCAATGGCTACATGGCTGCATGGGATTTAAAAACGGGGTTTGTAAGAGCATCTAGATTTAAAAACAATCAAGTCGTTGAAAATGGAATTGTAGCAGTAGTTTCGATTGATAAAAAGACAGGCAAAGCCCCTGCTATTCTTCCATGTGTTGATGATATGTGTCAAACAGGTCCTGGAGGTTTAGGTGACCCAGTGCAATTAAGAAATGTTAATATTCCTCCTAAAAACACTTCAACTCCCCCGAATGGAGCTCCGAGTGCCTATTTTGGACCACGCACTCCTGTAACTGGAGGAACAAATCCTAGCGGTTTTACTTCACCTGGAGGAGGTGGGGGTGGTAGCGGTACTGTTCCACCAACAACAACTGTTAATCCTTGTGAAAGTATTAAGAATCAAAATTTAAACCCTGAATTCAAAGCAAAAATGGATGTTTTAAAAACAAAAACAAGTTTAAAAAAAGAAAGTGGATTTGCACAGAAAAAGGATGGTACATTTAAGGAATTACAAAACGGCAGTGGAGGAACTAATATAAACTCATTAGAATTTACTATTGAACCTGATATTGTCGGATATATGCACGTGCATATAGATCCTTATGAAAATGGTAAATATGATGAAGATGGTAATCCTGAACAGGAAGCACCAATAAAAATGTTTTCTCCAGCAGATGTGCAACAATTCCTGTTACTATTAATTAATGCAAAAATTAATAAAATTCCTATCGAAAATATTTTTGGTACTATGGTCTCAAGTACGGGAGATTATACTCTACGTTTTACAGGTAATATTGAAGATGTAAAAACAGATTATAATTGGGGAGCCCTCAAATCAACTTACAAAGCTGCTATCAAAAAAGACGGAAATGAATTAGGTTTTCTAAAATTCTTAAATGACAATATAGGAATCAAGGGAATATCTTTGTATAAAATTAAAAAAGATGGAAAGAGTGAAAACAAAACATTAGATGCAAATAACAAACTAAATACGACACCTTGTCAATAACTTAATAGCATATAACATGAAAAAAATAATAATACTTAGCCTTATCATTATAGCAAACTTATCGTGTAAAGCACAACAAATTATTCCTATTGAAAAAGCCATAGATTACCGATTAGCAGAAAATGGGATTCCTGACAATACTTACTTAAAAGATATTAATAATTTATTGGATAAATATGTTGGTACTTGGATAGGTACTTATGACAATAAAACTTACAATTTTAGAATTGATAAATTTGTAAACAACTATTCAGGGCTTACTAAAGAAGATGTCTTACTAATGCGTTACATTATCACAAATGCTAATGGAACACAGATTGAAAATACAATGACACTATCAGATGATAATTATTTGATAATTAAAGGAGATTATATTCAGAAATCAACTTATCATTTAGATTATGTTGGGAGAGAAAGTGCTTGTGGACAGCTAGGAACAATATATATAGAGATTTTAAAAAATAGCAATAATACTAAGATGAAACTATACTTATTACCTGAAAAAATAATGATTTCGTCTAGTTCTTGCCCTCAAGGTATCTCTTCACAAATTATGCCTATAAATCAAATCGTTTTAACAAAACAATAAAAATAAATTGAACATAAATCCTCAAGTTTAAAAAATTTGAGGGTTTTACTTTTTTCAACGCATTCTTTTGAGATGAATACTATACGGAGATTATGAAATATTTTATTTGCTTCTTTTTAGTTTTAGGAATAAGTTTGTTAACCTATGGTTGTATTTATCCAACTGAATATTGTTTAGACATCAATATTCATGATACTTTTTATCTGCTAACTTATTTACCAGTGGCAACAATTGTACTGTTTTTTTCTTTGATACTTCATATCGTTACTTTTTTGTATAAAAAAATAAAGTAATCTTAAAGATAAAAAAAACATTATAAAATTATAATTCAAATTAAAGAAAAAGCAGCATCTCAAAATGTATGTTTTTTTTAAACAATAAAAGTATATGAAAACACTAAATAGAAATTATTTAATTTTTGTGACATTCTGCATTTTGTTATTTATCTATTTTTACTTTTATCAATATTTCTATACCATTAATTTGTATGACACTTACTATCTAATAAGTTATTTCTTTTTTGTGGTTGCTGCTTTTATTATTGGAACAGTTTTTTATTTGAGGGAAATTTTAATAAAAAAACTAAAAAAACATCTAGAGGAATCTCAAGAGAGAAATTATTTAAAATATTTATTGATGTTTTTGACACCGATTTCATATCTAAAAATAGATTCAATTACTAAATACTATTTAATTTTTGTGGCGCTCTGTATTTTGTTATCTGTCTATCTTTATCTTGCGGATTATTTTTATTTGGTTAGCTATAATGGCGCTTACCATTTTGTGAGTTACTATTATCTTGTTTTACCAATTCTGATAATTGGTACTGTTTTCTATTTCATAAAAAGCAGACAGATTAGAAATAATTTATAAGATTTACATATTTCCTAGTAAAAACAACCATATTGTTATTTTCTTTAATACTATATATTTTTTTCATAGTAGAAGATTCAAAACAACTCCAACTTCATGATTACAAAAACCTTAACTAATTTAATACATTTACTCTATCCTCGAAATATATGTGCTTATACAGAAAAAGACAAGTATTTAGTTAGTGAGGAATATAAAAGATTAAATCAAATAGTAACTGATTTTGATACCAAGGATCGAAAAGTTTCTAGCAATAGTATTCTTGAAAAATTTGAAAATGATAAAACTTTAAAAAAATTTGCAGACTTCTCATTGTTCCATTTGAAAGATAGATGCATGACGTTTAATGTGTCAATCATTGAAGGTAGGGAATTATATACAATATCATTGTTTATAAGTATAATAATACCTTACTATGTAATCAATGTACAGAAGAATATGATTGAAATATTTTTTTCCGAATCTGAAATCACTGAATTAGAGAATAAAAATACAGAAACAAGAAAAATAAATGAATTAGTTTTAGAAATTGAAACGATAATTGAAGATAAATTTCTGTATAGAAAACTCCCAAACAAACTACTTAATTTTGTCGTTGCCGATATTAGTTTTCAAGATTCACAATTCGGCTATTTTACAATGTATAATGCTTTCTTTAATAATGTAACAATAAATGATGGATACTAGGAGATTTGAAAGATTTAATTTAAATTGTATACGAGAGAGACGCTCGCACTAGCCACGGAGATTTCTTTGCGATTTTTCGTCTTTGCGAGAGATTTATTCCGAAAAGTATTGGAAATATTTCTTTAACTTAAATGACATTGCGCGCCAGCCAAGAAAACCTTAGAATCTCAGTATCTCAGAACCTTAGCAACTTTAAAAAAACTTACTTCAACAAATACCCAAATCTAATCGAGCCGAAAAAATATCCTGTATTGGTATTATAAGGATCGCCTTTTAATTCTCTGCCTCGATAGATGAAAGAATAAGACATATTAAAATTGTTGTGGCGGTATTTTAAACCAAACTCCGCATTAAAACGAAGCGGTTCTAGATCAAAAGTTATTGGGCTTTTATCACTAAACATACTGCCTTGAATCGTGGCATCGTAAAACTGATAATTAACACTTGGCATCGCATAAAAGTAAAATTCTCTAATATTATATTGCGGTTCAAAACTTACAGAAGCATCGTGCAAATTAGAATCATAAATTGGGAGCAATCTCTTAAAACCTATACGGGTTAATAATCCTGTAGAAACTCCTGTAAAAATGGTTCCAAGATTTGCTTCAGACTGAAAATGAAGATCAACAAAATCATTGTGCTTCGTTGGGAATAATTTCTTAGAATAC
Source organism: Flavobacterium hydatis (assembly GCF_000737695.1). Lineage (GTDB taxonomy): Bacteria > Bacteroidota > Bacteroidia > Flavobacteriales > Flavobacteriaceae > Flavobacterium > Flavobacterium hydatis. The sequence continues at coordinate 141,502 of NZ_JPRM01000001.1, forward strand.
ATAACATGCGCCTGCACGGCAAAAGCATTACTAAGCTGATTTTCCCAACCATATACGTTTTTGTAGCCTATTAAATGGTGAAAACTTTCCTGAGTTTCTTTCCCTAAAGCATTCGGTCCCATGAAACCTAACTGGAAATCTGTTTTTAAAACCGATTCACTTTTATAAAAAAAACTTCGACCAACTTCCGCAAAAAGATACCCTGTAAAAGGACGGTCATTTTTATCAACCGCCGACTTATTAATAAATCTCGGATTGTAGATATATTGCCCCAGACGAAATTCTGTTATTTTCTTATTTATTTTTTCGTTCTCATTCTTTGACAAAAAACGATAAAAAAGCTCTATACCATTGGTATAATACATGTCATTTTTAGACGATGTATATAAATCATTATCGGTAATCAGTCCTATCTCTTTGGTTTTGCCTTGCGCAAAAATAACCGTGACAGTTAAAATAAAAAGAATGCTAAATGCTTTTCTTGGTATCATTCATAATTAAGTTTACCAACGCTACGCATTATTTTAACAATTTTATTTTTCCTTTTATTTATATAACTAGAAGATCCAGTTGCTTTAAATTTACGCGGATTCGGTAAGATTGCAGCAATTCCTGCAGCTTGTATAGGCGTAAGGCTCTTAGCACTCTTGCGATACCAATGTTGAGCTGCAGCCTCGGCTCCATAAACGCCATCGCCCATCTCGATACTATTAAGATATACCTCCATAATACGCTCTTTTCCCCAAACCAACTCGATTAAAACTGTAAAATAAGCTTCGAGTCCTTTACGGAAATAACTCTTTCCTTGCCATAAAAAGACATTCTTGGCAGTTTGTTGTGATATGGTACTTCCTCCTCTTATTCTTCTACCACGCTCATTACTCTTATATGCTTTTTGCAATGCTTTAAAATCAAAACCATTATGTGTTAAAAAAGTTCCATCTTCGCTGGCAATAACCGCTTTTTGTAAGTTTACAGATAAGTTTTCTATTGGTTCCCAATCGTGGCTAAAGTAATTTTCTTTACCGGCCATTTTGTTCTCAATACCTCTAATAATCATTAAAGGTGTAAATGGTACAGGAACATATTTAAAGAGTACCACAAAAAATATTGAAAGTCCGAAGAACCACAAAAATAGCTTGAAAAAGAAACGAACTATTTTGCTCCCAAATGAGCGATTATTCTTTTTTGATGCTGGTTTTGTTTTACTCGGTGTTGTTTTTTTTGGTGCTGCTTTTTTAGTCGCCATTATATTAAATCTGCTAATTCTGTTCCTATTAAACTTCCTATTGCCACTCCCATCCCTCCTAATCGAACGCCGCAATATACATTTTCGGATAATTGAGTTACGATAGGATTTTTGCTATTTCCTACTCCCATTATCCCGCTCCATCTATGAGCGATATCTATTTTTTGATTCGGTAAAATTACATTTTTCAACAAATCTTCCAATTTATTTTGTATTATTTCTGTGTTCCCGAATTCCGTTGTAGTTTCAGTCTCAAAATCCAGATTCCGTCCTCCTCCCAATAAAATTCTATTACCTACATTTCTAAAATAATAATACCCTCTGTCTAAGTGAAATGTACCTTTAATTTCTAAATCAGGAATTGGTTCTGTAATTAAAACTTGTGCTCTAGCAGGCTTTACTCCTCCGTTTGTAAGTGTGTTTGCAAATCCATTGGTAGCAAAAAGAATTTTATTTGTAGTAAAACTAAAATCTTTCAGCCCAATTTCTACATTATTCCCCGTGTCTAAATAGGAAGTTACCGTTTGTTGGTTTAAGATTAAAATATTAGCCTCGATTGCTTCTTTTAGCAATGCCTGCATCATATTACCTGTATCAATTTGTCCTTCAAAAGGATTAAAAACCAAATACTCATGAATGCCTTTAAACTCAAAACGATCTATTTCTTTGGCAAAAACGTCAGTTTTAAAAAGTGGCTTGAGAATTTCGTTTACAAAAGATAATTTGCTAGAACATTCTTCATATCCATTTTCATCTTCTTTTAGGAATAATTCGTATCCTCCATAAGGTTTAAAATCTATTGCATAATCCCCCAAGCGTTTACGTAATAATTGTAATCCTCTCCAGCGTTTTTCGATAAGTTTGATTACATCTTCTTCAGTATGCGTTTTTAGATCTTCTATTATTTCCGAAAGACTCCCAAAGCAAGCAAAACCAGCATTTTTGGTACTCGCTCCTTGTGGTAACATTCCTTTCTCGAGAATCAGAATTTTGGCTTTTGGAAATTTTTCGCGTAAGCGCAATCCTGCATGCAAACCTACGATTCCACTACCTACGATGGTGAAATCTACATTTGTAAACCAATTTTTGAGTTCCCAATAGCTTAATTCCATTTCGATATTTTTTATAAAAATAATGTTTTTTTAAACCATATAAGAAATTTAAGTCCATATAAACATGACCTCAAACAAATAAAATTTAAATGAACTTATATCACTTACATGGTTAAACTTTTTAAATAAAACCATTTTACACGTCTTAATCATGAGTTAACTTTATATTTTATTTAAGACTATCTGCGATGCACGATAGCCAGCTTGCTGGATTTAATTTTGTACTTTTAAAACCTTAAAATTTTTAGATTAAGTTTATGAAAAAAGTACTATTTACAACCTTAGTAATGATGAGTTTAAGCACCATGGCACAGAATGTAATGTCACCAGAGTTATTATGGAAATTAGGACGAGTTACTGCACTTGGACTTTCCAAAGATGGAAAAAACGTTGTTTATAAGGTTACAACACCATCTGTTGCCGAAAATAATTCGCAATCAAAATATTATACTTTACCTGTAAATGGTGGAAATGCAACCGAAATTTCGGATACAAAAACCGTTTTAACAGATAAAAACATTTCACCAGACGGAAAGTTTTTAGTGTATAATGAGGAAGTAAAAATCGATAAAGTTTTAGGAAAAGATTTTTACCCTAGCCTAGATAAATCAGATGTTCAAATATACAATGGACTAGATTACCGCCATTGGGATACTTGGAACGAAGGTAAATTTAATCATGTTTTTTACAAAGAAAACAAAGATGGCGCTGCAGGAACTGATATCTTAAAAGGTGAAAATTTTGATAGTCCGCAAAAACCTTTTGGTGGAGATGAAGATTATATCTGGTCACCTGAGGGCAAAAGTATCTTATATGTAAGCAAGAAAAAAGCAGGAACTCAATATGCTATTTCTACTAATACTGATATTTACGAGTATAATCTAGAAACTGGTAAAACAACAAATAGAACCGAAGGAAATTTAGGTTACGATATGGCTCCACAATTTTCGCCAACCGGAAACCTTACTTGGTTACAAATGAAACGTGATGGTTATGAGGCTGATAAAAACGACATTATTGTTGATTTTAAAGGTATAAAAACAAACCTAACAGCTAATTGGGACGGAACTGTTGATGGTTTTATGTGGAGTAAAGACGGTAAAAAAGTATTTTTCACCGCTCCTATTGATGGTACAAAACAATTATTTGAAGTAAACTTTCCTGGATTAACAAAAATTGCTATAAATGTACGTCAGCTTACAAATGGTGATTTTGATGTGAATGACATCGTAGGTTTTGCAGATGATAATATCATCCTTACAAGATCTGATATGAATCATGCCAATGAAATTTTCTCTTTTAACTTAAAGAAAAATACTTGGAAACAATTATCAAACGTAAACACAACTACCTACAATTCTTTGGCTTTAAGCAAAACTGAAAAACGTTATGTTACTACAACTGATGGTAAAAAAATGTTGGTTTGGGTAATCTTACCTCCAAATTTTGATGCTTCAAAAAAATATCCAACTCTTTTGTTTTGCCAAGGCGGACCTCAATCTCCTTTGACACAATCGTATTCTTTCCGTTGGAATTTCCAATTAATGGCTGCTAAAGGTTATGTTGTTGTTGCTCCAAACCGTCGCGGAATGCCTGGTCATGGTGTAGAATGGAACGAACAAATTAGTAAAGATTGGGGCGGACAAGTTATGGACGATTACTTATCGGCTATTGATGATGTTGCCAAAGAAAACTATGTAGACAAAGCTCGTTTAGGTTGCGTAGGTGCAAGTTATGGTGGTTATTCTGTTTTCTATTTAGCTGGAATACATAACAATCGTTTCAAGACTTTTATAGCTCATGATGGTGTTTTTAATACACAAAGTATGTTTGGTACTACCGAAGAAGTTTTCTTTAACAACTGGGATTTTGGTGGTCCATATTGGGAAAAAGATAATGCAGCTGCTCAAAAAACATACACTACTTTTAACCCAATAAACCATGTTGAAAAATGGAACAAACCAATCTTGATTATTCAAGGAGGAAAAGATTTCCGTGTGCCAATTGGTCAATCTCAAGAAGCTTTTCAGGCTGCTCAATTACGTGGTATAAAAAGTAGATTATTGTATTTCCCTGAAGAAAATCACTGGGTTTTAAAACCACAAAATGCTCAAGTTTGGCAAGGTGAATTCTTTAAATGGTTAAACGAAACACTATAATTAAAATTTAAAAACACATCCCATACTAATTATTTCAACCATATAATATGGAAAGTAAGAAGAGTTACATTCCGCTTAAAGTTTTTATAAGTTATATAGCATTAGCTTCGCTTGTAATTAGTGTGGGGTGGGTTTTATATTCAGAAAACGTTATTTATTCGAAAATAGAAAGTAAAATTGCTTTTGAAAAGACTAAAATTTTAAAAGTTAGTCAGCTTTTTTCGAATGTATACAAAACAGAAAGTCTTGCCCGAAAGACAATTCAGTCTAATTCGGAATCAGACTTTGAACACTACATTAAGGAATCTGACTCTTTACGAATTCGAATAGATTCTTTAAAAAAAATTGTTACTACGCAATCGCAAATTGTTTTGCTAGATAGCGTAAATTATTTATTGGCCGAAAAAACCAAAAACATTCGTCAATTAAAAACCATCAAAAGCAAAGCTAATGATGAAGTTACGGTAAACAATGCCATAGACGAATTAACCAAACTAGAATTTTCTTTACGTAAATTACAACTTGAAGATTTTACAAAAAATCCAGGGCAATTAGGAAGTTATCAGCGTAATGTACTCCAAAAATATGTTGATTACCTCAACCAAAATATCCCAGATGATAGCACAAATACGTTAAGCAAAAAAGCATCAGATTCAATTTTATCTACATCCAAAAAATTATTAAGCTCTGTAAAAAGAGAAACGGAAAAGAAAAAAGAATCTCTAAATTATCAGGAGAATAAATTACTTAAAAATGAAATTTTAATATCGGAACAACTCCGAAAAGTATTGCGAATTATTGAACGAGAAATCATAATTAACTCGATAAAATATAATACTGATAAAGAAAAATCATTAAAAAAAATTAATCAAATTGTAACTGGAGCAGCCGTTGTTGGTTTATTGCTTACGGTCTTTTTCTCTATACTTATTGCCAGCGATTACTCTAAAACACAACTATATAAGAAACAATTAGAAATTGCCAATTTTAAGACTAAGAATCTCTTAAAAAGTCGTGAACAACTTATCTCTACGGTAAGTCATGATTTAAAAACACCATTAAGTACAATTGTAGGTTATACCGAACTTTTAGGCAATTCTGACTTAAATACGAAGCAATCGTATTTTATAAGGAATATCAAAAATTCATCAGAATACATTTCGCAATTAGTGCAAGACTTACTTGATTTTTCTCAAATCGAAGCAGGGAAAATTGCCATTGAGAAAAAACCTTTCTTACTTCCTGAAATTATAACCGATGTGGCTAAAAATATTCAATCGGTTTACAAACAAAAAGACATTGAACTCATTATTAAAACTGACGAAAGATTAAACCAAAGAATAATTGGAGATTCGTTTCGATTAAAACAGATTTTAAGTAATATCATAGGGAATGCCTATAAATTTACCGAAGAAGGTTTTATAAAAATCGATGCTACAATTAATCATAATGGAGGATTCGTTTTTATAAAAGTAGAAGATTCAGGTATCGGGATTGAGAAAAAAAATCAGAATCTTGTATTTGAGGAATTTGCTCAGGCAAATGAAAATATAGAAAAAAAATATGGCGGTACAGGTTTAGGACTTGCAATATCTAAAAAGATAGCAACTCTTTTGGGTGGTGATTTACATCTAAAAAGTGTTTTTGGAAAAGGTAGTACTTTCGAAATTCAACTTCCGTTAGTTTTCGATACTAATACAGAATTTGAGTTTGAAGAAACAAATAAAGAAATTCATATTGCTCCTATTATTAGTGCCAAAACTGCAATTGTAATAGATGACGATAGCAATTTATTAGGCTTAACTTCTGAGGTTTTAAAACAACATAATTACACGGTTTTAGCTTTTGGGAATGCCAATGAAGCATTAAAAGCTATAGAAAATACTCCTTTTGATTTTATCATAACAGATATTCAAATGCCAGAAGTTGATGGTTTTCAGTTTTTAGAAAAACTAAAAGAAAGCAGTAATTCTCAATATAAAGACCAACCTATAATTGCTTTAACAGGAAGAGATGATCTAGATCTAGACGTTTATACCAATGCAGGATTTACAACTGTTGTAAAAAAACCATATTCGCCTAAAGCATTATTACAAACAATACTTTTTCTCTTTGATAATTCGTCTGAGATTAATCAAGAAGAGAACGAAAGTGATAATACCGATTTAGAAAAAGGATTCTCTCTTGCCCCTTTAAAATCATTTTTATCGAATGATAAAGATGCCTTGCAAGAAGTACTTAAAACTTTCATAAAAACAACAAAGGAAAACCTAGTAGTTTTAGAAAAAAGTATTGCCGAGAAAGATATGATTGAGATAAGAGCTATTGCACATAGAATAGCTCCGATGTTTAAACAAATTCAAGCTTCTGAAATCAGTAAAATTCTGGATAATCTAGAGCGCAAGAAATATACTGACACTGATCTAGAAACAATTTTCGATACATTAAAAACAGAGATTAATTCGCTACTCCTAATCTTAGAAAAAGAAATAGCTTAATCTATATCGTATTGTTTTAGCTTATTGTATAATGTTTTTCTAGTAATCTTAAGCATTTTTGCCGCTTCCGATTTATTGTTTTTGGCTTTTGCCAAAGCATGAATAATAGCTTCTTTTTCATTTTCAGATAATGAAAAATCATTTGGAACTTGTTTTTCAACATGAAAAAATTCTATTGGCAATACATTACTTTCTATAAAATCTCCTTGTGATAAAAGTGTTGCCCGCTTCACGCAATTCTGAAGTTCCCTTAAATTACCTGGCCACCTATATTTCTGAAAAATAGCAATTACTTCGGCAGAGAAACCTATGATATTTTTATTTAATTGTTCATTGGCTTTTTCAAGAAAGAAATCTGCAAATAACATCAAATCTTCTTCCCTATCAATCAATGAAGGCGAATGTATAGAAAACTCATTAATTCGGTGGTATAAATCCTCACGAAAGTCTCCTTTTTTTACAGCTTCGCGCAAATCTTCATTGGTCGCCGTTACTATACGTATATCAACATCGATTTCTTTATTACTTCCTACAGGCTTTATCTTTCGTTCCTGCAAAGCTCTTAAAAGCTGAATTTGGTTTTCATACGAAAGATTCCCAATTTCGTCCAGAAATATTGTTCCTCCATTTGCCGCTTCAAAATAACCTATCTTATCTGTTACCGCTCCAGTAAAAGAACCTTTTAAATGACCAAAAAACTCACTTGCAGCCAATTCTTTTGGTATTGCACCACAATCTACCGCAATAAAATTATTGCCTTTTCTGGGGCTTTGTTCATGAATACTTTTGGCAATGATCTCTTTTCCTGTACCGCTTTCGCCAATAATTAAAACCGACATATTCGTTGGACTTACTAACTCGATATGTTCTGCTAATTTTTTTGAAGCTTTAGAAATTCCTTTTACAAATTCAAATCCACTAGATTTTTTCTGAACTTTAGTTTTTTGTTCTTTCTCAGGGACCTCAGGTGAGGTTTGTAAAGCATTTGTAATTACAAGTAAAACTTCTTCTGGATTAAATGGTTTCGAGATATAATCTGCAGCACCATTTTTAATTGCTTTTACAGCAGTATTTACATCTGAATATCCTGTCATTAAAATAACCGGAATTTCAGGATACATTTTTTTAAACTCAGACATCAAACCAATCCCATCAGAATCTGGAAGCCTCAAGTCTGTAATAATAAGATCAAAAGATTCTTCTTTGATTATATTTCGTGCTTCGGCTGCAGAAAAAGCAGTCACGACTGTGTATGATTTTTTTGTTAGAAATTTATCTAACAATTTACAAAACGAAATATCATCTTCTATTAATAAAATCTTCGGCATTAGTATTTGGGCTTTTCAGGCTAAAATAAGACTAAAATAATTGTATTCTCATAAAATTTTGCAAAAAAAAAGAGATTGCAAATGCAATCTCTCTTTAAAAAAACCTAAACTAATCTACCTAAATTATATTTTTATCCAATTGCCATTGACATCTGAATAGACAGTAGCCTTTTGGTCACCAACTGAAATTTCTAATTTATATTCTTTTTTTTCATTTACATATGCCTTATCAAGTTTCGCATCCGGATAAGCCTTTTGTAAAGCTGTTTTTACCGGTACCGGTACTGCATCTACACTAACTTCTGTATAACCATCTTGCACTGTTACAATTTTAGTAACTGGCTCTGTAGTTGTTATAGTTGCTGCGTAAATTGATAAACTCCCAAAAACAACTGCTGCGGATAAGATTAACTTTTTCATAATGATATATGTTTTAATTTATTTGGCTTGTAATTATTTCTTTATCAAATTTCCTGATGCATCAGAAAAAATAGTATACTTTTTATCACCATGAGCGATTTCTAGTTTGTACACATTTTTCTCATTTTTGTATGCTTTCTCAAGTTTTGCTCCCGGAAAAGATTTTTCAAGGGTCGCTTTTACTTCTGCAGGAAGTGCATCTGCTCCAATTTCTGTGTACTCATCTTGAATACTAATTACTTTTACTGTTGGTTGTGTACTAGCTACAGTTGCAGCATTAACTGATAAACCACCTAATACGATTGCTGCTGATAAGATTAACTTTTTCATAATAATAGATTTTAATGTTTTTAATTTATTTTAAACCACTAAGTTAGATTATTTTTTAATCCAGTTTCCAGTAGCGTCTGCAAAAAGATTTCCTACTTTATCTCCTACAGTAACATCTAGTTTATATTCTTTGTTTGCATTTACATATGCTTTATTAAGAACTGCATCTGGATACGCTTTTTTCAAAGCTGCTGTGATAGCTGCTGGCAATTCTTCGATTTTTACTTCAGTATATTCCTCTTGAACTGATGTAGTTTTAACATCTAAAACTGAAGTTGGTAAAGTTGTTGCAAATGAAGACAAACTTCCTAATACGATTGCTGCTGATAAGATTAACTTTTTCATAATGATATATTTTTAATGTTTTTATTTTATTTTGGGTTTATAGTTTCTAGATTGAATTATTTTTTAATCCAATTTCCTGTAGCATCTGCAAAAAGATTTCCTACTTTATCTCCTACAGTTACATCTAGTTTGTACTCTTTGTTTGCATTTACATATGCTTTAGTAAGTACTGCATCTGGATATGCTTTTTTCAAAGCTGCTGTAATTGGCGCTGGTACTTCTTCGATTTTTACTTCAGTATATTCCTCTTGAACTGATGTTGTTTTAACATCTAAAACTGAAGTTGGTAAAGTTGTTGCAAATGAAGATAGACTTCCTAATACGATTGCGGCTGATAAGATTAACTTTTTCATAATAATAGATTTTAAATTATTTGTGTTGTTTTACACTTCAGATAAAGAAATTATTATGCCGCAAAATTCAACAAATCACAAAACATAACAACATGTTGATTTTTAGCTATTTAAATAAAATAAATCATGTTACACACAATCATAAAGTGTGTAAACTGGATAAAAAGTGTGTAAAAAGTACACACTTTTTCATTAAGAAAAGGCGGAAACAAAAAAAAGCCTCACATTGCTGTGAGGCTTTTAGAATAATATAGTAAAGTTTTATTCTGGATCTTTCATTTTAAATGTGTCCATAAAAGCAGTTGTATAATCTCCTGCAATATAACGTGGATCATCCATTAATTGTCTATGGAAAGGAATTGTAGTTTTTACTCCTTCGATTACAAACTCATCCAAGGCTCTTCTCATTTTGCTAATTGCTTCTTCACGAGATTGTGCAGTAGTAATCAATTTAGCAATCATAGAATCGTAGTTTGGCGGAATGCTATATCCTGAATACACGTGAGTATCTAAACGTACACCGTGCCCTCCTGGCATATGAAGCGTAGTAATTTTTCCTGGCGAAGGACGAAAATCGTTATAAGGATCTTCAGCATTAATACGACATTCTATAGCGTGTAATTGTGGTAAATAATTTTTTCCTGAGATTGGAATTCCAGCTGCCACCATAATTTGCTCACGGATCAAGTCATAATCAATAACTTGTTCTGTAATTGGGTGCTCAACCTGAATACGTGTATTCATCTCCATGAAATAGAAATTTCTGTGTTTATCTACCAAAAATTCTACTGTTCCAGCTCCTTCATACTTAATAAATTCAGCAGCTTTTACAGCAGCTTCACCCATTTTAGCACGCAAATCATCTGTCATGAATGGCGAAGGAGTTTCTTCAGTTAATTTCTGGTGACGACGTTGTACAGAACAATCTCTTTCAGAAAGGTGACATGCTTTACCATAAGCATCACCAACAATCTGAATTTCGATATGACGTGGTTCCTCGATTAATTTCTCAAGGTACATTCCGTCATTACCAAAAGCTGCAAGTGATTCTTGACGTGCACTATCCCAAGCTTTTTGAAGTTCTTCAGGTTTCCAAACAGCTCTCATACCTTTTCCACCACCACCGGCAGTAGCTTTAAGCATTACTGGATAACCAAATTCTTCAGCTAATTTTTGTGTTTGTTCAAATGATTCTAATAATCCATCTGAACCTGGTACACAAGGAACTCCTGCTTCTTTCATTGTAGCTTTAGCAGAAGCTTTATCTCCCATTCTGTCAATCATTTCAGGAGCAGCACCAATAAATTTGATTCCGTGTTCCTGACATATTTTAGAAAATTTAGAATTTTCAGAAAGAAATCCGTATCCCGGATGTATTGCATCTGCGTTAGTAATTTCTGCAGCAGCAATAATATTTGACATTTTCAAATACGATAAGTTACTCGGAGGAGGACCTATACAAACTGCTTCATCTGCAAATTTAACATGCAAACTTTCGGCATCGGCTGTAGAGTAAACTGCAACAGTCTTAATCCCCATTTCCTTACATGTACGAATTACACGAAGTGCAATTTCCCCTCTATTCGCAATTAATATTTTTTTAAACATCTTTTTAAAATTAGATAATTAGATAATTAGATAGTTTGATCATTAGATTATAGAAAATTTCTACAATCCAAAATCTAAAATCTAAATTTTTATGATGGATCTACTAAAAACAATGGTTGATCAAACTCAACTGGAGACATATCGTCTACTAAAATCTTAACAATTTTACCAGAAACTTCAGATTCAATTTCATTGAATAATTTCATTGCTTCAATAACACAAAGTACATCTCCTTTTGCAATTGTTGAACCTACCTCTGCAAAAGCTGGTTTGTCTGGTGAAGGTTTTCTATAAAAAGTTCCAATAATTGGTGATTTTATAGTGATAAATTTAGAATTTTCAGCTGCTGCTGGAGCTTCTGTATTTGTTACTACCGGAATAGCTTGTGGCACTACAGCTTGTGGTAATGTAGCTTGAGTAGGTAATTGTTGTACATAAGTAGTCTCTGTTACATTCCCCTCTAAAGTAGTTCTAATGGTGATCTTAACATCATCCATCTCCAATTTTACTTCAGCAACTCCCGAATTTGCTACAAATTTGATTAGGTTTTGAATTTCTTTTAAATCCATAATATTCGTTTTTAGTTTAAATTTATTTTTTATCGTAAGCCCATTTTAGGTAAATAGATCCCCAAGTGAATCCACCTCCAAAAGCGGCAAAAATAATGTTATCTCCTTTTTTGAATAAATGCTCAAAATCGCTAAGTACCAATGGTAATGTAGCCGATGTTGTATTTCCGTATCTTTCGATATTCATTAATACTTTTGAGTCTTCTAAGTCCATCCTGTGTGCAGTAGCATCAATGATACGCTTATTTGCCTGATGTGGCACTAACCAATTTACGTCTTGATTTGTTAAATTATTTCTCTTAAGAATTAATTCGCTTGCATCAGCCATATTGGTAACAGCATATTTAAATACAGTTTTCCCGTCTTGAATAATATTATGTTTATTATTTTGAACCGTTTCTAAAGTAGTTGGGGTTAATGACCCACCAGCTGATATTTTCAAGAAATCACGACCTACTCCATCACTACGCAAGTATTCGTCTTGTAAGCCTAAACCTTCGTAATTTGGTTCAAATAATACTGCTCCTGCTCCATCTCCAAAAATAATACAAGTTGATCTGTCTGTATAATCTACTATCGAAGACATTTTATCTGCCCCTATTAGTAATACTTTTTTATATCTTCCTGATTGAATGTATGCTGCAGCTGTAGACATTCCGTAAAGGAAGCTAGAACAAGCTGCTTGTAAATCGTATGCGAATGCATTTGTTGCGCCAATTTCTGTTGCAACATAAACTCCTGTAGAAGCTACTGGCATATCTGCTGTAGCGGTTGCCATTATTACCATATCAATCTCTAAAGGATCAATATTTGCTTTGGCTATTAAATCTTGTGCTGCTTTTATAGCAAGGAATGAGGTTCCTTTATCAGTATCTTTAAGAATTCTTCTTTCTTTTATTCCGGTGCGGGTAGTAATCCATTCATCGTTGGTATCTACCATAGTTTCTAAGACTTTGTTTGAAAGTACAAAGTCTGGAACATAAGCTCCAACAGCGGTTATTGCGGCTGTGATTGTATTCATTATATTCAATTATTTCCTTTCAAATACTAGTATTTGAAAAATTTTTAAAAGACTTGAAAATTACAAAAAAAATTCTAAACGTAATGTCTTAATTTTCTTAAATAACGAAAATTATTACTAACAAAAAAAACTCTCACATAGTGAGAGTTCTAATATCATTTACAAAAATGTATTAAGCAACAGCTACAGATTTATCTATAACAACTTGCCCTCTGTAGTACATTTTTCCTTCATGCCAGTAAGCTCTGTGGTATAAATGTGCTTCTCCAGTAATAGGACATGTAGCGATTTGAGCTACAGTAGCTTTATAATGTGTTCTTCTCTTATCTCTTCTTGTTTTCGAGATTTTTCTCTTAGGATGTGCCATTTTACTATATTATTTATCCGTTAATAGTTTCTTTAATTTGTCCCAACGAGGGTCAATATCTTCTTCTTTTGTACTCTCTACTTTTTGTTCTTTTATAGTTAATTCATTTAGTTTATCTAAAGCTTCCGTTTTTAAACTTCCATCTTTAACTCCTGGATGAATTCTTTTTAGAGGAACCGAAAGTGCAATCATTTCATAGATATATTGTGCAATATCTATTTCGAATTCACCATAAGGCAGAATAAGCAATTCTTCATTGTCATTATTAAAAGCTTCTCCAAAACGCACTATCAACTTCATACTACCTTTTAAAGGTAAATCAAAATCTTCGCTTGTTAAGTCACATGGTACATTTACAGTACCTTTGTGTTTGAAACCCAACTCTAACATGTTGCTTTTCTTCTCTAAAACTACATTTACTTTGATATCAGAATTTTGAAATTCTTCATACTCAAAGTTCTCAAAGAACACATTATTTATTTGATACTCAAAATGGTGTTTCCCTAACTTTAATCCTACGAAAGGAATTAAATATTCTTTTGTCTTGCTCATTTCAACATCATTTTTCCTAATTCATATTCTAAACCATAGAAGTCTGAATCGGGGTGCAAAGATATAAAATTATTGTAAAACTAATAATCTTATTCACCTTTTTTTGTTTATAACTGTTTTTCTTTTATTTTAAGAGGTTTTTTGCTAATCTCCTCATATTGATTACGAGAGCGAAATATGTCTATTGCTAAATAAACAGCCTCTTTAAATGAATTGTAATCCGCAACATCTTTTCCTGCAATATCATAAGCTGTACCGTGATCTGGTGAGGTTCTCACCTTGTTTAAACCTGCAGTATAATTAACTCCTTTACCAAATGCCAACGTTTTAAAAGGAACCAATCCCTGATCATGATATGTTGCTACAATTGCATCATATTTCTCATATTGACCACTCCCAAAAAAACCATCTGCTGGAAAAGGTCCAAAAACCAATGTTCCTTTATCAAATATTTTCTTTAAAGCTGGTTTTAAAATCGCATCATCTTCTTTACCAATTACTCCTCCATCACCACAATGTGGATTAATTCCTAAAACAGCAATTTTCGGCTTATTGATACTAAAATCCTGAATCAGTGACTGCTTAATTGTTTGGATTTTACGCTCTATTAATTCCTCTGTAAGATGTGATGCAACCTCACTTAGCGGAATATGATCTGTTAACAAACCAACTCTTAGATTATCCTGAACCATCATCATCAAAGCATTACCTTCTAACTCTTGATCCAAATAATCAGTATGTCCAGGAAATTTAAATGTTTCCGATTGAATATTATACTTATTAATAGGTGCCGTTACCAAAACATCTACCACCCCTTCTTTTAAAGCTTTAGTAGCAGCAACAAAAGATTTTATCGCATACTCCCCCACTTTATCATCATTAGTCCCCAGATTAATATCAATACCTTCTCTCCAAAGATTAAATACATTAATTTTCCCTGGCAAAATCTGATCTAATTTATCGATCCCATGCAACATTACTGATGACGTGAAATTCTTCTTGATAAAAGAAAGGATTTTTACATTTGCAAAAATAACTGGTGTGCATAGCTCAAGCATCCGAGAATCTTCGAATGTTTTAAGTACAACTTCGCTTCCAATACCGTTTAAATCTCCTATTGAAATTCCAACGATTATATTTTCTGCATTTTTTATCATGACCTCAGGTTATTTATTACTAATTTTGATGTGCAAATTTAGTAAAATAAAATAAGAAATGTTTACAGGAATCATAGAAACCCTTGGCAAAGTAACCGAAATAAGAAAAGACAGAGACAATCTTCATATAACTGTAGATTCTACCATTACAAATGAACTTAAAATTGACCAAAGCGTATCCCACAATGGTATTTGCTTAACAGTTGTAAATATACAGGATTCACTTTACACCGTTACAGCCATCGCCGAGACAATACAAAAAACAAATATTGGAGACTGGAAAACTGGCGACATCGTTAACCTAGAAAGAGGTATGAAACTTAGCGACCGTCTTGACGGACATATTGTACAAGGTCACGTAGACCAAACAGGGAATTGCATAGCAATAGAAGAAGCAAACGGAAGCTGGAACTACACTTTCGAGTACGACGAAAAACTAAGCAATATCACAATCGAAAAAGGATCAATTACCGTAAACGGAGTTAGCTTGACAGTTGTAAATTCTAAGAAAAATCAATTTAGCGTTTCCATTATCCCTTATACTTTTGAGAATACTAATTTCAAAGATTTTAAAGTTGGAACTAAAATAAATTTAGAGTTTGATGTGATTGGAAAATACGTATCCAGATTATACAAAAACAACTAAAAAATAAAAGCATTAAAAAAACAAAAAACTCCAGTTATGCTGGAGTTTTTTGTTTTAATTTATATTTATATATACTATAAATTCCGAATGATAATGCTCCTACAAGCAGCAATACTAGATTTTCATCAATAGGTACTGGTGGTAACGGTGGTCCTTTTCGGGGAGGGCTTGGTGGCGGACCCGCCAAAGCCGTAGCCATATTAAACAACAAGAAAAAAACCATTAAAAACTTACTTGAAATAATTTTCATATAAAAATATTAGCTACCTGAGTTCAACACAATAAATAAAGGAAATCTGTTTTTTTTTTATTAAATCCTGCAATGAAAAACTCAAAACAAAATTGCCGGACAAATGTATAAATTTAATAGAAAGTTGCAACACCTTAACAAAAAAAGCTTTAACAAATTCCAAAGACCAAAACAACTCACACCTTTAAAAACACACAACTTACTGAATACAAGCAAATTCTATTTTAAACACACATATTCGCTGCAACACCTAATGCACTAAAAAACCTACATAAGGCACCGACAAAACACATCTTTAAATATCAAACTTCTAGCTCCACTTATCAAATTCAAAAGCATCTATAATATTTAAATAATTAAAAATCAATACATTACAGTTGTTTCAATTAGTTTTTACGTATTTTTATAATGAGTTTCACCCCAAACGCAACTCCACTAAAAATACCTACCATGAAAAATCCTGTTATTAACGACAAGACAAACTTTATCGAAAACCAAAACACCTGTCCTTACACTACAAAACCACAGGTTCCGATTGATTTTTATAACCCTGAATTTATTGCAAACCCTGAACTAACATTTCAAAAACTAAGAAATACAGCTCCGATTCAGCAAATTACACTAGGAGACGAATTCCCCGTCTGGCTAATTTCTAGATACGACGATATAACCAATGTATTACGAGATTCCAGATTTATTAAATCTCCTGACAATTTAAGATCATCAACTAATGAACCCTTAAAAGGAAAAACAGAAAGAAACACTCCCGCCTACGTACTCCGAAGGTGGCATATGCTTGCCAAAGACCCACCTCAACACACCCGCTTAAGAAATTTTTCTAAAAAAGCTTTTACTCCAAAAATAATCAAAGAGATGCGTTCTCGAATTCTACAAATCACCAATGGATTAATAGACACCATTTACAATACCCAAAAAATAGATTTCATCGATGATTTCGCATACCAATTACCCATTATCGTAATTACAGAATTATTAGACCTCCCGATCGAAGATCGAGAAAAAATCAGGAATTGGTCTGATATTTTAATTGAAGTCCAAATAACCGAGAAAAACAAACAATCCATCAATGAAAACTCACAAGCCTTTACTGATTATTTAAAAAATATCTTTGCTTTACGCAGAAAAAAACCAGGTAATGACCTCATCAGTTCTTTTTTAAAACTTGAAGAAACCAAGAATCACATGACAGAAGACGAACTCTACGCAACAATCTTCTTACTCATAATTGCCGGCCATGAAACTACAGTTAACTTAATCGGTAACGGAATACACGCTTTACTTTCTCACCCAGAACAACTAAATCTGTTAAAAAACAATCCTCATTTAATTCATTCCGCCGTCGAAGAAATACTGAGATACAATGGACCAGTATTAACTTCAACAATGCGATTGGCTGCAGTAGACATCGTTATCAATAATATCACAATTAAAAAAGGAGAAGGAGTACTAGTATTATTATCCTCTGCAAATCAAGATGAAACTCAATTTGACAATCCACTAAAGTTTGATATCACGAGAAAATCATCTCAACATCTTGCTTTTGGTTACGGAATCCATTTTTGTATCGGAGCGCCTTTAGCGCGTTTAGAATGCGAGATAGCCATAAATACCATCTTAAAACGCTTGCCAAACATAAAATTTGACACCAAATCCAACCCTCCCGAATGGCGAGCTAGTACAATTGTAAGAGGTTTAAAAAAATTCCCTGTTGTTTTTTAAAAAAAGCCACAAAAAAAGCCTCTACATTGCTGCAAAGGCTTTTAAGCTTAAAATGTGGTCCCACCTGGGCTCGAACCAGGGACCACCTGATTATGAGTCAGGTGCTCTAACCAGCTGAGCTATAGGACCGGTTTCGAGGTTGCAATATTACTACTATTTTTCATTTGTAGCAAATATTTGGGGATGATTTTTACATTAATTTCGTTAATAATTTCAGCAAAATCAAAACTACCTGATTACTAAACCTCTAACTTACGCATTAAATACTCTAAAATTATTTAATTTCCTGACACAACTCAATCAAAACTCCATTTGTGCTTTTGGGATGTAAAAAAACTACCAATTTATTGTCTGCTCCTTTTTTGGGAGTTTCATTTAAAACAACAAAACCTTCATTTTTTAAACGCTCCACTTCGGCAATGATATCTGTTACATCAAAAGCTATATGATGAATCCCTTCTCCTTTTTTCTCTAAAAACTTAGCAATCGGACTTTCTGGATTTGTTGCAGCCAGAAGCTCTATTTTATTTGGTCCGTTTTGAAAAAACGAAGTTATCACCCCTTCGCTTTCTACTGCTTCTGATTTATATGCAGGAACTCCGAAAAGCTTTTCAAACAAAAGATTCGAGACTTCTAAATCTTTAACTGCAATTCCTATATGTTCTATTTTATTCATCATCTTAAATTGATTTAAAAAACACCGATTCTTTTATTGATTAACGTATGTATTAAAGTAACCACATTCGGCAATTACGTCTTGATAATATTTTGTATCAGAATAATCTTTTTTCAAAATTTTAAAATTATTCCACGCTAAGAAATTAATCTTATCATCCGGAACATCCCACCAGTTTTTTGCCAAATTATACTTTTTATTATAATATTCATTTCGCTCACATTTTGCCAGCATATAAACACATTTTGCTTTTTGCTCTTTTGTAGTCGCAGCTTCAAGCGCTTTTTGATAATACATTTTAGGAACCGAGCAATTTGTAATCATTTTTTTCATAGAATCTCTAAACGAATATGGACTTGAACCATACCCAACAATTCCGATTTCATAAAAACTTCTTCCGTTTCCAAAATGTGTAATATTATAAAATGCATTTCCTAACAATAAGCTATTCGTATATACATCTTCATTTTTTGCAAGTTTATCTTGCATCGTTTTTATTGTCGTTAAAAACTCTATTTGAGAATATTTCTTTTTTTGAAATGCTGAATGATCACAATCGTGACAATCTTTTATATTACCATTAAATGGATTTCCGTAAAAAACCGCATTTTGTAATGTATCCGTTTGCTGCATGAAAGCAATTGCCTCAGGAATTTTATTTTGATACGTTGCCTGTATTGCCTGAAAATTATTAATGTTATTTAAACTCAGATTATAAATACTAAAACCTATTTTTTCTATTTCAGTTTTATTTGGCTTAGCCAAAAATGCTTTCATTCCTAACAAATTCTTCTCGACATCGTAAAAAGAATTCCCCGTTCCCCAATAACCATAAGCCGAAGTATTTGCAAACAATTCTGCCATTACATAATCTTTCTGCTCTGTATAAAGTGTCATCAAATACGTTTTACTCCAACTAGAAGCGTTTTCATAGCGAAAATCACCTACCTTTTGCTTTGGAAGTTCTTGATACAACCAATTTAAATCTTTAAGGATTGTTTTTTCATTTTTAGAAGTTAACTTATCAATTTTACTCATGTTATTCACAAAACGAAGCAACCTAAGCTGATTATTTGCCAACTCTGTTTTAGGCATTGTTTTTTCTGCTTTCGTAAAATTGTCATCTGCTTTAGCAAACTCTCCTTTTAATGTTTGCAAATACCCCAAAGCAATATCCCACAAATAAGGTTTTTCTGTATTTCCTGTTGCAGCTATCTTAGACACTAAATTGAATGCCTTAATATCAATTTTAGCTTGATTTTCTTTTTTGTTTTCTGCAACAGTTTGTTTTATTGCAGGTGCACTATAATCTGTAGAACCCTCAGAATTAACTTTAGCCAACTCAAATGAATTATTAATTCCTTGCTCCTGTTGATTAACCAATCTTGTAAGCAAATAATTTAAGTGTTGATTTTTAGGGTCTAATTGGTAAATTTTATCAATTGCCTGCGCTTCATCTTTATAATATCCATGAATTGCCCAAAGTGCTGCTTTTTCTTTATTATTTTTGGCCATAGCCAAAGATTTATTCCAATCTGCTTCATTTTCTGGGCGAAAACTATAAGCCGTAACAACTCTCAATTCTGGACATTTATCAAATACTTGTGCATATAAATAATTAGATACCGGATATTTACCTTGTTGGTGATTTATTCCTGCCACATAAGCAAGCGCACGATAATACAATACATTTTTAGGAACTGATGCTTCAGTTTTATTAAAAAATGTAATTGCTTTTTGTTTATTACTACTATAAAAATAAGCTTTCATAGTAAGAAACCAATATCTGTTTTTCAGGAACGGATCTGATATGGTATTGTATACATTTTCGATAGATTGGATCATTTTAAAATCATCAAAAGTATCAGCTACTCTTGGCTCATAACTCCAATAATTTTCTCCGACTGAAACTGTTTCTATCTTTTGTGCCAAATATAAAAACTCAATAAAAGCTTTTGTTTTATCATCTTTCAGGTTTATTTTCTTACCCCATTTTAAAGAAGACTGATTCGCTTTTTTGTTTTTAAAAAAAACATGAAGTTGCTCAATTTCTCCTTTATATTTTGAAGCTTTTTCTTTATCATACGAATAACTTGATGTATTATCTCCTATTAAAAAATAACTTACTGTAGCAGTATCAACTTTAGTTTTTAAGTAAGCATTCCAATCTGATTTAATATCATCATTAAATCTAGAATTATGTTCGGTATCAAAACCGATTCCGTAAAAAACTTCTCCTGATAAAAATAATGGTCTATATGATTTCTCAACAAAAGTTTCGGGAGTAAAATTAGAACTATACCCCATTCCCCAATCATCACCTCCTCCGCAAGCATAAATTATACCGTAAGCAAATAATAAAACACCACTAGAAACAAGAAAGAACTTGTTTAAAAACATTTTTTTCATAATTTTTTAAATTGAATTCATCTAAGTCGTAAAAAATAATTTCTTTAGGATATTGAACTGTATTCTCTTCTAAATCGGAAGCCATTTCCAGCAAATCATCCCTCGATATCATCTCCATTTTTAAAATATCACCCTGTTTGTAAAAAGTCCCATTTTTATAATTTGAGTTCTTTACAGTGAAATATTTTTTTCGACTTAGTACAAAATTAGCATCATTTTGCAATTCTTCTACATTCATTTTACTTTTTAATCCTATTACTTTATTGTCTCGAATATGTACCGCCCAGGAATAAATTGGCAAAGCAAAATCAAGCGGTAAAGGATATTTTTTTAAACTCTTTATATAACGTTGCGCAACTCTTCTGTCGTAAATTGAATTAAGAGAATCTGGCGCAATTGTTCCCATATTGTAATACATTAAAACTCCCGTATCTACATTTGGAATTTTAGTTTTTTCAAAATACTTTACCTGATGCAACCGTATTGTAGCCGAAAGTTTTTTTTGAGATATCTTCTTGAAAGTTTCTATAAATTTTAAATAATTTGATTTACTTGCCAATGTCCAATCGCAATCGATTTGAATTTCCTGACACGAGATTCCATTTTTCTTATTTATTAACTCGATAAAATCAAATGTTTTTTTAGCCAGACTATCTACATTTATTCCTTTTTTTAACATCACTTTATTTTTGATGTATACTACTGGAACTATCGTTAAGTTTTCTGTTTTATTTTCGAAATGAATTGGACTAAGCGGAAATGCTTCTTGACTTTTTGGATGTAAATCGACATCAAAATATCGAATATAAACCTTACTGATATTATTTTGCTGTAAAGCTTCTCTCTCTGCTGTAGATAATTTGAAGATAGTTTTCCAATAATAAAAAGCTGCAACTGGTTTTTCTTGTTTATTACATGAAAGCAATAATAAAAACAAAACACTAAAAACAATGCGAAATTTCAAAATATTCTAAATTAAATTTACTGTCAAATGTAAGGATACATTTTATTTTAGCGAAAGAATACAAACAGGTTTATCTATAAATAATTTAAGATAAATCCGAACTCCCTTTATTTCAATCTGAAGCAAGAACTCCCAATAATTCGATAAAAAATTTCGATTAAAGCAAATATAATTGTTATTTTGTGCAATAAAAATCTAAACCGATTATGTTGAAAAGCATCTTAAAATATATTTTCTTTTTATTGACCTTATTAATGGTAAGTTGCGCTAAACGCGGAAGCATAACTGGGGGATTAAAAGACACTCTTGCGCCTGTTTTATTATCTAGTGTTCCTAAAAATTTCAGTACCGAATTTAAAGGAAACACCATAAAACTGACATTTGATGAGTATGTAAAAATTAAAAACGCGAATAAACAATTGATTATTTCGCCACCAATGAAGCATGAGCCACTTATAACCCCAACTACGGCTAGCAAATACATTACTATAAAAATAAACGACACTTTACAGCCTAATACTACTTATAGCTTTAATTTCGGGCAAAGTATTACTGATAATAACGAGGGAAATCCGTACAACCAATTTAAGTACATTTTTTCTACAGGAAGCTACATAGACTCATTAGCCCTTGGCGGAAAAATAAAAGATGCGCATGACAAACAATCAGATTCTTTTGTATCTGTAATGCTTTATGAAATAAACGACACCTACAAAGACTCTGTTGTTTACAAACAAAACCCACGATACATTACCAACACTTTAGATAGTTTAAAAACATTTAGATTAGAAAATCTAAAGGCTGGAAAATATCTTTTGGTTGCCCTAAAAGATAAAGGAAACAACAACAAATTCAACCCTAAGGATGACAAAATAGGATTCATAAAACACCCTATTACTATACCTAATGATACTATTTATGAATTAGAATTATTTAAAGAAGTTCTTCCTTTAAAAACATATAAACCAGCACAAGTTTCTGGCAACAGACTTATTGTAGGTTATGATGGAAAACAAAATTTTAAGAACTCAAGACCTAAAATTATCTTAAAAAACAATGGAGAAGTTCTCCCAACAATTGTAACTCAGTTTCCTAAAAAAGACTCCCTTCAGGTATGGTATAAACCACTAAAAGTAGATTCTTTATCAATGGAAATTAATAAAGACAATTACAAAAAAAATTACACATTTAAAGTAAAAGATCAAAAGAAAGACACTGTACACATTACTGCATTACAAAGCGGAGTCTTACATTTTAGAGATCGATTTACATTAGAAAGCGGAACTCCATTAGTTCGTTTTGATGAATCGAAAATAAAATTAATAAACAAAGATTCTGTCGCAGTTCCTTTCAAAACTGAATATGATGATTTTAACCAGCATCTGTTCTTCGACTTCAAAAAAGAGCCTTCGGAAAAATATACATTTACTCTTTTGCCTGGAGCATTAATTGATTTTTACGAAAAGACAAACGATACTTTAAAATATACTTTAACAACAAGAACTCCTGCCGATTACGGGAATCTAACTCTTAATTTACAAAACGCAAAACGTTTTCCTATAATCATTGAACTAACAAATTCAAAAGGAGAAACTATTCTTGCTAACGAATATACTGAAGGCAATACCAAAATAGAATTTGACCTTTTGGAACCAACTTTGTTTACTCTTCGTGCGATTTATGACGATAATAAAAATAAACAATACGATCCAGGAAACTTTTTAGAAAAAAGATATGCCGAAGAGGTGATTTATTTCTCAAAAGAAGTCGATGTTAGAGCCAATTGGGATGTTGATCAAGTTTTTGATTTAAGCATTCCTTACAATCCAGATATCGATAAAAAAACAGACAAGAAGAAAAATGATAAAAAGAAATAAATTATAATCCCTCGATTATAAATTGATCTCTATCATTTAGGAAATCAAGTTTTTTTCTTGTTTCGTACATTTTTTCTTTATCTAGTTCCGTAATAAAAACACCTTCTGTTTCTTGGGGTTTAATTAAATATTCCCCAAGAAAATCTATTACTTGCGAGTGCCCTATGTGCTCGTATTCATGATAATCCAAACCAATTCTGTTTACACCTATCGAATAACTTACATTTTCAATAGCACGTGCTTTCAGCAATGTATCCCATGCATTGGTACGTACTTTTGGCCAATTTGCCACATATAATAGCAAATCATAAGATTCTGCATTTCTGGAAAAAACAGGAAACCTAAGATCATAACAAATAAGCGGACAAATTTTCCAGCCCAGATAATCTACTATTAGTTTCTGAGTTCCTTTGGTATAGATTTTATCTTCTCCTGCAAGGGTAAACAAATGTCGTTTATCGTAATGTTGCATTTCTCCCGAAGGAAAAACAAACAATAATCTATTATAAAAATTACCGTTCTCTTCGATTACCAAACTTCCGGTAATTGCTGTTTTTTTAGCTTTAGCTAATGACCTCAACCACGAAACAGTCTCTCCTTGCATTTTTTCGGCAACGCGAGAAGGATTCATAGTAAATCCCGTAGAAAACATTTCGGGAAGTACAATTAAATCAACAGCTTCGTTGATTTCATTAATTTTTTGCTCGAAATAATTTCTGTTTTTTTCTGGATTTTCCCAGTAAAGACTTGTTTGAATTAGTGCGATTTTCATATTGTAAAAATACTCTTTTTTAAAACAAATCACTCCTTTTGACTTTAGCTCAAAGCTATTTCTCTCTTAAAAATCGTCCAACCCAATAAACATCACACTTTTGGGAATAAAAAAACAGTATGTAAAAAAATATTGCAATATTTTTGCAAAATATTGCAAAAATATTTCAAATCGTGAGAATAAATTATATATATTTGACCACGAACAAATAACCAACCAAAACTTAAAACCATGAAAACCAGAAAATTATGAAAACCAAATTATTATCTTTAGTATTTATTGGAGGAATGAGTCTTACAATAAACGCACATGGAAATGCAATAAAAAAGCATTCTTTAGAGCAAAGCACAAGTCAAATTGAGATAACTGGTAAAGTAGTAGGCCAAGATGACGGAATGCCAATTGCTGGAGCAACCGTATATGCAAAAAGCAATAATAGAATAGCAACAATTACAGATGAAAACGGAAACTTTAAACTAAATGTTCCTGAAAACGAAAGTTTTGTTGTAGTTAACTATATGGGATACGGAACAAGCGAATCTAAAATAAATGGCACAAATCAATTACTTATAAGTTTAAAACCATCTGAAAATGTTTTAGAACAAGTTTTTGTTACTGCATTGGGTGTAAAAAAAGTAAGCAAATCTCTAACCTATGCAGTAACCGAGCTAAAAGGATCTGAGTTTAATAAAGCAAAAGAAGCCAATATATCTAACGCTTTGGTTGGTAAAATTGCCGGAGTAAATGTTAGTAGTACTGCAACAGGACCAAATGGTTCTACAAGAGTTGTAATACGAGGAAATGGTTCCTTAAACGGAAATAACCAACCTATGTATGTTGTAAATGATTTACCGATAGACAACACGCAACTTAATTTACCTGGAACTGGAAATGCACCTGGCTCTCCAAAATTAAATGTTGACAGAGGAGATGGAACTGCATTAATAAATCCTGACGATATTAAATCTATAACTGTTCTTAAAGGAGGAACTGCCGCAGCTTTATATGGTGCTAATGCCGCAAATGGAGTAATCTTGATTCAAACCAAAAGAGGTTCTGCTCAAAAAGGAATCGGGATAGACTATAACACATCTTTTACTTTAGAAACTCCTGCAGTTATACCAGATTGGCAATATGAATACGGAGCTGGAGATGCTGGTAAAAAACCATTAACTAAAAATGAAGCCATAGCAACAGGACGCTGGTCTTGGGGAGCTAAAATGGACGGAACTGATGTAGTTCAATTTGATGGAGTAAAAAGACCTTATAGCCCACAAAAAGATAATATTAAAAATTTCTACAGACCTGGAACTACTTATATAAACTCGATTGCATTATCGGGAGGTACTGATAAAGCTAGTGGTCGTCTTTCGTTCTCTAATATGAATAGCGAAGGAATTGTACCTAACGCCGACTTTAATCGCAAGACAATCAATTTAGCAAGTAATGTAAACCTAACCGATTGGCTAAAATTTGATGTAGTAACGCAATACAATCTAGAAAAATCAAACAACAGACCAACTGTATCTGATGCTGAAGCAAACCCTAACTGGGGAACTTACTTAATTGCAAATACGGTAGACATAAGAAACTTAGCACCTGGATATGATGAAAACGGAAGGGAGGTAGCATGGAATCCTGTTCCTGTTGCAACAAACCCTCAATTTGTAGTAAATAGGATCAAAAATAACGATACTAAAAATCGTTTTGTTGGGATGGCAAACGTAAAGCTAAATTTCACACCTGATTTATTTTTGCAAGGTCGTATAGGTCAAGATTACACAAACTATGAGTTCTTTGGATACATCCCTAAAACATCTTTAAATACTCCTGATGGTTATGTTCAAGGTTCAAAAATGATATTATCCAATATAAATTCAGAAGCAATACTTAATTACAACAAGAAAAACATCTACAGAGGAATTTCGTTAAGCTCATTATTAGGAGTTAACTCAAGAACTACATTAAGAGACGAAGTAAGAGTAGACGGAACAGGATTTGTTCTTGACGACTTCTACTCGCTAACAAATTTAAAAACTGTAAGCTATACATATCCTTACGGAAAAACCAAGACTAACTCTGTTTACGGTGCAATAGATTTAGATTATAAAAATGTATTCTTTTTAAACTTTACTGGACGTCAGGATTGGTTCTCTACTTTATCTAAAGAGAACAATACTATTTTTTATCCTTCTATCGGATCAAGCTTAATAGTATCGGATATATTAACAATGCCAAGCTGGGTTTCATTTGCAAAATTAAGAGGTTCATGGGCACAAGTAGGAGGAGCAACTCCAGACCCATACGCATTGAACCCTTCATACACAATGACGCAAGGCGGACATGGCGGGGAACAAATACAAGCTCCGACAAGCTCGAGAGTACCTAGCCCTACATTAAGCCCTTTAACTTCGACAACATTTGAATTAGGTACCGATTTAGGCTTTTTTAATAATCGTATGAATATTGATTTTGCTTGGTACAATCGTAAAACAACCAATGATATTGTAGAAACGACTATCTCTAATGCATCAGGAGCAAGTACTTCATTATTAAATATTGGTAAAATGAGAAACGAAGGTGTAGAGCTTTTAATCAATGGAAAAATTATGAGTTCTGAGAATTTCTCATGGGATGTTACTTTCAATGGATCTTACAACAAAAATACTGTCGAAGAACTAACAGAGCAATTAAGCTCTATAACAATGGCTACTTCTGTAAATAATTATGCCCTTATTACAAGTGATGTTGGCAGGCCTTATAGCATTATAAAAGGATACAAACCTCTTAAAGATGCAAACGGAAATACGGTTTATAATGTAAGCGGAGGTTCTGCAACTACAGAAAGAGGCCCTCTAGAAGAATTAGGTCAGGGAGTACATCCTTGGGGAGCAGGACTTAGTAATGAGTTTAGATACAAAGCAATAACATTCAGCTTCCTGATAGATGCTAAATTTGGAGGTAGCTTATATTCTGGAACCGACTTATATGGTACACGTATGGGATTAACAAAACTTACTCTGGAAGGGCGTGAAAATGGTTTACCAATAAAAGGTGTCGATAAAAACGGCGGAACTGTAGATATGGTTATTACTCCAGAAAACTTAAGAACATATTATGATGGTTTAAAAAACATAACATCAGAATTTGTTTATGATGCTAGTTTTGTAAAACTGAGACAAGTAATTATCGGATACCAATTACCTATTAACAGAATAAAAGGGCTATCTGTAATTCAATCAGCATCCATTTCATTTGTTGCCCGAAATTTATTCATTCTTTATAAGAAGACTCCAAACGTAGATCCTGAATCTGTTTTTAGTGCAGGTAATGCTCAAGGTATAGAACAATTTGGTGTGCCTAGAACCAGAAGTTTTGGTTTAAGCTTAAATGTTAAAATATAAAAATAAAAGATATGAAAAAGATAACAACCCTATATATAGCAGGCATCCTTTTATTAAGTATATCAGCTTGTACTAAAGATTTTGAAGACACGAATACAAATCCAAATGCGGTAGATAAACCTACACCTAATTTTATATTTAGTAGATCTCAGCTTGACGGATTAAACAATAATTATTTTTTCACTTCGATTATTGAATGTGGTCAAATGATGCAACATTATTCAACCTACAAAGAAGCATCAGGAGCTGGAGACAAATACCTTGATAACGAAGTATATTACTCTGCTTTTTTTGCAAGAATATATCCAAATTCTATAAACGAAGTTACTATTGTAATAAATGCATTAAAGGATAATCCAGAAAACGTAAACAGGTATAATATTGCCAGAATCTGGAGAGCATATTTGTTTCACCGTGTTACAGATCTATACGGAGACGTTCCGTACTCTCAAGCTGCGAAAGGAAATTCAGATCTACTTTTTTTACCTAAATACGATAGTCAGGAGTTTATATACAAAGACTTACTAAAAGAATTAGATGAAGCAGCATTGGCATTAACAACAGCTAAACCTAGTTATGGTGGAGCTGATTTAATATACAAAGGCGATATTGATAAATGGAAGAAATTTTCATACTCCTTAATGCTTCGTTTAGGAATGAGATTATCTAAAGTTGACCCAGCGCTTTCTAAAACCTGGGTAACCAAAGCAATTGCTGGTGGAGTAATTCTTAATGGTGCCGATAATGCTGTAATGAGATATTACGACGGACCAAACGACATAAACCGTAACCCTTCGGCCTTAGACCCAAGAAATCTTGATTTTGTAAAAGATTCTAATGGACAAAAAAATAATGAAGGCGGAAAACTTAGCAAAACCTTTATCGATGTATTAAAAACAACTAACGACCCAAGGATTAGTGTATATGCAGGTGTTTGGCAAGGTAATGTACAAAACACAAGTCCTGCAATACAAAAAGGTTTCCCGAATGGAACAAAAATAGCACCTACCCCAATTGAACAAGCGACTTACTCTGAACCAAACCAAAGTACAGTCTTTAAGGTTGATTCTCCCCTTATGATACTTAGTAATGCCGAAACCAATTTATATCTGGCAGAAGCAGTTCTTAGAGGATGGTACGCGGGAGAATCTGACCAAAGTTTATACGAAAAAGCTGTAAGAGCTTCTTTCCTAAATGCTGGAATATATGCTCCATCTTATGCCATAACTGATGCAACGCCATACTTAACTGCAAATCCATATTTAGCAGGCGGTACATTTGATCAAAAAATGAATCAGATACATACTCAATTCTGGATTGCTTTATTTGTAGATGAACAAGAGGTTTATGCAAACTGGAGAAGAACTGGTTACCCAATATTAACTCCTGTAAATTTTCCCGGAAACGTGACAAACGGCACAATACCAAGGCGTTTTAAATATCCTACTGCCGAATATTCTGTTAATTCTGCTAACTTAGCAGAAGCAGTTAAGCGTCAGGGCAGCGATGCGTTCACAACAAGAATGTGGTGGGATAAACAATAATATAAATAAATTAAATGAGTATTATAATTCTTTCGGCATGCATTATCTTTTTAGTGCTTCAAATAACTTGGTTTAAAATCAACCCATTTATCGCCTTTATTATAACATCATTATTGGCAGGCCTATTATTAGGCTTGCCAATAATAACGTTAACACAAACCGTTCAGAAAGGTTTGGGTGATATGCTAGGCTCAATTGCCTTAATTATCATTTTTGGTACTTGTATTGGTAAACTTACCGTTTCTTCGGGAGCTGCATCTGTAATTGCAGAAACTGTTATGAAATGGACAGGCGAAAAATATGTACGCTTAGGTTTAATGATTACAGGATTTATTGTTGGAATCCCTTTATTTTATAGTGTAGGCTTTATACTTTTAGTTCCCTTAATATTTTCTGTAGCCAATCAATTTAAACTACCCAAAGTATATATAGGTATCCCAATGCTTGCATCACTTTCGGTTGCACATGGTTTTTTACCGCCTCACCCATCACCAATGGCCTTAAGCAATACCTTAAGTGCCGATATTGGTTTAGTTCTAACCTACGGTATTATTGTTTCTATACCAACAATACTTATTGCAGGCTTATTATTCTCAAACACACTTAAGAATATTAAATCTGATACTAAAAATACTATTGTACCAACCGAAGAACCAACAAATCATGGGGCAAGACCTAGCTTTTTTACAAGTATAGCTTCTTCATTATTTCCGGTATTTGGTTTAACAATCACTTCCTTATTACCATTAATTTGGAAAAATGAGCAAGTCGAACTACTATGCAAAACCATAGGCGACCCAAGCATAATCATGTTAATTTCATTAATCATTTGCACCTATACATTAGGTTTTCGTACAGGAAAAAACATGAAAACTATCATGGATGAATATGCCGTTGCAATAAAAGATGTTGCATTAATAGTGCTTATTATTGGCGGAGCCGGAAGTCTAAAAGAAGTAATGATGGTAAGCGGCGTAAGCCAAACCATTGTTGAATCTTTAATACAAATTGACATCCACCCTTACCTACTTGCTTGGTTAATAGCGGCATTAATAAGGATTTGTGTAGGATCAGCTACTGCAGCTGGTTTAATGACTGCTGGAGTTTTAGTACCTTTATTACAATTAAAATCATTAGACCCAAACTTATTGGTTCTTTCTATAGGCGCAGGTAGCCTTATGTGTTCTCACGTAAATGATCCTGGATTCTGGATGTTCAAGGAATACTTTGGTACCAGCATGAAAGACACTATTAAATCCTGGACAGTGATGGAGTCCTTAGTATCCGTCCTTGGAATTATTTTTATATTTATATTAAACATTTTTATACACTAATATTATGAGCTTATTACCACAAGAAAAATTCGAATCACTTGGTCTAACATTACCTCCAGCTCCTAAACCGCTGGGTATATACAAACCATACTTAGTCGATGGTAAATATTTATATTTATCTGGCCATGGGCCTGTTAAAGATGATAAGTCTTTAATTATAGGAAGAATTGGAGAAGACATGGATATTGAAGAAGGTAAACTAGCTGCAAGACAAGTAGGCTTAACAATGTTGTCTACAATTGTTACCAATTTTGATAGTCTAAACGCAGTAAAAAGAGTAATTAAAGTACTCGGAATGGTAAATTGTACTTCAGATTTTTTACGCCATCCTTATGTAATTAATGGATGCAGCGAATTATTTGCTGAGATATGGGGGCAAGAAAACGGAATTGGAGTAAGAAGCGCCGTAGGAATGGGCTCTTTACCCGACAATATTCCTGTAGAAGTAGAAGCAATTTTCGAATTATATTAAAAAAGTTATGTAACGGATTAAAATGATTAACATTAATTTTTTTTAATTGAACCATTAAGATATTAAGTTTCATTAAAAAGTCGGGCTTAATATCTTAATGGTAAAAAAAACATTAAATGTTTGATCTGAAATCTGTAGCAAAAAAATAATAACTATGAATACAAATACCCCACAAACAAAAATTGCAACATTTGGAGAACTTCTATTACGAATGGGCATAGCCAATGGCAATCGATTTACGCAAGCCAAAGAAATGCAGGTTCATATAGGAGGAGCCGAAGCAAATGTTTGTGTACTACTTTCTCAATTAGGCATAAATACCAATTACATAACACGTTTACCTAGCAACGATCTATCTCAACTTGCACTAAATGAACTCCATAAATACAATGTAAATACCACAGATTGTATTTATGGAGGAGATAGAATAGGTTTATATTTTATAGAATCTGGTAACCAAATAAGGCAATCACAGGTAATTTACGATCGTAATAATTCGGCTTTTGCAACTATTGCCGAAGATGCAATAAACTGGGATCAAGTTTTAGAAAACACAACCCATTTTCATTGGTCAGGCATTAGTCCGGGAGTTTCTAATGAGGCTGGTTTAGTTTGTAAAAAAGCAATATTAGCAGCTCATAATAAAGGCATAACCATATCATCCGACTTTAACTTCCGTACAAAATTATGGCAATACGGAAAAAGTCCTTCAGAGATTATGCCCGAACTACTTTATTACAGCACAATTACTGTAGCCGATTTAGACTCAACAGAAATATATTTTGATATTAAAACAGATAAAAACGATTCCGATTCTAATAGGTTTCTAAAAACGTATGAATTGCTAAAAGAAAAAATGCCCCATCTGCAAACACTGGCAATGAGTTTCAGAAAATCAGAAGGACAAACCCATTTGTATTCAGGAATGCTGTTTCATGAAGGTAACTTTTACGAATCAAAACAATACCTTATACATTTAGTTACCGACCAGATTGGCTCAGGAGATGCCTTTACTGCAGGATTACTTTACAGCCTTAAAAACAACCTATCAGGACAAGAATGTATAGATTGGGCAACCGCTTGTGGCGTTATAAAACAAAGCGTAGTAGGAGATTTTGCCATAACTACACCCGAAGAGATAAACCATTTCATTAAGAACGGCTCAAGCAATAGAATTAATAGATAAAACATAGTTATAAAATGTACCATATTTTAAAAACGCAAGGAGTACTTCCTTTAGTTACACAAATCGGAATTAAAACCGCCGAAATCATATTACAATCCGCTGCAGATTCAGGAATTAAAATCGTTGAATTTGCTGCACGTGCCGATGATGCAAAAGAAGTTTTTGCCCAAATGGTAAGTTTTAAAAACGCAAACAACCTAGATATAAAATTAGCTGTTGGATCAGTTTTAAACGTAAATGATGCCGAAACGTACCATAAACTTGGTGCAGATTGTATTATATGCCCACATACCGATTTAGAAATAGGAAATTATTGTTTAAAGAATAATTTATACTGGATTCCTGGTGCTGCTACTCTAAACGAAGTTCTCCATGCCAATAAATTAGGAGCCGAAATAGTTAAGGTTTTCCCTGCTGATAAAATAGGAGGACCCAGTTATGTAAAAGCCATAAAAGCGCCGTTTCCTAATTTAAAACTAATGCCAACAGGCGGAGTAACATTAGAAGAAAGCAACTTAAAATCCTGGTTTAAAGTAGGAGTTGTTTGCGTGGGGATTGGCTCTCATTTGTTCTCCAAAGAAATGTTATCACAACTAGATTATGATAAATCATTTGAAGCTTTTAAAAATTTAATTGCAGTAGTTGAAAAATCCAGAAAATAAAAAAACATGGGAAATAATTGGTGGGAAATAAATCCAGGAACACGTATCGACACTCCTTTCTTAGCACTTTATATCGACCGTATTCGATACAATATCGAGCACTTAATTGAATCCGTAAACGGTGACATTCAAAAATTAAGACCACATATAAAAACACACAAACTAGGAGAAGTCCTTGATTTGTTTAGAACATATCAAATCAATAAAGTAAAATGCGCAACTATTGCTGAGGTCGAATTATGTGCCATTCATAATGTTCCAGATATACTACTAGCCTACCAACCTACAGGATTAAAACAAAAACGCTGGATCACGTTACTACATAAATATTCTAGTCTTAATTTTTCGACTATTATTGATAACATTGATACGGCAAACGAACTATCTGAACTAGGAAAAAACTACAACCTAAAGCTAAATATCTATCTAGATATAAATGCTGGAATGGACAGAACTGGAGTAAATTTTAAAAGCAATTGGGATAATTTAGCTAGCGCCATAACTCAATTACCAAATATCAATTTCTTAGGATTACATATTTATGATGGTCATTTAAAAGGTACAGTCGAACAACGAATTGAAGAAGCATCAGATACATTTACTCAAATAAAAAATAAACTTTTTACGCTTGAGCGAAAACTTGGTCACAAACTAAAAATTGTCGCAGGCGGCTCTAATACTTTTCCATTTTATGCTACTCAGGAAAATGTAGAATCTAGTCCAGGCACATTTGTATTCTGGGATATTAATTATCAAACTAATTTGCCTGAGCAACAGTTTAAACCTGCTGCAGTTTTAGTGGGAACAATAATTTCTAAGCCTTCAGAAAATACTTTATGCATCGATATTGGATACAAATCTGTAGCTTCAGAAAATCCACTAGACAAACGTTTGACAATTTTAAATGATAACAAATTAGTTCCGATATCCCATTCCGAAGAGCATTTAGTTCTCGAAAACAAAGGAAACAAACAATACAAATTAGGCGATACCATTTATGCTATTCCATACCACATTTGCCCTACTTGTGCTCTGTACGAAACAGTTCAAGTAGTAAACACCCAGCAAGAAATTTATAACCAATGGATAGTTCTTGCCCGTAATAAAAAAATAAGTATTTAAAAATAAAATGCAACACTATGTTCATATTTGATGCACATCTAGACCTAAGCATGAATGCTATGGAATGGAACAGAGATTTAAGAAATGATGTATCAACATTACGTCATTTAGAAAAAGGAATGAATGACAAACCCGATAGAGAAAAAGCTACCGTATCCTTTCCTGATTTAAGAAAAGGAAACATCGGTATTGTAGTAGCAACTCAAATAGCACGATTTGTTAAACCCGATAGCAAAATTCCTGGTTGGAACTCACCACAACAAGCTTGGGCACAAACACAAGCGCAAGTTTCATGGTACAAATGCATGGAAGAAGAAGGCGAAATGGTTGCAATTACCGATAAGAAATCACTCCTAAAACAAGTTGAATTATGGAATGATGGCACACCAAATGACAAGAAACCTATTGGTTATATTTTAAGTCTCGAAGGTGCAGATTCTCTTATTGACATTTCGTATGTAGAGAAAGCATACAATTACGGACTAAGAGCTATTGGTCCTGCACATTACGGCCCAGGTCGTTATGCTAACGGAACTGACTCTACAGGAAAAATGGGTGCAAACGGAATCGAATTGCTTAAAGAAATGGAGCGCCTAAATATTATTCTGGATGCAACACATTTATGCGATGATGCTTTTTGGCAAGCATTAGAAAATTACAACGGGCCTGTTTGGGCAAGCCACAATAATTGCCGAAGCTTAGTAAATCATAACAGACAATATAGTGATGAGCAAATCAAGGAACTCATTTCTAGAGGAGCAGTAATTGGTGGTGCTTTAGATGCTTGGATGTTAGTACCAAATTGGGAACGAGGCGTTTCTACTCCGCTTGGGATGCAATGTAATCTCGAAACCGTTTTTAAACACATGGATCATATATGCCAATTGGCAGGAAATGCAAATCATATTGGCGTAGGTTCAGATCTAGATGGTGCATTCGGTACAGAACAAACACCATACGACCTAAACACTATCGCCGATTTACAAAAATTAGTTTTTATTTTTAGAAGTAATGGTTATTCCGAAGAGGATTTGAAAAAAATCTTTCACCAAAACTGGATAGACTTCCTAATAAAGAATTGGCATTAAATAAAAGTCAAATTTGGAACAGCCTGCTTATACGATTGAAGTTTTTCATGATTAGGATCAACCTCAGTTATTACAAAATCTACTTCGGATAAGCTGGCGATTTTCATTTTTAAAACCGTATCCAATTTTTCGGATATGGTAAGTATAGCCGTTTTTTGAGAAGCTTGAATCATTGCTTTCTTTACCTGAACAGTTTCCCAATCAGAGTCGGAAAAACCTCCCTTGATATCTAATGCATTTGTTCCTAAAATTAATAAATCAACCTTAATACTTGATAACTGATGATACACATCTCCACTCACACACATCTGACTATAAGGCGAAATACTCCCTCCAATCATTATGACTTTTACATTCGGTTTATCTAAAAGCTCTACAGCAGATAAAACCGTTACGGTAAAAATGGTAAGATTTAAATCATTAGGAATTAAACGAATAAACTCTCTAATTGTAGTTCCTCCACCAATTAACAAAACCATTCCGTCATGAAGTAATCCAACGGTTTTTTTTGCAATTATTTGTTTAGATTCACCAGCGTAAGTTTGTGTTACCGAAGAATGATGGTAGGCTTTAGTCATAGCACCACCTTTCACTTTTATCAATAATGACTCCGCTTCAAGTTCATTTATATCTCTTCGAATAGTATCCTCAGAAACAAACAATTGATTAGAAAGTGTGTCGAAACTCACTCGGGTATGTAAGTTAATCTCTTTTAAGATATGAGCTTTTCTTTCTTCCTTGGTGTAATTTACCAATTCATTATCATTCATGCGTTTCCATTTATTATAACAAAAGTACACAAATAATGCAATAATATTGCTCGCATGAATAAAAAACTCACCCACATATAACACAATATTATCATTTACAACACATTACACACAGAAACACGTAGTGCAATTTTTTTGCAAAACAATCAATTTACGTCACTATAAACTTTAAATTTGTTTTTAACCAACCAAAACTCTAACATGAAAAAAATCCTCCTATTTATTTTAACACTGTGCTATTCTCTTGGGAATGCACAAGAATCTTTAAATAACTCAACTATAATTCCTGCACCAAATTTTTACAAAGCAACAGGTGATAGCATCGCTATAAAAGGACAAATAAAAATTGTTTTCAAGAATAATAAATACACTTCCAAAGAACTCAAAACAGCTCAACTTTTCGAATCTGTTATAAACAAAAATACTCCTAAAAAGAAAGCCGATATTTTGGTTCAATTCTCTACAGAACCCGCTTCCGCGAAAGCAGATAAGGAAGCCTACAAAATAAATATTACTGCAAAAGGCATTTCTGTTATCGGTCAAGAACAAGGATTATTTTATGCAGTTCAAAGTTTGCTTCAGCTTTTACCAAATAACTTAACTGCAAGTTCACAGATTAAATTACCATGCGTTGAGATTATCGACCAGCCTAGATATCCGTATAGAGGATTACATCTAGATGTGTGTCGTCACTTTTTCTCCGCAGATGTAATTAAAGACTTCATTGCACAAATGTCTTATTACAAACTAAATAATTTTCATTGGCATTTAACAGATGATCAAGGCTGGAGAATCGAAATAAAAAAATACCCAAAACTTACCGAAATCGGATCAAAAAGAGCACAAACCCTCGTAGGAAACAAATTTGAAAGATTTCCTAGATTTTTTGATAACATTCCCTACGAAGGATATTATACACAAGAAGAAATAAAAGATGTTGTAAAATTTGCCGAAGAACATTTTGTAAACGTTATTCCCGAAATCGAAATGCCAGGGCATGCATCCGCAGCTGTTGCCGCTTACCCAAACTTAGCTTGCTTTCCGTCTACAGACTTAAAATTAATTGAATCTTGGGGTGTTTTCGAAGATGTATTTTGCGCAGGCAAAGAAGAAACTTTTGTTTTCTTAGAAGATGTTTTAAAA
The DNA here is from genome assembly GCF_000737695.1 of Flavobacterium hydatis. Taxonomy (GTDB): domain Bacteria; phylum Bacteroidota; class Bacteroidia; order Flavobacteriales; family Flavobacteriaceae; genus Flavobacterium; species Flavobacterium hydatis. The sequence goes on from NZ_JPRM01000001.1 coordinate 178,629, forward strand.
GAAGTAATGGCTCTTTTTCCTAGTGAATACATACATATTGGCGGAGACGAATGTCCTAAATCACGATGGGAGAAATGCCCAAATTGTCAAAAAAGAATAAAAGACCTTGGTTTAAAAAACGAACATGAGCTACAAAGTTATTTTATCAAACGCATGGAAAAGTTTCTAAATGCAAACGGAAGACAGATTTTTGGATGGGATGAAATTCTAGAAGGAGGTCTTGCTCCTAATGCTGCGGTTATGTCATGGCGTGGAGAATCTGGAGGAATTGCTGCCGCCAGAGACAAACACAAAGTAGTAATGACCCCTGAAGATTATGTTTATTTTGACCATAATCAAGGCTATTCTTTACAAGAACCATTATCTGTAGGCCGATTAACCACCGTACACGAAGTATACAACTACAACCCTACTCCTGTAGATAGCTTAACTATAGAACAGCAAAAATACATTCATGGAGTTCAGGCAAATATATGGTCAGAATATGTAACTAGTCCTGCGAAGCTAAATTATATGCTTTACCCTAGATTATTTCCTTTTGCAGAAATAGCTTGGACAGAAACGAAGAATAAAAATTATCCAAATTTAATACTGAAAAGATTTCCGCATCATATAGAAAAATTAGAATCTCAAAAAAGACTCTATAAGGTCCCTACTCCATTTGGGATTCAGGATACTACTGTTATAGCTTCTAAATATATATTAGAGATGCAACCAACAATTAAAAACGGACAAATTTTCTATACAATCGATGGCTACAATCCAGATGAAACAGCCAGCAAATACACAAAACCCGTTACAGTTTACATTCCGAAAGGAGAGTTTAGAAACATCAAAGTAGTCCAAATAAGCCCTAGCGGGAGAAGAAGTTCTATTACCACAATTTCCGTTAAAAATTCCGAAACTCAACCAGCTTTGGCTATTAAGCCTACTAAAAATGGATTAAAATATTCCTATACAAACAAACTCGTTCAACAAACACTTGAACTAGATACTATAAAATTTACAAAATCTGGAATTCACGAAGGAGTAATCGAAATGAAAAGATACAAATCAAAAGAAAACCTATATATGGGGTTAAAATTTGAAGGTTATATCTATATTCCCGAAACAGCACAATATGAGTTTTCTACTATTGTAGATGACGGTGCTAAATTATTTATAGATAATCAGCTAATTGTTGATAATGACGGAAGACATTGGATTAATGAAGCTTTTGGAGCAACAAAACTCGAAAAAGGATTTCACAAAATAAACATCAGTTATTTTGACGCTGCAGGAAGTTCGACATTACAATGCTTTATCCGACAAGAAGGTAAAGAAAAGCAAGAAATAAGTGCCTCTCAATTATATTACGAATAGACAGAAACAAAAAAACGCATTCGCCGCGGCGAATGCGTTTTTTATAAAAACTAAATTGAATTTTATTTTAGATTTATCCTTTTAAACTTGCAGATAAATACTCACGGTTCATACGTGCAATATTCTCTAGAGAAATCCCTTTAGGACATTCTACTTCACAAGCTCCAGTATTAGTACAGTTACCAAAACCTTCGTGATCCATCTGGTGTACCATGTTTAAAACACGATCAACAGCTTCAATCTTACCTTGAGGCAATAAAGCATATTGAGATACTTTTGCAGCAACGAATAACATTGCCGATGAGTTTTTACAAGTTGCAACACAAGCTCCACAACCAATACAAGCAGCAGCATCAAAAGACTTATCTGCATCATGTTTGTTTATCGGAATTGTATTAGCATCAATTGTGTTACCTGAAGTATTTACCGAGATAAAACCTCCTGCGTGTTGAATTCTGTCAAAAGAACTTCTGTCAACAACTAAATCTTTAATTACTGGGAAAGCTTTTGCTCTAAATGGTTCGATAAAAATCGTATCGCCATCTTTAAACATACGCATGTGTAACTGACAAGTAGTTACTCCTCTGTCTGGTCCGTGTGCTTCTCCGTTAATGAATAAAGAACACATACCACAGATTCCTTCACGACAATCGTGGTCAAATGCTACTGGCTCTTCTCCTTTGTTGATTAATTGTTCATTAAGAACATCAAGCATTTCAAGGAAAGACATATCTGGTTCGATTCCGTCGATTGGGTAATCAACAATTCCCCCTTTATCTTGGGCGTTTTTCTGACGCCATATTTTTAATGTAAGTTTCATACCGTTTTAGTTTGAAAGTCATAAAGTCCAAAAGTCGAAAGTCACTTGACGCATTTGTCTTTTGGACTTTAAGACTTTGGGCTTTCGACCAAATTCTTATTTGTAGCTTCTTTGAACTAATTTAATGTTTTCGTAAACCAGAGGTTCTTTGTGTAATACGGCATCACTTGGTTTTCCTTTGTATTCCCAAGCTGCAACGTATGCAAAGTTTTCGTCATCACGAAGTGCTTCTCCTTCTTCTGTTTGGTATTCTTCACGGAAGTGACCTCCACAAGATTCATTACGGTGTAATGCATCTTTCGCGAATAATTCTCCTAACTCTAAGAAATCGGCAACACGTGTCGCTTTCTCTAATTCCTGATTAAATTCGTTAGCGCTTCCTGGCACTTTTACATCTTTATAAAACTCTTCACGTAAAGCAGCAATCTCAACAATAGCTTCAGCTAAACCTTTAGCATTACGAGCCATACCTACTTTATCCCACATGATTTTTCCTAATTTCTTATGGAAATAATCTACAGAATGAGTTCCTTTATTATTGATAAATCTATCGATTTGATCTTTTACTTCTTTTTCTGCTGCTACGAATTCTGGCAAATCTGTAGAAATTTCTCCCATTTTAATATCCGGAGCAAGATAATCTCCAATAGTATAAGGTAATACGAAATATCCATCAGCTAAACCTTGCATTAAAGCAGAAGCTCCAAGTCTGTTTGCTCCGTGATCAGAGAAGTTAGACTCCCCGATTGAGAAACATCCCGGAATTGTAGTCATTAAGTTATAATCAACCCAAGTTCCACCCATTGTGTAGTGAACCGCTGGGTAAATCATCATAGGTGTAGTATAAGGATCTTCATCGACGATTTTGTAATACATTTGGAATAAGTTTCCGTATTTACTTTTCACGATTTCAGCTCCTAATTTAGTTACCAAAGCAGCATCTTTATCATCTAAACCTTTTACGAAAGCTTCTTCAGTTCCGTAACGTTTAATCGCTGCAGCGAAATCTAAGTAAACAGCTTCTCCAGTTTTGTTAACTCCAAAACCAGCATCACATCTTTCTTTTGCAGCACGAGACGCAACGTCACGAGGTACTAAGTTACCAAAAGCAGGATATCTTCTTTCTAAGAAATAATCTCTTTCAGCCTCAGATAAATCAGTTGCTTTTTTCTTTCCTTCACGGATTGCTTTAGCATCTTCTTGTTTTGCAGGAACCCAAATACGACCATCATTACGTAACGACTCAGACATCAAAGTCAATTTAGACTGGTGATCTCCTGAAACCGGAATACAAGTTGGGTGAATTTGTGTATAACAAGGATTTGCAAAAAACGCTCCTTTTTTATGTATTTTCCAAGCTGCTGTTGCGTTACTTCCCATAGCATTTGTTGACAAGAAAAATACGTTTCCGTATCCTCCAGAACCAACTACTACCGCGTGAGCAGAATGTCTTTCTATTTCTCCTGTAACAAGGTTACGAGCGATAATTCCTCTCGCTTTTCCGTTTACGATAACTATATCTAGCATTTCGTGACGGTTGTACATTTTTACTTTTCCACGACCAATCTGACGGTTCATTGCAGAATAAGCTCCTAACAATAATTGTTGTCCTGTTTGTCCTTGTGCATAAAAAGTACGAGAAACTAAAGTTCCTCCAAAAGAACGGTTATCTAAAAGACCACCATACTCTCTTGCCAATGGCACCCCTTGAGCCACACACTGGTCGATAATATTAGCCGAAACTTCAGCCAAACGGTGAACGTTTGCTTCACGCGCACGGTAGTCACCACCTTTTACAGTATCATAAAATAATCTGTAAACAGAGTCACCATCACCTTTATAGTTTTTTGCTGCGTTGATACCCCCTTGTGCTGCAATAGAGTGCGCACGTCTTGGTGAATCCTGAAAACAAAAAGCTTTTACGTTATATCCCTGCTCAGCCAAAGTAGCCGCAGCTGAACCTCCAGCCAAACCTGTACCAACAATGATAATATCTAAATTACGTTTGTTAGCAGGGTTTACTAAATTAATATGATCTTTATAATCTGTCCATTTGTCCGATATTGGGCCGTGTGGAATTTTTGAATCTAATGCCATTATAATTTATATTAATTATTGAAATGATGAAATAATGCGATTATAACGAAAAGTGCTGGTACTACTACCGCAAATCCATAACCGAATCTACTTAAAGATCTTGAGTACTTATTGTTCATTCCCATAGATTGAAGAGAAGAACTGAATCCGTGCCAAAGGTGAAATCCTAATAACACAAAAGAAATGCAATATAACCCTGTACGAATTGGGTCATGAAATTTATGAACTAACTCTCCATAATATCTCGTAGCATCTGGTGCTGTACCTGCAATATATTTGTAGGCAACCTCAGGAAACCAAAAATCATAAAAATGCAATCCTAAGAATGCTAAAATAACCAATCCAGAAATAATCATATTTCTAGAACTCCAAGAAGCATTTGCAGCTCCGTTGTATTTTGCATATGCAATTGGTCTTGCAGCGCTGTTTTGCAACGTCAATACAAATCCCATTACAAAATGGAAAATTACTCCGATTGCCAAAACTGGTTGCATTACATATTGAATCAGCGGATTGTATCCCATAAAGTGAGAAGCTTCGTTAAAAACATCTTCACTAATAATAGAAATGAAATTTAAGGAAACATGCAGCGCTAAAAACGTGATTAAGAATATTCCCGAAAGAGCCATAGCCACTTTCTTTAAGATGGAAGCATTCAATAGTGCAGATTGTGCCATAAGTGTTTAAGTAGTTTGTTTTAAAAAATTAGACAAAAATAACTCAAATAGACATGAACTACAACCATTTCGTTGTTATTTATAATGATTTTAAAGAGTTTTAAATGATTTTATTGCAAATTATTTAAAAACAATAAAATAGATTTTTTCCTAAGGTTGTTTTAACAAAAACCTACTTTTTATATAATTACCAAATTGATATTTTTTTCAACATTTTAATTTGTTATCCTCAAAAGTATACCAAAACCGAATTTTATCCTTTTAAAACAATCGAAGTTTGATAGCTTAATTTTACCTTTATCGGCTCAAAAAAACCAGAATGAAAACAGGAATTGATGCTATTACATTTGATGTAGCCAAAATACATTTACCTATAAAAACATTGGCAACCGCCAGAAATATAGAACCCGAAAAACTAGAAAAAGGTTTGGGTTTAATTAAAATGACCCTTCCAGACACTTATCAAGATACCGTAGTTTTTGGAGCAAATGCTTTAACCAAAATAATAGAAGAAAATAAGATTAATTTAAGCGAAATTGGTCGTATTTATGTTGGAACCGAAAGTGCTATTGATAGCTCTAAACCTATTAGTTCATTTTTGATTGCTTTGATAGAACAAAAATTTGGCGAAGATACTTTGGCCGAATGTGATGTTGTCGATTTTACATTTGCTTGTATTGGTGGCGTAGATGCTTTACAAAATTGTATTGATTTTGTAAAATTGAATCCAACTAAAAAAGCGATTGTTGTTACTACCGATTTTGCAAAATATGACTTAAATTCAACTGGAGAATATACCCAAGGCGCTGGAGCTCTTGCAATGCTTGTAACTTCAAATCCAAGAATTATTGCTTTCGAAAACAATTGGGCGACAAGTACTAAAGGTGTTTTCGACTTTTTTAAACCATACCGAACAATTTCGAAAGAATCTATATCAGGAAATGTAACCAATGAATCTTGGTTTGACAATCTTGAAGCCGAAATAGAAATCCACAAAGACCAACCAGTTTTCGACGGACAATACTCGAATCAGTGTTATATGGATCGTACTCGTAATGCTTATTTTTCTTTTAAGAAATTAAAAAACACTTCTGAGACTGTTTACAATTCCTGGAAAAGTATCATCATGCATTTACCATATTCTTTTCAAGGACGAAGAATGTTATCTGAAATTTATGCTCTAGACAACAATTCTAAAATTATTTCGGGAGATGAATCAACAGCTGAATACCAAAATAAACTAAAAGAAATAAGCAAATCCGAAAAATACAGAACCTTTGTTACCGATAAATTGCAACCTGCTGAGTTAGCCTCTTCCTTAATAGGAAACCTTTATACAGGATCTATTTTTATGGGATTATTATCGACTTTGGCTCATTTTTATGACACAAAGCAAGAAGTTACCGAAACTAAATTTGGCTTTCTAGCTTACGGAAGCGGATCAAAATCTAAAGTTTTTGAAGGAACAATTCAACCGGAATGGAAATCTGCTCTTACTGAAACCAAACTTTTTGAGACTTTAGAAAAAAGCACCGAAATTGATTTTGAAACTTATGAAAAGCTTCACAAAAAAGAACAAAAACAAAGCATCCGAACTCCTAAAAACGAATGGGTTTTAGATAGAATCGAAAAAGAAATCCCTAATTTAATTGGGGCGAGATATTATAAATGGGTTGATTAAATTATTTAAAACCGAAACGTTAAGTTTCGGTTTTTTTATGTTACACTTTTAAATTTAACCGCAAAGTGCGCTAAGGCTTCTATCTACGTAATGTTGAAAACAGCAGAGTTCGCAAAGCTTTTCATTAAGACCTTTGTCAAAGTTTAAAACTTTGACAAAGGTTTACAAACATAATTGACATATCTACTACACAATAAATCAATTAAATTATAAAAAAAAACCGAAGCTATTTCAAGTAAAATGCTTCAGTTTTTTTTTATATATACTTTTTATTCTTTACCTTCTAACTGAATATTAAAATGCCAACCTTCTTGTTCGCCCCAAACACTAAAATCTTCGAGAGTATTATTTTCACTAATTTTAGACTGTCCATAATAACCTTTGCTAAAACAGAATCCAGAGTCAGAATTTTTATTAGCAGAACTAGCTGCCATAACACCTAATGATTCCCCATTTACCAAGTACCAGTAAAAAACATATGTCTTACCAGCTTCTAAAAAAAGATTTAATTTTTCTAAATTAAATGGAATAAATCCTCCATTAAACTGCCCAGAAACATCTGTCATAGTAAACGCTAATATTTTATTATTTCCATCCCTTATAATCAACTTTAACGTAACAGCTTTCCCATATTGGGTTTTAGTCTTATCATAACGGAAACCTTCACGAAGATGTATACTAAAAACAGAAGGGCTTAAATCTTTATTCAATACAATTGCTTGCCCTGTTCCAACATTCCTATCATAAGGTAAAAAATCAGGAACATTAGTTCTGTCATCCCCCCCAAACCATTTCCAAGCATTGGCCTCAGAACATGATTCAAATTTATTGATATCCATGTGCTCTAACTTAACCTGATAAACTTTTTCTACTCCAGATTCAGACTTAACTGTGAAATTTACTGGAGACGAATAATCTTTAACAGTCCTTGGGTCAGGTGTAATTGTAGCATATTTTGAATATTTTAAATCTATACTTAAATTTTTCAAATCAACAGATTCTGGCAATCTCTTTGTTATGATTCCAGTTTCTCCATCAATTTTTGGACTAGTTACAAAATACGGAGTATTAATGTTAGCCTCTAAAATAAAATTATCTACACTTAATTCTCTTTTTATCGATATCTCGTACGCTTTCTTATCTCCATTTTCGGCAGTAACAGTAAGATTAAATGGTCCTGTAATAGATTTGATTATACTTGGATCAGGGCTAATTGTCGCCCCTTTAGGAATTGAAACGGATATTTTTATATCATTCAACTCAAAGTCGCTAGCTACCTTGCCTGTTACCGAGCCTTCTAAAACATCAAACTGCTTAGAAACATCTCCTTTAATAATATTAAATGATAGAATTTTATTCTCGGTACTCAATGGCACCGTTTTTTCATCTGAAGCACATGAAAATATTAAAAAAGAAATAAATAATAAGATTGTAAATTGGTAGAATTTTGCCTTCATAGATATGAATCTTGGTTTTTAATTGTTAATAAACGATTCAATAATTAAATTTTTACATAATTTATTGAACACGGCGAAAGTAAGAAATTTAATCCATAATTAGATTCATTTAAGAAAACTTCTCCAACTACTATCTTTTCTCTTTGCTAGACCAATTAAACATACTTTTATCCTGAAAAAAATACAAAACTTACCAAAACAAAGCATCCGAACTCCTAAAAACGAATGGGTTTTAGATAGAATCGAAAAAGAAATCCCTAATTTAATTGGGGCGAGATATTATAAATGGATTGATTAAAATCTTAATCAATCAATACAATTAATTAAAAACCATCTTCAAAATTCAGAATTTTGAAGATGGTTTCTTCTATAATGTGAGATTCACTTCTAGTTCTAATTTAACTTCTTTACCTGAGATATATGTACAACCTTCGAATACAAATATTCCGTTTTTGTTAATTATAAACTTTCCTCCTATATCATTATGTTCCATTAAATAAAGGGCAACATCACAATTATCAAGAATTTCCTCGGTAATTATAATTTCTATTTTATCATCTTTTAATTCAAAAGGAATTTCCTTAAAATAAAGTCGAGGAGGGTATAACAACCAAAACCATTCACCATCCTCATCATCAGATAATTTTTCAAAAGTTTCCTCATCAGCAACAATTGTCAAGTTGTTAATAATCGAATTTTCTTTATCAATTTTGCAAGTTACTTCTCCAACTCCAAAATCATTTGTTCCGATAATAAATTTTTGCATAAGCCATTTTTTAGTTGAAAAGACAAACAAGACAAACTTTAAATTTGAATTGTAAATTAAGACCTTTGTCAAAGTTTAAAAATTTGACAAAGGTCTACAAACAATTCCAATACTACAAAACTTTATGCCCTTTGCGGTTAAACAACAAATCAATCCTTCTTATGTTGTTCTGTATAATTTTGATTTCCTTTAAGAGCTTCATCGTGTACATTCATTCCGTTTGCCATTCCGAGCATGAATGCGGTTATAATTAGGATTACTTTTCTTTTTAGCCAAAGTATTGGTCGCCTAGATTGCTCTAAGCGTATTTTATTATTACGTTTATACATTTTGTAAATGATAAATGATTAGACATTTTTTTATCACCATTATGCTTGAATAGCATAAATGCCTAGAAAAGATTCCCTAAGCGTTGTACAAACTTTTAATAAGGAGTATTGGAAGTGATTATTTCATTTATAAAAACAGACTGAGCCACAAATAAACTTAATTTTTGATAAATAAGCCTTTGCAACTTTAAAACAATGTTAATTTGAAAGCTAAAAACAGCTGTAAATTCTACGAGTTTTAAAGGAATTGGAAAGAAAGTCTTTCCTTGAGTTTTTACTTGATTGTAAACATATAAACCAGAGTCTTTAAAATTTAATTCTCTGCTTACATTAATAAGTGAAGACTGATAATAATCGGCTGATTTTGATTGAAAACTCAAAGCACCATCACCTGCAATCACGACAAAAGCCAGAAAAAGATAAATCAGGTATTTTAAATGTTTTTTCAATCTATTTTATTTGGATAATTATTTACTGCAATTTATTAAATTATTCGGGTTCGAAATGTTTTCATTAAATATTTCTAAATTTTATTTTCCTGATTTTTATTTTCGAATCCATATTCATTAAAAGCGCCCACTTTAGCTAATACATTTGAGAAAGTTTTAAACTTCTATTGCCCATCTTTCTTAATTCTTCATCATCCAACAACCATTCAATCGCTATAAATTTCGAACAATTATCTTTCATATCATCTGCCCAATCAATTAAAATTGCTGCACCATCATTTTTAATCTCGCCATTTAAAAACTTAACTGTTTCATTTGCTCCTACAGGTCCTTCTCCCCTCAGGTCAAAAACTACATTTCTTGTTCTTGAAAGAACTGAACACAACGAAAGTCTCTTTTTTTGACTAGTATCGAGATCATTCATCTTGTCTTTTCTAGCAAACGTATCAATTTCAAATATTTTTGAAATCATTGTACTTTTTGGATCTGAATTTTTCTTCAAATAATTACTTACCGTAACAGGATGAAACATTCTTCTGAAAAATGACTCTTTAAAAGGTTCCGCAAAAGTCAAAGGCTTATATATCTTTACATTTTCGTGATGGGCTCTTCCTGCAAAAATAGCTATTAATTCTGCTTTCATTATATCAAAATGTAAACCCCCTCCCAAATAAATAACAACTAGTTCTCCTTTCCTTAACTCAAAAGGCGGTATAAAATATTGATTGGTTCTAATTCCTTTACTCTCAATTATAAGTTCATTCATTATTACTTAAATAATTATTCAACTCTAAACGCTCAAATTTAACCTTATATTTTTCAACATATTTATTCCAATTCTCTTTGCTTTTACTACCATAAACAGAAAAAGCATAATCGACTATTTCTTTACTAAAATGATTCCCAAAAACAGTATCCAAATATTCTATTCCAGAATCTATAACTTGTTTTAAAATAGATAATTTATCAATTTCATTTTCTTTACAAGCCTTATCAAGCCATAATCCTTTTCCAATTTTCACATATTCTTTAAGCAAACTTTCGGTAATAAACTCTGAAGGAACATCATTAATATCCGGTTGATGTTTTCCATTCTTGAAAACTAACAGAATCAATTCTTCAGAATAATATTCTTCTGGAATTAATCTTAACATTGTTCCATTTTCAGCTGCTTTAAAACAAAGTTCTTTTGTCATAAATTCATCTGGAATAACCTGAATTGCAAAACCATCTTTGTCAACTAATTTATCGCAGAATTCAAACGTTATTAAGTTCTCATCAATAAATGGCAAAGCATGGTAGGTAATATTTAATACCTGATTACAAAGTTCTTCGGTTTTAAATTCTTTTGGAACCAACTTAAGATCTCTATAATTTGACAATACTCTTTTGTGCCAATATTCATAAGTTTTTGCAGGAGGATTATTTTGTTTAAGAACCAATTCTCCAAATTCTAATTCCCTTTTTAATTCTTCGAAGGTTTCTATTAACGGATTATCAAGATGTTTTCGCAATTCTATCGAGATAATATCTTCTCCTGAAACTTCATCGTATTGACATTCGTTTTCGGCATCAAAATCGTCTGCTCTATCATTGTAATAAAACAAATCATTTTTACGCTCCGCAAATGTTGTATAATGGTCTTCGACTATAAAAACGGGCGCTTCTATAAGTCCTGTACATTTAAAATTTCCGTGATTATAAGATGTCATTACAACTTCTGTTGCCTTAACATTCCCTATTATTTCGGTATAAGAACCTCCTAATAGCAAACTCTGGCAAGTAACATTACCGTTTATATAAACATAAGGACCATAATCTCCTTCGGCATTTATAATTGTTCCGTTTGTCGAGAAATCTCCGTTTATTAAAATGCCTTCTATTCTTCTTGTATCAATTTCTTTTAATGACAGGTTTAATAGATTACTAAGCCATTTTTTCTCTTTATCCTCATAAAGGTCTAAATAGAAATTACCATCATAATTTATCTCTTGTCGTGCTACAAGAAAGAAATCCTGATCTTCCCATTCTTCAAAATAATCAAAGCCTTCTCGCTCTATCAAAAAAGGATATTCTATTTTAATTTCTTTTATAGTAATTAATTCAAAACCTGACTTATTCATTTTCTATTACCTTATTTTATATATTCTAATGTATGTATTAATAATTTAACACGCCCCTTGAGTGTGATAACTTTACCTATTTGCTTTGCTTAGGTCATAAAGTTTCATTTAACACATAGAAACATAGATTTATATGTGTAAAAAAGAGCACAAAAAAGAAATACATTTCTTTCACATAGCAAGCTTTGTGTATTTTAAACAAGCGAAGCGCCTTTTTTGAAAATACAAAAACCTATGCTTCTATGTGTTAAAATTAATTACATTAAAACAGGTTAATCCTATTTATTTCGTATTTTCTTCCAGTTTCATTTCCATAATTGGCATGAATCTGTTTTTTATTGAAGTTTCGAATTCGCCAACTTTTACAAATCCGACTTTCGAATAAAATGCTTCTGCATTTGGTTCTGAATCGAGTGTTATTTTTTCGAATTTACTTTCTTTAATCCTATTTAAAAAATCGTCCATTAAGTATTTCCCGAATCCTTTCCCAATATATTCTGGTCTTATAAATAAGTTGTCTAGTATTACATTATGTTTTTCTTCAATAAAATAGGAATAATAGCCAATAATTAAATCTTCGCCTAGTAACTTAAACACATAATTATCTTTAATATACTCTTTGGTAATTGTTAGATTTTTATCCCATTGCAAAATCTGTTCTGCCGAATATCCCCAATATGCTTTTGACTTTTTGGTTATTTCTGTTAAGATTTCGTGGTCGGTTATATTTGCTTTTTCTATTGTCATAATTTTTGGTTGTTCTTTGATACAACAATATTACAAAATCTTGTCATTTACAGGAATCATAAAAACCGATACAAATTAGAAATATTCTTTTCAAAATCAACAATAGTCTGAAAAATTGTATTTTTACATCATGGGAAACAAATCGTAAAATGTATCTCACAAACAAAGGCTTGTTTTCTACCGAAAACAAAAATGTAACAGATTTTTAAATATCTTTGAACTATGAGCACAGAAACAAAACCAAGACATATCGGTCGAAACATAAGCCGAATCAGAGAGCTTAGAGACATGAAACAAGAAGCCCTTGCTCTTGCGATTGGTACTACGCAACAATCTATATCTATTATTGAGGGAAGCGAAAGCGTTGATGATGAAAAACTAAAAGCAATTGCCGAAGCTTTGGGCGTTCCCGCCGAAGTGATAAGAAACTTTTCGGAAGAAGCTGTTTTTAATATTATTGGAAATACATATGATAATGGTTCTTCTTCTATAAATCAAAATTGCACTTTTAATCCGCTTGATAAACTTCTTGAAGCTTTTGATAAAAATGAAAAACTTTATGAAAGATTGGTTCAGGCTGAAAAAGAAAAAGTAGCTCTTTTAGAAAAATTACTAAGCGAGAAATAATTTTTACAAAAATATATTTATAGAAAAACCGAAGTTTGATTGCTTCGGTTTTTTTTATGGATTTGATTATTGTTATGGGTATGGATTACAAATCCGCATTATTGGAGTTTTCATCTTTTCGGTTAATATCTGTTAATTCAAACAAATTAAATCCCGTAAGTTTTTCATCTATTTTTTTTAGCTTACTTAGATTTATGTTTGCTTTTTTTAGAATTTGTAGCTTCAAGTTACGTTGAACTGCAGAATCCTTATTCATAAATTCTACTCTTAAAAAAAGCCTTTCATAGTTACTATAAAGCGATAGGAAATAAAAAAAAGGAATACTCAAAATCGTAAGTTGAACTGGTAAAATCAAAGAGTTAAGATTATGAACACTTAGAATATTTTCGTTATGAAAAATGAATTTATAAATAGCAAAAACAATATAAAATGCACCAACAAATCCAATAACTATTTTAGTTAATTTAAAGACAGGCTTATACTCATCTTTGTTTTCTGAAATTAAATTCATTAAAAAAACAAAAGTAAAAATCGGAATTACAATCATTTCTGTAACGAAACTAAAAGTATAAAAATTCAGGAAAAATTCTAAAAAAATTGTTAGTTTAAAACTTTCAATTAGAATCTTAAAAAAAAATGACGCTTCATTCGCTTTTTCCAATTTAAAAAGTGTCATAAGTGCAAAGCCAAAAAACCAAAATAAGGTTTCTTTCAGTAAAGTAAAATCCCAAAATCGATAATATTTTAAAAACAAAACAATAAAAAAAGCATAAACGGCTAATAAAAAAAATACAAGTAAAATTTGTTTTACAAAAAATGCTTTGATAACCTGAAAAGCTGAATTTCTAATTTCTTTATTTAAATTTATTAAGATAAGAATAATTGCGAGCCAAACTATTGTCGCTAATTCTCTATTTGAAAATATTTCATTAATATTTTTTATTATTTCCATATTAAATAAATCGAATAGTTTTGATTACACTGCAATATACAAAATACCATAATTCAAAAAATCGATTTTAACCTCAAAACGATAAATTACTTATGAAACCGAGTTTGCGTGAGGGATAGAAGCGGTATCCTTTTATGAAGCGATAGCGCAATAAAAGATATAGCCGAAAGCCCGACCCGGAGGGACACGCCATTATTAAGATTCTAAGGTTCTGAGTTACTAAGATTTTCTCAATATTGTCATTTCGACAGAGGAGAAATCTTCGCGAGAAACTCCGTAATCAAAATCGTCAATCTTTGCCGAGTTCCTAGTGGAGATTCTTCGTTCCTCAGAAAGACAAGTTTGTGTGAGCATTGTGTAGAGAAAAAATTCCCAAACAAATAAGAAATTTTTAATAAACCAAACCAATCTCGTATTTCTAAAATTAGTATTTTTGAGTATTCAAAGTATAAAACTAAATTAACATGAAATATCATCAAATAAACAGCTCTCTTTTTATAAAAAATCGCGAAAAATTCATGGCTCAAATGAAGCCTAATAGTGTAGCGGTTTTTAATTCAAATGATATTTACCCAGTTAGCGCCGATAGTACATTACCTTTTGCTCAACATAGAGATATTTTTTACTTAAGTGGTGTGGATCAAGAAGAAAGCGTCTTGTTGCTTTTTCCTGATGCTCCGTACGAAAATCAGCGTGAGATTTTGTTTTTGAAAGAAACTAATGATCATATTGCTGTTTGGGAAGGGGAAAAACTTACTAAACAACGTGCATTTGAAGTTTCGGGAATTAAAACGGTTTATTGGTTACAGGATTTTCATAAGGTTCTGAACGAAATGATGACTTATGCCGATACTATGTACATTAATACTAATGAGCATTATCGTGCAACTGTTGAGACTGAAACTCGTGAGGCTCGTTTTGTAAAATGGTGGAAAGAGCGTTATCCTGCTCATCAGGTTGCTAAAAGTAACCCAATTTTACAACGCATTCGTTCGGTAAAGGAAAGCGAAGAAATCGATTTGATTCAGCAAGCTTGTAATATTACCGAAAAAGGTTTCCGAAGATTATTGCCTTTTGTAAAACCTAATGTAACGGAATACGAGATTGAAGCGGAACTTATTCACGAATTTATTCGTAATCGCTCTAAAGGTTTTGCTTATACTCCGATTATTGCTTCGGGGAATAATGCAAATGTTTTACACTATATCGAAAACAACCAACAATGTAAAGCTGGAGATTTAATCTTGCTGGATGTTGCTGCCGAATATGCTAATTATTCTAGCGATATGTCGCGTACTATTCCTGTTTCGGGTTCTTTCTCGGCGCGCCAAAAAGCTGTTTACAATGCTGTTTTACGCGTAAAGAATGAAGCTACAAAAATGCTTACACCTGGAACGCTTTGGAAACAATATCATGTAGAGGTTGGAAAAATAATGACTTCGGAATTATTAGATTTAAAACTAATTGATAAAGCCGATGTACAAAATGAAAACCCTGATTGGCCTGCATATAAAAAATATTTCATGCACGGAACTTCTCACCACATGGGTCTAGACACGCATGATTATGGATTGCTACACGAACCAATGAAAGCTAATATGGTTTTTACGGTTGAGCCTGGAATTTATATTCCTGCCGAAGGTTTTGGTATTCGCTTAGAAGATAATGTTGTGATTCAGGAAACTGGAGAACCATTTAATTTAATGCGTAACATCCCTATCGAAGCTGATGAAATAGAAAGCTTGATGAACGTTTAATCTCGATGATGAAAAAAGTATTCCTTTTTATATTCTTATCATTTATTTCGCATTCATTTGCTCAAACTGAAGGTTTTGCAAAAAACACAGATGCTAGCCAAACCTATTATAAGGTATTTGGCAAGGGCTATCCTATTTTGATAATAAATGGTGGTCCCGGAATGAATAGTAATGGTTTTGAACCTTTGGCAAAAATTTTGGCCGAAAAGTATCAAACCATTATTTATGACCAAAGAGGAACTGGAAAATCAAAACTCAAAAATCTGAATGCCGAAACAATCTCGATGAAGTTAATGGCTGATGATATTGAAGCTTTGAGAAAACATTTGAATATAAAAAAGTGGGATATTCTTGGACATTCTTTTGGAGGAATGCTTGCTTCTTATTACGCAACGGTTTATCCTAACAGCATTAATAAATTAATTTTATCATCGTCTGGCGGAATAGATTTGAGCTTATTAAAAGGTGGAGACATTATTCAGGAAAATTTAAGTTCTACTGAAAAAGATTCCTTAAAATACTGGAATAACAAAATCGAAAAAGGCGACACAACATATACAGCCAAAATTGGAAGAGGAAGAGCAATGGCTCCTGCGTATGTTTACAACCAAAAATTTATCCCTGTTATTGCCGAAAGACTTACTCAAGGAAATTCGACTATAAATTCTTTAGTATGGGGTGATTTACAAAAGATAAATTTTGATTGTAAAGACAAGCTAAAATCTTTTAAGAAACCAGTACTGATTATTCAAGGAAAGCAAGATGTAATTAGTAAAGAAATTGGCGAAATTGCGTTAAAAGCTTTTCCTAATTCAAAAATGGTTTTACTAGAAAATTGCAAACATTACGGCTGGCTGGACGCTAAAGAAAAATATTTTGACGAAATTGATTCTTTCTTAAAATCATAAAATTAGAAAACGGCTTTCAGAAATGTTGGCCGTTTTTCTTTTCCTTACACAACAAACCTTTATTTTTGCATTATTAAATATACTCTCATTGAAAAATATTCTTTTTAAAAACACCAACATTTCATATTCAGACACAGGAAAAGGAACGACCATTGTTCTGCTTCATGGCTTTTTAGAAAACAAAACGATGTGGAATCATTATGTTGATGCATTTTCTAAAAATTACCGTGTCGTTACTATCGATTTATTAGGTCATGGAAAAACTGAACCTCAAGGTTACGTTCATACCATGGAGGATAATGCCGATGTGGTTAATGAGGTTTTATCTCATCTTGGCATCGATAAGGCTGTTTTTGTAGGTCATTCGATGGGCGGTTATGTTGCTTTGGCTTTCGCCGAATTATATACAGAAAAGGTAGAAGGTTTGGTTTTATTAAATTCTACTTCTAAACCTGATAGTGCGGAACGAAAGTTGAACCGAAATCGAGCTATTAAGGCCGTTAAACAAAACTATGCTGCTTTTATAGGTCTTGCCATTGGGAATTTGTTTAGCGAAAACAACCGAGAAAGACTTTCCACAACTATAGAACTTGTAAAAGAGGAAGCTCTAAAAACTCCTCTTCAGGGAATAATTGCATCCTTAGAAGGAATGAAAATAAGAAAAGACAAGGAAATTATTTTGCACACTAATCTTTTCCCGATGTTATTAGTTTTAGGAGAAAAAGACCCTGTTTTAAATTACGAAGAAAGTATCTTACAAATAGAAAATACGAATGTATCTCTTGTAACTTTTCCTGACGGACATATGAGTTCGATCGAAAATGAAACGGAATTAACTACCGTTTTATTAGATTTTTTTAAAACGATTTAAATCATCTCAGAACTTAAATATCCTTTTTCTATGAGTTCGTTTTTATCTTTTAGATGATTTAGTTTTCCATCTTTAATTAAAACTAATCTTGTCGAAATACTAATTACATTTCTATAATTATGGTCTGATATTATGATTCCTTTTTTAGACGAATTCATTATAATTAATTGATTTACTTTTTCGATCATCAAAGGAGATAATCCGTTATAAGGTTCATCAAGTAATACAAATTTTGAAGAATTCTCTAACACAAGCTTTATTTCGAGATAACGCAATTCGCCTCCAGACAAATGCGAAATGTTTTTGTCGGTTAATCTCTTTATCATTTCGTCATTACAAAACGAATCAATCCTTTCTTTTGCAATCGAAAGTCGAATCGCTTTTTTGACAGAAAAATTATTTGGAATAAAATTATCCTGACTCAGATAACTTAATTCATTCATTAATTCTTTGGTCTTGGTTTTCATAACACCATCAACTCTAACAAACTTAAAATCTGCAGATATAACTCCGAAAATAATTTTAAGAAAAGTAGATTTTCCTGAACCATTTCTTCCCAAAAGCCCGATAATATCATTTGTTTCGCATTGCAAATAAACATCGGAAAGAATTATTTTATCACCAAAAGATTTTTTAATACTGTCGATTTCTAAAATATGTCTTTTCAAAATAATCTATTTATTAGATTAAAAATGAAAATTCCGGATATTAGAAAAACCAGATTAAAACACCAGGAATAAAACCAAAGTGCTCCTCTGGAAAGACCATTATTGAAATAAAATAAATATTCATTTTTAGAATTAATTTCTTTTACCGCTAAACTTATGGCAAAGCCAAAACTCACAACCGAATAATTAAAAACAAGTAGCCCTCCAAAAAGCAAAGGCAAAATACTCACAGCCAAATTAATGGCTATTGTACTTTTAAAAAACTCAAAAGTATTTCCTAACTTCTTGGTTATTGCACTCATAGTATTTTTTCTTCAAAAGGAATTGCAATATCCAATATTTCATTGAGCAATAACACGATTTGCTCCAAATAATTATGCATTATTTCATTACTAATAATCATATTAACATCCTTCTCTTCCTTAAATCCAAAAGGTAAAAATCCTGATTTTAAATTCTTAAAAGAAATAATTCCAGCTTCGATAGGTAATCCTTGAGCATTGTTTTCATACATAAAAGCATACGCCAAAACCTGAATAATTTTGTCGTTTTTTATATCTGCCGTAAGCCCATCCCAATTCTTGAGAACAACATTAGCCTTTTCGACCTTACCTGTTTTATAATCTATAATTCTAATAATTCCGTTACGTTGTTCAATCCTATCGACATTTCCTTTTATCAATACAGGAAATGGTAAACTTGGATGCGTTAATGTTCTTTCGAAAGTTTCTTCGATTGCCAAAATTTTAATCGCATCGCCATCTTTAATACTATCTAACTCAACTTTTAAGAAATTAGTAACATTACGTTTAGCAACTTCAAAAGCCAAAAGGTTACGTCCTTTTTTAATTTCTCCCTCTTTGTAAACTACTTTAAATTGTTTTAGTACTTCATCGTCTAATAATTTGAAACAATTTGCAATATCGCTCTCAGAGATAAGCTTCCCAATAAAAGGCTCGTAAAGTGCCTTTAATGTTTCGTGAATAATAGTTCCTAACGTATTTAAAGCGATATTCTCTTCTACTTCCTCGACCTCACGAATTCGTAATATTTTTTGGAAATAAAACTGAATCGGATTTCTAATGTAACTCGTTAACGCTGATGGCGAGAATCCTGCAGTTGCAATTTCTTTTAAACGTGTCATTACAGCTTCAGACTTCGGAACAACCATGGGCTGATAAGCCGTTTCTGGTAAAACTGCATTATAAATTTCCTGAGTCAAATTATGTTTTGGCTTTTTCTCTACTTCTAGTTGTGTTATAAAACGGCTTCTTTCTCCCGCATCTAACCCTTCACTTTCGGTATTATATAGCAAATAAATATTCTTGGCGCGTTGCAATAAGTGGTAAAAGTGAAATGTATAGATAGCATCTTTTTCTTTAAAAGTTGGCAAACCTAATTCGCGTTTTACATCATAAGGAATAAACGAATTCATTGATTTTCCTGCTGGAAATTTCCCTTCGTTCATAGAAGTGACAATAACAGTATCAAAATCTAAGACACGACTCTCTAAAACTCCCATTATCTGCAAACCATTTAAAGGTTCTCCTTCAAACGAAACTTCGGCAACATCAATAACCTGTTTATAAATAGCATAGAGCGTTTCTATCTTATCAATATGCTTATGTTGAGAGTAATAGTTTATTAATTTATTTATTACTTTAAAAATGGCAAAAACAAACGTCTTGGCTATTTTATCTTCTTCGCTGTCATTACTTAGGTTCTCTTTTATTACAAGTAAAAGGGTAGAAATATTATTTAAAACCGCAACTGAACCCGAATCCCATTTCTGAAAAAGCAGCAAAAATAAATCAGAAGGGTCATCATTAAGTTCAATGATTTTAGAATGAGTTATAAAAGTATAATTATTCTGATTTATCTTTTTTACCAACTCTTTTACATTTGCAAAAGGTTCGACTAACGGATGCGTTAGTATATCTAAAACATCTTTGTAATAAAAAACATAAGAAGCACCATTTCTAGACAATGCATTAGTATGCATTTTAAACAACTTTGCAATTAAAATTTGTGTTGGATTATTCTTGCTAGAATACCCCATCGTAATATTTAAAGCTCCAA
The DNA here is from genome assembly GCF_000737695.1 of Flavobacterium hydatis. Classification (GTDB taxonomy): domain Bacteria; phylum Bacteroidota; class Bacteroidia; order Flavobacteriales; family Flavobacteriaceae; genus Flavobacterium; species Flavobacterium hydatis. The sequence goes on from NZ_JPRM01000001.1 coordinate 198,999, forward strand.
CTGTAGATGGCAAAGCATATAAAAGCGGAATCAATAAATTCTCATCTCCTAATACTACAGCAACTTTATCTAATGACGAACCTGGATTGTTAGTGATTATTTCTTCTATTATACTACCTGTTATTTTAGCCTGACCGATTGTTTTTGGCGTTCCAATAACTTGTATATTTTTAGACTGAGAAAAATCATCGAATATCCACTCAAAATCATTGGCTTTATAATGTTTCCAATCTTGCTTAAAACGTCGTACAAATAACCCTGCGTCATGATAAGGATCATTTAAGAATACTCTGTCGATATCCCAATAAATCTTAGCTTGATCTGAAGCAATTAAATGTTGAATGATTTTTTCTTCTGCAGCATTTAAAGCATTAAATCCTCCGAAAACAAAATGCTGTCCCGGAACTGAATTCGTAAAATGATTTATATTATTAACCGCTTCTCTATAAATTAATCCTTGATAACCGATTTGTTTATTCAACAAATGAGCATACAGCGATTCATAGTATTTAGGAAGCAACTTCCAGAAATCTATATAATTCTCTAATAACTGTGTTTTGTTTTCAACCTCTATCCCCCATTTTTTGATATCTTCAATATCATTAAGGTAAGAAAGAACGTGAGACGGATCTAACAGATAACGATCAATCTCGTTAAAATCTTGTAATAATGTTTTTGCCCAGTTTGCAAACAACTCAAATGACTGTTGGTTTTGTTTTTCTGTAACAGATAAGTAAACTTCATAAAACTCAAACAACAATTCTATAGAATCGACTGAACGCACAGAAGCTATATCTTGGATAAAGTCTTCTATACTAATTATTTTCGGGCTAATAACTGTACTAGTAATTTGTTTTTTTAGAGCTTCAATAAGAAAAATTTTAGCTCTTTTATTCGGCAACACAATTGTGGTTTCGGCCAATTTATCCGAATAGTTTTCAATAATAACCTTTGCAATCTTATCTAAAAAGTAAGTCTCTGTCATTGTATAAAAATAAAAAAAGCCATTCAATTAAGAATGGCTTTTTAAAATTATTTAGAAAAGTAAATTACAATTTACCTTCGTATTTAGAACCTACGTGTCTAATTTCTGTTCTTCTGTTTTCAGCTCTACCTTTAGCAGTTTTGTTACTTGCAACTGGTTGAGATGAACCGAATCCTTTAGCAGATAAGTTAGCTGGATTAACACCTCTAGCGATTAATGCGTTCATTACAGCATCAGCTCTTTCTTGAGATAATTTATCGTTAATTTTTGCAGAACCTGTACTATCTGTGTGTCCTTCAATGCTGAATTTAGCATTTGGATAATCTTTAAGGATTTCTTTGATAGCATCTAATCTAGCTGGAGTTTGAGCATCACCTTTTTTGAAAGTAGCTTTTCCAGTGTCAAAGAATACCGCTCTAGCTTGAACTTTAAGATCATCTAATACAGCAGTAGTTACTTCTGGACAACCTCTGTTACTAGCTGGACCAGCTACAGTAGGACAATCGTCATCTTTGTCAAGTACACCATCTTTATCAGCGTCTGGCCAAGGACATCCACCGTTTTCTTTAGGACCTGCTACAGTAGGACATTTGTCATCTTTATCAGCAATACCATCACCGTCAGCATCTGGACAACCTTTTAAAGCAGCTAAACCAAATACGTCTGGACAAGCGTCATCTTTATCAGCAACACCATCACCGTCTCTATCAGGACAACCGTTTAAAGCAGCTAAACCAAATTCAGTAGGACAAGCATCACTTGCGTCAACGATTCCGTCTCCGTCAGTATCAGGACATCCGTTGAATTGTTTTAAACCAGCAACATCTGGACAAGCATCATCTTTATCGTAGATACCATCACCGTCAGTATCTTTACCTCCAAATTTGAAAACGATACCAGCAGTGTGTTGGAAAACAGATCTGTCAGCAATTTTATTCTCGTTAGGAGAAGCAACCCATTTGTATTTTGTAGCTAACTCAAGACCAATAGCTTCAGTAAACCAGAAAGTTACTCCAGCACCTGGATTAACTGTACCAAAACTACTATCTCCGAAGAATGTGTAACCTCCACCAACAGATAACGAAGGATCGATTACTTTAGATTTGATTAATTCTTGGAAGCTATATTTAATAGTAGCATCAATTCCATAATACATCAAATCACCAGGATTAGTTACAACATTTCCTCTTGAATCATGTCCTGGAGCTGTTGGAGCAAAAGTAACTAATTTATCAATTTTGTTCACAGAACCTTGCAATCCTACAGAAAAATTACTACCTACATATCTTGATACGCTAATATAAGATACAGAAGGAAGAATATTCCAGTTGTCTTTCACTGCAAATGGCTGAGAGAAGTGTTGATCAAAGAAACCACTCCCTGCACCAGAACTTGTTCTTGTGTCAACGGCATTAACTCCAAAAGAGATCGCCCATGGATTGTTACTGTCTTGTGCGTGAGAAGTTAAACCCATCGCCATCATCACAGCAACTAAAAGTTTGTTAAGATGTTTCATACTTAATTTATTTAATTACAATTTAGTTAATTATAGACAAAAGTAATGCGTAAATTTTTAACTACAAAATGAAATGTTAAAAAAAAGCATTAAGAAGTGTAAAAAGTGGGAATTATACAACTTTTAACATTTTGCCTACTTTAACAAAAGCCGCTAAGGCTCTATCCAAATGGTCTTTAGTATGAGCCGCAGACAACTGCACTCTTATCCTTGCTTTTTCTTTAGGAACTACCGGAAAAAAGAACCCAATTACGTAAATTCCTTCCTTTAAAAGCTCATTTGCCATATTTTGCGATAATTTTGCATCATATAACATAACAGGAACGATAGCCGAATCACCATCTATTATATCAAAGCCAGCTTTCTTTAAACCTTCTTTAAAATAATTAGTATTCCACTCTAATCTATCTCTTAATACTGTATCTTTTTCTAAAAGCTCAAACACCTTTATAGAAGCCCCTACAATTGCAGGTGCTAATGAATTTGAAAACAAATATGGTCTTGATCTTTGACGTAACAACTCTATAATCTCTTTTTTGGCTGTTGTATAACCTCCCATGGCTCCACCTAAAGCTTTACCAAGTGTTCCTGTAATAATATCAACTCTACCCATTACTCCTTTTGCCTCAAGAGTACCTTTTCCTGTTGCACCAATAAATCCAGCAGCATGACACTCATCTACCATAACCATTGCATCATATTTATCTGCCAGGTCACATATTTTATCTAATGGAGCTACAAGTCCATCCATAGAAAATACACCATCCGTAACAATAATCTTAAAACGAGTTCCTGCAGCATTTGCTTTTATTAGCTGTTGCTCCAAGTCTTCCATGTTACTATTTTCATAACGATAACGAGCTGCTTTACACAAACGAACTCCATCTATAATAGAAGCATGATTTAAACTATCTGAAATAATTGCATCATTCTCTCCTAATAAAGGCTCAAAAACACCTCCATTAGCATCAAAAGCTGCTGCGTACAAAATTGTATCCTCTGTTCCGTAAAAATCAGCAATCTTTTTCTCTAATGTTTTATGAATATCTTGCGTTCCACATATAAAACGTACAGATGACATTCCGAAACCATGAGTATCCATCGCGTCCTTTGCTGCTTGAACTACTTCTGGATGCGAAGACAATCCTAAATAATTATTGGCACAAAAATTTAAAACCTTCTCTCCTGTAGAAATTGTTATTTCAGCATCTTGAGCAGAAGTTATAATTCTTTCTTTTTTAAAAATTCCGTTTTCTTCAATAGTTTGCAATTCATTCTGCAAATGCTCTTTAATTTTTCCGTACATTTTTATTTATTTAATATGTTAAATTTTAACAAGTTAGTCTGATTCTATTTTTTAACGTCTGATTAATTTTTTCACAAATTTACTACAACGATATCGGTTCCTATATACACCAATGCTTTTTTTAACACTTTGAAACCCATATTTTCAATAGCAACTTGATATTCTTCTACTTGTTGCTTGTATTTAGGATTACTCAATCCTGTTTTATAATCTAAAAGAAAAGCTTCGCCACTTGGAGTGACAACCACTCTGTCTGGCTTCAATATCTTTCCTTCTTTTTGAATTATCGTTTCTTCATTCAAAACTCTATTATTTTCCTCAAAACAAATACTGATTTCTGGATGATTTACAATTTCCTGAATTGTTTTTAAAACTATCTCTTTTTGATCAAAAGTAATTAACCCACTCTCTAATGCTTTTACAATTGCTAAATCAATATCTGATTTATATTTTACAAAAGCCAAGATTTCATGAATTACATTCCCATAAGATATCGCCTCTTGCTGATGCGTACCCCACATTAATGCTTCACGTTGCGCGATTTTAATATTCTTAGGATTTAAAACTTCAGAAACTAGCGGAATCGTTTTGGTAAATGAAGAATGCTTAGCTCCTGAGGATAATTTTTTAGAATTTCCGAATTCATATTCTAACTTACCTTCATCATAAACGCCTGCATTAATTAAATATTTTATAAAAAAAGAGGCCATATTACCCGGAAATTCTCCATCTTTTCTAGGCTTTATTTCTTGTGAAATGACATATAATTGTTCTTCAGCACGAGTTAAGGCAACATATAAAACATTTACATTATCAAGAAGTTCTTCCTGTTTTTTTGAATTAAAAACAACAGCTGCATCTTCTCCGAAACCAGCCACCGCACTACTATTATCTATTAATACTTTTGGTAACCCAAAATCTGATTCTTCTGCATTTAACCATAACTTATCTTTGGGTTTTCGACTATAATCTTCTTCTGCAAAAGGCATAATTACCACTGGAAACTCTAATCCTTTAGATTTATGAATTGTCATGATACGAACGGCATTATTCCCTTCGGGTGACGGAATACTAAATTTCCCTGCATTCTTATCCCAGTAACTTAAAAAATCGGAAATCCCCGCTTGATTCCTAATATCTCGCTCTAAAACTATATCAAGAAAATACTGAACATAGGCATTATTATATTCCAGACGCACGAATTTAGAAACGATAGTTTCTACTGCTTCATAAAGTGATTTCTTTCGGATATTTTCGAACGAAAGCGAAATATCAAATTTTTCTAACCATTTTTCAAAAGCAGCTTCATTCCTTTCGTTCATCCCTTCGGCTATAAAATCATGAACAGGTTTTTTTATATCAATATTCTTTGTCAAGAAATGCAAAAAATTAGCTTTAGCTTCTAAATCTGCGTTATTATTCAAATACTTTAATAAATGAACAATCAATCGAACTTCGGTTGCATTTTGAATCATTAAAGTTTCTGATGACAATAACGGAATGTTTTGCTCCGTGAGATAATTCGCGACAGCGATACCTTGATCTCTTTTACGAGTCAGTATAACAATATCTTTATACTCAAACCCTTCACGTAATACTTTCTGGATCGTATTTAAAGTTGCCAAAACATACAAATCTGTTTTCTCCAGAACTGCATCTTCATCAATTTGTTCATTTTTATCAATCGCAGGAAGAAACGAAATATTTACATATCCACCTTTCTTTGCATTTGTTTTTTGATAACTATGATTTTCATATAAATCTTTATAATCGGCATTTTCAAACTCTGAAGAGATTAATTTAAAAAAGCCATTATTAAATTCAATAACCTCACTATAACTACGATAATTAGTATCTAAATGTGTTATTTTCTTATCTGGATTATTAAACGGATTTAAATCCTTGCTTAACTCAATAAACTGCTCCGCTTTCCCTCCTCGCCAGCGATAAATAGATTGTTTTGGATCTCCCACAATCATCAAAGTCCCTTTTACTCCATAATCATCTTGACCTGAAAGTGCATTATCAATTAACGGAATTAAATTCTGCCATTGCATTTCGGAAGTATCCTGAAACTCATCAATAAAAAAATGACGGTACTTTTCACCTAAACGTTCATAGATAAAAGGCGCAGGTTGATTTTGAATTTCGCGATGAATAATTGCATTAAACTCAGAAATAGATAAAACATTTTGTTCATTCTGAATCTTTTCCAATTCATTACTTACTGTATTCAGTAACGAAAGAGGCGTGATGTTTTTGAGGAATGCCTTGTAAAAATCTCTTTTTTCAAAGTTCTTATAAATCTTATCCAGAATCTGAAGTAATTCAGGAATAATATTTTCTATTATAGCCTTGTCTTTGGCCGTTTTATTAATCGCAATATCATCAAACTCATGAAATGTTTTATTCTTAGGATTAAACTTTCCATCTCTAATACTTTCTAGATGATTTGGAAATGTTCCTCTTGAAAAAGATTTTAAATCAATTCCGTTCTTTTCAATTAAAGAAAGTGCATTTGTAGCAAAACCAGCATTCTCTTCTTCCAGATCTTTACATAACTCCTTTAACTTCTTTTTTATTTCGACAAACTCTCCTATTGATTTATCATGAAAATGAGTAATCTCATTTCGATTATTTTCATTTAAAATTAATCTTCCTGTATCAAGAATTTCACGAGAAACATCCCAACTTTTATCATCGTCGGTTTTCTCCATCGTAAAATCAACCAACAACTTAGTCAAAGTTTCATCTTGTCCTGCTTGTGCTATAATTGCATCTACAGCCTCAATAAGTAAATTTTCTGTATCCAGAGTTACCTCAAAAGTCATAGGTAAATTTAAATCATGCGCAAAAGCACGAATAACTTTATGAGTAAATTTATCGATTGTAGAAATATCAAAAGCAGCATAATTATGAATAATATGCTTAATGATATTTTGTGATTTTGTTTTTAGCTCAATGATTGAAAGTCCAGTTTCCCTAGCCAAATCCTCCATTAAATCTATCGCTTTCGCGGAAGGCTCTTCTTTGGCAAACTCAGATAAACTGCCTACAATACGGCTTTTCATTTCATGAACTGCCTTATTCGTAAACGTGATTGCAAGGATATTGCGATACGCATCATTTTTAGGAGCCGAAAGTATAATTTTAAGATATTCCTTAACTAAGGTATATGTCTTTCCTGAACCTGCGGATGCATCATATATAGAGAAGGAAGGTCTTTGCATTTTTTAATTTTTTCGAACTGTAAAAATAAAACATCCCGAGAACTATTCGGTTGCAAAAAACTAAAATTCTATAAAGTAAATTTATTAGTGTTTGTTAAATGCTTTTTTATTAAAAACAATTAAAATACCCACACCTGTAGAAATTGCCATATCGGCAAAATTAAAAATTGCATTAAAAAACTTAAATTGTTGTCCACCCCATACTGGTAACCAAGTTGGCAGATATCCTTCCCAAATAGGAAAATACAACATATCTACTACCTTACCATGAAACCAAGTTCCGTAATGCTCTGGAGCAAATAGTGTTGCTAGATTATTATAACTATCATCGAATATTACACCATAAAAAACAGAATCTATAATATTTCCTGCAGCTCCTGCCAAAATTAAAGAAATAGCAACAACTAGATATGTTGAGCTATGCTTTTTAATCGAATCATATAACCAGTACCCAATACCAAAAACGGCAAAAATCCTAAAAACGGTTAAAATCAATTTCCCATATTCCCCTGGAATTTTTGTTCCCCAAGCCATTCCTTCATTTTCAATAAAAAGAATCTTAAACCATTTAAAAACCTCTACCTCTTCGCCTAAAACAAAGTTGGTTTTTATGTAAATTTTAGAAACCTGATCAATAAGTAAAATAATGAAAATAAGTAAATACGCTCTTCGTAGTGACATTTTATAATTTTTTATTGGCGCAAAAGTAACAATTAAATCAAAAAAAACGCCCCCTTAAGAGCGTTAATTATTTCGTAACAAAATGTTTCATTATTATTTTCCGTTATTTCTAACTGGCTTCGATCCTTCAGAAAAAAAACTTGAGATTGAATTGAACAATCCTTTGGCTTCTTTTTTTCCTTCTGTAGCCTTCTCAATATTACTCTGTGCCTTTTTTGCTTTAGCAACATTAAGCTTAATCCTTATTTTATCAAATTCTTTTATTCTACTATCAACATCCGATTTCACATCTTTAAACTTCAACACTTTAGCCATAACGTTTTAACTTAAATTAATATTAGCTTAATCTTCTATTTCCTTCTTACAATAATACGCAAAAAATTTATATTTGTTAAATAAATTAACGAGATAATACATGATAAAGCAATGATTTTTTAATTAAATTAGCTTAATCAATTATTTTTTAACAACTCCCCAAATCTCCACACAATGAATGAAATCACTTCCTTGCTAAATGAGTTTTTAATTCAAACCAAATCAACATCAGCACTTATATCGGGTACAAAAGGAAAATTGATCACCTCTTTGCACTTAGATTATAGCGATAGTGTTGCCGCAATGAGCGACGCTATCCTATCTATGAGCGATAAATTCCTTACAGACCTGGACAAGGGACTATTAAAACAATTATACCTTAAAACTACCAATGGAGTTGCTGTGATGAATAAAATAAATAATTCTCATAGCATTATTGTTTTCTCTAATGATGGTAGTAATCTCGGGTTGTTTCTGCGCAATATCGATGAATTAGCCACTCAGCTTAACAAAATCAGTCTTTTAAAATAATTAATAACCAATAAATCCCCAAAATTATGAGCAACGACTTTTTAAATGTTTTTCTAACTGAAATGAAAACAAATGTTAATGGTTTTATAGCTGTAGCTGTAACCGAGATTGAGACAGGGTTAAGTTATGGCAATATAAGCATCGATTCGGCATTTGATCCTGAATTAGCTTCCGCATATAACCTTGAGGTTGTTAAAGCTAAATTAAGCGCTGTAAAAGCCTTAAATTTAAAACAAGACATCGAGGACATCTTGATCACTCTTACCAACCAAATTCACATTATTGACATTTCGCCAAATAATAAGTTCATGGTTTATTTAGTCGCAGACTCAACAAAAGCCAATCTAGGAATGACAAGAGCTGTTTTAAGAAAATACAAAACTGATTTAGAAAAAAATCTAGCGTAACAGCATTACTTTCTTAATTAACAACTGTCTTTTTAAAGATAGTTGTTAATTAAATATCATAACTAATATTTTTCAACTTCTTCTCTTATATCCTAAAATAATTCTTTACGATTTATTACAAAACAAAAAACGCTCCTTAAATAGGAGCGCTTTGTTTTTATTTGAACATTATCGTTGCAAATTTTTAGCTTCAATACTCATTGTAGCATGAGGAACTATTTTTAATCTTTCTTTTCCGATTAACTTTCCTGTTACTTTGCAAACACCGTATGTTTTGTTTTCTACACGGAATAGCGCATTCTTTAAATCTCGAATAAACTTTTCTTGTCTGATAGCTAACTGTGAGTTTGCTTCTTTGGACATAGTTTCGCTTCCTTCTTCAAATGCTTTAAATGTTGGTGATGTATCATCTGTACCATTATTTAAGTCATTCATGTAAGCACTTTTAATCAAGTCTAAATCTGCTTGCGCTTTTTGTATTTTGCTCAAAATGATCTCTTTGAATTCAGCTAAATCAGCGTCAGAGTATCTTGTAATTTCATCTACCATTTTTATATTATTTTGAAATTAATATCATTGTTCTAATATCATCAAATTCAATTTCTATGCCGCTTTCTAATTCGTCTAAGAAAACCAAACTATCTGTTAATGTTTCAGACTTAATATAGTCTTCATTTTTAAGAATTGCAGTTTCTAATATACCGCTTTTCTTTATTTGTACCTTTATCTTATCGGTTACTTCAAATCCTGAATCTTTACGGATGTTCTGAATTCTATTTACCAACTCTCTTGCGATACCCTCATTTTTTAGCTCTTCCGTGATTGTAATATCAAGCGCAACTGTTATTCCGTTTGAATTTGCAACCAACCAACCTTCGATGTCTTGCGATGTAATTTCGACATCTTCTAATGATAAAGTTACATTATTTCCTGCAATAACAATATCTAACGAGCCTTCCTTATCTAACTGGCTGATTTGCTGCGCCGTAAAAGACCGTATCTCCTTGGAAATCAATCCCATATCCTTACCAAATCGAGGTCCTAATGCTTTAAAATTAGGCTTAATTTGCTTTACTAAAATACCAGAAGCATCATCTAAAAGAACGATTTCTTTCACGTTAACTTCGGCTTTTACAAGCTCCGAAACTGCCTCAATTTCACTACGTTGATTGTCGTCAAGTACTGGAATCATTACCTTTTGCAATGGTTGACGTACCTTAATCATTTCCTTCTTACGAAGTGACAAAACAAGTGATGAGATAGTTTGCGCTTTCTGCATTTTGCTTTCTAACGTTTTATTAACAAAGTTTTCAACGTATTTTGGAAACTCTGCCAAATGTACACTGTCATAATTTTCTGACTGTGTCGAAGTTGTTAAGTCTCTGTAAAGCTTATCCATAAAAAATGGAGCAATTGGAGCACTTAGTTTACTTATAGTTAACAAACACGTATAAAGTGTTTGATATGCTGCTATTTTATCATGTGCATACTCGCCTTTCCAGAAACGACGACGACATAAACGAACATACCAATTACTTAAATTCTCTTGTACAAAGTCTGAAATTGCACGAGCTGCTCTTGTTGGCTCATAATCGGCATAAAAGCTATCTACTTCTTTGATAAGAGTATTTAATTCAGAAATAATCCATTGATCAATTTCTGGTCTTTCGTTTAACGGAATTTCTGCTTCTGCATATTTAAACCCATCGATGTTTGCATACAACGAAAAGAATGAATAGGTATTATATAATGTTCCGAAGAACTTACGACGAACCTCAGCAATTCCCTCAATATCAAATTTCAAATTATCCCACGGATTTGCATTCGAAATCATGTACCAACGTGTTGCATCTGGACCAAATTCTTCTAGTGTTTTAAATGGATCTGTTGCATTACCCAAACGTTTAGACATTTTTTGTCCGTTTTTATCCAAAACTAATCCGTTTGAAACAACATTTTTATAAGCTACTTTATCAAAAACTAATGTTCCGATTGCATGTAGTGTATAAAACCATCCACGAGTTTGATCTACTCCTTCGGCAATAAAATCGGCTGGAAAATCTTTATTTCCATCAATTTTATCTTTATTCTCAAAAGGATAGTGCCATTGCGCATAAGGCATTGCACCAGAGTCAAACCAAACATCAATTAAATCAGCTTCGCGCTGCATTGGTTTTCCTGTTGGAGAAACCAAAGTAATCTTATCTACTATATTTTTATGTAAATCGATTAAATCATAATTACTTTCGCTCATGTTTCCGATTTCAAAACCTTTAAAAGGATTTTCTTTTTGAAAACCAGCTACTATAGATTTTTCGATTTCATTATATAATTCTTCAACTGAACCAATTAAAACTTCTTCTTGTTTATCGTCAGTTCTCCATATTGGTAATGGAATCCCCCAATAACGAGAGCGCGATAAGTTCCAATCATTAGCATTTTTTAACCAATTCCCGAAACGTCCTTCTCCAGTTGCTTTTGGCTTCCAGTTGATAGTTTCGTTAAGATCAAACATTCTATCTCTTACATCTGTGATTTTTACAAACCATGAATCTAGTGGATAGTATAATAAAGGTTCATCAGTTCTCCAGCTATGTGGATAACTGTGTACATATTTCTCTACCTTAAATGCTTTATTTTCTTCTTTAAGACGAATGGCTATTTCTACATCAACAGAACGTTCTGGCGCTGTACCTTCGTCATAATATTCATTTTTTACATATTTCCCAGCGTATTCACCCACATGCGAAGTGAATTTCCCTTGTAAATCTACCAAAGGAACTGGATTCCCATTTTCATCCAATACTAACATTGGCGGAACTTCTGGCTTAGCTTCTTTTGCTACTTTAGCATCATCTGCTCCAAATGTAGGTGCGGTATGCACAATTCCTGTTCCGTCTTCGGTAGTTACAAAATCTCCTGAGATTACTCTAAAAGCATTCTCTGGATTTTGATATGGTAAAACGAAAGGTAATAATTGTTCATAACGAATATCAACTAAATCTAAACCTTTTGCTTCGGTTAAGATTTGGTATGGGATTTTTTTATCTCCTGCTGCAAAATTTTCAAAGTCAGCAGCTTCACTACTTTCGAAGAAACCTTTACTGAATTGTTTTCCAACTAAATTCTTAGCTAGAATTACATTAATAGGCTCAAACGTATATTGATTAAAAGTTTTTACTAAAACATAATCGATTTTTGGCCCAACTGTTAATGCTGTATTACTAGGCAATGTCCAAGGAGTTGTCGTCCAAGCCAAAATATGAATATCTCCAAATCCCTGAAGGAAACTTGGCAATGTTTCTGTAGTTGCTTTAAATTGAGCTACAACAGTTGTATCTGTTACATCTCTGTAACTTCCTGGTTGGTTTACTTCATGCGAAGATAATCCCGTTCCTGCTTTTGGAGAATATGGTTGTATTGTATACCCTTTGTACATCAAACCTTTATCATAGATTTGTTTTAAAAGCCACCAAACCGACTCCATGTACTTTGGTTTATACGTTACATATGGATCTTCCATATCTACCCAATATCCCATTTTTTCGGTTAGGTCATTCCATACGTCGGTATAACGCATTACGGTTTTTTTACACGCCTCGTTATATTCTTCGATAGAAATTGTTTTACCAATATCTTCTTTTGTAATTCCTAGTTCTTTTTCGGTACCTAACTCTACAGGCAATCCGTGAGTATCCCACCCTGCTTTACGTTTTACCTGAAAACCTTTTTGAGTTTTATATCTGCAAAAAATATCTTTAATAGCACGCGCCATCACGTGGTGAATTCCTGGTAATCCATTTGCCGAAGGTGGACCTTCAAAAAATACGTAAGGCACTGCACCTTCGCGAGTAGTTACACTCTTTTCAAATATATTTTCTTTCTTCCAAAAGTCAAGTACTTCAGACGCTACAGTAGGCAAGTCAAGTCCTTTGTATTCAGTAAATTTTGTGCTCATTTTATCCTTTTCTTAAATCGAAGTGCGAAAGTAAGGAATTTTGATTTTTTTAGCCACCAATTCACTAATTAAATTTGTTAATACATTTATAATTCCGCATTTATCAAAAAATAGTTATTGATTTAAGCAGAAATATTTCCTCAAAAACCGAAAACCCTAGGGATTCAATCTTCAAGAAAATATTTCTTAATGTGTCTGAAAATAAAAATACAACACCCTTTTTATTACAAAAAAGAGCCTTTATTAATAGTCTTAATCTTTATTTAAAAGACCCGAAGTATACTTCTTTAATAAAAATTCGGTTAGCAAACATAGGATTAATCTCTACTTTATCCCTTTGCTCTTCATACAATGTGTCTCCGTAAAAATCTTCTATTTCGTATTGAATCTTATATGGAACTTTACCATTATTCAAAGCCACAACTTCGCGATAATCTTTGAAAGTTCTCTTTTCGAAGAAACTTTTATTTCCATCATCAAATTCTGTTTTCTCAACTGAAACGATATTAAAATTTTCTTTGTCAATAAAAAGATGATGTTCTGTTTTCGGGATTGTTCTATTGCTAGAATTTAATGTTTTCTCAAAATAAGTTAAATGATAACACGGCTGTCCTGCAATCATTTCCTCTCCCAATAATTCGTATTTATTCCATAAATCAAGTCTAAAACCAGTAATCAAATTAATCGGATCAAGATTTGCAGAATGATTTGAATAATCTGTTGAAGATGATTTTTTCCATTTTGCTCCTACTCCACTTTCTCTATCGTCATGGCTCCAAGATTCCGGACCATTTACTATTTGATAATAAGTTTCGGGCATTTTCTTTTTAAGTAAAAAATTTGTCGAAGTCGCCCATCTTTCCTCTGTATGAGGCACATTACTTTCCTCTAATACTAACTTAGATGTTAGATGTGTTTTGTCTATTTTTTTTAGTTTTTCGCTTCCTCCTAATCTGTTTATTATTTTAGCTAACAAATCTGGATTGCTCTGATAAGCTATAGAATCAAGCATATTATCTCTCTGAATTCTACTCTTTTCCAAAAAATCAACTCTTGTCGCTTTTTCTTGTTCCCAATCAGCTTCTTGTCTATCTATTTTTTCAAAGAAAGCAAGTCTTAATTCTTCTTTTTCTTCACTTATCTTAAAGCCTAGCTTTTTCAAATCAACAAAACGATTAGTATGGGTTCTTATTTTTTTATCAACAAAATCAGCCGTATTAGCTCTATCTATAATATCTGAACCTCTAGAGTCTCTTTTATCATTTTTAATAAGCAAATCGGCATAAAACAATGCTTTTTGTTTGTTCTCTAATAACAAATAAGTTAATGCTAAATCATTTGTAATTATAAAGCGGATAGCTTCATTTTCGGGAGTTTGTGGGTATTTAACCAACAATCCATCAAGATATGCTAAATGTGGCGCTAATAACTTTTCATCAAGTCCTTTTTCAAGAGTTACTTTTTCAAGTTGAGCTGTTATTTCGTTTTCAAAATCCAACATCTGTTTGTATTCCGGATGCCCTTTGGATGTCATAAACTCAAACTTTTCTTTGGTCTCTGTTTTATAATATCTCAATTTATAATTTAGAAAATTTTGAGCTTTATCCATTGAATAATATATCACATCTTCAACTCCCGAATCATCATCGAATGCTTCTTTTAAATCTTCATCTCGAAGTTTTTTATTGTTTTCCGTCACTATCGTCTTTAAATCTGACCTTCTATATGTAGCCTTTAGATTAAATGCTTCAGAAGTAACGAATGCCTCCGAAAGAATCAGTTTATCTGCACATTTTACTTCTATATTAACCTTTACATCAAATTGTGATGACGGCTGATATACCCATGCTCTACTTTTTTTATCATATGTACTATCAATCTTGGTTGCTGTAAACTTAGGCATTGCAATAGTTACGTAAATCTTAAGCTTCCCATTCACAGGTTCTTTTATGTACCCGTCTATATCAAAATATTTTTTCTTTAAATATTGTTCTTGTCTAATCAAACCTTTATCGATTTGATAAAAAGAGGTTTGCGATATTACATTATCAAGAATTGGGTATTTTGAATAAACAATTGAAGGGAGAAAGAATTTCTTTTTCTTATAGCTTACTTTTTCTTGTGCCTGAATTCCTGAGAAGGCCAAAAAAAGTAGCAAGAGTAATGTTTTTTTCATAGGCAAAAAAAAAAAACATCAGAAGTAAATCCTGATGGCTTTAAGGTTTTTATTTCTTATTAAAAATTTGAATAGATTTATCAGACACATAAAAAATGTTTTGTGTCGCAGGATCTACTTCGTAAACTGGTTTATTGTTTGTGAAAATAATTTTATCAACCTCAACTCCGTCTACTTTACTCACTTTTACAAGAATTTTTTCTCCCGTTTCTGCTTTAGCAAAAATATAAGAGAAGTCTCTGTTTTGTTTCATTGCATTAAAACGAGAATTAAATTTAGCTGCTACAATACCTAGAGCTACTGATCCTGCCGCATAAGCTTTTGCCTGATCTTTATTCGTTTTATCTTCTTCCTTCACTACTGAAGTTCTCATCTTTCCTTCAGAATCACGGTAAGTCATTGTTACCTCAGATCCTTTAAAGTCACTTACTCCTGCAGCAACTCCTAAACCGATACTTCCAACAATGGCTGCACTTTTAAGAAGACGTCTTGTTCCTTCTCCAGGTTGTGAGTATGTAAGGTGATACTTAACCGTACCATCCATGTTAACTCCCATTACTTCAAGTGGCCCAGAAAGCACAACTCCCCAAGGAAATAATTCGATACTGTTTAATTCTTTTTCTTTTTTGATGTTTACTTTAGCAAATGGTTCTGGTTTGTCGCTAATGCTTGGATCAAATTTGTACAATTTCTCGTCATTATATACTAAGTAAGAATTTGTAGCCTCGTCATAAGTTGGCAAAACTGGACGATTTTTATCAAAATTGATGTTACGTTTCCAAAGTTTAGCTCCTGTTTTATAATCAACCATGTTCCCGTAAGTCCCAGTAAGGTACATTACTTTTTCACCAACTTTTCCTAAGTAATAAATAGGATCTTCTTTATCATCAGAAATTTCGATGAATTTTTTCCAAAGTTTTTCTCCGTCTTTGTTAATTAACATCATTTCGTTTTCAGCAACATATAAGAAATCCTGATCGATAGGAATTACTCTTTTCAATCCATCTCCACGTGCATCTTTTTTCCAGATTTTTTCACCTGTTTTTAAATCAAAAAAGTTAAAACCACTATAGTGAGCAACTAATATTTTTGTTCCCCAATCTTCAAGATAAACAACTCTTTTTGTTTTGATTGATTCTTTCCAGATACTTTTTCCTGTTTCTGTATTCAAAACATTCAAATATTGTTTTGTCGAAAAAGTTCCAGTGTTATTCACTACAACAATATTTTTATCATTTTGAGTTAAAAAGAATTTCGAATAATCTTCTTCACCTTTCCAGTTTAACTTTCCTGTCGCTCTGTCAAAAGAATATAATTTTCCGTATAGTAAATAGTAAATTACTGATCCGTGAACTGTAGCAATATTTGTATTTACGGATTCTCTGAAAGAGAAGCTAAATAATGATTTTGCTTTGTCTACAGTAGTATTCCATTTTAACTCACCTGTCGTCATATCCAATAATGCAATTGCCATGTCGCCATCTTTTTTCAAAGTAAGCAAATACTCATTTGTTTCAGGAATAAAATCTGATTGTGTTACCCAAAAAGATTCTTTAGATGAATTATAAACTACTTTTCCAGTATCAGTATTAATGATAATGTACTTACTATTTATGTAAGCTTCAACATAAGGACTTCCGGCAACGTTTGTTAAAGTACTTTTATCAGCAAAAAGTTTTGTAAGATCTGTATCACCTATGATATCTGCTGCTGATTTACCTCCAAAATCCTCTTTGGTCAAAGTCCACACCACTTTTTTAGTTTCAGGATCCAAACCTTTTACAGTTCCTCCTTCTTTAAAAACAACAATTCCTGTAATCCCGTTCTGTACCAAATCCTGTACAGCACTGTCTGTGTTTACGATTTCGTCATATTTCCTTTGGGAAAAAGCCGAAATACTCACTAATAAAAGTAGCATAATCGAAAAAGTAATTTTCTTCATGTTTGGTTTTTTAAAATTTTATAGTTAAGAATGAATAATGTTCTTGAAATTAATTATAAAAGAATGAAAACTTCAAAATTTTATAAAAATTCCAGCGCAAATATATAAAAATAGGATTCGGTTTTTAAGAAAATATTTCTTTCAAAACCTCTAGTGATTTCGGCCTTTTAAAGCCATCGAGATGGAAACTATAATAGTCTATTAAAATTTTCAGGAGTAGTTGTCGCTCAATAACATGAAAGGTCTTTTGGTCGTTATCAAACTTTAAATCTATTAACTTTTTAAACAAATTAGTTTCATGTTCAGTTAGAGCACTTAACCCATGAAAAAGCGTAAAAACACCTTCGTTCATTTCAAAAAACGGTAGATCAGCATCTGAAACATCAGGATAAAAACCTAAGTATTTAGTGGTTTCCAGCATCAAAATGAGATGAAAATTGGTAATTTCATCATGTTGGTCTAACCAAAACAAAGCTGTTTCTAAAAAAATAAAAAGTGATTCGTTTTTTTCTTCTTCCTGAATTGAGTAATGCAAAATCTCAGACAAAAACATTACAATCGTACTTTTTACGATATCAGTATGAATGGTTTGAAAAGGTGTTCCAATTTTTATCTCCTTAAAATTTTCTAATGTACCTTTATTTTTATGTACTGCTTCAATTTCAAGAATAGTTAAAGGTTGAAAATAAGCAATTTTCTGGCTGGATTTACGGGTTGAAAAAGCGTCTCTAACAAAATAAGTTTTCAACCCATGCGAAAGTGTAAAACACTTGGCAATCAAGCTTTTTTCCTGGAATTTTATAGCCGAAATGACAATTGCCTTGGTTTTTACTTGCAAAATAGACTTCTTATATTTTTTTTAGACTTACTTAGATTTTTAGAACTAAAAGCTCTGTACAGATTACTGAGACTGAAACTAAAAACTGATATTGAAAACTATCGAATAATCATTACTTTCTTAACTTTGGTTTCTCCTCCGTCTTGAGCAGAAACTACAATCATATACACACCAGAGGCCACTTTGTATTTTCCAAAAGCAGTTGTATCCCATTCAATTGTCCCTCCTTCGGATGTAGTTTCGTAAACCAAATTACCTTCGATATCTGTAATTTTAATATTGGCTTTATCGAGTAATCCTGCAATTTTTACCGTCCCAGAAAACTCTGGACGTACAGGATTAGGATACACATATACGTTGTTTAAATTTTCATTGGCTTCGGTAGCGATTCCTTTAAACGAAACCATTCCTTTGTTTGTCGCAATGTAAACTTCTCCGGTAACACTATTAATACCAATATCATTAATCTGATTACTTGGTAATGGCGAATTATTTATAGTAAAATGATATTTGGTTTCCTGTCCATTTGGAGAAACAAAAAACACTCCAGAATCTGAGGTTCCAATCCATTTATTGTTTGCACCATCTACAACAATTGCCGAGATAAATTGCTCATAAAGTAATTCCTGAGCCAAACCATCATCCATTATAATTATAGGATTTGTTTTTAGTTGATTTTCTGTTTGAAAATTATTCACATTACTCAAAACACGAAGCCCTCTTGTTGTACCTATCCAAAGCTGATTTTTAGCATCAACAGCAACCGCTCTTACATCTGCAATTGGTAAATTCCCATTATCTAGGCCTACAGTAATCTTTTTGAATGTATTTGAACCTTCGTTAAAACCAACTACACCATCTTTGTTTGTACCAATCCATTTTGTACTATTCTTATCTATAGCTATATTACTAAAACTAGCGTCCTCCCCTTTGATAAGAACTGTACTAATAGGAAATGTTTGCCACTGTCCGTTAGTTCTCAAAAGCTTTAATCCATTTTTGATTAAACTATTGGTTATCCATAAATTTCCTGATTTATCAAAAGCAGTTCCGTTTATCCTAACATCGATATAATTGGGTCCTACAAATGTAAGCGTCTCTAATCCGCTATTTGCTTGATTATATAAAATTGAAGGGGTTTCATTATCTATTTTTAATAATCCTGAGAAAAACGAACTCGCATATACTTGATTTTCATTATTAGGATTAACAATAATCCTTGATATTGATTTAGCCTGAAACAATTTTTCGTATGGTATATTTAACCATCCTGCGGTATTGTATTTACTAATCCCATAACTATCCAATGGATATGGATTATAAGCAACATCATAAGTACCATAAACTGCCCAAAGTGAATTTGGAGTAACATTAATAGCAAAAATATTATTCAATGATGGCCCAGCTGGCATTGTGTTTTCGAACATAGAAGCTCCCGAAAGTGTAGACACAAAAAGTCCGCTTTCATTTGTACCAATATAAATATTATCACCTATCGCAGTCGCACAAGTAAAACTCAATCCCGTAGCCGAAACATCACTATTATTTATCTGGCGTAGTAAAACCATTTGGTTATTATACACATAAACTGCACTTGAAGTGGTTATAAACAAATTATGATTTTTAGCTCTCATATCTTTTGATGGTTGAGGAAGCGACATAAAACCAACAAAAATATTAGAACCCGAATCGTAGCTATTAATATTACCTAATGCGTTAATAGCTATAAGTTTTGTGTCATTTGTTTCTACACTCGACCAATCGCCCGCAGTTACTAATGCCCATTGAGTATAATCGACTAAATTAGGATTCGCAACATTAGCTTTCCTAATACCACTATTGGTCGCCGCGTAAATAAATCCGTTGTAAATTGTAGTTTGTCTTACACTAATCTGAGCTCCATTGTCTCCAATAAAATAAGTATCTCCAAACTGCAATGTTTTGAGATTAAACTGAACAATTCCAAAATCACATGAAACATAAACCTTTCCGTCATATTCCATAAAATGATTAATTTTTTTAAGATTAGCAGGAAGTTGTTTATTAATAATATCAACCACTTTTATAATGCTTCCATCAACTTCGTTAATAACTATCATTAATCCGTTTTCGTAGCCAATGAGTGTTTTACGAAATGATTCGCTATGATATAAAGATGAAATAGCCTGACCAGAAAGACCGTCAACAGTATTTATAGTCTTAACAATATTTGTTGCGGTATTTTTAGAAAACAATGCATTTTCGGTAGCAGCATAAATTGCCGTAGGCGAATCCGAAACATCTTTTATTTGGTTATAAGAAAAATAACCTTGCCATAATAATTTGTTTTGCGCAAAACCAAATTGCATGAGCAATAAGAACAAACCGTAAAGAAACTTTTTTTCCATTATCTATACCTATACAATTGGTTCCACAAATATAATACAAACGAAAGTATTAGAATTTCGTTCTGATATAAATAAAAAATGCCTCCGATTCGAAAACTCGAATGGAGGCATCTTAAATATATTTAAAAAACTATACTACTCCTTGAGCAAGCATAGCGTCTGCCACTTTTACAAATCCAGCAATATTAGCACCTTTTACATAATTTACGTAACCATCTGGACCAACTCCGTATTTCTTACATTGGTTATGAATTCCTACCATTATGTCTTTTAGTCTAAGATCTACTTCTTCACTAGTCCAGTTCAAACGAATTGAGTTTTGTGTCATTTCTAATCCAGATGCAGCAACTCCACCAGCATTTGCAGCTTTTCCTGGAGCAAAAAGAACTTTATTATCTAAGAATAATTTAATTGCATCAAGTGTCGAAGGCATGTTTGCAGCTTCTGTAACACATAAAACACCATTATCAATTAGTTTTTTAGCATCTTCTCCCGTTAATTCGTTTTGAGTAGCACAAGGAATAGCAATATCTACTTTTACTTCCCATGGGCTTTTCCCCTTATGGAATTGAGCGTTTGGATATTTCTTAACATACATTTCTGCTCTGTTATTCCCACTTGCTCTCATTTCTACCATATGCTCGATTTTCTCTCCAGAAATTCCTTCTTCATCATAAATGTATCCATCAGGACCAGAAATTGTCACCAATTTCCCTCCTAATTCATTTATTTTCAAAGCCACACCCCAAGCAACGTTTCCGAAACCTGAAATTGCAACTCTTTTTCCTTTAATCTCGTGTCCGATAGTACGTAACATTTGATCTGTAAAATATACAACACCATATCCAGTAGCTTCTGGTCTGATTAATGAACCACCATAAGCAATTCCTTTACCAGTTAAAACTCCTGTAAACTCATTTTTGATTCTTTTGTATTGACCAAATAAGTATCCGATTTCTCTAGCTCCAACACCAATATCTCCAGCAGGTACATCTAAGTCTGGTCCGATATGACGACATAATTCCGTCATAAACGATTGACAAAAACGCATAATCTCACCGTCAGATTTTCCTTCAGGATCAAAATCAGAACCTCCTTTACCACCTCCCATAGGAAGTGTAGTTAAACTATTTTTGAAAACCTGCTCGAAAGCCAAAAATTTCAAAACTGACAAGTTTACTGTGTGGTGAAATCTAATTCCACCTTTATATGGTCCGATTGCCGAATTCATCTGAATTCTAAAACCTCTGTTTACTATAATTTCTCCTTTATCATCAACCCACGGCACTCTAAAGATGATAGAACGTTCCGGCTCTGCAATTCTAAGAAGCAAGTTCTTACCGTCATATTTTTTTTGTTCAGCAATGAAAGGAATTACTGTTTCAGCAAATTCTCTAACTGCCTGAATAAACTCAGGTTCATTTGGATTTTTTGACTCTACAAGAGCCATAAATTCATTTATTTTTTGTTTCATTTTCTAAAAAAATTATCAAATAAATTAATTTTATTATTTACTCAACCAAACAACAAAAAACACACATAAAAGCGTTCTTTTGTTATTTTCCACAAATATACGTCTAATAAAGAAATTGGGGTTGATATTTTATAAATTATGAGTAGAATTGTATTATTAATACATATTTTTAAAAATAGATATTTTTAACGCAATATCTTATACGAAAACGTTATAGTTTTAGTGCCAAAACAACAGTCTCCTTACCAATTTTATTTTTTTTGAAAATTTTATGATTTGTGAGGGATATTTATATCTTTGTCGCGAAAAGAAATTTAAACCTAATGTTCAAAAACACAGTAATCTCACTATTAATTTCGTTTATTTTTTCATACAATTCCGAGGCGCAATCGAGGCTAGCTCATGAAGTTGGTGTGATTTTTGGCCCCTCTGCTTTCAAGTCCGACTATGGACAAAGAAATGACAACACAACAAATACCAAAAACACCGGGTTTGGTGTTGGGGTAGTACACTTTCTAAATTTCTCATACAATTCAAGACGCGAAGCATATTTCAACGAGCACTTTAAAGTACGAACTGAAATTTCATACAACCAAACAAATTTTGATCACTTTGGAAAAACAGTTGACGGCAACCCTACTAAAATAGGAGTTATCCAGCTTAAAGCCATGAGCGGAAAAACATCCGTTGCAAATCTTGGTACCCAACTAGAGTATTCGCCATTTATGAAAATGCATGATTACGAAAATACTATAGGAAGCTTTAGCCCTTATATAAGTGGAGGAGTTCAATTTAGTTATTACAATACTAAAGTAAGCTCTTCACTTGGTCCTTTAGGAAATCCTGCAACTACTTTTTACAAATACTTAGTTCCTTCAGACGGTCATCCATACGGGTTTTCTAGCGAAAGCGGAACCGTATTATCACTAACCGCTGGTATCGGAACACATTTTAAATTAGCTCCTATGCACGACTTATTATTTGAAATGAGAGCTCAATTTTACAACTCTGACTGGATAGATGGATTAAACCCAAACTCCAAAGTATTTACAGAAAACAAATCCAATGATTCTCAAGTTTGGTTTACATTAGGATATGTATATTACTTAGATTATTAGAAACTTCTACATAAAACAAAACGCCAACATTTAATAAATGTTGGCGTTTTTTATTTCTCCTAATTTGTCTATTATTCTAAAGCTTGCTTTAAATCGGCGATTAAGTCTTCAGCATCTTCAATACCTACGCTTAATCGAACTAAATCATCTGTAATTCCAACTTCCGCTCTCTTATCTGCAGGAATCGAAGCATGAGTCATTAAAGCAGGATGATTTGCTAAAGACTCTACTCCACCCAAAGATTCAGCCAGAGTAAATACCCTCAATTTTTCTAAGAAAGCAATCGAGTCTTCTTTCTTTCCAGAAGTAAAAGTAAAAGAAACCATCCCTCCAAAAGCTTTCATTTGCTTTTTAGCAATTTCATGAAAAGGATGATTAGGTAATCCCGGATAATAAACTGTTTTTATTTTAGGGTGATTACTTAAAAATTCAACTACTTTTTCTCCATTTTCGCAATGTCTTTGCACACGTAAATGAAGCGTTTTAATTCCTCTTAAAACCAAGAAACTATCCATTGGTCCTAAAGTAGCTCCTGTAGCAAATTGCTGAAAATGTAACTGATCACCTAGAGCTTCATCTTTTACGATTAAAGCACCAGCAATAACATCTGAATGCCCGCCTAGATATTTAGTTGCAGAATGCATTACAATATCAGCTCCTAAATCTAAAGGTTTTTGTAAATACGGTGTTGCAAAAGTATTATCAACAGCAAATAGTATTTTCTTTTCTTTTGTTATTTTGGCAATTTCTTGAATATCTGCCAATTTCATCAACGGATTTGTTGGTGTTTCTACCCAAACCAATTTTGTGTTTTCGTTTATTAAAGATTCAAATTTTGCGATATCATTCATATCTACAAAATGGAATTTTATTCCTGAATCTTTATAAATTCTTGTAAACATACGGTATGTTCCTCCGTACAAATCATCCATAGCAATGATTTCATCACCGGCTTTAAACGAACGCAAAACACAATCAGTAGCAGCTAATCCTGATGAAAAAGCCAATCCACGTGTTCCGTTTTCAATACTAGCCAAAGCATTTTCTAAAGCAGATCTTGTTGGGTTTGACGCTCTACTATATTCATAATCTCCAAGAGGTTGCCCTGGACTTGTTTGGATAAATGTTGATGTTTGATACACCGGAGGCATTACTGCCCCTGTACTTGGGTCATGATGCTGACCACCATGTATAACTTTTGTATTGAATTTCATATGTAGATAATATTTATTTTTTTAATGCAATATGGCACTGTTTTTACTTAATTATAATTTTATGCTCTAAATCTTGACAATTTCATATCTTTATATTTTAAAGCACTAAATCTTTTACAAATTTACCCTTTAATTTATTTTAATCAAATTACAAGTTAATACCTTTGTATTTAATTAACACTTTTCAAGATGAGACATTACACTTTTTTATTCGTAACCCTTTTCATTTTAACAAGTTGCTCTCGAGAACTTTCTTTTAAAGAACAAGCCTTCGAAAAGAAATCAACTTTACCATGCAAAAGCAATTGTCCTCAGATTAGTTTAAAAATTCCAATCGCTCAAAATATTCCAATTGTAGCAGACAGCATTAATAAAAAGGTGTTTTCTGTTTTAAAAGAAATCGTTTATTTTGGAGACAAACCATTTCAATCAACCGACTATAACAATTTAGCTGCTTCCTTCATTAACTCTTACGAGGAAATGCAGAAAAAATTCCCTGAAGATAAATTTGGTTGGGAAGCCAAAGTTGAAGGTAATATAGAATACCAATCGGATAGTATTTTAAATATAAAAATTAACCACTACACCTTTACTGGTGGCGCTCATGGTTACCAAGGATATCGTTCTTTATTGTTTAACCCTAAAACGGGAAAAACAATTACAAACAATCAATTATTTAAAAACGAAAAAGATTTTAAGGCTTTCGCCGAAAAAGAATTCAGAAACAAATATAAGATCCCTGCAACAGGAAGTATCAATGCAACTGGGCTAATGTTCGAAAATGAAAAATTCAATCTGCCTTTAAATATTTTTTATACTAAAGATGGATTGCTACTTTATTACAATTCTTATGAAGCTGCTTCGTATGCCGACGGGCCTAAAGAATTAGTATTACCTTATGATAAAGTAAATGAGTATTTAGTTTTTAAATAATTCTTATTTGAATTTAAAAGATTAGATCTTTATAAGTTAGACGCACTGCGGTGCATCTCTACAGAAAACCTTTGAACCTTTGCCTCTCAGAACCTCAGTCCCTTTCTGACTGAACATCATATTTCATCTTTCTCAAAATTCGTAAAGCTTCTTTAAAAGACAAATACACTTGCGTGAAAGGCTTTAAAAGCAATTTTGCATCAATTAGTTTTTGCTTTGCATCTTCAAAACCATTAAGATAACAAATCATAAAAGTTGATGGTAAGTTTTCTAAATCTTGCATCTCACGATTAGACAAGACAAGTCCTTTTTGTAATTTAGCAAGCAATGCAATATTTGAATTATATATATGATAAAGCATTTTTCGATTAAACTCTGGCGGTTGAAAAAGTATTTCTCTATCTATTTTATAGTAGCCATTATCAAAAAAATGAATTGTTTGTTTTTCCAGCGGATAATAACTTGTTTTGTCATTTAACCCTAACGGAACATATTCGAGAATAGTAAAAGTATCTTCATCAAAAGTAATTGTAACTACGTCTTGTGCCGAATAAAACAACTTAATTTGCTCATTTATCAGTTCGATATCAACACGAGATAAAAACGTTTTATCGCGGGATTTGTTAGGGACTCCAGCCCAACAAATAACAAATAACTCTTTAAAGACCTTATATTTTGGCGACATATCCTTATGTCGATAATTCATAAAGTCGATTACACCATCAAGCGTATATTCTATACTATTACGAGAACTATTCTCAATCCCAATTACAGTTTCGGTATTCTGATAATTCTTCTCAACTTCTCCTTCTTCAACCGGAACCGAATTACTTCCTCGCCTAATAAAAACACTATTAGCAACAATGGTATGAATTCCTTTTTTAAAATAAGATATTTTCCTCTTAGGCTTAATTGTAACCAATCCTATTACTTTATCTTTTGGGAGATTAGGAAAAGGCACATTTTCGTATTGAATTTTTGGTGGATTTTCGAGAAAAGCATTTACTAAATTCTGAATTCGACTATCGTCAAAAAAGTCGTCTCCTACAATCTCATTATCCTGATCCTCAACCCCCACAACTATATAAGAATTATTAGTAGGATTAGAATTCGACAAAGCACAAATATGCTTTAAAAACTTAGCTTTCCCTTCGCGAGAATGCAAATTTAATTGCCTTTTTTTATCATAAAAACTACTCTCATCATTATGAGCGAGTAGGTTTTTTATTAAAAGGCGCTTATTGATCATTTTTTTTAGACTTCTTAGATTGTTAGAATTTTAAACTTCTTAGACTGTCGGACTTTTGAATCTTTAACTTCTTAGATTACTTGGATTGCATAAACTTCAAATCTAAGAAGTCTAAGTTAGTCTAAAAATCTAAGCTAGTCCCTTTTTACTATCGTCGATGATGCCTGAGCAGTACTCATAACCACCAAATCGGCAATATTTACATGATAAGGCCTTGAAACTACAAAATGAATAATATCAGCAATATCATCTGCTTGCAACGGAGTAAATCCTTTATAAACATTCGCGGCTCTATCAGTATCTCCTTTAAAACGTACTTCGCTAAACTCTGTTTCAACCATTCCAGGATGAATTGCTCCTACCTTAATTCCGAAAGGATTTAAATCAATTCGCATTCCCTGACTTATTGCATCAACAGCATGTTTTGTACCACAGTAAACATTTCCGTTTGGATACACTTCTTTGGCAGCAGTTGAACCAATATTGATAATATGTCCTGATTTTCTTGCTGTCATTTGCGGAATAATCGCTTTAGAAACATACAAAAGCCCTTTCACATTAATATCAATCATTGCATCCCAATCGTCTAAATCACCTGTTTGAATTGGATCCAATCCATGTGCATTTCCTGCATTATTAACAAGAACATCTATCGTAGAAAATGATTCAGGCAAAGAACCAATACGCTCCAAAACTGCTTTTTTATCTCTAACATCAAATGTCAAAGTATGCACTTCTGTATATTCTGAAAGCTCTGTCTCAAGTTCTGATAGTCGATCATGTCTTCTTCCGCAAAGAATAATTTTATAATTGTTTTTCGCCATTAATTGTGCAGTGGCTTTACCTATACCGCTTGTGGCTCCAGTAATTAAAACTGTTTTTTTCATGCTTGTTTTTATTTTATTGCCACAGATTAAAAATCATTAGAGTTCTTAATTCTATCTAACTCTTTGCGAAAGGAACGCAGATTATGCGGATTCGCTATCGCGAAAACACGGATTAAAACGGATTTTATTTTTGATTGTTTTGAAATCAGTTTTAATCCGCGGCTTTACTTTTGTAAATCCGTATCATCCGCGTCCCTTTTATAGACAATCCTGAGTTAGCAACTCTTTACTTCGTCCGTTCGCTATCGCTCGGGTGTCAAAGTCCTAAAATATTTTCTTGAAATCTGTGGCACATATTTTTTTAAAAGGATTTAACTCAACACTAAAAATTAAGGCACATCATCTCCCATGCTTTCTGACCAAATAGCAAACCAATCTTCTTTATCTAATTCTAACTCTACAGCTTTCATTAAAGATTGAATTCTGGCTACGTTTACTGTTCCTGCTATCGGAATAGCTTTTGCAGGATGTCTTAAAATCCAACTTAGCAAAATAGTATCTGAACCTAAACTATATTTAGAAACCAATGTTGCCAATAATTTCTTTAATCTTCTTGTTTGTTTATTATCTTCTCTAAATACAGTTCCTAACGGATTCCATGACATCGGACGAATTCCGTGCATTTGCATATAATCAAAACTACCGTCAACCATCGGCTCATAATTTGTAGCCGAAAATTGTACTTGATTAAAACTAACATCGATTTTTTGGCGAATTAATTCTGTTTGTGAAGTTGTAAAATTCGACAATCCAAAATCAACTATCTTACCCTCAGTTCTTAATTTCTCAACAGCTTCAGCAATTTCATCTGCTTGCATTAAAGGGCTTGGTCGGTGTAGTAAAAAAACATCTAAATAATCCGTTTTTAAATTCTTTAAAGAGTTTTCTACTGACCAAATAATATATTCTTTAGAATAGTCGTAATGCTTAATTTTATTGTTTCTCTTTTCGGCAATCATCTGAATTCCGCACTTCGAAATCAGTTGTAATTTCTCTCTTGAAATTTTACTTGCTGCGAATGCTTTTCCAAAATCAGCTTCGGTAGTATATGAACCGTAAATATCTGCGTGATCAAAGGTGGTTATTTTATTCTCTAAACATATCTGGATAAGATTTTCCATTTCTTTCGGAGTCAGATTTTTATCCCAAACTCCCCAATTCATAGTGCCCACAATTATAGGCGATAATAGCGTTTTGCTCATGGTAATATAACATTATTTGTAGTAATAAATCTTGCTTTCTAAAACATAATCATCAAAGTTCTTAAAAATATAAAAATAGAATCACAATTCAACCTTAAAATTAGAGCTTTGGTCGAAGTTTTAACCATTCTTTAACATCTTACTTCTCAAAAAATATTCAATTTGCACTCTCAAAAGTAAGGCATTAAATTCAAGGTTTTAAAAATATTTATATGGAAGAAAATACAACGACTTTAGACATTAGAGCGATCAATGAAAAAATTGAAAGAGAAAGTGCTTTTATAGACCTTCTCACAATGGAGATGAACAAAGTTATTGTGGGCCAGAAACATATGGTCGAACGTTTATTAATTGGACTACTAGGTCAAGGCCATATTTTATTAGAAGGTGTTCCTGGATTAGCCAAAACATTAGCGATAAATACACTCTCCCAAGCAGTACAAGGTTCGTTTAGCCGTATCCAATTTACACCCGATTTATTACCTGCCGATGTTGTTGGTACGATGATATACAACATCAAGCAAAATGAATTTTCTATCAAAAAAGGACCAATTTTTGCCAATTTCGTTCTTGCCGATGAAATTAACCGTGCTCCGGCAAAGGTTCAGTCAGCACTTTTGGAGGCGATGCAAGAAAAACAAGTTACTATTGGCGATACGACTTTCAAACTTGACCGTCCGTTTTTAGTACTTGCAACACAAAACCCTGTTGAGCAAGAAGGAACATATCAACTGCCAGAAGCTCAAGTTGACCGTTTTATGCTTAAGACTGTAATTGACTACCCAAAAATCGACGAAGAACGTTTTGTAATTCGTCAGAATTTAAAAGGAAGCTACGAAAAAGTAAATGCTGTTGTTTCTGTTGAGCAAATTTTACGTGCACAAGAAGCTGTTCGTGAAGTTTACATGGACGAAAAAATAGAGAAATATATTCTTGATATTATTTTTGCAACACGTTACCCTGAAAAATATAAATTAGCTGATCTAAAACCACTTATCAGTTTTGGAGCATCTCCGCGTGGAAGTATCAACTTAGCTAATGCAGCAAAATGTTATGCTTTTATTAAACGTCGTGGATATGTAATTCCAGAAGATGTACGTGCAGTTGTACACGATGTATTACGCCACAGAGTAGGTATTACTTACGAAGCAGAGGCTGAGAATATCACTTCTGTAGACATCATCAATAAAATTGTAAATGAGATTGAAGTACCTTAAAAAAATTTAGATTTTAGATTGCAGATTTAAAATTTGCAATCTAGAAAGTATTTATTAACTCGGAATCTAAAGTCTAAAGTCTAAAATCTGCAATCCGAAAAAATGGATACAAAAGACCTATTAAAAAAAGTACGTAAAATAGAAATCAAAACCAAAAGATTGAGTAATCATATCTTTTCGGGAGAATATCACTCTTCATTTAAAGGTCGTGGTATGACTTTTAGCGAGGTGCGTCAGTACCAATATGGTGATGATATACGTGCTATCGATTGGAATGTAACCGCACGCTATAATGAAGCCCACGTAAAAGTTTTTGAAGAAGAACGCGAACTTACCATGGTTCTTATGGTAGATATTTCGGGTTCTGAAAGTTTTGGTTCTAAAAATCAGTTTAAAAAAGATATTGTAACCGAAATCGCAGCTACAATGGCTTTTTCGGCAACCCAAAATAATGATAAAATTGGTTTAATATTATTCTCGGATACAGTCGAATTGTATATTCCACCTAAAAAAGGAAGATCACACGTATTACGTATTATCCGCGAATTAATCGAGTTTGAACCTAAAAGTCAAAAAACCGATATTGCACAAGCATTAAAGTTCTTATCGGGTACACAAAAAAAGAAAGCTATTGTTTTTGTAATCTCAGATTTCATGTCTGATGATTATGAGCATACTTTAAAAATTGCATCCAAAAAACACGATATTACAGGTGTTCGAGTATATGATATTCGAGAAGAAAAAATACCAAACATCGGGATGGTTTCAATGCTTGATGCCGAAACTGGTAAAACACAATTAATCAATACAGGTTCTAAAACAATACGAGCAAATTACGAAAAACATTACCATAGCAAAGTAGCTTATTTTAAAGAAACTTTTAGCAAATCGGGCGCTGGTGTTGTAAATACTCGTGTAGACGAAAGTTATGTAACCAAACTATTAGGCTATTTTAAATCGAGATAAAGAATTAGATTATTAGACTTCTTAGATTGTTAGAAAATTAGATTTTTAAATATAATCTGAAGAAAAAAATAAAAAGAAAATCCGCTTAAATCTGTATCATCAACGTTCCATTTTTAAGCATCTGTTTTAGACTAAAATCTGAAATCAAAAAAATCAAATGAAATTAAAACTTTACATATTTTTATTCTTGCTATCTGCAACTGTTTTTGGGCAACAAAAACAAATTGAGACGAGCATAGATACTACTAAAAATAAAATTGGAGCTGAGTTTAAGTTAACAATCAAAACCTCTGTCGATGCTAAGTCGAAAGTAGTTTTCCCTAAACTTAAAAATATCGGACCTCTTGAGGTAATTAAATCGTACCCAATTGATACTGTCAAGAAAGAAGACCGTTATGAATTGATTAAAAAATATGGTTTAACTCAATTTGATTCTGGAAGATATACCATTCCTAGTATTCCAATTATTATTGATAAAAAATCGTACTTATCCGATTCTATCAGAGTAGAAGTTGCAAATGTAAAAGTAGACACCTTGCAACAAAAAATGTATG
Source organism: Flavobacterium hydatis (assembly GCF_000737695.1). Lineage (GTDB taxonomy): Bacteria > Bacteroidota > Bacteroidia > Flavobacteriales > Flavobacteriaceae > Flavobacterium > Flavobacterium hydatis. Next base: position 230,085 of record NZ_JPRM01000001.1, read on the forward strand.
ACATTAAAGACATAACCAAAGTTGAAGATGGAATTGGAAATTGGTGGAAATACCTATTGATTCTAGCTTTAATTTTAGGAATTGGTGCTTTTGTATATTGGTTTATCAAAAAAAGACAACAAAAGAAAATTGAAGAAGAAGTTTATAAAACTCCTATCGAGAAAGCAACAAGTTTGCTTAACACATTAGAGAAAAAAGAACTTTGGCAAAAAGGTGAAGTCAAAGCTTATTATAGTGAATTAACCGATATTGCTAGAAATTATATCGAGGAAGCTATCGAAATTCCAGCAATGGAAAGCACCACTTCTGAGTTAATACAAGGAATTAGAGCTGCTTCTGTAAAGAAAAAAATGGCTTTAACACCCGAAACTGTCGAGAACTTAGAGCGTGTATTAAAACAAGCCGATTTAGTGAAATTTGCAAAATCTAAACCTTTAGATTTTGAAATTACCGAAGACAGAAATAAAATTCAAAAAGCAATCCTTACTCTAGACAGCGCAATTCCTGTAGAAGTAGTTATTGAGGAAGATACTTTATTAAACGAAGCACAAAGACAGAAACAAATAAAACTTCAGTTACTTAAAAAACGTAACAAACGTATTGCTTTATCAGTAGCAACTGTATTGTTTTTAATTATTCTTGTTACTAGTTATTTTATCGCGACCAAAGGTTTTACTTATGTAAAAGATAATATTATTGGGCATCCATCTAAAGAATTACTAGAAGGAGAATGGGTAAAAAGCGAATACGGAAATCCTGGTATTTTGATTGAAACTCCAAAAGTTTTAAAAAGAATGGATTTAACCAAAACGCTACCAAAAGAAGGATTGGCCTTAATTAAAGAGATGCAATCTTTTGGATACGGAAGCTTGGTTGACAATTTCTCATTGATGATTTCTACTTTAAAATATAAAGAAGAAACTCAAATTGATTTATCAAAATCTCTAGAAGTTACCATAAAAACCATCGAAGCACAAGGAGCACGAAATATGATTGTAAAACAAGAAGATTTCGAAACCAAAGAAGGAATACGCGGAGTAAAAGGTTACGGAACTTTCTCTAGTATAGATGAAGGCACTAAATCGAGTACCAAAATGTATTACGAGATTCTTTTATTTAGCCAAGAAGGCGGATTACAACAAATAATGATTTTTCACGAAGAAGGAGATACGTATGCCAATGATATTGCAGACCGCATATTAAACTCTGTAGAACTAAAAAAAGCAACTAATTAATGGATAAAATAACTTTTTTAAACCCTGAGTTTTTCTGGTTGTTTCTTTTGATTCCCATTGCAATTGCTTGGTTATTCTGGAAAAGAAATCAGCAATCGGCAACATTAAAAATGAGTTCACTGCAAGGTTTTAAATCTTCTGAATCATTATTAGCAAAGCTAAAACCATTTCTAGGTGTATTTAGAATTTTAGCTTTAAGCTCTTTGATAATTGCACTAGCAAGACCTAGAACGGTAGATGTAAGTAATAAAACAAAAACAACAAAAGGAATTGATATTGTAATGGCAATAGACGTTTCTGGAAGTATGCTTGCACGAGATTTAAAACCAGATCGTATGCAAGCGCTTAAAAAATTAGCAGCTGACTTTGTTAACGAAAGACCTAACGACAGAATTGGACTTGTTTTATACGCATCTGAAGCTTATACAAAAACACCTGTAACAAGTGATAAAGCAATTATCCTTGAGGCTATTAAAAGTATAAAATACGACAATGTTCTGGTAGACGGAACTGGAATAGGAATGGGATTGGCAACTGCCGTAAACAGACTTAAAGACAGTAAAGCCAAAAGTAAAGTTATTATATTAATGACCGATGGTGTTAATAACGCTGGATTTATTGAGCCTGATACTGCAGCAGACATCGCAAAACAATACGGTATTAAAGTATATACAATTGGTATAGGAACAAACGGAATGGCAGAGTTTCCTTATGCAATTGCTCCAAATGGTCAATTTTTGTTTAGAATGATGAAAGTAGAAATTGATGAGCAAATGATGAAAACCATTGCCAACAAAACTGGCGGAAAGTATTTTAGAGCTACAAGTAATGAAAAATTAGCTTCTATTTATAATGAGATTAATAAACTGGAAACAACCGAAATCGAAGAATTAAAATTCTATGATTACGACGAAAAATACAGACCTTTTGTGATATTAGCTGGTTTATTGCTATTATTAGAAATTGGATTACGAAATACTGTTTACAGAAGCTTTATTTAATATTTCAGTATTCCGTTTCAGACAAAGTAAATAACCGAAAACTGAAACTAAAAACTGGAAACTAGAATTAAAAAATGGAATTAGACGAAAAAAAATATTTATACCTTCTTATATTGCTTCCAATTCTGGTGTGCATTTTCCTTTTCAATATGTATTGGAAAAGAAAAAAACAACGCGAATTTGGAGATTTGGATTTAGTAAAAAAACTAACTCCTGAGCATTCTGTTTTTAAACCATTTTTAAAATTAGGAGTTATCCTTTTAGCTTTAGCAGCATTAATTTTAGGTTTAGTTAATCCTAAAATTGGAACAAAAATGGAAACTGTAAAACGTGAAGGAATTGATATTGTATTTGCAGTAGACGTTTCTAAAAGTATGCTTGCCGAAGATGTTGCTCCTAGTCGTTTAGAAAAAAGTAAGCAACTCGTTTCGCAAATTATCAATCAATTAGGAAATGACCGTATTGGTATTGTAGCCTATGCAGGTAGTGCTTTTCCAGTTTTACCAATTACAACAGATTATAGCGTTGCCAAAATGTTTTTGCAAAGTATGAGCCCGGATATGGTTTCATCACAAGGAACATCACTAGACGAAGCCATAAAATTATCGGCAACTTATTTTGACGAAAAAAGCAAAACAAGCAAACTACTGATTTTAATTTCAGACGGAGAAGATCACTCTGAAGGTGCAGAAGCTGCTGCCGAAGAAGCCAATAAACTAGGAATGAAAATCATTACTATTGGTATCGGAACCGAAAAAGGAGCAACAATCCCATTAAAAAGAAATGGTGTTGTCGAGAGTTTCCAGAGAGATAATAACAATGAAGTCGTTATAACAAAATTAAATCAAGAAGGGCTAAAAGCTATTGCAAAAGCGACTAAAGGTGGCTATGTTTATGGCAGTAATACCAAAGAAGTTTTGGATTATGTAAAAAATGCTTTAGATAATATTCAGAAAACAGAATTTGAAGCTACGCAAATGGCGGATTTTCAATCTCAATTCCAATGGTTTATTGGTATTGCTTTTGCATTATTGTTTATAGATCTTTTCTTATTAGAAAGAAAAACAAATTGGATTAAAGAGTTGAATTTATTTAACGAAACAAAATAATTGTTTCAACACAGTTATCTTTTGAAACAAAAAAACAAAAAAATTAGAATGAAAAATTTACTTCTATATATTTTATTAACGCTTTCTTTGGCTATTTCGGCTCAAGAAAAGGACAAAGCGTTGCCTAAAGCTAATGAAGAATATAAACAGAATAAATTTGTAGATGCCGAAGCTGATTATAGAATATCGCAATCTAAATTCCCAAATCGTACCGTTGCGCCTTATAACTTAGGAAATGCCATTTATAAGCAAAACCAAGCCAGCGAAGCAAAATTCGCTTACGCAAAAGCTATAAAGAATGCCAAAACACCATCTCAAAAACACAAAGCATTCCATAATCTTGGTAATGTTTTTATGAAAGAGAAAGATTATGGACAAGCTGTTGAAGCATATAAAAATGCATTACGTAATGACCCAACAGATGAAGAAACACGTTACAACTATGCATTGGCAAAGAAAATGCTAAAAGAGAATCCTCCTAAAAACGATAAAAACAAAGACAAGAATAAAGATAAGGACAAGGATAAAAAAGACGACAAGAAGGACAATAATAAAGACAAAAAAGACAAAAAAGACGACAAAGGAGATAATAAGGACAAGGATAAAAAAGATGATAAGGGAGATCCTGATAAAGATAAAAAAGACGGAAAAGACGATAAAGGCGACCCTAAGAAAGAGGATAACAAAGGAGAACCAAAACCTACACCAGGCGGAATCTCTAAAGAACGTTTACAAAATCTTCTTGATGCAGTAAATAACGAAGAAAAGAAAATACAGGATAAAGTAAACGGTCAAAAAGTAAAAGGTACTCCTAGAAAAACTGAAAAAGACTGGTAAAATAAAGTTGAATCGTTTAGCTGTTAGTTTGTTTATTTGGTAGACAATTAATGGTTAAACGATTAAACAGTTAAACGATTTAAAAAAAACGATTAAACAAGTAATGAAAAGATATTTAATTCTATTACTATTAAGTTTCCAAGGGCTTATGGCTCAAGTTCAATTTGAAGCCAGAGTAAGCAAAACTACGCTTGGTTTAAACGAAAGACTTCGAATTGACTTCATTATGAATGTTGATGGCGATAACTTTGTTCAGCCCTCATTTGAAGGTTTTAGAATTGTAGCTGGACCAAGTCAACAAGTAAGTCAGTCATGGGTAAACGGAAGAAGTTCTTTCGAGAAAGTGTACTCCTATTTCTTATTACCAAACCAAAAAGGAAGCCTTGTTATAAGACAAGCTGCAATAGAATATAATGGTCAGGTTTACAAAACATCTCCTATAAAAATAAATGTTACTGCTGCAGTAGCGCAAGAAAGAGATCCAAATGATCCACAACAAATATCTGCCGATGATAATTTATATCTGGTTGCCGATATATCTAAAACAAACCCGTATATAAACGAACCAATTACAGTTGTTTACAAATTGTATTTTAGTTATAATATCGGTATCTCAAATTGGAGAGAATTAGACAAGCCAAAATACAATGATTTCTGGAGTCAGAACATCGATATTAAGCAACTTGTTGCCGAAGAAGGTATGTTTAAAGGCGAGAAATATCGCTACGTAGTACTTAGAAAAACGGTATTATATCCACAAAAATCAGGTAAATTAGTAATTGAACCTTTATCATTAGATATTGATGTACAATTACCTACTAACCGAAGAAACATGTTTGGTCAGGTTGTCGTTACCGACGGCAACAAACGTGTATCGGCTGGAGCTAAAACTATCAATGTAAAAGCACTTCCTGAATCTAACAAACCAGAAGGATTTTCGGGTGCTGTAGGACGTTTTGACTTTAAAGTAACACCATCAAAAACTACGTTGAAAAACGGAGAAAGCCTGGAACTAGTTGTTAGTGCTGCTGGTAGCGGAAATATGAAATTATTTACCCTACCAAAACCAGTTGTGCCAAATGCATTAGAAATGTACGATCCTGTACATGACGAAAAAGTAAGCACAGCACTTAGCGGAATGTCTGGAAAAATTTCAGACACTTATACTATTATACCACAATACAAAGGGAATTACGCTATAAAACCAATGCAGTTCTCGTATTTTGATTTAAATACAGGAAGTTATAAAACAATTACTTCTCCAGAAATAATGGTGAACGTTCTTGATGGCCCAACGCCATCAGATGCAAATGTAGCTTCTAGCCCAACAGCAAAAAACAAAATATCGGCTACAGAACAGTTTAAATATATTAAGCTAAAAAGCAATTTTATCCCTGTTGCAAACGATGACTTTTACGGTTCTAATTTATTTTATAGCTTGTTATTTTTACCATTCCTGATTTTACCAATTATTGTTTTGGCTAAAAAGAAAAAAGAAGCAATAGATGGTGATATTACTGGAAACAGAATTAAAATGAACAACAAACTAGCTAAGAAATATTTATCTGAAGCTAAAAAACAAATCAATAACAAAGAGCCGTTTTATATTGCGCTTGAAAAAGCAATGCATAATTTCCTGAAAGCTAAATTACATATCGAAACTTCAGAAATGAGCAAGGACAATATCACTGAGCTTTTATTGTCTAGAAAAGCAAATCCAGAATCGGTTCAGAATTTCATTAGCCTAACCGAAAACTGTGAGTTTGCAAGATATGCACCAGCATCTAGCGCTTCTATTCAGCAAGATTTTGATAAAGCTGTATTGATAATTTCAGAATTAGAAAAACAAATTGTTTAATATGGTTTCTAACCGCACAAGTTCGCTAAGAAATTAAATTTAGCTTACGCTGAATTAAGATTCGAAAAGTTGAAACTCTTATTACATATCAATAAAATGAAAAATATTCTTTTATACCTATTCTTGCTAGTATCCCAAATTTTCTTTGCTCAAAGCGGCTTTGATAAAGGGAATGCTTTATACCAAGAATCAAAATACGAACAAGCAGTACAAGAGTATGAAAACGTTATAAAAGTTGATAAAAAACAATCGGCTGAATTATATTATAATTTAGGAAATTGCTATTACAAACTAAATAAAGTAGCTCCTGCGATATACAATTATGAAAAAGCTTTGGTATTAAACCCTAATCATCCAGAGGCTTTAAACAATTTAAAATTTGCTAAGAAACTAACAATTGACGAAATAAAAGAAGTTCCTAAAGTTGGTTTTGCAAAACTTATCCGAAACTTCACCGGAATATACCATTACAATACTTGGGCATGGATTTCTGTTGGGATAGCTTCGGCATTCTTGCTTTGCTTCATTGGGTATTATTTCTCAGAACTTACACGCTCAAAAAGAGTATATTTTATCGGGATGTTTTTAATATTACTTGCATTACTTGTAAGCTTAACAGCAGGATTTTTAGAAAAAAGTCACTTTGACAATGAAAGACCTGCCATCGTATTTGCCGAAATTGCCGAAGTACGTAGCGAACCTCAAAAAGCAGGTTCTCCTATCTTAACGCTTCATGAAGGTGCAAAAGTATATGTAAAAGAGTCATTACAAAACTGGAAAAAAATCGAATTAACCGATGGAACCGAAGGCTGGATAGAATCCTCAGCCGTTAAAGAAGTAAAATAGTTTTTTACCGCATCAGTTAAAACGAGAAAATATAAGATTTTCAAAAATAAGACTCTTCAGGAGTCTTATTTTTTTGTCTATAATTTACTTTCCGGTAAAAAAACTAAAAAACTTTGCGAACCTTATTCAACACAAACAAAATCTCATTTCTCTGCGAATCTTTGCGGTAAAAATTTCAAATAATATTGAGTAAAAAATGTAAATCAAACCAAAGGCTCAACACAGATTACAAACACAAATAACACATTATAACATTGCCAACGGTTTCAACCGTTGAAACGCAATGTATTTTCAAATACCACGGTTAAAACCGTGGGCTATAGGTTGTATGATTAGAAAATTTCAAAACTTTGCGTTCTTTGCGTAAACCTTTGTATCCTTTGCGGTAAAACACAAAACAAGAAACTTTGCGAACCTTAATTCACCACAAACAAAATCCCATTTCTTTGCGAATCTTTGTGGTAAAAACCCAACATAAACTTTGCGGTAAAAACCTCAAACCAAGAAACTTTACGAACCTTAATTCACCACAAACCAAATCCCATTTCTCTGCGAATCTTTGCGGCAAAAAACCCAAATAAACTTAGCGGTAAAAAAAACAAACCAAGAAACTTTGCGAACCTTAATTCAACATAAACAAAATCCCATTTCTTTGCGAATCTTTGCAGTAAACCCCCAAACATAAACTTCACGGTAAAACCCCAAACCAATAAATTAAAACTTATAAACCTTTTCAGGTGTAACACAATAATCAAGTTTTATATCACCTTCAAAAACATCCGTAATTTCAGTTTCAGCCTCAAAAAAAGACAAACCTATTTTAATCGTTTCAGGTTTACATTCAGATAAAAACTTATCGTAGAATCCTTTACCATACCCTACTCTATTTCCAAAAGTATCAAAGGCTAAAAGAGGAACAAAAACAACATCAATCTTACTCGAAGGAACTTCCAGACCATCTACAGGTTCAGGAATATTATATTCGTTCTTCTTTATTTTAGTATTATCAGTAAGCAAAAAATGAGTCATATTTCGAGTGTCAAAATCACTTTTAGAAATTACAACTTCTTTATCTTTTCCAGCTAATAAATGCAGTATAAACTCCGTATTAACTTCTTTATGCTCTACAATCGGCAGGAAAACATGAAAATAAGTTTTCTCCCAAATTGGTAATGAAAGTACTTTATTGGCAATAACCAAACTCAATTCGTCAATATCAGTTTCCGTAAGCTGTTTTCTCAATCCTTTTTTTTGTAAGCGCAATTCCTTTTTAGTTGTCATCTTCGTCTAAATTGTTTTTGGACATATGATAAATAGCGTCCCCTTCGTACACAATTGGCGAGTGGTTTGCATTAATAATATAACCATCATGCGGAGCTTTTACCTTTCGTTCAAACTTACCAAAAGGATCAGTAATAATTGCCAGAATAGTTCCTTTTTTAACAAACTTACCAATTGTATTATAATCATGTAATAACCCCGAACATTTAGCTCGCAGCCATACTGATTTTTCGATATAAATAGATGGTTCTTTAGGATGATCAACAACATGATTAGAATCAAGCATTCCTAAATAAGCTAGCAAACGCTTAACTCCATCAATACCAATATTAGCAATTTCATGATTAATGTCTAATGATTTTCCACCTTCAAAAAGTAGCATTTTCACCTTTAATTTTTCGCTAATACTCCTAAACGAACCCGAAATATTTTTAGAATACAACGTAAAAGGTGCATTAAATACATCAGCCAAAACCTTTAAATCAGTATTATTCTCAGAAAGTCTAATCTGTGGTGCATTAAAGCGGCTTGCTCCACCAGCATGAAAATCGACAGCATAATCTACAATTGGCAAAACATCCGTAACAATATGATACGCAAAACGGCTTGCCAAAGATCCTTTTTTACTTCCGGGAAAAACACGGTTTAAATCACGACCATCAGGAAACTCACGAGCTTTATTTACAAAACCATACATATTTATAACCGGAATACAAATAATAGTTCCTCGCAACGGACGATTAATTCTCTTGCTAATTATCTGGCGTACAATCTCGACACCATTAATCTCGTCTCCATGAATTCCTGCAGAAAAAAGTACCACAGGGCCTTCAATCTTCGAACGTCTTACAATAACAGGAATATTTAATTTGGTTGTAGTGTGTAGTCGGGCAATTTCGACATTAACAGTTTTACTTTCACCTGGTAAAATGGATTCACCAAAAATCACCAATGGTTTACTATTTCTCATATTCAATAATAAAAGCTAAATATAGAAATTATATTTTAAATTTATATCTTTGACTTTAACACTTATATTCTTAATCAACTAACCCACACCAAAGATTTAAAATGAAAAAATTAGCAGTTTTATTTGGCGCATTAACCCTACTGGTTTCCTGCATGAGTAAAGAAGAAAAAATGAAAGAAGCAGAAGCTGACGGAAACGAAGCAATTGCTGTAAAATCTAAACTAATAGAAGGCGCAGGAAAAGCACTCCAAGAACAAGGAAAAGAGGCAGCTAAAAGTGCATCTAAAGGAATTGGAGATGTTATAAAAGGGATAAACTCAGGAATGAGCGAAAGCATCAACACTTCTAAAGTGATTCCTGATCCAACTTTTAAAACAAATTTTGAGGAATGTAAAGCCGAAAAAATATACGGAGCAGATACAGATAAACAAAAAAAAGTAACTGTTTACTTAATTGCTAAAAATGATTTTAAAGGAAAACTTATTTTAAAAGCTTTTGATGCTGATAAAAAAGAAATTGGAAGAAGCAGTTTAGAAGTTACTATTAAAAAAGATGATGCAAAATATGTAGACTTCTCATTTGATGAAAGAACGCATTTACTACAAACCGAATACTTTACAATAAAATAAAAATTCGCAATAAAAAAAGAGCCCGTTTTCTATAAAAAACGGGCTCTTTTTTTGGAAGAAACTCAAAAGAATTATAAAATTCAAACTCAAAAGTTTAAATTTGTTGTATGCAGACTCCTCTCGAACTCCAAATTCAGACTTTACCAGATAATCCTGGTGTATATCAATATTATGATAAAGATGGAAAAATATTATATGTAGGCAAAGCCAAGAATTTAAAGAAAAGAGTTTCTTCCTATTTCAACAAAATTCATGATAATGCCAAAACAAATGTTTTGGTAAAAAAAATTGTAACAATAAAACACATCGTTGTTCCTAGCGAAACCGATGCGCTTTTATTAGAAAACAATCTTATAAAAACCCTACAACCACGCTACAATGTATTGTTACGTGATGATAAAAGTTATCCTTGGATTTGTATAAAAAAAGAACCTTTTTCTCGTATTTTTTCAACACGCAGAATGGTCAAAGATGGTTCAGAATATTTTGGTCCTTATACTAGTTTCAAGACCGTACACACAATCCTTGATCTTATCAAAGAACTCTACCCACTTAGAACGTGCAATTTTGATTTAAGCAAATCAAATATCGATAGTGGTAAATTTAAAGTATGCCTGGAGTATCATATTGGTAATTGTAAAGGTCCGTGCGAAGGATTAGAAACACTTGAAGAATACCAAAAACAAATCGATGCAATACGCGAAATCCTAAAAGGAAATTTCAAAGAAAGCATGAAAGATTTCAAGCGTCATATGATCCAATTGGCACAAGATTTACGTTTTGAAGAAGCACAAAAAATAAAAGAAAAAATAGAAATTCTAGAGAATTATCAATCTCGATCGACTATTATAAATCCTAAAATCACCAATATTGATGTATTCTCGATAGTTTCTGACGAAAGCTCAGCGTATGTCAATTTTCTTCAAATTTCCCATGGTTCGATTATTCGTTCACATACTTTAGAAATAAAAAAGAAATTAGACGAAACCGATGCCGAATTACTAGAACTCGCTATAATCGAACTACGAGAGCGTTTCCAATTATTATCCAAAGAAATCATCGTTCCTTTTGATGTTGATTTGGGCGAAAACATAAAAGTAACCGTTCCGCAACTGGGCGATAAAAAACAAATTCTAGATTTATCGATTAGAAACGCCAAGTTTTACCGAATAGAACAACTCAAGCAATTGCAAATCGTAGATCCTGACCGCCATACCAAACGTATCATGGCACAAATGCAAAAAGATTTACGCCTGCCAGTTGAGCCACGTCATATAGAATGTTTTGATAACTCCAACATACAAGGAACCAATCCTGTTGCTGCCTGCGTGGTTTTTAAAGATGGAAAACCAAGCAAAAAAGATTATCGCCATTTTAATGTAAAAACTGTCGAAGGACCAGACGATTTTGCATCTATGACCGAAATAGTATATCGCCGTTATAAAAGATTATTAGAAGAAAATGAACCATTGCCGCAATTAATAATTATTGACGGAGGAAAAGGACAACTATCTGCAGCTTTAAAAAGTATCGACGAACTTGGTTTACGCGGCAAAATCACAATAATAGGTATTGCCAAACGCCTCGAAGAACTCTTTTATCCCGGAGATTCAGTTCCTTTATATCTGGACAAAAGATCCGAGACCTTAAAAATTATTCAACAATTACGAAACGAAGCACATAGATTCGGAATCACATTTCACCGTGACAAACGTAGCAAAGCTGCACTAAATTCGTCTATAGAAAGTATTCCGGGAATAGGCGAAAAAACGATGCTTACCTTAATACAACATTTTAAAAGTGTAAAACGATTAAAATTAGCATCCGAAAAAGAAATATCAGATGTTGTAGGCCCATCCAAAGCTAAAAAAATAACAACATTTTACAATAACGCCAATCCAGAATAACCCCATGAAAATAATCATTTTAAACATCATCCTATTATTTTCATACCATAGTTACAGCCAAAAAAATATCGAATTTAGTCAAAAGGACAACGTACAAATAAAAATTAAAGCGATTAATGATTTCGAAAAATTAGAAATCTCTACATCTAAAAATGATAAAACACAAATTATAGACAGTATCGAAACATCAATCACAGGCAGAGAAATGCATTTTGCTATTGAGGATTACAATTTTGATGGTTATCAAGATTTTGCCACCTATCATCTAGACGACGGAATGGGAGTTTACACCATATTTCAACTCTTTATTTACGCCCCAACAAACAGTCAATTTACACTACTAAAAATGCCCAGAAACTTTGGTCCAGAATGCGATGAGTTTTGCGATATACAAATAAATAAAAAGAAAAAAACAATACAGTCTAGTTGTCGAGGAGGTGCACGATGGCATACTGATGTTTGGAAATTCGACAAAAACAAAAACCTAATATTATTAAAGAAATAATATTATTAAAACAAAATCAACCTATAAAGTTCAATAATATTTCCGACTTTTACAAAACAAACCAGCTATTTCTATGAGCCTCATCCAGCTGTCCATTACAAATACTCGATTAAAAAACTTTTTTTCTATTGCAAAAAAAGGAGCTTCTTGGGTCGCTCTTTTTCTACAAGAAAAAATAGCTTTTCTTCACTCGCAGTTTTCCATTCCCATCTGGGGCATAAAAGCAATAGTTATTTTAATAACCTTTAGTTTCTCAGAAAACACATTTGCACAAGACACTATAAAAAAAATTGATCCAAACGAGAATTATCGGCCCAAAATAGGTTTGGTATTAAGTGGTGGTGGTGCCAAAGGATTTGCCCACATCGGAGTATTAAAAGTTCTGGAAGAAGCAGGAATAAAAATCGATTATATAGGTGGTACCAGTATGGGATCCATCATTGGCGGACTTTATGCATCGGGTTACAACGCATCACAAATTGATTCAATTTTCAAGAAAACTAATTTCGATGATTTAATAAACGACTATATCCCAAGATCATCCAAAAACTTTTACGAGAAAAGAAACGACGAACTATACGCAATAATTTTACCTTTTAGCAATTTTAAAATTGGAATTCCCGAAGCACTTTCCAAGGGAATGTACAACTATAATTTATTGAGCAGTCTTACACGAAACGTAAGACACATTCGCGATTTTAATCAGCTCCCTACACCGTTTTTATGTATCGCTACCAATATAGAAACTGGCGAAGAAGTATTACTTAACAAAGGAAATTTGGCGCAAGCCATGATTGCCAGCGCAGCATTCCCTTCCCTATTCTCGCCTGTAGAAATAGATGGCAAACTCCTTGTAGATGGTGGAGTTGTAAACAATTACCCAATAAAAGAAGTTCGGAATTTAGGCGCAGATATTATCATAGGAGTCGATGTACAAGATGATTTACTAGACCGAAAAAAGCTGAAAGATGCCACTCGTATTTTAGTACAAATAACCAATCTTCAATCTATCGATAAGATGAAGAGAAAAATAAAAAATACAGATATTTATATCAAACCAGATATTAAAGAATATGGTGTAATCTCATTTGACAAAGGGGAACAAATTATCCGCAGAGGAGAAGATGCAACTTTTGCAACGTATGAAAAAATCAAAGCATTAGTCGAAAAACAAGGATATTATAAAAAACCCGAATTAAAAGTAGCTTCAGACACATTGCAAATAGATAAAATAAATTGCAATCTTCTGGAAAATTTCACTGACGAATATATTACCAGTAAACTAAGATTTAAACCTGGATCAAAAATAACCTATACCGACCTATTAAAAGGAGTTAACAATATTAATGCGACTCAAAACTTTAGTGCTATTTCTTATTCATTAGATAAAAATGGAGACCGTGATGATTTAAATTTAACTTTAAAGGAAAATCCAACACAAACCTATCTTAAATTCGGTTTGCACTATGATGGACTTTACAAAAGTGCGATTTTAGTAAATCTTACTCACAGAAAAACACTGTTTAAAAATGACATTACCTCTTTAGATATTATTTTAGGAGATAATTTCAGATACAATCTTGACTATTATATTGAGAACGGATTCAATATTAGTTTTGGTTTTAAATCAAGACTAACTCAATTTAACCGAAATATAACTCACGAATTAAGTAGTCCGCTTCTTAAGAGTTCAGATCCAAATTTAGTTAATGTTGATTTTCTTGATTTCAACAATCAAGCTTATTTTCAAACGCTTTTTGTTCAAAAATTCCTAATAGGTGGCGGAGTCGAATACAAATATTTAAAAGTAAATTCCGAAACACTTACAACTGTAGACCCTAATATTGATAAGAGTAGTTACTTTAGTTTATTTGGATATATGAATTACGACACCTTCGATAATAAAGACTTTCCTAAAAGAGGATGGGGCTTCTCGGGGAATATACAGTCCTATTTATTTTCTTCAAATTATACTGGTGTTTTCGAGCCTTTCTCTACTGCAAAAGCCGAAATTGGGGTTGCAAAAACTGTATTTAATAAAGCAACTGTTGTACTTAAGGCAAATGCAGGATTAACATTAGGTCAAACCAGCGTACCCTTTTTCAATTATGTTTTAGGAGGATACGGTTATTACAAATTAGATAATTTTAATTATTTTTACGGATACGACTTTTTAAGTGCTGCAGGAAACAGCCTTATAAAAGCCGAAGCAACTTTTGATTACGAGATATTCAAAAAAAATCACATTAACTTCGCAGCCAACTTTGCAAATCTTGGAAACAATATTTTCGAAGGCGTCGAGTGGGTATCAGTACCTAAATATACTGGTTATGCGGTAGGTTATGGTTTAGAAACAATAATAGGTCCAATAGAAATAAAATACTCTTGGTCGCCTGAAAATACTAAAGGCTACACATGGTTTAAAATAGGTTTTGTGTTTTAGTTTAGATTTTTAGAAAAATTTTATGTTATAAATAATATAATATGTAATTTTGATTCATAAAAATTACGACATTTGTTATAATGAAAACAAAATGGACAGGTTTATTAGAGTATCTTCAATTCCTTATCAAGAGAAATCCTGAATAAAACTACCGAATTGAGATAATTAGTCAATTATACAATATTGAGCTAATTGTCTGTTCACACAATTCAAATTTTTCGAATTATCTAATTTAAAATTATCTAATAGAAAAGCCATGCCATTATATCATAAACTTGGAGATTTTCCTCAAAAAAGACACACCCAATTCGAAAAACCTGACGGAGGTTTATATTACGAACAATTGTTTGGAACCGAAGGTTTTCACGGACATTCATCATTGTCTTATCATGTTCACAGACCAACACAGGTAAAAGAAATTTTAAACTCTTATTCCGTTGAACCAAAAATTGCAATCGGAAAAAACATAAAATCGTTACTTTTTAAAGGTTTTGAGCTTAAACCCGAAAATGATTTTCTGGACAGTCGTAAAGCTATGTTAGTCAACAAAGACTGTATTATAGGACTTGCAGCTCCAAAAGAATCGCTTAGAAAATATTACTACAAAAATGCCGATGCCGATGAAATGCTTTTCATCCATAAAGGAAAAGGTAAATTAAGAACCATGCTTGGGAATATCCCTTTTGAATATGGCGACTACTTAATCATTCCAAGAGGTATTATTTATCAAATAGAATTTGAGACCGAAGAAAACCGACTTTTTTATGTTGAATCATTCGCTCCTTTTTATACCCCAAAACGTTATAAAAACCAATCAGGTCAGCATTTAGAACATTCTCCATTTTGCGAGCGTGATTTTATTTTACCAAACGAATTGGAAACACATGATGAAAAAGGTGATTTTTTAATTAAAATTAAAAAAGAAGGCATGATTCACGAAGTGGTTTACGCCACACATCCTTTTGACGTTGTGGGTTGGGACGGATACAATTTCCCATACGGATTCTCAATTCATAATTTCGAGCCTATAACTGGGCGTGTACACCAACCGCCACCAGTACATCAAACTTTCGAAACGGCAACTTTTGTCGTTTGTTCATTCTGCCCAAGACTTTACGATTATCACCCGAAAGCCATTCCAGCGCCTTACAATCATAGCAATATAGATTCAGACGAAGTACTATATTATGTTGATGGCGATTTTATGAGTCGTAATAATATTGAGCAAGGTCATATCACTTTACACCCAAAAGGAATTCCACACGGTCCTGCGCCAGGAGCAATGGAGCGTAGTATTGGTCATAAAGAAACCCACGAATTAGCCGTAATGGTTGATACTTTCCGTCCGCTTATGGTAACGGAAGAAGCAATGGGTCTTGATGATGGACAATATTACAAATCGTGGTGTGAGTAATTAACAAATCGATCTAACCGCAAAGTCCGCAAAGGATTTTACGCAAAGTTCACAAAGATTTTCTAATGAAGTTTTATCAATACAAGTTCGCTAAGCTTTGTGTCCTTTGTGTTTTTACAAAACCTTGCTTATAAAAAACTTTGCGCACTTTGCGGTAAAAAAAAAATCAAATCTTAAAACAACACTTCGGTTCAAATCAATTAAACGATTAACCGATTAAACAAATAAACACAATGAGTAAAGAAGTAAAATCAGTAGAATACGGATTAGAAAAAATCTTTGAAGGAGCACAAGATTTCCTTCCTTTATTAGGAACAGATTATGTAGAATTCTATGTAGGAAATGCAAAACAATCGGCACATTATTATAAAACTGCTTTTGGTTACCAATCATTAGCTTATGCAGGATTAGAGACAGGAGTAAGAGACAAAGCATCTTATGTTTTAAAACAAGACAAAATCAGAATTGTTCTAACAACCCCTTTAACACAGGATTCACCAATACATGAACACCTTAAAAAACATGGTGATGGTGTAAAAGTTGCTGCTCTTTGGGTTGAAGATGCAAGAAGTGCTTATGAAGAAACTATGAAACGTGGTGCACGTTCTTTTATGGAACCAACTGTCGAAAAAGACGAATTTGGAGAAGTAGTACGCTCAGGTATTTACACATACGGAGAAACAGTTCACATTTTTGTAGAAAGAAAAAACTACAATGGTGTTTTCTTACCAGGTTACAAAGAATGGAAATCTGACTATAATCCAGAACCAACAGGATTAAAATATATTGATCACATGGTAGGAAATGTTGGTTGGAACGAAATGAATACATGGGTAAAATTCTACGAAGACGTTATGGGATTCGTGAATTTCTTATCGTTTGATGACAAACAAATCACCACAGAATATTCTGCGTTGATGAGTAAAGTAATGTCTAATGGAAACGGAAGAATTAAATTCCCAATTAATGAACCAGCCGAAGGAAAGAAAAAATCACAAATAGAAGAATATTTAGATTTTTATGGTGGACCTGGAATCCAACATATTGCTATCGCAACCGATGATATTATAAAAACTGTATCTCAACTAAAAGCGCGTGGAGTTGAGTTTTTATCTGCTCCTCCTCACACTTATTACCAAGCAATACCTGAAAGATTAGGTGTTCATATGGGTATGATGAAAGAAGATATCAACGAAATTGAAAAATTAGCCATTATGGTCGATGCAGACGAAGATGGGTATTTATTACAAATCTTTACGAAGCCAGTTCAAGACCGTCCTACCCTATTTTTCGAAATAATTCAAAGAATGGGAGCAAAAGGATTTGGCGCAGGGAACTTTAAAGCACTTTTTGAGTCAATCGAAAGAGAGCAAGAATTGCGAGGAACACTGTAAAAATGCATTTTTTATGCATTATGTAAAAAAATCCTCTTTAAACTGATGCTTTTTTTGCAAATGTTATGTTAAACTCACTTTTTTACTATTATTTTTAATGAGTTTGTATCTATCTTTGCACTCGCAAAACAGGAGGGGGTGGTTTCCTTCCTAAATTGATATAAATTTCATAATTTATAGTTTTTTGGTTAGTTAATAGCATAAAAACTCAGTCATTCCTTGACTGAGTTTTTTTGTTTTAATACATTTGGAATAGAATTTGCATTTATTTTAATAAATTGTCAAAGAATCTTATGAAAAAACTAATCCTCTCCATATTCGTAATCCTTACGCTTAGCTTCGACACTCAAAAAGAAGACTCATTTGATGTAGGTGAATGGTTCAAATTCAGAATACATTATGGCATCATAAACGCAGGATACGCAACACTCGAAATAAAAGATGCTACAGTAAACAACAAGAAAGTGTTTCACGCTGTGGGTAAAGGTTACACAACTGGCATGTCTCGTTTTTTCTTTAAAGTAGATGATTTATATGAAAGTTATTTTGATAAAGAAACAGGAAATCCATATCAGTTTGTACGAAAAATTGACGAAGGCGGCTACACCAAAAATCAAGAAGGATTCTTTAACCAAGATGGGCGTGTTCTTGTAAAAGACTACAAACACAAAACCGAAAAAACAATCGTTATTGGTAAAAACGTACAAGATATCATTTCCTCATTTTACTATTTAAGGAACCATCCTAATATCGACAAACTAAAATCGGGAGAATCTATAACAATCGACATGTTTTTTGACGACGAAACAACAAAATTTAAGTTAAAATTCGTAGGTCGTGAGGATATTACAACTAAATTTGGAACCGTTCCGACAATGATTTTTAAACCATTGGTACAATCAGGGCGAGTTTTTAAAGAAAAAGAAAGCGTAACACTCTGGATAACAGACGACGAAAACAAATTACCAGTCCGAATAAAAGCAGAACTTGCTGTTGGCTCTATAAAAGCCGATTTGGACGCATTCAAAGGATTAAAAAATCCATTTAAAGTAAAAAAATAATGAATATCACTGATAATTCAGAATCAATTTTAAAAGAAATTGATAAAAAATACCACGCTATTAACCAAAAAACTGACGTACAATTAGAAGGTCTGCTTTGGTCTAAACCTATTACGTATTGGGACTACATTCAAACTGACGCCCTCCTAAACCTTCAAATACAAAGAACTACTCTTCCTGACGAAATGGTATTTATTATGTACCATCAGGTAAACGAATTAATCTTTAAAATGATTCTTTGGGAGATTGAGCAAGTTTCAGAAGTAGAAAATATTCAGACTGATTTTTTCAGCGAGCGTCTTTCTAGAATTACACGTTATTTCGACATGCTAACCAACTCTTTCAGCATTATGGAAAATGGTATGGAAGTTGAGCAATATATGAAATTCAGAAATACATTAACTCCAGCAAGTGGTTTTCAGAGCGCGCAATACCGATTGGTTGAATTCTCATCAACAGATGTAATTAATTTAACAGATCGCAGATACAAAGACAAATTTGATGCAAATACCGACCTAGAAACTAGTTTTGAACATTTATACTGGCAAGCAGCCGGGAAGGATTATCAAACTGGTCAAAAATCATATTTACTTCAGGAATTTGAGAAAAAATACAAGTCTCAATTCCTAAACCAAATGAAAGAATACAAGACCAAAAATATTTGGCAAAAATTCAAACAACTTCCAGAAGAAGACCAAAAAAACCCAGCATTAGTTCAAGCTATGCGCCATTATGACCACACTGTAAATATTACATGGGTAATGCAACATTTAAACACTGCTAGAAAATACATTCTTGAAAGCGGAAAAGGAAATGGAGAAGCAACAGGCGGAAGCGATTGGCAAAAATATATGCATCCAAAATACCAACGCAGGATATTTTTTCCAGAGTTATGGAGTGCAGAAGAATTAGCCAATTGGGGAAATGAAAAAGAAGTATAATAAATAAAAGTGAAGAGTTTGAAACAAGTATCAGCAATTATAATAATGTTATTTTTAATAATATCATGTAATAAAACGACGGATAAAATTGAAACTAAAATTACCAAACCAAAAGCACAGAAAGTTGATTTTGGCTTTAATTATGCTGACTACAATGTAGTTAACGATACTATAGAGAAAGGTGAAACTTTTGGAACTATTATACAAGGACAAAACATTGGAAACAAACAAGTCTATAATATTGTAGAACAAATTAAGGATTCATTTAATGTAAGAACCATTAGATACCATAAACCATACACCCTTCTTAGATCTAAAAACAAAACAAACGATTTACAAGTTTTTATATATCAGCCTGATGCATTAAGCTATTATGTAGTCGATTTACGCGATAGCATTGCAAAAGCACACAAAAAAGTAAAACCAGTTACTCTTAAACGAAAAATAATAGGAGGAGTTTTAAAAAGTTCTTTATCTGAAACTTTAGGAAACGAAAGTGTAGAAGCCGCTCTTGCAAGCAGAATCACCAAAGTCTTCTCATGGTCTATCGATTTCTTCAAACTTAAAAAAGGAGATCGCTACGGATTAATTTTTACAGAACGTTTTATAAATGGAAAAACTTATGACGGTGTTGAAGAACTTGAAGCTGCTTTTTTTGAATATAAAGGCAAAATCATATATGCATTTCCGTTTGAAAGAGACACAACTTCAGGGAAAGTCGAATATTATGATGATGAAGGAAAAACACTGAAAAACTTCTTCTTAAAAACACCGATCAAATTTAGCCGAATTACGTCTAGATTTACCGCAAACAGATTTCACCCAGTACAACATACCTGGAAAGCACATAAAGGAACTGATTACGCAGCTCCAACAGGAACACCAATTTCAACCACAGCTTCGGGTGTTGTTGAAGCTACAGGATATACGGCTGGAAACGGAAATTTTGTAAAAGTAAAACACAACGGTACTTATTCTACTCAATACTTACACATGTCCCGAATATTAGTAAAACGAGGACAACGTGTAACTCAAGGTCAAACTATAGGATTAGTAGGAAGCACAGGTCTTGCAACCGGACCTCACGTATGCTATCGTTTCTGGAAAAACGGTGTTCAAGTTGATGCACTTCGACTTAACTTACCAACTGGAGAATCTCTGACTGGAAATGAAAAAACACGTTTCATGAAACAAATCGAACCTCTGAAAAGAGAACTGGATAGTATTGGCAATTTATAATTTTTACTGAAACCACATTCTTTAAAAAATAGAAACGATGAAAAATGTTCGCCTTAAAGCAATTTACAATGAAACTTTTTCTGGCTTAAAACTATTTTATAGAGATACAAATTTACCCGACGATTTAATTTCAAACTATAAAGTTGGACAGATAATTCAAGAAAAGGGTTTTACCGATATGAGCTCTATAGGTGGCGGACTTTCTGGAAATTTCAGATATTTAATCGCAAGTGCTCACGCAAAAGACTTATCTATATTCAATCCCGATTCAGCCAAGATTGGTCACTTTCTATTAGATACTATTGCTTATTTTAAAGTATTAGACATTCAGACAATCGATGACAAAACGCAAGTTTTTCTTTTAAATATTCCAGACAACTCATTAACGCTTTTTAAAAACTCATCTTCAAACCTAGAAGAAGAAATTACAGAAAAAGCAAGAGAAAAATTCTTTAACAAAAGAAACAGTCCGCTAATTCCAGAACTACAAACTAAAGATTGGAAAGAAAGAACAAAAACTCCAATTGGAATGAATGAAACTGGCGAAATGTATTTTGATGATTCTAAAATTAAAACAGAATCACCCAAAAGAATAGAAATCAATATGACCAAGAAAACAATTGAGGTAAATAAAAAACCTTGGTGGAAGATTTGGTAAAAGCTCTAACCCTGAAACACCATTTTACTAAACTATAATTATTTAATGAAAAGAACTTTACTAATACTTTCTTCTACAATAATTTTAGGATGTTCTACCCCGAAGAACTTTGTTTTAAATGACACAAAAGAAAATAAATATTTTGTCTTACAATTAGTCAACCAAGCCTTTGAAGAAAATCAAATTAACAAATCTCCTTTAATTGTAATTGACGGAATTCCTTTTAAATACAATAAAAAACAAGACACTATAATACTACCTCTTAAAAAATCTGACATCATAAGTTTAAACTTTTTAAACAAAAACAGTAGTCGCATCATTTATAATGAAAAAGAAAATGATGGTGCAGTTATAATAACGACAAAAATTAAAAACGAATAACTACATAAAACGTTTTCGTAACTAATTGTTATATAATCGTGAAGCGTTACACTATTAAAAACTAATTTCAGTATTTTTGTGTTTTAATAACCAAATTTTCAATTAAGACAAAAAAATGGCTTTAAACACAACAAACCCAACCGGGACTGAAGCGTGGAAAAATCTACAAAACCACTATAACGCAATTCACGAAACCACTATACAAGAATTGTTTCAACAAGATAATACTCGTGTTCAAAAATTCAACTTACAATGGAATGACTTCTTACTAGATTATTCTAAAAACAATATAAGTCAGGAGACTATCTCTCTTTTATTAGAGTTAGCAAATTCAATTGGATTAAAAGATGCTATATCTCAATATTTTAGTGGAGAAATAATTAATCAAACCGAAAACAGAGCAGTTTTACATACCGCTTTACGTGCGCCAGAATCTGCAGTTATAAAAGTAGACGGAGAAAATGTAATTCCTGAAGTTTACGAAGTAAAAAACAAAATCAAAAAATTTAGCCACGAAGTAATTTCTGGAGAAAGAAAAGGTTTTACAGGAAAAGCTTTTACTGATATTGTTAATATTGGTATTGGAGGTTCTGACCTTGGTCCTGTTATGGCAGTTGAAGCTTTACAGTTTTACAAAAATCATTTAACTACACATTTTGTTTCTAATGTAGATGGAGATCACGTAAATGAAGTTATCAAAAAATTAAATCCTGAAACAACACTTTTCCTGATTGTTTCTAAAACATTTACAACTCAGGAAACATTATCAAATTCTGAAACGATTAAAGAATGGTTTTTAAAATCGGCTTCACAAGAAGATATTGCAAAGCATTTTGTAGCTGTTTCAACAAACATTCAAAAAGTAACAGAATTTGGAATTAACCCAGACAATGTTTTCCCGATGTGGGATTGGGTTGGCGGACGTTTCTCTTTATGGAGTGCGGTTGGTTTAAGCATTAGCCTAGCGGTTGGTTTTGATAATTACAATCAATTATTAGATGGCGCTAATGAAACAGACGAACATTTTAAATCGGCAGAATTTGACCAAAACATTCCTGTAATTCTAGCTTTATTAAGCGTTTGGTATAATAATTTCTTTGGAGCCGAAAGTGAAGCATTAATTCCTTACACACAATATTTACAAAAACTTGCCCCATACTTGCAACAAGCAACAATGGAAAGTAATGGAAAAAGCGTTGGTCGTGACGGAAAACCTGTTAACTACCAAACAGGAACTATTATTTGGGGAGAACCTGGAACAAACTCGCAACACGCATTCTTCCAGTTAATACACCAAGGAACAAAATTAATCCCAACAGATTTTATCGGATACGTTGAACCATTATATGGTAATGAAGATCATCACAATAAATTGATGTCAAACTTCTTTGCACAAACTGAAGCTCTATTACACGGAAAAACTGCAGCACAGGTTCAAGCTGAATTTGATAAACAAGGGCTTGCTGCAGATAAAGCTGCATTCTTATTACCTTTTAAAGTATTTACCGGTAACAAACCGACAAATACTATTTTAATACAAAAACTAACTCCTAAATCTTTAGGCTCATTAATTGCATTATACGAGCATAAAATATTTGTTCAGGGACTTATCTGGAATATATTTAGTTATGACCAATGGGGAGTAGAATTAGGTAAACAATTGGCAAATTCTATATTAGATGAAATCAATACAAAAACAGTTAAAAATCATGATAGTTCAACCTCTTTCTTATTAAATCATTTTTTGAAGAATAAGTAAGAACTAGTAACTTATAGTAAATAATCCCTAAAAAGCTTATTGATTTTAAAGATCAATAAGCTTTTTCTTATAATACTAATCCTCAAGTTATTCGCTTTATCTAAAATTAACATAGACTCGCTTTTTAGCGTTTTTATTTTTTGATGTTTTAACAAAAAACCATCCATAAAATTTAAAAAAATGCCATTTTTCTTACTATAAATCAACAAAATCACTTTAATACTCAAGAGATTACGCAAAACGACATTTTCTTAACGTTTTGATAACATAATCCGATTAATTTGTTATAATTTTGCCAAAAACAATTAACTAAATAACAAATGAAGACAATGAAAAATTGGTTACTCACGGGACTATTGTTCATGATGGTTTCAACCGTATTTTCGCAAGGAAAAATCACAGGTACAATTACCGATGGTTCTAATTCTTTACCTGGAGCAAACGCTGTAGTTAAAGGGTCATCAGACGCTGGATCAAGCGACTTTGATGGTAAATTTTCTATTACAACTTCAGTAGCTTCTGGAGAAGTAGTTGTTTCTTACTTAGGTTACGACTCTAAGACAATTAAATTTTCTGTTTCTAAAGGAGGAACTGTTAATTTAGGAACTATCGTTTTAACATCAAACTCTAACGAATTAAGTGAGATTGTTGTAAAAAGTACAGTAGTTGATATCGCTAAGGACAGAAAAACTCCTGTTGCAGTTTCTACTATTAAAGCTACTGAGATTCAAGCAAAATTAGGAACTCAAGAATTTCCTGAGATTTTAAGAAATACTCCTTCAGTTTACGCTACAAAAGGTGGTGGTGGATACGGAGATTCTAGAATCAACATTCGTGGATTTGACCAAAAGAACATTGCCGTAATGGTTAATGGTATGCCAATTAATGACATGGAAGGTGGAACTGTTTACTGGAGTAACTGGGCTGGACTTTCTGATGTAACTTCTGCAATGCAGGTACAAAGAGGTTTAGGTTCTTCTAAACTTGCAGTTTCTTCTGTAGGGGGAACAATAAACATTGTAACAAAATCATCTGACATTAAACAAGGTGGATCATTTTCTTCTGGATTTGGTAATGCTAATTACTTAAAATTACAAGGATCTTACAATACTGGAAAATTAGATAACGGACTTTCTGCTTCTGTTTTATTATCTCAAACAATGGGAGATGGATACATCAACGGAACTGAATTTGAAGGAACTAACTACTTCGTAGCTTTAGGATATGCTACAAAAGACAACAAACACGATTTTCAATTTACTGTAACTGGTGCACCACAATGGCATAACCAAAGAAATACAGTTTCTACAATTGAAACTTACCAAAAATACGGTTCTATTGACAACCCATATACAAGATACAATGCTGATGCAGGATATTTGAATGGTGAAAGATATAACATCAGAAAAAACTACTACCACAAGCCAGTTGCATCTATTAACTGGGATTACAAAATAAACGAAACTACTAAACTTTCTTCTGTTCTTTATGCTTCATGGGGACGTGGTGCTGGAGCAAGTGCTACAGGTGGTATTGGAGGAATGACTTACAACAACCAAGCCTTTTTATTACCAAACGGTATGGTAGATTATAACAGAATCCAAGCTTGGAACTCTGGTCAAGGTAAAGTTAATTTTAACGGAGCAGACCAAACAAGAACACAAGTTGGCGGTGTTTTCCAAAACAGTTCAGCTACAGGTAGAACAGGAAGTGCACCTAATTACGTTTACAACACAACATCTGGAATTTCTCAAACTTCATCTATCAACTCTCATGACTGGTATGGTGCTGTAATCAACTTGAATAAAAAATTAAGCAATACATTAACTTTAGATTTTGGAGTTGATGCTAGAACTTACAAAGGATACCACTTTACTGTAGTTAATGACTTATTAGGTGGTGGAGAATTCTTCGACAACACTGTTGCTGATTTAAAACCACAAGGTAGACACCTTACTACAACTTACGATACAAGAGTTCAATGGAATCCTTTCGAAAACAAAGACTACGAAAAAATTGCATTCAACAGTACTGGTAATGTAAGATGGTACGGAGCTTTTACTCAACTTGAGTACTCTAAAGATAACTTAACTGCATTTGTTCAAGGAGCAATCTCTCAACAAGGATACCAAAGAGAAGATGATTTCTTATACAAAACTTCTGATCCATTATCTTCTACAGATTATAAAAACATCTTAGGTGGTAACGTAAAAGGTGGTGCTAACTACAACATTAACGAGAAAAATAATGTGTATGTAAATGCAGGTTACTACTCTAAGCAACCATTCTTTAACTCAGTTTACCCTAATAACAAATCTACAGTAAACCCTAACGTTACTAACGAAAAGATTATTGGTTTTGAAGCAGGATACGGATTCCGTTCTCGTTTCTTTAATGCAACTGTAAACGTTTACAACACGACTTGGAATGACAGATACTTAAAAGGTAATGCTCTTCCAGATTCTCCTGGAGTTGTTGGAAACACAACTTACACAGAATATTTAGGATTAAATGAAGTTCACTCTGGAATTGAGTTTGAAGCAAATTCAAACATTACAGATAAGTTAAAAGTTAACGCTATGTTCTCTTATGGAATTTGGGAATACAAAGGAAATGCAACTGTTAATGCTTACTTCCAAGCAGACAACACTCCAGTTCCAGGATTCTCAGGAGTTCCAGTTTACATGGACAAAGTAAAAGTAGGTGATGCTGCACAAATGACAGCTTCTTTAGGAGCAGCTTATGAAGTATTACCAAGAGTTACTGTTGATGCTAATTACAACTTCAATGATAATTTATATGCAGGATTAAGCCCTATTAACTTTGCATCTCCAGACAACAAAGGAGCTTTAGAATTACCTTCTTACGGAATAATGGATGCTGGTTTCTCATACAAAATGCTTGTAGGTAAAGATAAAAACAGATCAATGAACTTTAGATTAAACGTAAACAACGTTTTAGACAAAGTTTATATTGCAGAATCTAGAACTAACTTTTTTGCTGACGATTTTGTTAATGGAAAAAATGGACCTACTTATGCTTCAGCTGGAAAAACATATGATGGTATAGCTACAGGTAACCAAGTATTCTTTGGTTTCGGAAGAACTTGGAACTTTACTTTACGTTACGATTTCTAAAAAAATCACAACATAAAATTCACAAAAACGGCATTGGCTTTTTAGCTTAATGCCGTTTTTTTATGCCATAATTTTGCTTATATTTGTTTAAAAAACTTTAGTTCTATGTACGATTTTATACAAAAATTTCACTCAGGATGGGCTTATATTGTCTTAATCCTTCTATTAGTTGCAGTTATAAATGCGATTATCGGTTTTACCTCAAAAAAAGATTTTACACCAACAGACCGTAAAATTGGTCTTTTTACATTAATCGCTACTCATACGCAATTACTAATCGGATTATTCCTTTATTTCGTTTCTCCTCTTGGAAAAGCTGCTTTCGGACAAATGTCTAACGCAGATTTAAGACTTACATCATTAGAACACCCATTAATCAATATTATAGCTATCATTTTGATAACTATCGGATGGTCAAAACATAAAAACTTAGTCTCTAGCGAGTCAAAATTCAAAACATTTGCAATTTTTTACGGATTAGGATTGGTACTGATCCTAAGTAGATTACCATGGAAGTTATGGTTCTAAAAACACAAATAAAGCCCTAATTACAGGGCTTTTTTTTATTTCGGCATATTATTTGTGTAAGTATATCCATCTTAAAAATAAAATTTATGAGCAATAAAACATCTATCATACTTTCTATCCTAATTATCACTTTTTTAAGCTGTGGTTTTTCATATATTAACAGTCAAACCAAACCAGCTGATTCTAAAGTGATTCAGGATACTTTAAAAAATCAAAAGAATAAAACAGTTGCCTCTCCTACTAATACAGAAAAAGATTCTATAACTATAGATAAAAATTCCAAATTAAAAATCTACAAAAAATCTGCTCACGCTTCCTATTATTCAGATCGTTTTAATGGTCGAAAAACTGCAAACGGAAGTCGTTTTAACAATAGCAAATATACTGCTGCTCACAAAAAATTACCTTTTGGTACTAAAGTAAAAGTTACAAACGAAGCCAACGGAAAATCTGTAATTGTAGAAATCACAGATAGAGGTCCATTTGTAAGAACACGCGAAATTGACTTATCAAAACGTGCTTTTATGGACATCACTAAAAACAAAGGCGCTGGAGCAATGACTGTAACTATCGAAACAATAGAAAAAATTAAATAAATTTTCGGATACTCATCATAATTCCAACATGAAGCGCTTCATGATAGTTATTAAATGGTAATGCATCCTCAATATTTTTAAGGACAAAACCAAGACTAGTCGTTAACTCATTATAAGTTTTAAATACATTGGCATTATAATCTGTTTCAGTTTGATCAATGGTTGTAAAAAGTAATGATTTAATTTCTTCCAATTCTGCTTGAGATACATCTCCTTCAGGCTTGGTACCTTTTCTATATTTTTCGAGTAATACATCCGAAACCATCATTGGTAATCCAGATAATTTATAAACTAGAAGCTGTTGTGTAACAATGATGTGTGCAACATTCCAAATTATATTATTACTAAACCCTTCTGGAATTTTGTTTAATTGTGCTAAAGAATAATTATCTAAAAATTGAGCCGTTAACTTTCTGCTTATTCTAATTGTTTCAAATGTTTGATTCATGATTTTGTTTTTTTTCATAAAAATAAACAATTTAAATATTAAATGAATTTTCTTTGTACTCTAAACTTTGATAATATGAACAAAATATACTACCTCGCTTCTTGCGATACTTGTCGCAAAATAATAAAAGGATTACCTAAAGATAATGACTTGGTTTTTCATGATATCAAGCAAAATCCAATTACTGAAGCTGAGCTTGAAGAAATGTACCAACTTTCTGGTAGTTACGAAGCTTTATTTAGCAAAAAGGCTCAATTATATAAGTCTATGGATTTAAAAAACAAATCTTTGACTGAGGCTGATTTCAAGAAATATATATTAGAACATTATACTTTCTTGAGCCGTCCTGTCTTTATTATTGACGAAAAAATATACATTGGCAACTCACAACAAAATATCTTGCAGGTAATGAAGGTTTTAACCAAATAACCTTCAACAACAATACACCAAATATTTCATTATCTTTGCCCCTTTATATCCAATTATATGATACAATCCATGACAGGGTTCGGCAAAGCTTCTTTGCAATTACCAACAAAAAAAATTACTGTAGAAGTAAAATCGTTAAACAGTAAAGGTTTAGACCTTAATGTTAGAATGCCTTCACTTTACAGAGAAATGGAGTTGGGTTTACGCAATCAGATTGCATTGAAATTAGAAAGAGGTAAAGTCGATTTTTCAATCTTTATCGAAAGTACTTCTGAACAAACATCTACGAAAGTAAATGTTCCTATCGTGAGAATTTATATCAACCAACTTAAAGAGGTTTATCCAGATGCCGATGAAACCGAATTAATGAAAATGGCTATTCGTATGCCAGACACATTAAAAACGGAACGTGAGGAAATAGATGAAAATGATTGGGAGCAAATTCAAACTGTAATTGAAGAGGCTTTACAAAACATCTTAACTTTTAGAAAAGACGAAGGTGAATCTCTTGAAAAAGAATTTCAGTTACGAATAGGTAATATCCGTCAGTACATGACAGATGCTTTGGCATTAGACCCAGAACGTGTTCAGGCTATTAAAGATCGTTTGCAAACTGCAATTTCTGAACTTCAGGTAAACGTTGATGAAAATCGTTTTGAACAAGAACTTATCTACTATTTAGAGAAATTAGATATTACCGAAGAAAAAGTACGCTTAACCAATCATCTTGATTATTTCCTTGAAACTATCGAAGGCACTGAAGCCAATGGTCGAAAATTAGGTTTTATAACCCAAGAAATGGGTCGTGAAATCAACACAATGGGATCTAAATCTAATCATGCTCAAATGCAAAAATTGGTTGTGATGATGAAAGATGAACTTGAAAAAATTAAAGAGCAGGTTTTGAATGTTTTGTAAAAACTAGAAACCAGAAAAGATATCATAAATAAAAGCTTAAAGCATAAAGCTTGAAGCCAAAAGCATAAGTAATGAAAAAAGGGAAATTAATCGTATTCTCAGCACCTTCCGGTTCAGGAAAAACAACCATCGTTAGACATTTATTAAGTAAAGAAGATTTAAACTTAGAATTTTCTATTTCGGCAGCTTCGCGTGAACCTCGTGGAGAGGAAGTACATGGAACGGATTATTATTTTATTTCATTAGAAGAATTTAAAAAACACATTAAAGCAGAAGATTTCCTGGAATGGGAAGAAGTATATCGTGATAATTTTTACGGGACTTTAAAAAGCGAAATCGAACGTATTTGGGCTTTAGGCAAGAATGTAATTTTTGATATTGACGTTTCAGGGGGATTACGTATTAAACATAAATTCCCAGAAGAAACTCTTGCAGTTTTTGTAAAACCACCAAGTATTGATGAGCTAAAAATTCGTTTGAAAAAACGCTCGACCGAAAGTGAAGACAAAATCAATATGCGTATTGCAAAAGCATCTGTAGAATTAGCAACTGCTCCACAATTTGATAAAATCATCAAAAACTACGATTTGGACACTGCTAAAGAAGAAGCTTACCAATTGGTAAAAGAATTTATTAATAAATAATACCACGCTCTAAAAAAGCAACATACAACTCCAAATTATTTTAAAATAAAAAACAGTACTATCATGAATAGATTATTTCAAGTAAAAAGAAACGAAACTAACGTAGATTTTATTATTCTTATAATCCGATTAACGATTGCAACATTGATGATTTTTCATGGTTTACCAAAGTTAAATACACTTTTAGCTGGTGGCGAAATTCAATTTCCTGATCCTCTAGGAGTAGGAAGCATGCTTTCTTTAGGTCTTGCTGTTTTTGCCGAAGTTGTATGTTCATTTCTTATCGCGATAGGTTTAGGAACCAGACTTG
Organism: Flavobacterium hydatis; assembly: GCF_000737695.1. GTDB lineage: Bacteria > Bacteroidota > Bacteroidia > Flavobacteriales > Flavobacteriaceae > Flavobacterium > Flavobacterium hydatis. Next base: position 260,563 of record NZ_JPRM01000001.1, read on the forward strand.
CTTCAATACCTTTAATTGTAACAATGTTAGTTGCTGTATTTGTTGTTCATGGAGCTGATCCAATCGATGTTAAAGAAATGGCAATTTTGTACCTATTATTTTATTTACTTCTTTTTGTAACAGGAAGCGGTAAATTCTCAATAGACAACTTTATTGGTAAAAAGAGTCGTTTTTAAGCTTAATAGCTATTATTTTAGAACAATTAGAAAGTAAAAAAGAAACTACCTCATCATATTATTGATGTAGTTAATTGCTATTTATTCTATCAAACAAATTACCTTTTTTATGAAAATTGGTCTTTATTTCGGAACCTTTAATCCCATACATGTTGGGCATCTTATTATTGCCAATCACATGGCAGAACATGCGGATTTAGACCAGGTTTGGATGGTAGTAACACCACATAACCCTCTTAAAAAGAAAGATACTTTGCTAGATGATTATCATCGTTTGCAAATGGTACATCTCGCTACAGATAGTTTTGATAAGTTAAAACCTTCGGATATTGAGTTTAAACTCTCTCAGCCTAATTATACTGTAAATACATTAGTTCATTTACAAGAAAGATATCCTAATCATGAATTCTCGTTGATTATGGGCGAAGACAACTTGAAAACACTTCATAAATGGAAAAACTATGAAGTAATTCTTGAGAATTATGACATTTATGTTTATCCTCGAATTTCATCTGAAGTAGAGAATTTAGAACTAAAAAATCATCCTAAAATTCATTTAATAGATGCACCAATTGTAGAAATATCTTCTACTTTTATTCGTAATAATATTAAGGAAGGAAAAAATATTCAACCGCTATTACCCGAGAAAGTCTGGGAATATATCGATCATAATAATTTCTACAAGAAATAATTACATTAATTCGTTTTATATATAATTCGCAAAATCTTATTTAACACATAGAAACATAGATTTTATGTGTCGTTAAAAAGAAAGCAAAAAAGAAAAACATTTCTCTCGCATAGCTAACTCTGTGTGTTCAAAATAAGTGAAACGCCTATTTTTAAGAGTACAAAACTATGTTTCTATGCGTTAAAAACAATTGTATACAACTCGTTGTATTATATAAAAAAGCCTAAATGTTAATTTCATTTAGGCTTTTTCTTTATTAGTTAGCTTATAGCAAGCTCTTCTTTTTTTACGTTGTTTCTAATCTCTGACAAGGAGTGGTCGATTAATAATTTACCATCTCTAAAGACTTCTTTTAACTCTCCTTTGGCCTCTTCTTCCCAAGAAACATTATCGGTTAATTGATATACACCATCTACTAAGTCAATTTTCATTAATCCTTTAGCAGATTTTTTAGTTCCATCATCCGTAATTGGATCTTTAAAGATGGCTCTTCCTTCTCCGTTTACTTCACCATACGTAGCTTTCATTGCAAAACCAAAAGTATCTCTGGTATTGTATTGATACGTAAATGAACCAATCCCTAAAACCACATTTGTAGATGCAAAACCTTTGGCTTTTAATCTTTCGCAAATTTGAGTTGCTCTCGCTACAGTAATACTATCACCATATATTCCCCCAATTTGTGGCACTAATTCTTTATATCCTTTGCTATTTGTAGTTCCTCCAAAAACGTCCCAGATTAACTCAATAACACCTTTCTTTTCTTGTTCTGTTTTACCATTAGGGTTACCACAAATAATATCAACTGGATCCCCACTATCTGGTCTGATTACTACTTTTCCTTCTCTAGAAAGAATTTCTTCTTTTAATCGAGGTAAATAATCGGTTAACACCTTCCATAAATCCCAAGTGTCAGAAACGATAGAAACAATTCCTTTAGGGTAAACTTCGCAAATTAATCTTTTAAAAGTTTCACATTCTCCTTCTGTAGTTCCCATACACATTACAGAATGCTCGGTTGCTGCTACAGATCCAGCAACTAACTCAACATCTGAATTGGCATTATAATATTCTTCTAGAAAATCAATTGCAGGAATAGTATCAGAACCTGTAAAGCTTAATAAATGCCCTGCAGAAGATGTTACAGCCGCTTCTATCCCTCCCATTCCTCTCATAGAGAAATCATGTCCTTGCCAATCTACAAACTCTGGAACAGACGAAGTTTCTTGTGCATATTTATCAAGTACAACTCTATACTGTTTAGCAATTGTTGCAGAGTTACAAGGCAACCAAACTACTGCCGAAAGTAATGTTTCAAAATAATTTGTTAACCAAAAAAACTCTGGCATTGTATTATACATCGTAAACATAGGTACACGAACAGGAACGCTTGCTCCTTCTGGCAATGCTTTAAAAACCATCGGAATATATCCTAAATCATGTAAATCCTCAATATGTTTTGTCCCTACTTGGTTTTCGCCTAAATAATTATTGATTCTACGAGCGTATTTTTTTACAACTTCTTCTTTTGGTTGTTTAAAAAAGTATAAATCGAAATCCTGAATAATATACTTTTTGATAAAATATTGCAATCCGAAAAACACAACCTCATCAACTCCTTCAATTCTAGATTTTCTTGGTGTCCAGTTAGAATATACTAATGATGTTCCTGTTGGATATTGTCTTCTGTGGTCAACTTTATAACCGTCTGTTAATAATAGTGGGTTCATAATATTAATTTATATTTTTTGATAATCGTTCTGCTAAATCTTTTATATCATTGGTTCTAACCAAATTCTCAATCCATTTTTTTGGAATATTTTCTATTCCGTAATACATACCTGCCAATCCTCCAGCAATTGCAGCTGTGGTATCTGTATCTCCTCCTAAATTAACTGCTTTTAAAACTGTTTCTTCATATGAATTGGAGTTAAAAAAACACCAAAAACTCGCTTCTAAGCTATGAAGTACATATCCTGATGAATGAATTTCCTCTTCTGAATATTTAGAGATATCATCCTTTAAAATTCTATCAAACAACTGAATTTCTATTGGATTAAACTTTTTATCTCTTAGAAATTTAGAAACAATATGCTGCATTTCTTTATACGCTTCTACTTTCTCTTTTCCTTTTAAAATTTCTAAACAATAAATCACATAGATAAAACAAGCAAATACAGAACGGAAATGTGCATGAGTAATAGATGAAACGGCTTTTACCTTTTGATAAATAATTTCAATATCTTCTTTGTCTTTTAGATAAAATACTAATGGTAAAATACGCATCAACGAACCATTACCATTGTCTTTTTCTTCAAATCCTCCGCAGAATTCTGCTTCGTGACCTTTTGCTATATTATGAATTGCATTTCTTGTCGCAATTCCAATATCAAAAACTTGTCCATGTGGTGTCCATAATTCCGTACTATACCATTTCACAAAATTTCTAGCTATGTCAGATAAATCAAAACCGCTACATAAACTCTCGGCTAAACAAAAAGCTAAAGAACTATCATCGCTCCAAGTTCCTAAAGGTTGATAATGGGTCCCATAACCAATCATGTCAGAAACAGGATTTTCTTTTAGGGAAGCTCTTGAATAAAATTCAACAGGAACGCCTAAAGCATCACCAATTGCCAAACCAAATAATCCAGATTCTATTTTACTTTCCATCTTCTATTTATTTCTTCCTTTTTCGTTCGGATATAATTCCTGAACTATATCACTTTGCCAAAATGTTTTTGTTTCAACATCTATACAGGATAATTTTCCATGAAAAGCAGCTCCTGTATCAATATTCCAAACATTACATCCTTGCATAGGATCTTCGATGTTGTAGTTTAATGTTGGTGTATGCCCTATGTATATTTCTTCGTAAAGTAATAATCTTTTGGGATATAAAAGCGAATCTTTTTTTATTCGCTTATCCATTGTCAAAGCCATTTCCCACAATGTTCTATCCCAAGAGTAATTACTCGAATAATGTTCTTTTTCCGGACCATGCATCGAGGAGAATCCAGCATGAATAAATAAGCGGTTTTGCTCATCGATATAATAATCTTTCATGCTTTCAAAAAAGGACAAATGCTCTGTTATTTTATCAGAAGTATAATCTTCATAACTTTTTATTGTCGCCGTCCCTCCGTGTTGTAACCAAATATTATTTGGCTTTCCTGATTGTAACCATTCCTGACACCAAATATCATGATTTCCTTTAATAAATATACAACTATGTGTTTTATTCAATTCTATAAGAAAATCAATTACTGCTGCAGATTCGCTCCAACCATCAACATAATCTCCTAAGAAAACCAATCTATCATTTACATTGATATTGGTTCGCTCCAATAGTTGAATTAAAGCTCTTAATCCGCCATGAATGTCACCAATTACCAAAGTCCTTTTCATGATTAAAATTCAATGTATTTTGCAGGAACGGCATCTGTTAGCCAAACATTATTTTCAGACAAATAAAATTTAAATCCGTCTCTGTGCATCGCACCACTCCTAACGCTTAAAATCTGTGGAGTTCCTCTTCTTCCACCTACCTTAATAGCAGTTTCTCTATCCTGGCTAAGATGTACGTGTTGGCGGCTCATTTTCTGAAGTCCTTCTTTTTTGATGCTTTCCATAAACTTCCCAACTGTTCCGTGATACAAAAACTCCGAAGGTTCTGCTTCATTCAGGTTTAACTCAACCGAAATTGAATGCCCCTGACTTGCTCTTATTTTAGTTTTATCTTCATTAAAAGCAAATCTTTTTTTATCATTATTTTCTACTACATAATCCAGAAGTTCTGAATTTAATGTATTTCCGTTTTTCGAGCATTTTGCAATCAATTCTTCTACATCAGCCCAACCATTCTCATCTAATTTTAAATTTATGGTTTCTGGCGAATGTCTGAGTACTAAACTCAGGAATTTGCTAATGCTTTTTGCTATTTTTTCATTCATAATTTTTATGAAATTTTTAATTTCTTATTCAGTTCTTCATCCTTGAAAAGGAAAGGTCTTTCAGCGGGAACCATCAGATTCTCTAATTGTTGATTCTGAACAAATGAATATTGCTCTTTTACAAAACCTGAAATATCTTCGATTAGCACTATATCTTCTTTTGCAAACGACTTTATAAAATCATCTCTTAAACCAATCTGAATCGCTCTTCTCTCTAATTTATTTCCATAAGGATCATGATCCGGATCCCATTGCAATCTTACAGATGAAGTTTTCACTTCTGTTTGCCATTCTTCACGACTCATTCCGAGTGACGTATCATAAGACGAATAAACTGCATTTTGCAAATACTTATTGAAAGCTGAAATTTTAAGATGAATTGCCAGCACCACTTCTTGTCCTTCTTTAGTTCCCCAACCATTTCTATACATCATCCACAGAAAATTAGGTTTAATCCATGTCATTCTGGTAAGACTAAATTCTCCTCCAAAAAACTGATTTTTCACTGCAAAATCTCCTATTTCTTTTCGGTATGATTGATAAACTATTATTTCTTCATCGTCATATTGAGCCATAATGTGATGGCCTGCTTTTGGCCATGCTGTAATTTGCTCATCATATTTTTTTAATTCTATTTTCATTTTATTTTGTACACAATATCTTCATTGTGCTATTTTAATTGAAACAGATTGATTTTTAATTTTATCTAAAAATCATATACTGTTACTTCTATGTTATTATCAGAAAGTGTTTCCAAGATAATAGGCTCAATCTCTTCCCACTTTCCACCAGCTAAGCCACAACCAATTCTTGGCATATGGATACTAGCTTCATTTTTGTTTGCAAAAAGAGCAACTTCTTTTAAACCTTCTTTGATAGCATCGTATCTTATTGGAGCATTTCCATTCTCATCCTTATTAATTTTGTGCTGACCAATTAAATTTGCTACCCAAAGATCTTCTTCAACCTGAACAAATTGAACTTTACCCAATTCGAAATCATCCTTTGATTTAAACCATTCTCTATATTGATTTTCTGGTTTTTTCCATCTTTTGGAAATAGCCATCACAAATCCTTTTCCCCAACCTCCAATATCGTTACATATATGAACAATTATTTTATTATTTTCAGATTGAGGAGAAGTAGCATCTCCTTTTATATATTTAATCTCTTTCATAATTCTATTACTTTAATTCATCTCTAACTTCCATCAAAGCAAAACCTAAAAGGTTAAGTCCTTGCCATTTTTCAGGATTAAGAATGTCCTTATGATCACTTGCCATTCCTATCCCCCAGATTGGGTCAACAGGACTCGCTTCTACCAAAATTCTTTCCTTTGTATTGATTAGAAATTCTTTTAATTTTTTGTCTTGACTGAATTTATGATAGTTTCCCTGCTTCACAATTTCATATCGATTAGCTAACCAAACAGCATCATTATAATTCTTAACTTCTCTACCTAACTTTTTAGCTTCAGCAGGAGAATTAGCTAAGAGAATTTTTGCTAAAGTTTCGCTATCCTCAAACAGTTCTGCTTTTTTTGCCATCATCCAATGTTCAGCAGTTTTGTAATTAACTTTATCAACTACAAACGAACTTAACCACCACTGGCTAAAACAAGTTTTAGAAATTTTTCCATCTTTGTTGGGTTGATGTCCCCAGAAAAATAAAAAATTACTTTCTGATGTTAGTTTTTCTATAATGTATTTCATGATTTATTTTTTAAAAATATCTTCAAAACACTTAAAATTTGATTTTTTTTCAGAATTATCAAATATTGCAAAAACTATTTTTTTAAAAGCACCTGCATATTTTTCTGTAATAACTTCTTTAAACAAGTTTGCTACATCTTTGGTTTCATTGCTAAAAACGCCACACCCCCAAGCTCCCAAAATAATAGTGTCACTTTTTTGCTTTAAAGCAATTGCCAAAACTTTTTCTATTCTTTTTTTAAAAACTTTTTCTATCTCTGCGATTTCTTCTTTTCTATTATGTTGCAACATCGCACCTTTGTTTGGCGCTGGCGATGTGATTATGTCTGCAACTAATGGTTTCTCAAAATAGTTTCCGCTATCATCATTCCAAAACAAGACATTCGGACTATAAATCATGTAATCTGAATATAAAAATGAAGACTGATTTCTATTAAAATCATACATCACTTTGTCTTTGATTTGTGTTTCATAAAGATTTGAAGATCTAGCTAAACTTTCTTCCTGAGCCGAAGCTCCTCCTAAAAATCCACCGCCTGGATTTTTTGCAGAAGCAAAATTCAAGACGCAAATTTTGCCGTTTTCCTCTTGAACAATTGCTTCAATTGTTGAACAATTTTTTGTTACAATCTCTGTTTCAAACTTATTTTCAATTGGGTTTTTCAAGATTGCTTCCCAATCGTTTGGCAAAATTGTAAACGTATTTCCTATGGATTCTTCAAGTTCTTTATCTATGACAATCCTTTTTCCTTTATATTCATAAAAACCATTCTTTATGATTTCTAAAGTTTTATTTGCTATTTCTACTCTATAATTTTTATTCATAATTCTAATTTTATCACCTCAACACTTTCGCCTTCAAAATCTTTGAAAGAGTTTGTTGTGAATATTTTATCGAAACAATCTAAAACTTCAAAGCCTTTATTGAAAATTCCGTGGCTTACAGCTAGATATAATTTCCCTGCGTTTTTCTTTTTTAATTCTTCTGCTAATCCTACAAAGGTTCCTCCACCATCGCAAATATCATCTACAATAAGACAATCCATTCCTTTTAAGTCTTCTTCATAAACTTTAAAGCCAGATAATCTTCCTGTTTTTACATCACGACTTTTGCTACATTCAACAACATCTACTCCTCCTAAAAATTCTGAAACTTTGTAGATTTTTTTCAAAGCACCACCATCAGGAGAAATCAATTTTACATCGTTTCCTATCATTTTAATAACTGTTGCTATAAAAGTATGATTCGGGATTACTTCGCAATTGTTTACCAAAGCTGGCGTAACTTCAGAATGTGCATCAAAAACAAACACTTTGTTCAATTGCATGGCGTTTATAATATCTGCATATACTTTTACAGATAATGGTTCTCCTTTTATCATTACACGATCTTGTCTTGCTGCTGGAAAATACGGAATAAACAAATCAATAACTTTTACATCCATTCTTCTTAAAGCATCAACCGTAAGGCACAACAATCCTAAATCGTTGAATGAATTTAATCTATGTGTAATTGTTATTTTTTGATTGACATCAAAATCAGGATTGATTTTGATATGTGGTTCTCCTCCAGAAAAAGTAAAACTTTTAAAATCTATTTCTTTTTGTCCTGTAATAGGTCTAAAATTTGGGTCTAAATTAAGTATCATAATTTTTGGTTTTGCGTTAATTATACGCAAATATACATTTAATATTTATACGAACAATTATTTTGTGTAAAATTTACGCAAACTTAATTTCGAAGTGAAACCCTTCTTTCAATAAGTCATTGTATTTCTGCTGATTAAACTTAAATAATTTTGCAGGTCTTCCCGTTTTATTAGGAGAAAAATTATCTGTTTCCTGAATAATCCCGTAACTTAAAATCTTTTTTCTGAAATTTCTTCTATCAATTTCTTTCTCCAAAATCGTACAATATAAATTCTCCAATTCAGAAAACAGAAACTCTTTTGGCAACAAATCAAATCCGATTGGTTCGTAAGTAAGTTTAGCTTTTAATCTTTCGATAGCTTTTTTTAGAATAAAATTATGATCGAAAGCCAAAGCTGGAATCTCATCTACTTTAAACCATTGCGCATTATCTGCATCAGAATCGGCTTTAACTTTTAGCTTCGAAGGATCTACTAATGCAAAATAAGCTACAGAAATAACTCTGTTTCTCGGATCCCTGAAAACATCATCACCGAAAGTAAATAATTGTTCAAAGTGATTCACCGTAATATTGGTTTCCTCTTTTAACTCTCTTTTTACTGCTTCTTGCAATGATTCATCATTTTTTACTAATCCTCCCGGCAAAGCCCAATACGATTCTGTAGAACCAAATTTTTGCTGAATTAAAAGCACATATAATTGATTGTTTTGGTATCCAAAAACAATCGCGTCGACAGCTACTCTAATATTTTGATTTTCTATCATAACTCTAATGCGTAAAATTTACACAAATATAAATACTATTTGTACTGATTAAGATTTAACCTCTATCAAATATAAACATAACCGAACAATCATTTTAAAACCTGTTTTAACTCTCCTGCAATGGTTTCAAAAATCGGACTCAGGTTACTGTTTTTTCCCGACAACAAGAAAACATCAATACTTGGCATTTCCTTACTATCCCATAATAACTGTAGTTTACCTTCCTCAATCAATTCTTTTGCATTACAATTCCAAGTTATCCCAATTCCGTTGTTTTTAGAAAGTACCCTTAGCATTTCGCTTTCATTAGGAATAATATAATTGGCAACCATCGAAGGTCTTTTTTTATTAAAAACATGTAACCAAAACAATTTAACATGCGGGATTCTTGCATCATGACTATACCATTTTTGCTCATTAAGCCATTGTTCTATATCCGAGGAATTTTTAGTTTTTAGCTTTAGCTTAAAATCATTTATATCAAGTTGTGGAGACGAAACCATAACTAATTTAATCTTCCCTACAATTTCCTGTATCGTATCAAACGTATCAAATTGTTTGGTAATAATTGCAAAATCAAGTTTTTTGGCATCTACTAATTCAAAAAGAGTATCGTTATCATGGAAACTAAAATCAATAAAATCGAATTTGGGTATTAAAACACTTCCCAATCGAGCAAATAGATTTTTAGAAATCCCCACAGATATTAATCGATTGGCATCGGATGCTTTTGCACGAAAGCCATTCTCGACATTTTCGAGACGGTCAAGCGCGTCTATAATCAGATTATTAAGTAACTTAGCATAATCTGTTGGTTCTACTCCTTTTGATTTTCTGTTAAAGAGCTTATAACCCACGTGCGCTTCTAACATTGAAATTTGCTGACTAACTGCTGGTTGACTAATAAAAAGCTCTTTGGCTGCCAAAGAAAAATTACCATTTTTATATACCGATTTAAACGTTCTGTACCATTCTAGATTAACCATGATATAAATATATTTATCACAAACATAATTTATTTTATTTTTACTAATACCTTAATTGCTCTAATTTTGTATCAAATAAAATACATTATGAAGAAAATCGCTCTATTTGTTATTATCGCATTAACTATAAATTGTGCTACGACTACTGCGCAAAAAGTAAATAAAAAAAATATGAAAAAAGTATTATTTGTTGTTACTAGCCACGATAAGTTGGGTAACACTGGCGAAAAAACCGGATTCTGGACAGAAGAACTTGCAGCGCCTTATTATGCTCTTGCAGATAAAGGGGTTGAAATAACCATAGCAACTCCACTTGGAGGGCAACCGCCAATAGACCCAAAAAGTGCTGATCCTGCATCTGCAACTGAAGACACTAAACGATTTGATGCTGATAAAGTTTTATTAGAAAAATTAAAACACACCATTAAATTATCTGATGTAAATCCTGCCGATTATGATGCTGTTTTTTATCCTGGTGGTCACGGTCCTTTATGGGATTTAGCCGAAGACAAAAACTCTGCAGCTTTAATCACAGCATTTTACACACAAAATAAACCTGTAAGTTTTGTTTGTCACGCTCCGGGCGTTCTTAAAGACGTTAAGGTAAATGGTGAATTTTTAGTAAAAGGAAAAAAAGTTACTGGATTTTCTAATGCCGAAGAAGAAGCGGTAGGATTAACCAAAATTGTTCCGTTCTTGCTAGAAGATGCTTTACAAAAAGATGGTGCAATTTACTCTAAAGGACCAAACTGGGAACCATACGCTGTGGAAGACGGATTATTAATTACGGGACAAAACCCAGCATCATCAAAATTGGTTGCTGAAAAATTATTACAAAAATTAAACAAATAAGATTCTAAGGCACTAAGCTCCTAAATTGCTAAGATTTGAATATCTTTAAGAAAGCTTAAAAACTTAGTGCCACAATAAATATTAATAATAAAGATATCAAGTTGCTAGGATCAAAAAAACTTAGAACCTTAGCAACTTAGTATCTTAGAAACTCTAAAAAAATGCTAAACTTTGAATTATACAATCCGACAAATCTAGTTTTCGGAAAAGGACAAATAGAAAAACTAAAAGATCTTGTTCCTCAAGGAGCAAAAATATTATTGGCTTATGGAGGTGGAAGCATCTTTAAAAACGGAATTCACGAACAAGTAATCAATAATTTAAAAGGTTTTGATATTGTAGAATTTGGCGGAATTGAACCAAATCCGCATTTTGAAACGTTGATGAAAGCTGTTGCAGTTATTAAAGCCGAAAAAATCGATTTTATCCTAGCTGTTGGTGGTGGATCTGTAATAGATGGTGTGAAATTTATTTCTGCTGCAGTTAATTTTGAAGGAAATCCGATTGATATTCTTCAAAAACGTTTGTTGATTAAAGAAAACGCAGTACCATTCGGAACTGTTTTAACGTTGCCTGCAACGGGAAGCGAAATGAATTCGGGTGCTGTTATAACTATTGAAGCTACTCAGGAAAAACTAGCTTTTGGTGGTAGCGCTTTATTTCCTAAATTCTCTATTTGCGATCCAACTGTTATTGCTTCTTTACCAAAAAGACAATTACAAAATGGTGTTGTAGATGCTTATACACACGTAATGGAACAATACTTAACTTATCCTCACGAAGGATATTTACAAGATAGGATTGCCGAAGGTATTTTGCAAACATTAATAGAAGTTGGTCCAAAAGTAGTCGAAAATCCTACTGATTATGCTCTAGCTTCAAACTTTATGTGGAGTTGTACTATGGCATTAAACGGATTAATACAAAAAGGAGTTCCAAGCGATTGGGCAACACATATGATTGGTCATGAATTAACTGCTTTATACGGTATTGACCACGCAAGAACATTGGCAATTGTTGGCCCTAGTTTATATCGTGTAATGTTTGAAACTAAAAAAGGAAAACTAGCTCAATACGGAAGACGCATTTTTAACCTAACGGGTTCTGATGATGAAGTAGCAAAAGAAGCGATTAACCAAACAGTAGCTTTTTTCCATACTATGGGAATGGATACTAAACTATCTCAATATACAAACGACTATGATAAAACAGCCGATTTTATCGTAAAACGTTTTGACGAAAGAGGTTGGAAAGGTTTAGGAGAAAATCAATTGGTTACTTTAGATAAAGTAAAATCAATCGTAGAAATGAGTTATTAAGTTTCTTGAAACATAAATAAAATAGAAAAGGCGTTCTTATAACTTATTAAGGACGCCTTTTCACAATACTAAAACAAAACTAACTAACTCAATTTGTAAATTCATTTAACTAAAATTCTAATTCATAAACCATTACAACGTAAGAATCAGTAACTTATTGTATGTTTTGTAAAAAATATTTATTTTTTTTCATTTAGAATTTAAACTAGTAAAAACGGAGTCGTTTCTATATAGTTTGATATGTGTTTTTCATACCAAAAGCGTTTGTTAGCATGAATTTTTCGTAGTATTCGTATAATATTACTACTTTTGTTAAAAATTAATAATTATAATGAGCGAAAATTTAAAATTTGCAGTAATTGGTGGTGGAAGCTGGGCGACTGCCATTGCAAAAATGTTATGTGTAAATCTTTCGGAAATTTCGTGGTACATGCGTAATGACGCTGCTATCGAACACATTAATAAATACAAGCACAACCCGAATTACTTGAGTTCGGTAGAGTTTGATACTAATAAATTAAAGCTTACTAATAATATAAATGAAGCTGTAGAATATGCTGATTATATTATTTTTGCTATTCCATCGGCTTTCTTAAATGCCGAATTAGAAAAATTAACCGTTCCGTTAGATAACAAAGTTATTTTCTCGGCTATTAAAGGTATTGTTCCTGAAACAAGTTTAATTGTGGGAGAACACTTCCATATAAAATATGACATTCCGTATTACAACATTGGTGTTATTACTGGACCTTGTCATGCCGAAGAAGTTGCTCTAGAGAGATTATCTTATTTAACAATTGCATGTGGAGATTCTTCTAAAGCGGGTGTTGTTGCCAAAAACTTATCTGGAAATTACATAAAAGCCAAGATATCTGATGATATTATAGGTACTGAATATGCTGCAATGCTTAAAAACATTTATGCTATTGCTGCCGGAATTGCTCATGGTTTAGGTTATGGCGATAATTTTCAATCGGTAATAATGAGTAATGCTATTCGCGAAATGAAGAAATTCATTAAGAAAGTGCATAAAATGAAACGTAACATTAATGACTCTGCTTATCTAGGCGATTTATTAGTTACAGGATATTCAGTTTTTTCGAGAAACAGAATGTTCGGAAATATGATTGGAAAAGGATATACTGTAAAAAGTGCTATGATGGAAATGAGTATGATTGCCGAAGGTTATTATGCCACCAAAAGTGCGTATAAACTAAACCAAGGTTATGGTGCGAAAACACCGATTATCGATGCCGTTTATGCTATTTTATACGAAGGTAAAGATGCTAAAACTGTTTTTAAGAAATTAACTGACGTACTGGATTAGTTTTTAGTCGCAGTTTACAGTTTCAGTAAAAACAGTAAATAGTTATAAAAAAAAGAGGGTCAAGACTAATTTATTTCGTCATGACCCTCTTTTTTTATAATGTAGTAGATACTCTATATTTCTTTGTTATAAACTACAACTGAAACTGAAACTGAATACTAAAAATTGCTATTTCACCATAATACCATCTACAAATAAGATAGGTACTTCTTCATAAAAATCTTCATGGATTGAGTGTGCTTTAAAAATAAATTTCTTGTCGTATAATGTGTTTCCGATAAAAAAAGTAACCATAAACTCATTGTTTAAAACCAACAGGCTTTTTTCTACCATTTCTATTTTTACAACTGAAACTGCAGGAACCTCAACAAAAGCATGACGCAAAAGTGACGTTTTTTTCATTTCGCCATCAATTGTTCCAAAAGCTTTTGAAACTATCATTACACTATCAATATTAAAATCACTATCATTTACAAGATAAGCATACCATACTTTCTCCATAAAATCGTCGCTCCATTCCTGAACAACTGCCAGAAATACATTTTCTACTTCTGGAATAATTATATCTTTTTTCATAGTTATCAAAAGTTATAAAGTCATAAAGTCGAAAGCTTCATGTGTTGAAACTTTCGACTTTACAAATTTTGGACTTAAATTTATATGTTTGATTTAAATTGCTCTAAGAATCTAACGTCGTTTTCAAAAAACATACGAATGTCACCAATTTGGTACAACAACATTGCGATACGCTCTACTCCCATACCAAATGCAAAACCATTATATTCTTCTGGGTTTATATCACAATTTTTCAGAACGTTTGGATCTACCATTCCGCATCCTCCAATTTCTAACCAACCTGTTCCTTTTGTGATACGGTAATCAGTTTCGGTTTTTAAACCCCAATAAATATCAATTTCGGCGCTAGGTTCTGTAAATGGGAAGTATGACGGACGTAAACGAATTTTTGATTTTCCGAACATTTCTTTAGTAAAATAAAGTAAGGTTTGTTTTAAATCAGCAAACGAAACATCTTTATCTATATACAATCCTTCTACCTGATGGAAGATACAGTGTGAACGTGACGAAACAGCTTCGTTACGGAAAACACGTCCTGGAGAAATAGTACGGAATGGTGGTTTATGGTTTTCCATATAACGCACCTGAACCGATGATGTTTGTGTACGCAACAACACATCAGGATTTGTTTGTATAAAAAATGTATCCTGCATATCACGTGCCGGATGATATTCTGGAAGGTTTAATGCAGTAAAATTATGCCAATCGTCTTCGATTTCCGGACCTTCGGAAACGTTAAAACCAATGTTTGCAAAAATATCTATAATTTGGTTTTTCACGATTGATATCGGATGACGAGAACCAATAATTACTGGCTCGGCAGCACGAGTTAAATCTCCGTAAATACCTTTAACTTCTTCTTTGCTTTCTAAAGCTTCAACTATTGTTTTTACTTTGTCTTCTGCTGCTGTTTTTAAAGCATTTATAACTTGTCCAAATTCCTTTTTCTGGTCATTTGGCACAGTTTTAAATTCAGCAAAAAAATCGTTTAAAACTCCTTTTTTTCCAAGAAACTTAATACGGAATGCTTCTAATTCTTCCTTATTTTCAGTTGAAAAAGCGTTAGCTTCCCCAATATATTCTTTTATCTTATCTATCATTTCCATTCCATAATTGAGATTACAAATTTAAGTAATTTGTTTTAAGTTTAATATTTAAAATTTAAAGTTTCCTTTGCTCCCAAGAGTTTTATCATAACAACATTTTAAACCTCACAAGATAAAGCTCTGTTTAAAAGCCAATTCGATAAAATCTCAGAAACAATTCACTCTAATAATACTCAATAAATGAGCGTTTTAAAATTATCTTATCAGGCTAATTTTACTTTCTATTTCTTTTACTCTTTCAAGCCAAAAAGTTATTCCTTCCTGATTTTTAATAATTTCTTTTTTAGACTTAGATGAAACTTTGCCTAATTCATACCAATTTTTTTGATAATCTTTCTCTCTTTCTACCTTATTAATTGGCTCTATTCTTGAACGCCAAAAATCAATATTCTTAAGATAGGTATCTCTTAAGTTTTCAAAATATTCGATTATCTTATCTTTAGAATTAGGAATATAACCCGGTCCGCTACAACCACAAGAATGAAATGTAACCCCAACAGAATATAAACTTTTAATATGTTCCCATTTTTTTACATCATCTTTTTTAGGTGATTCAAAATCAAGTCCCATATTAGCCATTAATTCTCCACATTCTGGACACTTTGCTTCCTTAACAGATTTCTCCCCTCTTTCTATATCGTACATCAATCTTCTTTTAAATGTCTTACGACAATTAAAACAAGCGAAGTGCGGTTTATAGGAAACCATAGCATATCTACACATTCCTTTCTAGTTTTCAGTAGCAATGTTCAGTGTTCTGTCGCGGTTTACAGTTTAGCACACGCTGAAAACTGCGACTGCGACTGAACACTAATAAAACTACTCTATAAGTTTTCTTTCTAAAAAATAATTCACAATTGCTTCTTTCATTAAAACCGATTGTTCTCCCGCTTTTAATGGCGGTAATTCTTCTTTTACTTTATAATGTGGCCAACCTTCTTCATCAAAAAACTCAAATTCATAAAAACCATAAGGTTCTAATAACCTACAAATAGCGATATGCATAAGGTTTAATTTTTCGTCTTTTTTAAATTCACGGTGTAATTTTCCTAGTTCCTGTACGCCTATTAAATAAATTATGGAATCTAAATCTAGGTTTTCTCCTTGTGAAAATTGATCGGAAAGTATATTTACAAGCTGTTCCCAGCGTTCTTTAAGTTGTGTGTCTCTTGACATAAATAATTTGGATTTTTAGATATTTTAGATTCTAAGATTTTAGTAATTATCCTGATTCTTAATCCGAATATTTTAATCTGAATTCTAAAATTATTTTCACAAAGATAAGAACTTCAAATCCAAACGCCTTAAAAAATTAAACGTATAGATCCTTAGATTTAACGTTATGAAAAGGGCATTTAATACAATACTTTTACTTATTGATTCCGAAAAATCAAAAACATCAACATTTAAGACCTCCGAACCTTTGCATCTCTGAATCTCTGAACCTAAAAAACAGATAATTCTTTTATATTTGCGCCTTTATTAAACAAAAATAAGAATATGAGTTTTTTCGATATGATTTTGGGTGTTTTATTGGCTTACGGTTTATACCAAGGTATTAAAAATGGGCTTTTTGTAGAAGTAGCTTCTTTTATCTCTTTATTGCTGGGGATATATCTTGCGATAAAATTTTCGTCTTTAATGAAAGAAATTATCATGAAACATGTTTCATGGAACCCAAATACAATTCAGATTACAGCTTTTATCCTGACTTTTATTCTAGTAGTCATCGCGGTATATTTACTAGCTAAATTTTTAACAGGAATTGCCGATTTTGCTCAATTGGGATGGCTTAATAAATTAGGTGGAGGTCTTTTTAGAATTCTAAAAACGATTCTGATTTTGAGTATTGTTTTTAGCCTTTTCGAAAAAATAAACTTCAATCATACTTTTGCAAAAAAAGAAACATTAGATAAATCGATATTTTATAATCCGATACAAAAAATAGCCGGTTTTATTTATCCTTCGATAGAAAACTGGTATGATACGCTAAAGAAAAGTGAAAGCGAAAAAGAGCCTTCTACTGCTAATAAATAGCGGTTATTTTTACACCAAAAAACACATTATGTTTATTAGATTTTAATTTCAAAATAAGCATTCAAGTGCATAAAAAATAGCCGAATCCATCTTTTATTTCTTAAAGACTCAACAATAATACATCAAGATTCTACAATCCAAAACTTTGCATTATCTTTGCCGATTAATGACGCGCCAGTATAGCATTGCTATGCTCTAAAATCACAAAAAAAATACTTAAAACTCGTATAGAGAATTGATATAAAAGAAAATGAAAAATATACGTAACTTTTGCATTATTGCACACATCGATCACGGAAAAAGTACTCTTGCCGACCGCTTACTAGGCGCAACACAAACTGTTACTGCCCGTGAAGAAAAAGCGCAATTGCTTGATAATATGGACTTGGAACGTGAACGTGGAATTACCATAAAAAGTCACGCCATCCAGATGGAATACACTTATAAAGGAGAAGAATATATCCTTAATTTAATTGATACTCCAGGACACGTTGACTTTTCATACGAAGTTTCTCGATCAATTGCGGCTTGCGAAGGTGCGCTTTTAATTGTTGATGCTGCTCAAAGTATCCAAGCTCAAACAATCTCAAATTTATATTTGGCTCTGGAAAATGACTTAGAAATTATTCCAATTTTAAATAAAGTTGATTTACCAAGTGCCAATCCTGAAGAAGTTAGTGATGATATCATCGATTTATTAGGTTGTAAACTAGAAGATATTATACACGCCTCAGGTAAAACTGGTTTTGGTGTCGAAAATATTCTAGCTGCTATTATCGAAAAAGTTCCTGCTCCTAAAGGAAGTAAAGACGAACCTTTACAAGCTTTGATTTTTGACTCTCATTACAATCCATTTCGTGGAATCGAAGTTATCTTTAGAGTTGTAAACGGAGAAATTCGTAAAGGTCAAAAAATTAAATTCATGGCTACTGGCAATGAATATTATGCTGACGAAATTGGAACTCTAAAACTAAATCAAGTTCCTAAAAATGTAGTTTCTACAGGAGATGTTGGTTATTTAATTTCTGGTATTAAAGAAGCCAAAGAGGTTAAAGTTGGTGATACTGTTACCGATGCCAAAACTCCAACTACAAATATGATTACTGGTTTTGAGGATGTAAAACCAATGGTATTTGCTGGAATTTACCCAGTTGATACGGAAGACTATGAAGACTTAAGAGCTTCGATGGAGAAATTACAATTAAATGATGCTTCTTTGGTTTTTACTCCTGAGAGTTCTGCAGCATTAGGTTTTGGTTTCCGTTGCGGATTCTTAGGAATGCTTCACATGGAAATTATCCAGGAACGTTTAGAGCGTGAGTTCGACATGACTGTTATTACAACAGTTCCTAACGTTTCGTATTTTGCTTATACTAAAAAAGATCCTCAAACAGCTTTTATTGTAAATAATCCGTCTGATTTACCAGAACCTTCAAAACTTGATAGAGTTGAAGAACCTTACATTAAAGCTACAATTATTACCAAATCAGATTATGTTGGTAACGTAATGAGCTTATGTATAGAAAAACGTGGTTTAATTACTAACCAAACATATTTAACGACTGAGCGTGTTGAATTAAATTTTGATATGCCTCTTGCCGAAATTGTATTCGATTTTTATGATCGTCTTAAAACAGTTTCTAAAGGTTATGCTTCTTTTGATTATACACCAATCGGAATGCGCACTTCTAAACTAGTTCGTCTTGATGTATTATTAAACGCTCAATCTGTAGATGCACTTTCGGCATTAATTCACGAAGATAACGCATACAATATTGGTAAAAAAATGTGTGAAAAACTACGTGAGCTAATCCCAAGACAACAATTTGACATTCCGATTCAAGCTGCAATTGGAGCTAAAATTATTGCTCGTGAAACTATAAAAGCATTACGTAAAGATGTTACTGCAAAATGTTATGGTGGAGATATTTCGCGTAAGCGTAAACTTCTTGAAAAACAGAAAAAAGGTAAAAAACGTATGAGACAAGTAGGAAACGTAGAGATTCCTCAAGAAGCTTTTATGGCCGTTTTGAAACTTAATGATTAAGTTTTTTTAGAAAAAAAATTAGAATATAGAAAGAACCTGATGATGAAAATTATCAGGTTTTTTTATGATCTTTTTTAACACTCAATGCCTATAAAACCTAACTAAGCCACTACATATCAACATATTGTTTATTAGTTTGTGGAGAAAATCTCACCTTCTTAACTGTTTATTTGTAAGTTTTTGTTTATTTTTACATATAACGAATTAATCAGATTTTATTTAAACAATTTAAAAGCAATGATTATGAAAACAAAAATTACAACACTTGTAGCATTATTTACATTTTGCTTTGCAAACGCACAACAGAAAGAAGTAGAAGAAGAAGTTAGTACTGCCAAAGGAGTACGGTTCGAAAAAGGAAGCATGTTTATTGAAGGTGGGGTTTCGGTTAGCACTGTAAAAGATAACTCAGACGCATATGCTATAAACCCTCAATTCGGATATCTTATTGCCGACAATATTGCTATCGGGCTAGACTTGGACGTATCTGGATCTACAACAGGTAAAGGAACTCCCGCTGAAAGAAAAAACAATGGATTTGGTGTTGGAGCATTTGCCAGATACTATTTCTTAGAATTAGATTCCAGACGTCTTAAAGTATATGGAGAAGCAGGATTAGGTTATAGCCATGTTAAAACAGAAGTTTTAAATGTAGAAGACACAACAAATGGAATTAAGGCGAACATAACAGTAGGACTAAACTATTTCTTTACCAAGAAATGGGCAGCTACATTTGCTCTTGCTGACATCTTAACGTACAATAATGCAAATCCTGAAAACAGACCAACAACTAGTAGTTTTAACTTAAACATCAACTTATTTAATAACATTTTTGCACAACCTAAATTTGGATTATTATACAAGTTTTAAATAAGCAACTAGATTTACAAAACGAAAGGCAACCTTAAAAAGTTGCCTTTTTTGTTTTGACATAGTATCGAATCATTTATAGTTGTTTTATTTTAATACTATATGGATTGTGTTAGACTCACTGCGGTGCGCCTCTACAAATTCAAATTGCGGATAATATTTTAACCGATAAATCTGTCCTAATTAGGGATAGCCTTTTTATTTCTTTACACTCTAAATCTTTATCTTTGAACCTCTGTATCTATAAAAACTCAAAAGAAAAATGCTCGATGAATCCCCAAAACGATTTGACCGAATTGTTGCAATTCTTATTCAGCTACAATCCAAAAAGATTGTAAAAGCGCAAGAATTAGCCAATCGTTTCGAAGTCAGTTTAAGAACAATTTACCGTGACATTCGTACTCTCGAAGCATCTGGCGTTCCTATTTATAGTGAAGCTGGTGTAGGTTATGCTTTAATGGATGGTTATAGATTACCTCCTGTTATGTTTACTCGAGAAGAAGCTAGTAGTTTTATCGCTGCCGAAAAACTCATGCAAAAATTTACCGATACAACTTTAGGAAATCATTATGCTTCGGCAATGTATAAATTAAAAGCTGTACTTAAGAGCGATGATAAAGATTGGGTTTCTACAATTGAATCGAGTGTTTTAATGCAATCTACCGAAAAGCTTTTTAATGATAAATCTCCAAATACGCTAGCATTACTTTTTGAAAGTATTGCCGAAAAAAAACAAGTTATCCTTTCTTACCAAGCTTTTACATCTGATGGAATTACGGAAAGAAATATTGAGCCTGTTGGTATTTTTCATGACCACAACAATTGGTATGTTATAGGTTATTGCCATTTGCGTAGGGATTACAGACAGTTTAGAACTGATCGTGTACATTGCATAAAAAAAACAGATGAAGATTTTACATTAGAGCATGATTCTCTTGAAACTTATCTGAATAAAAATGAAACGATCCCAACTATCAAAGTACGCATCTTGATTGATAAAAAGATAGCGAGATATTTATCGCATGAACGAAAATATCATGGTTTTATCTCCGAAAAAGAAATTGATGGGAATATTGAAATGACTTTTATGTGTCGAGATATTGAAAGTAGTTTTCCGCGTTGGTTTTTAATGTTTGGTGATTATGCCACAATCCTGGAACCCGAAAGATTAAAAAAGCGAACTTTAGAGTTACTGGAAATTAATAGACAAAGGCTTTTATAAAAAAACTCCTAAAATGAAATTTCATTTTAGGAGTTTTAATTTTTATATCCAATATTAACAATTCTTATTGCTGAGTCTTAACAACATTATAAAAATTATAATCTGTGTTTGATGCATCTGTAATACCAATATCACGACCAATTGTAACTATCTGCCCTCGATGATATGTACCATGATTTACAACTTGTAATAAATAATCGCATATCGGTAGTTCACATTGAAACCAAGGATTTTCAATTTTAATTTTCCTGGATAATTCTTCTTCTGATAATGACTTAATGTATTCAGACAAACGAGCCGATCTGTTTACTAATCCTTCCAATATTTCATTAGTTATCAATTCTTTATTTTCTCTTTTATCAAATTCAGAAGTCTCCGCTATTATCGAATACCAATATTCTTCAGTTGCCCAAATATGATTAAGTGTTTTAATAATGCTTGAATAACTCGATGGCACTTGTTTATGAAGCAGCTCATCTGATTTTGCCGAAAGCCAATTAACAAATTCTTTATTTACCCATAAATTGTAGTCAGCATAATTTGTCATTATTTTTTTTAAGCTCATGATAATTTGTTTTAGTTTTTCTGAATAAGAATTGATTTTGAAAATATAATTTGATTGATGATTGAAAGGATTATTTACTTCTAATTATCTTTCCCAGAAAAAAGGCGGTTCAATACCCAAAGCACGCAAATAAACGTACCCTTGACCTCTGTGATGTACTTCATTATCTATAAAATATAAGATATTCTGAATAATCGGAAATTCATATTGCCCAAATAAATTAAAGTTTTCATTAAAATCTTCAATCGTTAGTTTCTCCCAATATTGATTAATCTCTTTTGTAGATTCATCCCATTTTTCAAGATATTGCGCTTTAAAAATCAATTTTTCTTCTCCTTCTTTATAAGGTTGACTATCTCGATTTACAATACTTTTTAGAGCTGGTGCTGCAATAGCCAAAAGTTCATCTGCTAATTGAGAAAAAGTACGCATCCCTCCGATAGAAAATTCAAAAAAATCTTTTTCAGGAAACGCTTCAATTACGTGACGTGTCAATGCACGATGCCCTTGCCAATGTTTTAATAAATCTTCTTGAGTAATAACTTGTGCCGCTAGTGTTTTCATAATTTTAAAGGTTTGATTTTTTATTACTTCAAAAGTAAATTGAGTTGGTGACAACAGTTTGTCAGTAGTATTTTTATTTTTCGAAAATATTTTAAAAAACAAAAACAAACTACTGTATTTCAATAAAATACACATTTAATTTATTTAAACGGGCTTTACATTTACATAAAAAACAGAATAACAGAGTGTATTTCACCCTGAACAAATCGCTCTTATAAATGGGTTTCTTTTTAATTAGTCAAAACCTTTACATCTTTGTACCTTTGCACCTAAGAAATTTAGTATCGTAACAAAATGATTGAAGATAAAAACCCACAACGTACCAGTATAGCACAACTAGGCGAATTTGGTCTAATTGAGCACTTAACACGAAACTTTGATGTTACTCAAGAATCTACTTTAAAAAGTATTGGCGATGATGCTGCTGTATTAGATTTTAAGGACAAGAAAGTTGTTGTTTCTACCGATTTATTAATCGAAGGTGTCCATTTTGATTTGGCATATATGCCGTTAAAGCATTTGGGATACAAAGCTGTAGTGGTAAATATTTCAGATATTTGTGCCATGAATGCAAAACCTACACAAATAACTATTTCTGTGGCTGTTTCTAATCGTTTTCCTTTAGAGGCTTTAGAAGAATTATTTGCAGGGATTACTCATGCTGCCAAAGAATATAATGTAGACGTTATTGGTGGTGACACTACTTCATCTCAAAAAGGATTAATTATTAGCATTACTGCTATTGGTGAAGCAGACGAAAACGAAATTGTATATCGTAATGGTGCCAAACAAACTGATTTATTGGTTGTAACTGGTGACATTGGAGCTGCTTATATGGGATTACAGGTTTTAGAGAGAGAAAAACAAGTTTTTCAGGTAAATCCTAATTCGCAACCAGATTTAGATGCTTATACTTATTTAATAGAACGCCAATTAAAGCCTGAAGCTCGCAAAGATGTTCGTACTTTATTACATGCCTTAGAGATTAAACCAACATCTATGATTGATATTTCAGACGGATTATCATCTGAGATTATTCATTTATGTAAACAATCAAAAGTAGGTTGTAACTTATACGAAGATAAATTACCATTAGATCCACAATTTATAAGTGTTTGCGAAGAATTTAATATCGATAGTACAACTGTAGCTATTAATGGTGGTGAGGATTACGAATTACTTTTTACTATTGCGATGGAAGATTTTGAAAAGATAAAAGCAAATCCAAACTTCTCGATTATTGGTCATATGACGCAAGAAAGTGAAGGGATTCACTTAGTAACTCGTGCTAATACAAAAATCGCTTTAAAAGCCCGCGGATGGGACGCTTTAAGCGAATAATGACGTATATATCCATAAAAAAAGACATCTAATTAGATGTCTTTTTTATTTTATAGAAGGTCTTTGTTTCTAGCTTCGTGTACTAAATCATCATCTGTACCATCTTTTACATTTAGTAATCCTTTTAAATTTTCTATTCTTCTTATCGTTGCCTTCAAAGAAATAGGAATGTAATGTGGCATTTCGTCTGTCTTAGTTCCTTTGGATAAATGAAAAAGAATCTGTTCATCAATCTGATCAATTTCTATGGAGTCTTTAGGTGATTTATCTAACATTTCGATAACCGACTGACTGTAATAAGTACTTTTTTTCATCACTTTATCAAATGCAAATAACAATTCATCAAATGTTAGATCATTTTTTATGATTAGTCCTCTCGGATTTATTGTTCTAATGATTGTTTTTATTTTAAGTAATTCAGTGTACATCGTTAGCAAAATTATTTTACAATTTGGCATGTGCTCCATAATTAGCTTTGCTAAATCTTCTCCCGAATATATTTCCTTTTCTTCATAAGCAGGCATACTTATATCTAAAAATGCAATATCAAAACTTGCTATTGTAGGATCCATAATAACCTCGTAACCCGATTTACAATCTTTGGCTTGCGTAATTAAAAATTCGTACTCTTTGGGGTTATATCTCGTAATCGCATTTTTATACCCTTCGATTATAAAAGGATGATCATCTACTATTAATATGTTATTCTTGATTATTTCCACTGGAGTTTTATCAGTTGTCATTATGCTGAAGGTTTATTTTTTGATCAATTGGAATTTTAATTGTTATAACTGTTCCATCCGCTTTATTCGATTTTATATCTACGGTTCCATCGCATTCTTTTACTCGATAGAAAATATTTTGCAAACCTATCCCTTTTTTGGTTCTATTTACATTAAATCCTACTCCATCATCACTTATCAATAACGATAAATGATTTACCTCATTTTTAAGCTCTATTTTTATTGTTTCGGCATGGGCATATTTATTACAATTTTGCAATGCTTCCTGAATTATTCTATACAGATTAATTTTAATCGAGTTACTCACCAAATCCCATCTAATACTTGAATCGATTGCCGATATTAATTTTGATTTAAAAGTAGCTCTTTGGTTTTCTAACAACTTATCGATAATTACGACAAAATTATTAATCAATTCCGATTTCTCTTTATTTAAATCATGCGAAATTTCGCGAATATCTTGCTCAATTTCTTTTAAATCTGATAAATATTTTTTGCGTTTTACAGCAGCTGTCGGATCATCTACTTTATCCAAACTGTCTAAACTTATCCTAACTCCAAACATTCTTCCTAAAACACCGTCGTGCAAGTCTTGAGCTACCTTTTTTTTCTCTTTAATTCGTATCCCCTCAATTACGTTTTGTTGCGAAATCATTAGGTTATATATATCCTCATTGGCAACCTGTTGCTGTTGTTTAAAAAGTAGTTCTCTATTTTTGGCCTTTTGTGTCATATAAACATAAAAAAAGAGCGCTAATAAAGTACATATACTAAAAACATACATCAATGTTCTGTTCTGGATATTTAAACTCGTATTTTCATCTTTTATTTCATTTGTTTCGTATTCAATTCGAGAAAATTTTTCTCCCATTTTTCTTTCTGCCTTTTGAACTCTCTCGTTTATCTGAATATATTCTTTAGAGTAAGCCGATGCTTTTTCTGGATCTACAAGTGCAATTTGCTTAAGAACTTCGAGTGTATTTCTTGGCTTATTAGAGCTTCTGGATAACTTAAGTGCCTGCTCTGAATAATCTATCGCTTTTAAGGTATCTTTCTTGTAAGCGTAGTATTCGGATAAATGAATTTTATTTAATATAATTCCAGATGTCAAATTTAAACTATCTCTAATTTTTAAAGCCTGATAAAATTGTTCTGGCATTCCCTCAGTTTCATTTAGCTTAAATTTAGAATATGCCAAATTATCTAGCAACATTGCATATAAGGTTGCACTA
Source organism: Flavobacterium hydatis (assembly GCF_000737695.1). Classification (GTDB taxonomy): domain Bacteria; phylum Bacteroidota; class Bacteroidia; order Flavobacteriales; family Flavobacteriaceae; genus Flavobacterium; species Flavobacterium hydatis. The sequence continues at coordinate 286,297 of NZ_JPRM01000001.1, forward strand.
TCTTTAAACAATCTCTTTTGATCCAATCCTTTTTGAAAATAAACTTTTGCTTGTTTATAATTACGCATCTTTAGATAAACAAATCCAACATTGTTTAAAGAAGTAGCTCTTAGCTGAAGTCCAGATGGAACAGTTTTATCATCAATTGTCAATAATGCTTTATTATGAAACTCTAAAGCTTTGTTATATTCTTCTCGTTCATTATATAATATACCTAAAAGGTTATAGGAGTTATAAAATAAATCATTTACATTCTTCTGCTGCTTTAAAATCCTTAGAACTTTAAAAACTGTTATTTCACTTTCAAAAAGATCACCTTCATTGTATTGAAGATTTGCTTTACTTAAAAAAGTTTTAGCAAGATTGTTTTCATCATTAATTCGAAGATATACTTTCTCAGCCTTATAATAATTCATAAAAGCACTATCCGAAATTGATTTTGAACTATAATAATCGCCTAAATAAGTATAGGCTTTTGCCATATGAACAGAATCATTGCTATTTCTTGACCGTTCTAATATTAACTTTGTGGTTTCTTTGTACGCATCCCAATCACTCATATTATAATAGCGATTGGCAACCTTAAATAGATTTACTTTATTAAGCGAATCATCTTTTTCGTTTATAATGATAAAAAATGCTTTTTTATTATACTCTTGTTTATCCTTAAATGATAGACTGTCATCATTTGCTAATCTTAGATAAGTAGAAAGACTATCCAAAGTGGAAGTTTCGTTTTTATCTTCTATGTCTTTTTTGGTACAACCAAAAAAAACAACAAATAATAAGAGTAATATAGCGTAGGTTTTTTTCAATAGTCTTTTTGGGTTTTAATCAAAAATACTAAAACTATAGATACAAAAAAAGGCTGTCATTTTTTTGACAGCCTTTTTACTCTTATTTAAACTATTTTATTTTAGTCAATTTTCTTATTATTACTAATTGATTGGCTATCAGAACCAAATCCACCTAAATTAGTACCTACAGAATAAATGTCTACTTTCTTATCCTGACCTACTTTTTGTCCACCTCCGTCGATAGGCAATATTGCACTATGTACTGTGTCTGTTGAAATTGTTGTTGTTTCTGTTGTAGTAAAAGAAGTTGCTACTAATACTAAAGAAAATAATGCGATTGTTGTGAATGACTTTTTCATGATCTGGGGATTTTTATTGTTAGTATTTTTTTACGTTTTTAATGACCGCTTATTGCTAAATCATGGTGTAAAATTAGTACTGTAATCCCCTTTTCAACTCTCTAAAAAGGCTTATATGGTGGAATGCTACCAAATGGTAGTGTACGTAGGCCAAATACGTGTAAATACTTAGTTGCTAGACTTCTATATAGTTTCCATTAGCAAATTCGGCAATTATTATCTCTACATTTCTTTTGTAGGTCTTAGAAAATGGTAGTTTTTTTGTAGAGTTTTTTATGTAACACACTGAGTTTCCAGTATGTATCCTGGCAATATGATTTCTATTGATGATATAACTGTTATGTATGCGTATAAAAGGGTGTAATAAAATAGCTTCAAAATATTTTAATGTTTTAAAAGCTGTGATCATTTCTCCAGTGTTCAAATAAATATCGGTCGAATTATTATCTGCTTGGATATAGGTAATATCTCTAGCCTGAATGTAACGATAATCACCATACGACTTAACACATAATACTAAGGATTGATTTATTTTTTGTACCTCAATTGCATCTCCTTTGAGTGAAGCTTTAAAATCCTGAACGGTTTGATTGCTAATTAAATTTACTTCATGACTTGGCCACTCTAGTTTTAAAATGGTTTTGAGTAAATCTGCTCGTTTAAGTGGTTTTATCAAATAATCCATTACGCCAAACTTAATCGCATCAAAAGCAAAATCTTTTTTGGTTGTTGTAATAATAACTTTAGGAACTATACGCAAATAATGATAAAGCTCATTTATAAACGATAGCGAAAGATTACTCGTAATATCATTTGGGTCTATTTCGAGAAATATAATATTTGGATTATGTTCTAAAACTAAATTTAATCCTTGCTGATATGTATTTGCAATAGCAACGAAAATGAGCTCTGAAAAACCATCTGCTAATTCCTTGGTTTTTAGAACACTTTCTTGATTATCATCAATAATAATGTATGAATAATTTTTCAATGCTTTTGTTGGTTTAGTGGTATTATTTTACAAGAAACGAACTGATAATTATATGCAAATTTATCTTCTTCATTGGAATTTCAACAATAAAATCTTAATTTTAGCTTTAATTAAGCAATTAAATTTACATATTTCCTTTTTTTAAATATTTTATTGTTAATATATTTCAAACAAATGTTAACACATTCGGATGAAGTGCAAATATATCCGATGAAATGCATAAAATAAAGTCTTGTTCAATATATTATCCTCTATTTTTTATCTTTTAAAATATAATTTTTCCAAATAAAAAAAGCTTCTCATTTGAGAAGCTTTTTCTTATCTTAATTATCGATTACGCTAAGTAATCAATTCTTATTTTACATTTTCATTAACCAGTTTTTCATCGAAACTTCGTTTTCGATAATTGATCTTAAATCTGCAATAGCTACACGATCTTGTTTCATTGTATCTCTATGACGGATTGTAACTGTTTGGTCCTCGATAGTTTGGTGATCAACTGTAATACAAAACGGAGTTCCTAATGCATCTTGTCTTCTATAACGCCTTCCTACAGCATCTTTTTCATCATACGCTACTGTGAAATCCCATTTTAAATCTTCGATGATTTTTTTAGAAATTTCAGGCAAGCCATCTTTCTTTACCAATGGTAAAACTGCTGCTTTTGTTGGTGCTAAAACTGCTGGTAATTTTAATACTGTTCTTGTTGAACCATCTTCTAATGTTTCTTCTTTTAATGAAGTTGCAAAAACTGCCAAGAACATTCTATCTAATCCTACTGAAGTTTCTACTACATAAGGAACATAGTTTTGATTTAATTCAGCATCAAAATACTGTAGTTTTCTACCAGAAAATTCTTCATGCGCTTTTAAATCAAAATCTGTACGAGAGTGAATTCCTTCTAATTCTTTGAATCCAAAAGGGAAGTTAAACTCGATATCTGCAGCTGCATTAGCATAATGTGCTAATTTTTCGTGGTCATGAAAACGGTAGTTTTCTTTTCCTAAACCTAAAGATAAGTGCCAGTTTAAACGTGTTGTTTTCCAGTGTTCGTACCATTGCATTTCTTCTCCTGGACGTACAAAGAATTGCATTTCCATTTGTTCAAACTCACGCATACGGAAAATAAATTGTCTTGCAACGATTTCATTTCTAAACGCTTTTCCTGTTTGTGCAATTCCAAAAGGAACTTTCATTCTTCCTGATTTTTGTACATTCAAGAAGTTAACAAAGATACCTTGTGCGGTTTCAGGACGTAAATATAAATCCATTGCAGACTCTGCAGATGCACCTAATTTAGTACCAAACATTAAGTTGAATTGCTTTACTTCGGTCCAGTTTCTAGATCCAGTTTCTGGATCAGCAATTTCTAGTTCTTCGATTAAAGCTTTAACATCTTCTAAATCTCCATTGCCTAAAGAGCGTCCCAGACGTTCTCTGATTTCTTTTTCTTTAGCCAAATATTCAATTACTCTGGCATTTGTAGTTACAAATTCCTGCTCATTGAATGCATCTCCAAAACGAGCACTCGCTTTTTCGATTTCTTTTTTAGCTTTCAGATTTAGCTTTTCAGCATAATCTTCTACCAGAACATCAGCTCTATATCTTTTTTTAGAATCTTTATTATCTATTAACGGGTCATTAAAGGCATCTACGTGACCTGAAGCTTTCCAGGTTGTTGGATGCATCAATATTGCGGCATCTAAGCCTACAATATTTTCATTCATCTGAACCATTGATTTCCACCAATATTCACGGATGTTTTTCTTTAACTCTACTCCGTTTTGCGCGTAATCATATACTGCACTTAAACCATCGTATATTTCGCTCGACGGAAAAATAAATCCGTACTCTTTTGCGTGCGAAACTACATTCTTAAATAAATCGTCTTGTTTTGCCATAGTAATGCAAAAATATAAAAAGTACTTGTAAAAAAAAGAAAAATTACAAAGATTGAAGCTTGAATTTCTTTATTTTTGTAACTAAATTCTTTCTATTTGTGTTTAATTACATTATTAACCTATTTTTCCCAAAAGCGTGTGCTGGATGTCACTCTTTTTTAATGGCAAATGAAACTATAATTTGTACCATTTGCAGACATGAAATGCCTCTGACTCAATATTATTTAAATCCAAAAAACGAAGCTTTAAAAAAATTTTATGGAAAAATTGAAGTCGAACACGTTTCTGCTTTTCTTTATTTCAATAAAAAAGGAATTGTACAGGAACTCATTCATAACCTAAAATACAAAGGGCACGAAAATATTGGCACTATGCTTGGCTTTTGGCATGTCGAGGATTTAAAAGAACTGGAACTAGAAACACCTTTTGATATGATTATTCCTGTTCCTTTGCATCGAAAAAAATTTCACGAAAGAGGCTACAACCAAGTAACAACATTTGGTCATGCTCTTTCTCAAGGTTTACAAATAGATTATAACGATGTTCTTTTGTTTAGAACCAGATACTCTAAAACTCAATCTAAAAAAAATCTTTTAGGCAGATCAGAAGGTCTTAAAGAAATATTTGATGTTACATTTAATGAAGATAACCACAATAAACATTTTTTACTTATTGATGATGTAATTACAACTGGAGCAACACTCGAGGCTTGCTCTCGTGCATTACTAAAAATTCCAGGTGCCAAAATCAGCATTGTCTGCATGGCAATGGCGCATTCGTAAATTATACTTATATAGTTATTCGAACCCTATCTTCTTAACTATTTTTCTATCTCCATCATACACAACCAAGAAATAGATTCCTGTTCCTGGACGATTCTTTAATGAAATGTATTGCTTGAAATTTGGTATACTTTCGTATGAATTACGGTAAACCTCTTTACCTGCATCATTGTATACAAATATTCTAACACCTGATGTTGACTCACATTTAAAAACAACTTCAAAATCTCCTTTACTAGGATTAGGAAAAGCCATAAGCTCCTTTGGCATAACAATAATCTCTGTTTGTAAAGTGTATTTTTTTGTACAAATCTCAATCGAGCCTGAATCTAGTGTACCATCTCTACCTACATAAGCATCTCTTACCTTAAATGTCCAAGTTCCTTGTGCTTCTTTATTATTAAAAGCTGTTAATAAATCTTTTGGAGTTACGGCTTGTAAAGTTGTTTTAGAACAATTTAAATCCTCTCCCAAATCATCATACTTTAATAATAAACTTCCGCTTGCATCTCCACAATTTTTATTAAATAATCGCACAATAGTTCCTTGAGGGTTTACTAATTGCATCTCTACATCTGAAAATCTTGTATGTGTTAATCCAACAAAAACATTTACGTCTGAAACAATTCCTGTATCGGCAGGAACATTTACAGTTCTTGTTGTATATGCTAATGCGTTAGGTATTGCAAAAGGTGTATTAATAGGATATGAAGTACATGCTGCCTCTACATAATATCCGATTGCAAATGAGTTACTATTTACTGCATAATAAATATTTGCCGTAGGTTCAATTAAAATCCTACAATTTGTTGCTACAACATCTACTGGTACATCTACTGTTTGGGAACCATCATTAGGTGTATTTGCAGCTAAAACAATCGGAAAAGTCAAACCTCCGTCTGTCGAAAGCTTAATATTTACATTGGCTGATCCTGGTAATTTGTTCGTATTTTTTACATCCCAAGTGATGATTTGGCTAGTTCCGTGAAGCCAACCAATATTATCTGTACTTTGAGACGTTACCACAAATGGCCCCGCCGAGTTACTTACATTTACAACCATTTCATCAGTATTAGTTTGTGCTAATCCCGAAGCAGCATTATTACGACCTGTTAATGTAAAATGTAATGTTCTGGCAATTGATGGTACCGACTCCCAAGTGCTTGTGAGTTTTCCTGATAGAACAATATCTAAATCTGGCATATAACGAATCGGCGAACTCGTAGGAGAAAGCGATCTGAATAAAGGCCCATCTAGCTTACTTGGTTCAGCAATACTAGCACTTCCTGATGTTGTAATTGCTGAGTCATTTTCTTCCCAACAATAGGTAAGTGAATTACTATCGATATCAGAACCTGTTCCTTTTAAAACAAAGGCCGTGCTAATAGGAATTGTATAATCGGCTCCAGCACTAATAGTAGGAGGATTATTTGTTAAACCTATACTAACTGGGCATGATTTTGTATCTAGATTCTCTTGGATTTGTAAAATACTAGCGTATGCAAAATAATCATCGGAGTGGTCTTGTATATTATAACTATCTATATCTATAACTCCTGCATATCCCATAATTGTAGAACCACTTCCTGGCTCTACATTTACACCTGTTCCTTCTATATCATAAGAATAAGTATGATTTGCCCCTAATTGATGTCCCATTTCGTGCGATACAAAATCAATATCAAAATTATCTCCTTGAGGTTTTCTATCTGATGGAGAAGTAAACGCACTTCCTTTTGAATTATCCATACAAACACATCCAATACATCCTGCGTCTCCTCCTCCGCCTGATGCTCCAAACAAATGGCCAATATCATACGCATTTTCGCCAATAACACTTGTTAACGTATTTTGAACTTCTTGATTCCATGCTCCTTTAACTCCTATAGCCGCATCCGAATAAGGATCTGTTGCTGCATTTGTATAAACAACAGCATCATTATTAGCAATTACAATTAGTCTTAAAGCTAAGTCTTTATTAAAAACACCATTAACTCTTGTCATTGTAGCATTCATTGCCGCTAATGCGTTTGCTTTTGTACCTCCAAAATAAACCGCATATTCGCCCGTACAAGACAATGCCAATCGTAGTGTTTTAAATACTTTATTGTTTGCCGTTATCCTAGCTGTCTTTGCTTTTAATTCTTTATTTAATGCAACATCTTTTGTTTTACAGGTTAATGGCAAACTTCCTTTATCTCTACTTTTAGCAGTAAACAGGGTATATTCTCCACTACTTGCAGCAACTGGCTCAATAAATTCAGAAGCATTATCAGCTCTTAAAACCATTGTTTGAATCCCTTCTGGAGAGACACTAAAATGAATTTTTGCTGTTTTATCTTTACTACTTATTCCTTCGTAAGCTCTGATATCTGGATATTTTGCTTGTAATTGAGAATCAAAATTAGAAGATTCCCAAACTGTATATTTTTCGAAAGCACCGTTCATATTAGGAATCGTGATTTCGACTGTAGCTCTTTTATCTGTTTTAAGTTGTGTACTCGCGAGTTTTTCTTTCAAAAAAGCTTCGTTTAGTTTATAAACAATCTTTTCTGTATCATCTGAATTTACATTTCCTCTCTCGGTAATCGAAGTGGTACTTTGACTAACTTTTTTCCACATTTCGTTACTTTGAGCCTGAATCTGGGCAGAACTAAAGATAATTAATAAAAGAAGTATAGTTTTTTTCATGTCGAGAAATATTTAATGTTCAAAATTAATTCAATTAAAGGGAATAAAAAGATTTAATCGTCAAGTAATTATATAAAATCGTCAAATAAAGGTTTTTTAGCAAAATGATTCCCAACTTTATAAAAAATCAATTCGCCTTACTATTAGATTTAAAATAGATAGTATAAATTTGCAACATCTTAAACTATTTGCTTTGAAGCTCTTTCATTCTATAACCGATTTTCGATCTACCAAGAAAACAATATTAACTCTTGGCACCTTTGATGGTGTACATATTGGTCATAAAAAAATACTTGAAAAGATTACCCAAAATACTCAGGACGGAAAATATGAGAGTTTGGTTCTTACCTTTTTCCCTCATCCTAGAATGGTATTACAGGAAAAATCAGAAATAAAATTGCTGAACACAATTGCCGAAAAAACAAAACTTCTGGAAAACACAGGAATAGAAAACCTTGTAATCCATCCTTTTAACGAAAGTTTTTCTAGATTAACTGCCGAGGATTTTGTGAGTTCTATTTTGGTAAATCAATTTCATATCCAGAAAATAATTATAGGTCATGATCACCGTTTTGGTCGAAATCGAACGGCTGATATTAATGATTTAATTGCTTTTGGTGAGCAATACGGTTTTGAGGTGGAGCAAATTTCGGCTCAGGAGATAAAAGATGTATCGGTAAGTTCTACCAAAATAAGAAAAGCATTAACTGATGGCGATATGACTCTTGCCAACGAGTATTTAGGCTATGATTATTTCTTAACTGGTATTGTTGCAAAAGGCAAACAATTAGGAAGAACTATTGGTTTTCCTACTGCTAATCTAAAAATTGAGGAAGAATACAAGCTAATTCCTAAAAATGGAGTTTATATTGTAAAATCTATCATCGATGAAAAAGTGGTTTATGGTATGATGAATATTGGCTTTAATCCAACTGTGGGAGGTCAGGCGCAATCTATCGAAATTCATTTCTTAGATTTTGATGAAGATATTTACGATTTAGAAATTGCAGTTTCTTTATTGCAATATGTTCGTGAGGAACAAAAATTTGGCTCTGTAGACCTTTTAAAAGAACAATTAAAAAAAGACAAAGAAACAACTAGAGACTTCGTAAATAAATTATAATTCTCTTAATTTTTTATGGTATTCATAATGACAACGTAGCGATTTTTTTAGTAAATTTGATAAGCATTACACTGTATATCAACCAAATACTATTAACATCTTAAAAATAACCGTTATGAAACTTCCAAAAGAATTATACAATGGGATTCTTATATTCCTAGGTATTGGTGTTTATTTTTTATTAATGAATGTTTTAGGTCTTGCTCACATACTTTACTTACGTGCCCTGAACGTAGCTTTTGTTGTTTATGGGGTAAACAGAACTATTAAAATGAATCTTGCTGAAGGCGAAACCAACGCTGTCTCTAATGCTGTTTCGGCTATGATAACATCTGTAATTGGTGTTTCTCTTAGTATCCTGGGATTACTTATTTATAGTTACGCTCGTGGTGGTGATGCGTATGTAAAAACTTTATCGGCCACTTTTATGTTTGGTGGTAACCCTTCTGTACCTACTTACTGTATTTGTTTATTATTTGAAGGTATAGCTTCATCTGTTGTTATTACGATGCTGTTAATGCTATACTGGAACAATAAGTATGTTGCCGATTAATTTTATTTTAATACTTCTTTAAAAATATTTTTCAATAAATCTGAGAGTTCCAAAAGAATAAATTACTGTTCTTTTGGATATTCTTGTGACCTTTTGTTATGGAATTTGTGCCTTAAAATACAACCTCAAAAACTTTTACGGACTGAATTTAAAATACTGCATTGATTCATTAGAACAATTTAATTACTTTTGAGCATCAAAAAATCGTATAGATGAACAGTACAAAACACAATTGGACGAAAGACGAGATTATCGCTATATACAATAAACCAATGATGGATTTGCTTTATGAAGCAGCATCTATTCACAGAGTAAATCATGATCCAAACGTAGTTCAGGTATCTACTTTGTTATCTATTAAAACAGGTGGTTGTCCTGAAGATTGTGGCTATTGCCCTCAAGCTGCTCGTTACCATACTGGAGTAGAAGGAAATGATTTAATGTCGGTGAGTCAGGTAAAAGCTCAGGCTTTGCGTGCTAAATCTGGTGGTTCATCTCGTGTATGCATGGGAGCTGCCTGGAGAAACGTAAAAGACGGACCTGAATTTGATCAAGTTCTAGAAATGGTGCGTACCATTAATAAACTAGATATGGAGGTATGTTGTACTCTTGGTATGATTACCGAAAACCAAGCGCAACGTTTGGCCGAAGCTGGTTTATATGCTTACAACCATAACTTAGATACATCTGAGGAATATTATAAAGAGGTTATATCGACTCGTGGTTTTGAAGACCGCTTGCAAACTATAGAGAATGTTCGTAAAACCAATGTTACTGTTTGTAGCGGAGGAATTATAGGAATGGGTGAAAGCATTGAAGATCGTGCCGGAATGCTTGTAGCTCTTTCTACATTAAACCCTCAACCTGAATCAGTGCCTATTAATGCATTGGTTGCTGTAGAAGGAACTCCTATGGAAGAAGAAAAACCTGTTGAAATTTGGGAAATGATTCGTATGGTTGCTACAACTAGAATTATTATGCCTGAAACTCAAGTACGTTTATCTGCAGGAAGAACTAATATGAGTCGCGAAGGGCAAGCAATGTGCTTTTTTGCTGGTGCAAATTCTATTTTTGCTGGTGATAAGTTACTTACTACCCCAAATCCTGATGTTCAGGAAGACATGAAAATGTTTGATTTATTAGGTTTGATTCCTCAAAAACCTTTTACTAAAGTTTCTCAACCAGAAACTGTAGAAGCAGAAAATTCTCAATATGCTCCTCTAGGCGAAAAACCAAAATGGTCAAGACCAGGACATACTATCGAAAGAAACTTAGAAGCTTCAGGTAAAGCTAAATAATCTAAATTTAGAAATATAAAAATCCCTATTAATCAATTTTAATAGGGATTTCTGTTTTTGTTAAAGCATTACTTTTTTAACAATTGTCGTTTTATTTTCCAATAATATCTTAACGATTAGCATTTGCGATGTGACATTAATTTTTGATGTTTCGAACTGATTTGAATTCACCCTACTCTTTTCATAAATTTTCTTGCCCGATACATCGTAAATAAATACTTTATCGATGATTTCGTTATAAGCATTAATTCTAATTTCTTTATTTACAACCGAAACTAAGATTGTGTTTTCTGTAGTTTCAAATTCCCCCGTTTTTAATGTTTCATTAGTATATCGTAATACAAAACGGTCATTAAAAGTTCCTACTTCTGTAGTGAAATTATAATCTGTTTTATGTAAATCATGAATTGTGTTGGTTAATTTATCCTCTAAATAAACTATTTGGTTTGCCAATAATCCATCTGCTTTGTCGATACCTATAGTAAATTTTCCTGCTATTACTGAACTATACCCTAACGGTACTGAATCGGTTTCATTAAATGGTAGTCCTTTACTTTGTATTACTAAATTTTTATTTTCTTTGATACTATAAAAGTTCACAAACTTATTTCCATTAAAATTTTCTCCATCAAAAAACGAGTCATAAGAATTGGTTGCTCCATTTATATATCCTAATAACAATTGCTTAAAAGCTCCTTCTTTATTTGTTAGATTCAACCAAATACGATGTCTTTCGATTGAACTTTCTCTGTCTTGTTTTTGAAGTTTACTTGGTTTAAAAAATCTTGAATTACGTCCAACTACTCGCATACTATTATCAAAATTGACTTTTCCTGTTCCTTTACTACCTAAGAAAAATGCTTGTCCTGAGGCAATAACTCCATCAGGTTCTGTATCATTAATCCCTGATGATAAAGCTGGTCTTGTGGCAACTCCTCCTAATAAATTATATACTGCATAATCATCAGAATTATAATCATTGTTAACAAGTGGGGTATTATGTGTCCAGAAATAAAGCGTTCCATCTACATTCTCTCTATTTTTCGATATAAAGACATCCGCATTTATCGCAGAAGGATACGGATTACCTATTAAATCATAACCCACTTGATTATCTAATAAAACTGAAATTTTACCATTAGTAGGTATTCCTTTAAAAGTAGCTTCGTAGGCTGTTGCATTTGTCTTCGAAAAATTTCCTGGAGCTTCAATAATATAGCCTTTACCAATTATCATATTGGTTGATGCATTTTCTTTATTCCAAGCTATTCTTGTAGCATCATACGAATAGTAATTATTAGATGTTGTATTGGGTGACACATCAAATAGGTCTTCATTTTCTACTGCTGATGACCAATAGGTATAATCATGCTTTAAGATCGGAGTTGTCTTTCTTTTTACCTCAACAAATCCTGTATTTATTACCTCATCATCCAGCTGGTATAAAGATGCTGTATCTTCTAGAACCAAAGTTCCCAAACCTGAGTAATTTAAACTCAATTCTAAGGAATTACCGCTAGGAATTGTGATTTTTTTACCCTCATCGATACTACAATTACAAGCATTAACCTGACCAGATAAAGTATAATTATCATGAAAATTTAATTCTTTACCTTCGGATGGAAGTCCATTTGTCCAGTTTGAACCATCCCAAATAGAACTATCTACACATAATTTTAATCGTGCAATCCTATGTTTTGCTTCTCCTGATACCGAATTAAAATTACCTCCGACAAGAAGTTTATTATCAGGTGTAAAACACATACTAAACAAAGTACTATTTAAGTTTACAACAAAAGATGTATCATATAAACCATCTTTTTGCAATCGGAGCATTCGCATTGAAGGTACTCCGTTATATGTTCCTGAAAATGCTCCTCCAACCAAAATTCGATTGTCTTTTTGTACCAAAATACTACGTACATCTCCGTTACTAAATCCTGTTCCGATAGTAAAACTAGTATCTAAACTTCCGTCAGGATTTAATCTTGTGATTCTTTTTTGTGCAATTCCATTGTATGTTAAGAATGTACCACCTACGATTATTTTACCATTAGATTGTAATGCAATTGCATAAACGTATTTATCAAAACCGCTACCAACGTTAAAACTAGTATCTATACTTCCGTTTGAATTTAAGCGAACTAATCCTGGAGAAGTGTGCCCATTAAAGGTATCAAATCTCCCTCCTACCAAAATTTTTCCGTCTGGTTGTACAAACAATGTTTCGATTATTCCGTTAGCACCTGGGCCAGTTACAAAACCAGTATCTATAGTTCCATTGGAGTTTAATCTTATAATTCTACCCAATAATAATGTTCCGTTATAAGTCGTAAAATTTCCTGCTGCGATAATTTTAGAATCTGCTTGTATTGCTAATGTATATACTTGATTATTAAATCCTGTTCCGATTGTAAAAGTTTCATCAATACTACCATTTGGTAAAATTCTGGTAATTCGATTACAAACTTTTCCGTTATAATTTATAAAAGCTCCTGCGAAAACTATTTTATTATCCGATTGTAAAACAGCTGCTTTAATTGCATTATTCGCTCCAACTCCATTTAGATTAAAAGTAATATCCAAAGCTCCATCTTCGCGTAAGCTTGTAATTCTTTGTACCGATTCTCCGTTGAATTTTGTAAAATTACCAAAGGCCATTACTTTATTATCTGCTAAAGAAAGTATTTTCGAAACCGAATTATCAAATCCAACTCCTGCTGCAAGATATCCTATATCTAACTCTCCATCTGAATCAATCTTAGCCAATCTTCCTTGATTTTGAGAATCGAAGACTGCAAATGAACCTCCAACAAACCAAGAGTCATCTGTATTATTTACTAAATCAAGCACCGATGCTGACGCAGGTCCTGAACCAATATCAAAATTAGATTTTAGAGTTCCATCAGAATTTAAAAAAGCCAATCGGTTTACTGAAATTCCATTATACTTTCCCGTAAATGAACCTCCAACCATTATATTACCAGTTGCACCTGTCTTGATAACTGTAACACCATCATTACTAAATGCTGTTCCTGATAAGAAATCAGTATCTATCGATCCATCTCTATTCAGTCGAATTATTCTATTTGCTGGCGTTTCATCATAACTTGTAAATTTACCTCCTACTAAAATTTTACCATTAGCTTGTAATACCAATGCTGCAACATCACTGTTAAAACCTGAGCCAATATTAAAAGTAGTATCAATACTTCCGTTAGGATTTAGTCGAACAATATGATTTGAATCTGTTCCATTGAAAATGGTGAAATTTCCTGATAGAATGATTTTTCCATCAGATTGAACTTGAACATTCGTAATATTTTTTAAGGATCCTGATCCTGTTACAAATGAAGTATCCAAACTTCCGTTCTCTAATATCCGAGCCACTCTATTTACTACAACTCCATTATATTGGGTAAAGCTACCTACTATGATTATCTTACCATCTGGTTGTTGCGCAATATCGTATATGATTCCGCTACTTGCACCATTTGTATTAAAGCTAGTATCTCGAGACCCATCAGGATTTAAGCGAATCAACCGATTAGAAATTATACCTGAATAAGTCGTAAAAGAACCTCCGATAATTATCTTCCCATCATTTTGTATAAACGAAGCATATACTTTTCCATTAAATCCAGTTCCAGTATTAAAGTTCTCGTCTATAGTTCCGTCTGGTTTTAATCTGCACAAATAAAGTGCTGAAGTCCCATTAAAATTAAAATAATCTCCTCCTACAATTAAATTCCCATCTGGCTGCAAGGCTATTGTTCGCACAATATTATCAAAACCATCCCCAGAATGCCCGTCGTCATAAATATTAAACGTTCCATCGACACTCCCCTGTTGGGCATTACAAACAGTTATAAATATAAAATTTATTAAAATCAGCAGACAGTATTGTTTTGTTTTCAAGATAATCCTTCTTTTAAAAGTTGTTTCTAAAATGATTAATTAATAAGAATTTATCGCTAAACTAATCTTTAAAAAACAATACTCCCTATGAAAGCTTAATTATTTTGTAAATATTAAACTACATTATTAAATTTTAAAAAATCTCTTAAAAACAAAAAACCATTCCGTTTTGCGGAATGGTTCTAAGAATTTAACTAAATTGGGTTTAAAAAATCACCTTCTTGGTTTCAACATGTTTGTTATCAAGAACAACTTTTACTAATAAAACCTGATTACTTGATGTCAAGTTTTCGATAGTCAAAGTTGGATTTCCTACTTTCTCTTTCTTGTAAATTAATTTACCTGATACATCATAAATAAAAACTTTATCTATTGTTTGACTAAAAGCATTTATTTTGATTGCTTTGTTTGCAACAGCTACTAAAACTGTATTTTCTCCTAATTCAAATTCATCAGTACCTAATGTTTTGTTTGTATATCGTAACACAAAACGGTCATTAAATGTACCTTTTGCCGTTGTAAATGTGTAATCTCTTTCTCGTAGATTATGAATTATACCAGCAACTTTATCTTCTAGATAGATCCCTTGAGTTGTAAATGAACCATCGACATTATCAATACCTATAGTAAAACTATCAGCTATTGTTGAGCTATACCCTAGAGGAACCAAATCGGTTTCTTTAAATGGTAATGCACGCCCTTGAATTACGAACTCTTTTCCTTTATTAATACTGTAAAAATCAACAAAAGCATTTGCATTATACGAGAGACCATCATAAATACTTTCGTAATCATTTGTTGCTCCTTCGATATAACCTATCAACATTTGTTTAAAAGCCCCTGTTTTGTTGGTAAGGTTTAACCATACTCTATTCTTCTCTAAAGCTGTGGTTTTATTGTTTTTGCTTGATCTATAAAATTGAGTGTTTTCACCAGCTACACGCATACTATTCTTAAACACAACATTTGCTCCTCCTTTTACAGCATTAACAAAAAAGGATTGACCAGCGCCTATCTTTCCTGTCGGTTTAGCACTTCCTGATCCCGAAGCATTTCCGCCAGCTGGACTTCCTGTTACTCCACCAGTAAGATTATATGTTGCATAATCGTTAGAAGCATATTTCCATTTAGTACCATCATTACTTAATGCTGTAATGCGTGACCAGAAATATAATGTTCCTTCTAAAACATCTTTATTCCCTACCAAGAAATCATCTGCAGATAATGCTGAAGGATATGGATTTCCTACCAAGATATATTTGTCAGTAGATGTTGGTGTAGCAAGAGTAAGAGCTCCGTTATTAGGAATTCCATTAAACACAATTGTTTGATTATAAGGAAATGGTCCTGCATTACGTGATTTAATTATGTACCCTCTACCTGTTTCCATATTATCAGCTGCATGTAGCCAGTTATCTGTAGCAATATCGTATGCAAAATAAGAATAAGTCCCTAATGAAAGTTTACTAAATTTCTGGCCTACTACTGGTGATGACCAATAGACATAATCTTGATCTTTCATGCTTTTAGTAAAACGCTCATAAGTTATAACTCCTGAATTAATCGCGTTATCATTTTTCTGATACAAGCTTGCTTGATCTTCAAATTTTAAACTGGCCGTAGGAGTAGGAGCAACAGTAAGCGAATTGATTACAGTTAATGTACTACCTGATCTAATCACAACATTAGCATTCGGTTTTATTTCGCAAGAACAACTATTTATATCTACACTAGGAGTAGCTGGAGCAGGATAACTGCCTGTAAAAATAATATTCTGATCAGTTGTTGGTGTACCATTAGACCATCCCGTACCATTCCAGGTGTTAGTAACCAAACCTGGAATCGTAATGTTTGCTGATGCTACAGATGTACAAGTAGCATTACTTACTGTAAATGTATAGTTATTAGGAATAAGTCCTGAAATTGTTGTAGTTGTTCCTGTACCTGTTATTGGTGTTGTAATAGGATTACTTTCAATTGTCCATGTTCCTGTTGCTGGAAGCCCGTTTAATACAACACTACCTGTAGGAACTGCACAAGTTGCTGCTGTAATTGTTCCTTGGGTTGGTTGTGTTGGTGTTTCATTTATTGTTAAAGATACCGCCTGAGTTTGAGAACAAGTTCCGTTAGTAATTGTCATTATACCTGCATAAGTACCTGCAATTAAATTAACTGGAATAGCAATTGTATTTAAATTACCTCCTGTAGCCGCAAAAACAAAAGGAGTATTTGCTTGGTCCCCTAACCCCTTTCCATTAGTCGCAACATCCCAATCAATCGTATAACTTGTTGGGTTACCAGTAGTCTTAGAGTAAGGTAATGTTACCATTTGTGTACCAGAACAAACTGCAGTAATAATACCCGATGTCGTAATGGTTTGTGCTGCAGTTGCTTTAACCTCCCAAGAACCTGTACTTGTACATGTTTTTAATGAAGTTGTTAAATTATAAGTTCCTGGCAGTAAATTAGAAATATCTTTTAAACTAGAAGTATACCCTGACGCAGATGTCCAAGAATAGGTATAGGGATCCGTCCAAACAGGACGACTTGTATTACCACTGCCGTAAGCATTTAACGTTCCTTGAGCAGCAGCTGATACACTACCTACACCAGAAACCGTAGTTCCTGTGCCCTCGCTAAAACTATACCCTGCCAATAAACCATTTTGAGAAGCATCATATACCACAAACCCTTTGGACATATTTGAAATTTCTGTTGCATCCAATGCTCTACCCCAAAATCCTAATTTAAAAACTTCTCCAGTAAAAGCAATACCAGTCCCTAAATCATCCATAACTCCATAACCAATTTTAGCCGTATAGCTACTTGAGCCATAGTTAGAAGTCGAATTCCCTCCTACATATTTTTGAACACCATCTACATAAAGTCTCAGATTCGTTCCGTTACCTACCAGAGCAATATGATGCCATGCTTTATCTGTTGGATAAACACTTTTAGGCATATCAATACTTCCACCATTTCGAGTCCAACATCTTAAATTATCACCTTCAAAACCAAATTCAATAACATCATTTTGTCCAAATAGTGACATCCTATCATCATATTTAGCAGGATCAAATTTCATCCAACCTTCTACAGTAAAGCTCCCCAAATTAGAAAGCATAGGAGTTCCAAAATCAACATACTGTTTCTTTACCCCATCAAATGCTAAAGATGCTGGAGCTGCTAAATTTGTAATCTTGATAGCGCCTGTGTTATTTGTTGGACAAGTTGTATTGGTTACTGTTGCCGTAGGTGACGGTGGTGAGCTATAACTAAGAATCGTTACGCTTCCTGTCATTGCTCTAGCGCATAGAGTAGATGAATTTATAGCGACAATCGTATAAATTCCTGTGGTATTATGCAGTCCTAAACTTATAATATTTCCTGTTCCTGGCACTACCGAGCCAACTGTTACGTTACCTCTATATAACTGATAATTAACGCCTATTTGAGACCCTGTTAATCCTATATTAGAACCAGTGGCATTACTACAAATGGCTCCACCTGTTCCTGTCATAGTGTAAGGTGCAGGCAAGGTACAACCATTGCCCACTGTTATTTTACCATCAGTATTAGTAGTAGTAAAAAAAGTATCATTCTTATAAGTGGCAGTTGAATTCGTACTTCCCCAAACTCCTGAAGAAGAAGTTAAACCTCCTAATGTCATGACTTTAGTCGTATGTGAAGTATAACTTCCTAAATTGGTTATTACTCCCGAAGCGATCGACAAATTATCAGAATAAGTATTTGTACCAAAACTTTTAGTTCCTGAACCCGAAAGAATAAGATTAATATATGTTGTTGCTTTTATCGACTGATTAACCCCAATATAATTTACTGTATTATTTGCTGCTGTGGCTGTAAGAGTTGGTGTAATTGAATTTCCCCCAAAATTTAAAATCCCTCTATTAGTAAAATTCGTTGTTCCACCCAGTGAAGTCGAGACTGTAAGCACTCCACTATTAATCGTTGGGTTGCTTATTGTTAAATTAGGAATACTTATTTCCTCTGTTCCACTAATAATTTTATTAGTTGTATCAAACAATTGAGTTCCTGTACCAGAATTAAATACACCATTATTAGTAATTCCACCACTAAAAGTTATAGCTGAATTTCCAGAATTATTCCATATTCCTCCAGGATTTATCGTTACTAACCCTGTATATCTTTTAGTTCCAGTAGTAGAATTATGGATTAATGTACCATCTACTGTTGTTACTCCATTAACCGTCAAGGCTTGATTAACAGTTAAAGTCGCACCTGAGTCAATTGTAAGATTATTACAAACTGCAGCAGTACTACTACTAATTATTGGTTTTCTTGTTGTATTTGGTATTAATACATCATCGCTAGCCCTTGGCACACGATTAAAACTCCAGTTTGAAGCAGTATTCCAATTTGTACTTGAATAGCCATCCCATGTGTTTTGACCATAACTTAAATTAGCTAATAACAATAAAACCAAACACAGCCATTTTGTAAGGCTGCCCGATTTATTTATTGATTTAGAAGAATGTTGAGAGAGAAAGAAATCAACATTTAATAGTATTTTTTTATTCATAAGTAGGATTTAGAATTATAAATTGTTTTTTGGGTATATTATTTATTTGTAAATTAATTTGATATTCAGCGTTTTCTGCAATCTTAATTTTAACAATGCATTACTTAATACTTTTT
>NZ_JPRM01000002.1 GCF_000737695.1 Flavobacterium hydatis
TATGCCAAAGCAGATAAAACCCTCGAGACCTTCAACAAAAAAAACGCAGCCGATAAAAGAGGACAACTCTTCGAAAACAATAAAAACTACCTCGAGCAAATAAAAGCCAACTCAGGACGATACGAAATAGCCGATGCCGGAATCAACTCCACCCAAACCGATTACGGAAGCGCGTATTACGACAACAAACTCGTATTTGCATCCGCCAGAGATACCGGAGGCGTAGTTAGAAAAACCTTCAAATGGACCAACAAATCCTTCACCAACCTATACACCGCCGAGGTAAAAGCCGACGGAACACTAGGAACACCAGAACGATTCCAAAAAAACATCAATTCCAAATTCAATGAATCCACACCCGTGTTTACAAAAGATGGAAAAACAATGTACTTTACAAGAAACAACTACCTAGAAGGCAAAAGAGGAAAAGACAACCAGAAAATAACCCTGTTAAAACTCTATAAAGCAGAACAAATCAATGGCAAATGGACCAACGTAAGCGAGCTACCCTTTAATAGCGACCAATACAGCACCGCGAGCAGAACAAATCAATGGCAAATGGACCAACGTAAGCGAACTACCCTTTAATAGCGACCAATACAGCACCGCACATCCAGCGTTAAGTATCGATGAAAAAAAACTATACTTCGCCTCCGATATGCCAGGCACCCTGGGACAATCTGATTTATATAGCGTAACGATAAACAGCGACAAAAGCTTTGGAAAACCAGAAAACCTGGGAAAAACAATCAACACCGAAGGAAGAGAAACCTTCCCGTTTATATCAGCAGACAACGAACTATATTTTGCTAGCGACGGACAACCAGGACTAGGCGGACTCGATGTATACGTTACCAAAATCAACAACGATAACACCTTTACAGAAGTACAAAACGTAGGTGCACCAATAAACAGCAAACAAGACGACTTTGCATTTATCATCGACAACCAAACCCAAAAAGGATATTTCAGCTCCAACAGAGAAGGAGGCAATGGCAACGACGATATATACAAACTAACCCAAATAAGAAAACTCCTTTGCGAGCAAACTCTAAAAGGAAACATAACCGACAAGGAAACCAACGCAGCATTAGACAACGTAAAAGTAACCCTGCTAGACGACCAGTTTAAAACAATAAACGAAGTAATAACCACAGCCGACGGAGCATACAGCTTCAAGGTAGATTGCAACAAAACCTACCATATACGAGTAGCCAAACAAGACTATGAAACGATAGAAGTTCCTGTAATCATAAAAGAACAACCAGGAGAAACCAAACAACCAATCGCATTAGAAAAACGCATCAAACCAATTACAGTAGGAACCGATTTAGCCAAAACGCTAAACATCCCGATCATCTATTTTGATTTAGATAAATCCATCATCCGCAAAGATGCCGCCTTCGAACTAGAGAAAATTCTAGCTGTAATGCAACAATACCCAAAGATGAAAATCGATATCCGTTCCCATACCGATAGTCGTCAAACAGCCAAATACAACTTGGCTTTATCAGACAGAAGAGCCAAATCAACCCAACAATGGTTGATAAAAAACGGAATCAAAGCCAATAGATTAACTGCCAAAGGTTATGGCGAGAGTAAGTTAGTAAACCACTGTTCAGACGGAGTACCTTGCTCTGAAATTGAACATCAATTAAACAGAAGAAGTGAGTTTATAATCATCTCAATGGAATAATTTAGTACATTCAATAATAAATACCACCTTTAAAAACAATGCCCTTAATGAAACTTCAGTAAGGGCATTGTTTATTTTGTATTGATATAATTTTCTGTAGATAGATATTTAATAAATGTGTTATAAAAGTGAATAAAACGCTTTGTTTTGCTGGTTTTTATGTTAATTGAGTGATTTTTTTAAGTTAAAAATGCAAATTAATGTTATTCGTAACATGTTTTTTTTTAAATTTATAGTTCTTAAAAATATCAGATATGACTGTTAATCAAATACTAAGCACGAAAGGAAAAGAAGTTTATTCAGTACTTTCATCGACTACCGTTTACGAAGCTTTAAAAGTAATGGGAGAAAAAAACATTGGTGCCATCTTAGTAATAGATGGAACTGAGTTAAAAGGTATATTGTCTGAAAGAGATTATGCACGAAAAATTGTTTTGAAAGACAAATCTTCAAAAGAAACATTTGTACATGAAATCATGGAAAGCAATGTGATTACAATAAGTTTGTCTGATAATTTAGACTCTTGTATGGAGTTAATGAGTAGTAAAAGAATTAGACATTTGCCTGTTGTAGATAATGATATTGTGGTAGGAATTATTTCTATAAGTGACGTTGTAAAATCAATAATAGAAATTCAAAAAGATACCATTAATCACTTAAATTCCTATATATCACAATAAAAGATAGTGTGAAAGAATAATAAAAAATAGCCTAATTAAATTTAGGTTATTTTTTTTGGATTAAAATTAAAGATGCTTTTTTAGAAAAAGAATAATATAAAATAATAAAAGAATAATATAAAAGCTTCCTTTTTAAACCAAGTCTTATATCTTTGTAAGCTAGAATAAAATCTAAAAACAATGAATAAAGATAGTAAAAGAAGCGAGGCGTTATTGTACCATTCAAAGCCTACTCCAGGTAAGATTCAAGTAGTTCCAACCAAAAAATATGCAACCCAAAGAGATTTATCTTTGGCGTATTCACCAGGTGTTGCCGAACCGTGTTTAGAAATTGCAAGAGATGTAAACGAAGTATATAAATACACTGCAAAAGGGAATCTTGTTGCTGTAATCACTAACGGAACCGCGGTTTTAGGTTTAGGAGATATTGGTCCTGAAGCATCAAAACCAGTAATGGAAGGGAAAGGATTGTTATTTAAAATATTTTCGGATATTGATGTTTTTGACATTGAAATTGGAACAAAAGATATTGAAGAATTCATTCAAACTGTAAAGAATATTGCTCCAACTTTTGGAGGAATTAACCTAGAGGATATTAAGGCACCAGAATCTTTCGAAATAGAAAGAAGATTGGTAGAAGAGCTTAATATTCCTGTAATGCACGATGATCAGCACGGAACAGCAATTATATCTTCAGCAGCTTTAATAAATGCATTAGAATTAGCAGATAAAAAAGCAGAAGATGTAAAAATGGTAGTTTCAGGAGCAGGATCTGCTGCTTTGGCTTGTGCCGATTTGTATGTTTTATTAGGAGTGAAAATTGAGAATATCTTAATGTATAACAGTAAAGGACTTTTAACTAAAAACACCCCTTCATTATCTGCCTTACAATTAAAGTATGCCAAAGACATCGAGCCAATTGGTTTAGAAGAAGCTTTAAAAGGAGCAGATATATTTTTAGGATTATCTTCAGGAGATATCATGACTGCTGATATGTTATTAGGAATGGCTGAAAATCCAATCGTTTTTGCAATGGCAAATCCTGACCCGGAAATCAATTACAACCTGGCAATTGCAACTCGTAAGGATGTTATTATGGCTACAGGTCGTTCTGATTATCCTAACCAAGTAAACAATGTATTAGGATTTCCTTATATTTTTAGAGGAGCTCTAGATGTAAGAGCTACCAAAATTAATGAAGCAATGAAAATGGCTGCTGTTAGAGCGTTAGCTTCATTAGCAAAAGAGTCAGTTCCAGAACAAGTAAATGTTGCTTACGGAGCTACTAAATTAGGATTCGGAAGAGAATATATAATCCCAAAACCATTTGATCCAAGATTAATTACCGTAGTTGCACCAGCAGTTGCCAAAGCAGCAATGGAGTCTGGAGTTGCTTTAAATCCAATAACTGATTGGGAAAAGTACGAAGAAGAACTTTTGGCTCGTTTAGGGAATGACAATAAAATGGTTCGTTTGATTACAAACAGAGCAAAAATGGATCCGAAAAGAATCGTTTTTGCCGAAGCAGATCATTTAAATGTATTAAAAGCAGCTCAAATTGTACATGAAGAAGGTATTGGTTTTCCAATTTTATTAGGAAATAAAGAAATCATTCTTGAGCTAAAAGCTGAATTAGGTTTTGATGCAGATGTTGAGATTATTGATCCTAAAACTAAAGATCAAGAAGAAAGAAGAAATCAATTTGCATCTTCTTATTGGGCAACAAGAGAGAGACGCGGAATATCTTTATTAGATGCTCAGAAATTAATGCGCGAAAGAAACTATTTTGCTGCAATGATGGTTAACGAAGGAGAAGCAGATGCATTAGTAACAGGTCATTCTAGAAGTTACCCATCGGTTGTAAAACCTATGTTGCAACTTATAGAAAAAGCACCAGGAGCTTCACTTGTAGCTACAGCAAATATGATGATGACAAATCGTGGGCCAATGTTCCTATCAGATACTGCGATTAATATCAATCCATCAGCAGATGATTTGGCTAAAATTGCTGTTATGACAGCTAAAACAGCTAAAATGTTTGGAGTAGAGCCTGTAATTGCAATGATTTC
Source organism: Flavobacterium hydatis (assembly GCF_000737695.1). Classification (GTDB taxonomy): domain Bacteria; phylum Bacteroidota; class Bacteroidia; order Flavobacteriales; family Flavobacteriaceae; genus Flavobacterium; species Flavobacterium hydatis. Next base: position 4,446 of record NZ_JPRM01000002.1, read on the forward strand.
ATATTCTAATTTTGGTTCTTCAACAAATCCAGGAGCAGCCAAAGTGAGAGAAGCAGTAGCTTACTTACATAAAAATCATCCTGAATTAGTTATCGACGGAGAAATTCAAGCTGATTTTGCTTTGAACCCAGAAATGTTACAAGAAAAATTTCCTTTTTCTAAATTAGCAGGAAAGAAAGTAAATACACTTATTTTTCCTAACTTAGAATCGGCAAATATTACTTATAAATTGTTGAAAGAATTGAATAAAGTTGATTCAATAGGACCAATAATGTTAGGTATGGGTAAACCAGTACATATTTTCCAATTAGGGGCAAGTGTAGAAGAAATGGTTAATATGGCTGCTATTGCAGTTATTGATGCTCAAGAAAAAGAAATTAAAAAGAATAATTTGATTAAATAATTTAGGTAAAAAAAGTATTGTTTTAAAATTGTGGTATTTTTACTTCAAATTTTACTATATTTGGCGCTGTTAACATTATATTATGATTGCACATTTGCAAGGAAAATTAGTTGAAAAGACGCCTACCGAAGTTGTTATCGATTGTGGTGGAGTAGGATATCATGTAAATATATCTTTACACACTTATTCGTTAATACCAAATAGTGATTTTATAAAATTGTATACGCATCTTCAAATAAAAGAAGATGCGCATACATTATTTGGTTTTATAGAAAAATCCGAAAGAGAAATCTTTAGGATGTTGTTATCGGTATCTGGAATTGGAGCTAATATTGCCAGAACAATGTTATCTTCATTAGATCCGAAACAAATTATTAATGCAATAGCATCGGGAGATGTTGGTGTAATTCAATCAATAAAAGGAATTGGGAACAAAACTGCCCAAAGAGTTATCCTTGATTTGAAAGAAAAAATTGTTAAATTGTACGATTTAGATGAAGTTTCAATGCTTCAAAACAATACAAACAGAGATGAAGCGTTATCTGCTTTAGAAGTTTTAGGATTCGTAAGAAAAACATCTGAAAAAGTGGTTGAAAAAATCATAAAAGAAGATCCTGAAGCGACTGTTGAGTCAATAATAAAGAAGGCTTTAAAAAGTTTATAAAAAAAACGTACTTTAAAACACACGGACTATATGCATAAAATTTGTATTTTTTTGCTGGTTTTATTTTGTGGGTTTGTATCCGAAGCTCAGGTAAAACAGGAAGCTCAAGATACAACGAAAGCAGGGTATTCTGTTGGTAAAATACAAATAAAAGATCCACAAAGTATTCTTTCCGCATATACTTACGACCCTATTACAGATCGCTATATCTATACAAATAGCGTAGATGGTTTTTCCATTAATTATCCCATTATTTTAACGCCAGAAGAATACGAAGCTTTAATATTAAAAGAGTCCAGAAGAGATTATTTTAAGAAAAAAGCAGATGCTATCGATGGTAAAAAAGATGGAAGCGAATTAGCTAAAAAAGATTTATTACCTAGATATTATATTAGATCAGGGCTTTTTGAATCTATTTTTGGAAGTAATACCATTGATGTAAAACCAACTGGTTCTGTCGAAATAGATTTAGGAGTTCGCTATACTAAACAAGACAATCCATCCTTTTCTCCTAGAAACAGATCAAATCTTTCTTTTGATTTTGATCAGCGTATCAGTATGAGTTTACAAGGAAAAGTAGGTACGAGATTAAATGTAAATGCGAATTACGATACCCAATCTACATTTGCATTCCAAAATTTAATAAAATTAGAATACACACCATCAGAGGACGACATCATTCAGAAAATTGAAGTTGGTAACGTAAGTATGCCTCTTAATAGTACATTAATAAGAGGAGCACAAAGTTTATTTGGGGTAAAAGCCCAATTACAATTTGGAAAAACAACCATTACAGGAGTTTTCTCAGAACAAAAATCTCAAAGTAAAAGTGTAGTAGCCGAAGGTGGAGGTACAGTTCAGAATTTTGATTTGTATGCCTTAAATTATGATAACGACAGACACTTCTTTTTATCTCAATACTTTAGAGATAAGTATGATTCATCATTAAGAAAATACCCTTTTATAGATAGTAGAGTTCAAATAACAAGAGTAGAAGTTTGGATTACTAACAAACAAAATAGAGTTAGTACAACAAATAATAATTTAAGAAATGTTATTGCACTTCAGGATTTAGGTGAAGCGCAATTATCAGGAGTTCCAGATAGTGAAGTCGTGGTTCTTAATCCTTCCGCAGGAATGTTTCTTAATCCAATAAACTCACCAGCAAATAATAGTAATAATAAATACGATCCAAAATTAATTGCAGGCGGAACAGGTTTTTTGAATACTAAAATTCGTGAAATAGTTACTTCAAGTTCAGGATTTAATGGTATTACAGTAAGTGAAGGACAGGATTATTCTAAATTAGAAAATGCAAGGAAGTTAAATTCTAATGAATATACTTTTAACCCGCAATTAGGATATATATCGTTGCAACAACGATTAGCAAATGACGAAATTCTGGCAGTAGCTTATGAATATACAATGGGAGACCAAGTGTACCAAGTAGGGGAATTTGGTAATGATGGTGTAGATGGTACAGTAGTAACAGGTAATAACACTTCTAATCAAGCAATCATAACACAAAGTTTGATTTTAAAAATGCTTAAAAGCAATTTGACTAATGTTAAGAATCCAGTTTGGAATTTGATGATGAAAAATATTTATCAAATTCCTGGAGCATATCAAATAAAACAAGAAGACTTTAGGTTTAATATATTATATACAGATCCATCTCCTATAAATTATATTACACCAGTTAATGATGCAAACCCATTTCCTCCAAATCCTACTCCAGATAATAAAGTAGCAGATACACCTTTACTTAAAGTATTTAATTTAGATAAATTAAATTACAATAATGACCCTCAAACAGGAGGTGATGGTTTTTTTGATTTCTTACCAGGATTAACAGTGGATGCTCAAAATGGTAGAATCATATTTACAACCAAAGAGCCTTTTGGAGAATTATTATTCTCTAAATTATCAAATAGTGCGGGAGAAGATTATCGTAATACAAGTACATATAATGCGAATCAAAGTAAGTATGTATTCCGTAATATGTATGCCAATACACAATCGGGAGCATTACAGGATAGCGATAAAAATAAATTCTTATTAAGAGGTAAATATAAATCTACAGGAGGCGATGGAATTCCTATCGGAGCTTTTAACGTTCCTCAGGGTTCTGTAGTTGTAACTGCCGGAGGACGTGTTTTGGTAGAAGGAATTGATTATAGTGTGAACTATCAATTAGGAAGAGTTCAAATTTTGGATCCTTCGCTTCAGGCATCAAATACACCAATAGAGATTTCATTAGAGAATAATTCTATTTTTGGGCAACAAACCCGAAGATTTATGGGAGTAGATGTGCAGCATAAAATTTCAGAGAATTTTACTGTTGGAGGTACTTTTTTACAAATGACAGAGAAGCCATTTACACAAAAATCAAGTTACGGACAGGAATCTGTAAATAATATTATTTATGGTTTTAATACAAACTTCTCTACTGAGATTCCTTTCTTTACCCGATTAGTAAATAAATTACCGTTTATAGATACAGATGTTCCATCTAATCTTTCGTTGCGAGGAGAAATTGCGTTCTTAAAACCAGGAACACCAAAAGCAGATAATTTTGAAGGAGAATCGACTATTTATGTAGATGATTTTGAGGGGTCGCAATCTACGATAGATATGCGTTCTGCTTATGCATGGAGTCTTGCATCAACGCCAGAGGATAATGCTGTAAGCACATATAATTTTAATGCCAAAGCCAATGATATAAGTTATGGTTTTAAAAGAGCAAAATTAGCATGGTATACAATTGATCCTGTCTTTTATTCTTCAAAACCATCGGGGATAAGTAACGATGATTTATCATTAAACTCGACTCGTAGAATTTACAGCGATGAGTTATATCCATTAACTGATATTGCACAAGGACAATCACAAGTAGTAAATACATTGGATTTAACTTACTATCCATCAGAAAGAGGACCTTATAATAATAACTTAAATTATGCAGCAAGTCCAAAAGATAACTTTGGAGGGATAATGCGTGCTTTGAGCTCAACAGATTTTGAACAAGGAAATGTCGAATACATTCAGTTTTGGGTATTAGATCCATTTGTTGGAGCAGGAGAGACTGATCAAACCAATACAGGTAAGGTTTATTTTAACTTAGGAGAGATTTCAGAGGATATTTTAAAAGATGGTAGAAAACAATATGAAAATGGTTTAGGACCAGGTCAAATTGTGGTTAATCCTCAGCCTATGTGGGGAGATGTTCCTGCATCACAATCTTTGATTTATGCATTTGACAATGATAGTGGTAATAGAGCTAATCAGGATGTTGGATTAGATGGTTTACCAGATGCCAGAGAGGGAGCGGTTTATAATAATTTTGCTGCATCAGATGACCCTGCGGCAGATAATTATACCTATTATTTAAATACTACAGGTGGTGTTCTAGATCGTTATAAGAATTATAATGGGGTTGAAGGAAACTCGAATGTAAATATAAACGATGCAAATAGAGCTTCGACTACACTTCCTGATGTTGAGGATATCAATAGAGATAATACCATGAATACGATTAATGCGTATTATGAGTATAGTATCGATATTAAGCCAAACATGGAGATTGGGCAAAATTATATTACAGATATAAAAAATACCCAAGTAACAATGGTAAACGGTGTGGTTACAGCTGCTAGATGGATTCAATTTAAAATACCAGTTGCACAACCTCAAAATACGATTGGTAATATATCTGATTTTAGATCAATTCGTTTCATGAGAATGTTTATGACAGGGTTTGAAAGTGATGTTACAGTTCGTTTTGGAGCATTAGATTTAGTAAGAGGTGAGTGGAGAAGATATACAAATACATTAGATCCTGCAGATGTTAATGTTGATGATGATAATACAACTTTTGATGTTTCGGCTGTAAATATTGAAGAGAATAGTACTAGATGTCCAGTAAATTATGTTTCTCCTCCAGGGGTAGCTCGTGAGCAATTATACAATAATAATACTATTATTAATCAAAACGAGCAAGCATTGGCATTACGTGTTTCTGGAAACGGTTTGCAACCAAAAGATGCCAGAGCTGTATTTAAAAATGTAAGTGTTGATATGCGTCAATACAACAGATTAAAAATGTTTTTGCATGCTGAATCATTGCCAAATGAACAAGTGTTACAAAATGGGCAAATGGTAGGTTTTATCCGTTTTGGAAATGACTTTACTCAAAATTTCTATCAGATAGAAATCCCTTTAAAAGTAACAATTCCAGTCTCTACATCAGGTACAAATTGTTCTCCTTTAAGTCCAGAAGTTGTTTGGCCAGAAGAAAATAACATTGATTTAGCATTGTCATTATTGACACAAATGAAAATTGAGGCAATGAAAATTGACCCAAACACACTACCACTAGATGGGATTTATTATCCAGATGATGATATAACCAAGCCTGATGGTGATGGAGATAGTACTTTGAGATTAGGTATAAAAGGAAATCCGAATTTTGGATTGGTTAGGAATTTAATGGTTGGTGTGAAAAATGCAGAAACACATCAGGATATTAAAGGAGAAGTTTGGTTTAACGAGTTGCGTCTTGCCGAGATGGATAATAAAGGCGGTATGGCAGCAATACTAAATCTTGATACTAACTTTGCTGATTTTGCTACTGTCTCTGCAACAGGTAGAAAAAGTACTATAGGATTTGGATCCCTAGAACAAGGACCGAATGAAAGAAGTAGAGAGGATATACAGCAATATAATATCGTAACTAATTTAAATTTAGGGAAGTTATTGCCACCTAAATGGGGGATTAATTTACCTTTTAATTACGCTGTTGGAGAAGAGGTTATTACGCCAGAATATGATCCATTTAATGAAGATATTAAATTGAAGCAGTTGTTGGATGTGACGACAGATCCTGCCGAAAGAGATAATATAAAAAATCGTGCAATTGATTATACAAAGCGTAGAAGTATCAACTTTATAGGCGTTAGAAAAGATAGAGCACCAGAGCAAAAACCACACGTTTATGATCCGGAGAACTTTACATTCTCTCAATCATATAATGAAGTGCAACGTCATGATTATGAAATCGCGAGTTATCGAGATCAACAATCAAGTACAACTGTAAATTATGCATATAGCTTCCAACCAAAAACTGTGGAGCCGTTTAAGAAAAATAAATATTTTAAGAAAAGTGATTATTGGAAATTGTTAAGTGATTTTAATTTTAATTATTTACCATCTAATATCTCGTTTAATACTAATATTATAAGACAGTATAATCGTCAGGAATTTAGACAAGTAGAAAATGTTGAAGGAATTGGTTTGGATCCATTGTATAGAAGAAACTTTGCTTTCAATTATCAGTATGGATTTAATTTCAACCTTACAAAATCATTAAAAATAAATTATACAGCATCGTCTAGTAATATTGTTAAAAGTTATTTGAATGCAGATAATGAGCCAATTGATAGTTTTAGTATTTGGGATAGCTATTGGGATATAGGTACGCCAAATCAACACATGCAACAATTGGTTTTAAATTATGAAATTCCGTTATATAAAATTCCAGTTCTAGGATTCTTAAAAGCAAATTATTCTTATACTGGTGATTATAGCTGGCAGCGTACTTCAGAGGCTTTGTCAAGCTATGAGGATGCGAATGGAAATTTCTATGACTTAGGAAATACAGTTCAGAATGCAAATTCGAATACGTTTACAGCGACAATGAATATGAATACGCTTTATAAGTATTTGGGACTTAATAAAGGAGGAGCGAAAACTCCTAAAGCTAAACCAACTGTACCAAAACCAGGGGAGAAAGTAGTCAATAAAAACCAACCATTGGTTGTAAATAGTGCTTTTCATGATGGTTTAATGGGAATGTTAACGAGTATAAAAAATATTCAGGTTAATTATACGGTTAATAGCGGTACTGTTTTGCCAGGATACACACCAAGTGTTGGGTTCTTAGGTTCGTCTCGACCATCTTTAGGATTTATTTTTGGAAGTCAGGATGATGTACGTTATGAAGCTGCAAAAAATGGATGGTTAACAAACTATCAGGATTTTAATCAGAACTTCTCACAGGTAACAAATAAGATGTTCAAAGCAACTGCAAATATTGATTTATTGCCAGATTTAAAAATTGATTTAAGTGCGGATCGTGCATATTCACAAAATTTTTCTGAGCAATATGATGTTGACGATACAGGATTGTATCATTCAAGATCTCCATACAATTATGGTATTTTCTCTATCTCAACGATTTTAATAAAAACATCATTTGCAACAAGTGATGAGAATTCTTCATCGGCATTTGATGATTTTAGAAGCAACCGTTTAGAAATTGCAAATCGTTTAGCCGAGGGGTATTATGGTGCAGGAGCTGTGATTCCAAGATATGGAGATGTAAATAATCCGATACCAGGACCAACAGATGCAAAATATGCTCTGTATGTTGCAAATGAAGGTTATCCTATAGGATATACAAAAAGTAATCAGGCAGTTTTGCTTCCTTCGTTTTTAGCAGCTTATTCAGGAGGAGATGCTTCAAGTGCTTCTACTAGTATTTTTAGAAACTTTCCGCTTCCAAACTGGAGTATAAAGTATAATGGATTGATGCGTTATAAGTATTTCAAAGACAAATTTAAACGCTTTTCATTGCAGCATAATTATAGAGCATCTTATACAATTAATCAATATCGTTCTAACTTTAAATATGACCAGAATCCAGGAGGATTGGATCCTGATAGTGGTAATTTCTATAATGCGACAATCATGTCTAATGTCAATTTAGTAGAGCAATTTAGCCCGCTTATTAGAATGGATTTTGAGTTGAAAAGTTCATTAAAAGTACTTACGGAAATTAAAAAAGATAGAGCGTTATCTATGAGTTTTGATAATAATCTATTGACCGAAGTTAAAGGGATGGAATATGTAATTGGTTTAGGATACCGTATTAAAGATGTAATTTTTTCATCAATATTGGCAGATAGCCCTACAGGAGTTATAAAAAGTGATATTAATATAAAAGGAGATTTATCATATAGAAATAACAAAACAATGGTACGTTATCTTGATTATGATAATAACCAACTTGCTGCAGGACAAAATATTTGGTCTGTAAAAATCACAGCAGATTATTCATTTAGTAAAAATCTAACAGCAATTTTTTATTATGACCACTCATTTTCTAAAGCAGTTATTTCGACTACATATCCTTTAACGAATATTCGATCAGGATTTACAATTCGATATAATTTTGGAAATTAAATTTCAGATTCTAAAGAGAATTTGATTAGAAGATTATTACATTTGCCCTATTAAAATTCAATTATCAATTATCAATAAGTATTTATTATGAATATACCAACAAATTTAAAGTACACAAAGGATCACGAATGGGTTAGCATTGAGGGAGATGTTGCAACAGTAGGAATTACTCATTTCGCACAAAAAGAATTAGGAGACATTGTTTATGTTGAAGTAGAAACTTTAGATCAAACACTTGAGAAAGATGAAGTTTTTGGAACAGTTGAAGCAGTAAAAACAGTTTCGGATTTATTTTTACCATTATCTGGAGAAATCATTGCTTTTAATGATAGTCTAGAAAGTGCTCCAGAAACAGTAAACTCAGATCCTTACGGAGATGGATGGATGATTAAAATTAAAATTTCAAATACATCAGAATTAGATTCTCTATTATCTGATGAAGCTTATAAAGAATTAATAGGTGCTTAAACAAATATTTTTTTTATGTTCGGCTTTATTGTGGACAGGGATTATCGGCTTTCTTTGTTTAACAGAGTCAAGTAATATTCCAACAGTAACGATTCCTAACATAGATAAATTAGTTCATTTTTGTTTTCATTTTGGTTTTACATTACTGTGGTTTTTGTTTTTTAAAAAACAATTTAATAGCATAGATAATTATAAACCACTGCTTGTTTCTTTTGTTTTTTCGATTTTTTTCGGGCTTACAATTGAGATTTTACAAAGTAAATATACTTTAACAAGGAGTGCCGACATGATGGATTTTTTAGCAAATTCAATAGGAGCAACATTCGCAATAATTGCGGTGCTACTATTCAGTAAGCTAATCTCTAAAATAGTAAATTAATAAATCCCACTTCGGTGGGATTTTTTGTTTTTGGGAATTTTGGTAATATATATTTAGGTTAATAATTGAGCTTTGTTTATGCTTGATTAAAAGTAGCAGTTAATTCCAAACTTATCTCAATATAAAATGTATTTTTGCCAACCAGGATTTAATACAATTAATTTATTATAGCCATGAATATTAGACAATACTTAGATTCAACATATTTAAAAACTTCTGATCAAGCTAACTTGAGTGAAGCAGAAAACACACAAATAGTTAAGAATACAATTGAAGAAGCCATAATTGAGCGTTTTAAATTGATAATGATTCGCCCGGATAAAGTTAGTTTGGCAAAAGAAATGATTTCGAAGGCCCAATCAAATCTTTTGATCGGTACTGTGATTGATTTTCCGGAGGGAAAATCAAGTTTAGAAGAAAAACTTGCGGAAGCAAATGTTGCTATACAAAATGGGGCAGACGACCTAGATTTTGTTTGTAATTATGAAGCTTTTAAAAATGGTGAAATTGATTTAGTGAAAAATGAAATTTTGCAATGTACACGGTTGGGATTGTCTAATAAAAAAGTAGTAAAATGGATTATAGAAGTTGCCGCACTTAATGATACTGAAATTATACAACTTTCGGTATTGATAAAAAATATCATAATTCAGAATTTTGACGAGAATGATTATTCTTCAGTTTTTGTAAAATCATCAACTGGTTTTTATAAAACAGAAAATAACTTGCCAAATGGGGCAACAGTACCAACAATTATAATGATGCTTGAAAATGCTTCGCCGCTTCCTATAAAAGCTGCAGGTGGGGTAAGATCATATGATGAGGCTGTCGAAATGATTAATCTTGGAGTGAAGCGTATAGGGACTTCAAATGCCAAAGCAATTGCAAACGGAGAAACTTCACAAAACCAATATTAAATCTACAACCAAAACCACCGTATGAGCAAAGGTTTTTTGACTTTTATTATAGCATTTTACTCTTTAATGGCTGCTTCTCAAGAAGCAAATAATTTAACTGTTAAATCTAGTTTTACTTCCGAAGAATTTCCGATTTTTCCAACTTGCGAAAATTTAAAATCAAAAGCATTAGAAAATTGTTTCTATAGCGAGGTTCAGGATTTCGTATTTAAAAATTTTCAAATTCCTTCAAATCTAAAGCAAAACAATTATAAAGAAGATGTAAAAGTTCTTTTTGAAGTTGATAAAAATGGAGAATTTAAGGTTATATATGTTAATGCAAATAATGATGAATTAGTTCAGGAAACAAAACGTGTTTTTGCTACATTTCCAAAGATAAAACCATCTACCTATGATGGAAAACCGACGTATTCTAAGTATACAATTATAATTAATATACCATTAAAAACGGCAGGGCAAATTTCTGAGGAAGCAATAGCTGCATCAAAAATTATTAAACCCGATACTAAGCCTATGACAGAATTGGATAGTATTGTTTATAAAAAGTATACAAATCCTGAGTTTGAAAGTAATTTAAATATTCCTTTTTCTCATAGTTATTACGCCCAATTTGATGGTGCTTTAAATAAAGTAGGAAGTAATAATCACACTGCTTCAAAACCATATACGTATGCAGAAGTTTCAAAATATTATAATCTTAAAGCGGTAAACGAATCGCTTAAAAAGAATGTTTCTGGTTGGTGGGGACGTAAACTTTGGAATGAAAGCTTAGTCGAAATTGAGGGAGAAGGATATTGGTTCACACTAAACGCTATTGTCGATTTACAAATGGGTAAGGATACAAAAAGTGATAATTCTTATACTTACGTAAATACTAGAGCGCTTAATTTTAGAGGAGGACTGGGTAAGCATCTTAACTTTACTACGACGGTTTTTGAAAGTCAGGGAAGGTTTGCAGATTATTATAATAGTTATGCTGAATCGATAAAACCTTCTGGAGGGAATCCTGCAGTAATTCCTGGAATTGGAATTGCTAAAGCTTTTAAAACTGATGGGTTCGATTTCCCTTCTGCGGAAGCGAATTTGACCTATAAGCCAGGGAAAATTTTTGATTTTCAATTGGGTTATGGAAGGAATTTTATAGGAGATGGATATCGTTCTTTATTAGAGAGTGATGGAGCAAGTCCGTATCCATATTTTAAAATGAATACTACCTTTTGGAAAATAAAATATACCAATACCTATATGTTTCTTAAGGATGTCAGACCCGATGCTACAGTTGATAAAACTTATGCTAGTAAATATATGGCAAATCATTATTTAAGTTTGAACGTTACAAACAGGTTGAATTTAGGTTTCTTCGAGTCAGTAATCTGGACTAACAGCAACGATCGAGGTTTTGATATGGCTTTTGCTAATCCTATTATTTTTTATAGATCAGTAGAGTTTGCTTCTTCTTCAAGAAGTGGTAATGCTTTACTTGGTTTAACAGCAAAGTATAAATGGAATAATCAAATTAATTTGTATGGTCAATTTCTTTTAGATGAATTTTCTGTTGGCGATATGGGAAGTGGAGAAAAAAGCTGGAAGAATAAATTTGGGTATCAGTTAGGAGCTAAATATTATAATGCATTTCATATACCAAATTTATTGATGCAATTAGAGTATAATCATGTACGCCCGTATGTGTATTCGCATAGTGCTGTTATTACAAATTATGGTCATAACAATCAAAGTATTGGTCACCAATGGGGAGGTAATTTTAGCGAATTTATTGCTATTGCCCGTTATCACAAAGGAAGATATTTTGCCGATGCAAAAATTACAGTTGGAACCAGAGGTTTAGATTTTGATACAGCAGAAGATTCATTTAATTATGGGTCAGATATTTATAAAAGTTATGATGTAAAAAGACCTTATAATACAGGGGTGAAAGTAGGACAGGGGAATAAAACATCAGTTTTTATTACAGATATTCAAGCGGGTTATTTGGTTAATCCAGCTACAAACTTAAAATTCTTCGGAAGTCTGATTTACAGAAATTTTGATCCAACAAAAGATACTGCAGCAAATTTTAAACAAAGTACAACATGGTTTACTTTAGGATTGAGAGCAGATGTGTTTAATTGGTATTTTGATTATTAAAATATTTAGTAAGATTTTTTGCAAATGATTCGGTTTTATCGTGAAATTCAGGCGTATTTGAAGCTTTCGTTTGAAAAAATGTAATTTTATCGCCTTAAATTCTGCAATCTAATTTGTACATTTGCACCAGTTTTGAAAAAACAAAAATAATAACGCATTGGACGCAACACAAAATTCACTTTCACTCAAATCTATTTTTAATGATTTCAAAGAAATCACAAAAGCAGGACTCGCTGTAAGTGTTTTGTTCTCCTCAATTGCAGGTTACTTGCTTGGTTTTGATGATCAACATCCATTTCAATGGTCTGTACTTCTAGTTTTGGCAATTGGAGGATATTGCATGGTAGGAGCTTCAAATGCTTATAACCAGGTTATCGAGAAAGATCTTGATGCTTTAATGGACAGAACAAAGAATCGTCCTGTTCCTTCAGGAAGAATGTCTCCTAAAGTTGCTTTGCTTGTAGCGTCTTTACTTACAATTATAGGGTTAACTTTACTTTATACAATCAATCCTAAAACAGCAATGTTTGGGGCGATTTCGATTTTTTTATATACCAGTGTTTATACGCCATTAAAGACGGTTACATCTTTGTCTGTTTTTGTAGGTGCTTTTCCAGGCGCAATACCGTTCATGTTAGGGTGGGTTGCTGCAACAGGAGATTTTGGTATTGAAGCAGGAACATTATTTTTAATTCAGTTTTTTTGGCAATTTCCTCATTTTTGGGCAATTGGTTGGTTCTTGTATGAGGATTATGAAAAAGCGGGATTTTTTATGCTTCCAACAGGAAAAAAAGACAAAGGAACTGCATTACAGGTTATACTATACACGATTTGGCTTATTATAGCATCGCTTTTGCCAGCTCTAGGGTATACTGGTAAATTGTTTATATCGCCAATAGCAGCTATTTTAGTGTTCTTGTTAGGGCTTTGGATGTTGTTTTATGCAGTTCGTTTGTATAAAATAAGAACGGCTAAAGCGGCTAGAACATTGATGCTGGTAAGTGTTTCTTATATTACCTTGTTGCAGTTGATTTTTATATTTGATAAATTTTTAAGATAGTTATGGAAATGACAATGACAAAAGATGAAGATAGAGCAAGAAGCGCTAAGTCATCTAAATTGATTTTATTGTTCGCAATGGTTAGTATGACCATGATGTTTGCTGGACTTACCAGTGCTTTTGTAGTTAGTAAATCAAGAACAGACTGGTTGAAGGGCTTTCAATTGCCTTCGGCGTTTTATTATAGCACGTTAGTGATTATTGGTTGTAGTGTTACTTTTTATTTGGCTAAAAGAGCAATTCAAAAAGACAACAGAAAAGCAACTACTAATTTACTTTTGACTACTTTAGCATTAGGAATTTTATTTGTGGCTTTACAATTTGCAGGATTCGAACAAATCGTTGCAGATGGCTATTATTTTACAGGAGCAGAGAGTTCTATAACTACTACTTTTCTTTATGTTGTAACGGTTACACACTTGTTTCACCTAGCTGGAGGGATTATTTCTCTTTTAGTTATTATTTATAATCATTTTAAACAGAAATACAATTCGACTCAAACTCTTGGAATAGAACTAGGTGCAATGTACTGGCACTTTCTTGATTTCTTGTGGGTCTATTTATTTTTATTTTTATATTTCTTTAAATAAGAAAAAAACGTAAATTTGGGAACTTTTTAACGAATATCTTTTATGGAAGCGACAGTTACTACTGCAAATAACGAAGAAAAAACTTGGGGAGGCGGCAATGAGCCATTAGGAGCAAGTTATGGTAAAATGATGATGTGGTTTTTTATCGTATCGGATGCCTTAACGTTCTCTGGATTTCTAGCGGCTTATGGTTTTTCTAGATTTAAATTTATTGAAACTTGGCCATTGGCTGATGAAGTGTTTACTCACTTCCCTTTTATGCATGGTGTACCTGCACCAATGTATTATGTCGCATTAATGACATTTATTTTGATTTTCTCATCTGTAACAATGGTTTTAGCTGTTGATGCAGGACATCAAATGAAAAAAAGCAAAGTTGCAGTATATATGTTTTTAACTATTATTGGAGGTTTGATTTTCGTTGGGTCACAAGCTTGGGAATGGAAAAACTTTATTAAAGGAGAATACGGAGCTATTGAAACAAAAGGAGGAAGTTTACTTCAGTTTGTTGATAAAGACGGAAAACGTGTTGCTCTTGCAGATTTTGCTGTAAAATTACCAGAAGGTAGAGAAGCATTAACTAGAGATAAAGGAAAATGGTTTATGAGCGATGCAGAAACATTGCCAACATATTCTGTTGCCGAAGTTCAAGCTGGTTTTAAAGCACATCCTGAATTATTAGTAAGAACAGAAGTCCTTACTAAAGAAAAGAAAAAAACTATTCTTACTAGAGAAGAGTCAGAATTAAGATTAAGCCAAGCACATTACGTTGTAGAAGGAGCTAATTTGGTTAGAAACGAATACGGAAATAAATTATTTGCTGATTTCTTTTTCTTTATTACAGGTTTCCACGGATTTCACGTAATCTCAGGGATTATCATCAATATCATTATCTTTTTTAATGTATTGTTAGGTACTTACGAAAAGAGAAAAAGCTACGAAATGGTAGAGAAAGTTGGTTTATACTGGCACTTTGTCGATTTAGTTTGGGTATTTGTATTCACAGTTTTCTACTTAGTTTAATTTTAGATCTATATTATTATGTCACACGAATATGTATCACATACAAAAAGAATCTGGTTCGTTTTTGGACTATTATCATTTGTAACAACAATAGAGGTTCTTTTAGGAATCTACAAGCCAGGAGTATTAGAGTTTAATCATTTTATAGGTTTAAATTTATTGAATTGGATATTTTATATCTTAACAATATATAAAGCTTATTATATAGTATGGGCATTCATGCACATGGAAGGTGAAAAAAGCAGCCTTAGATGGTCTGTTGTTGCACCAGTTATTTTCCTAGTTTTATATTTATTGTTTATTCTTTTAACTGAAGGACATTATATTTATGGGGTTTTTAAAGATTCTACTATTAAATGGAATTTTTAACATGATATTAATTCAAAAAGAGGGTACGCATTGCGTACCTTTTTTTATTTTTGTACTTTAAATTTTTCCCTTCTATAATGAAAAAAAATATAGTCCTTTTTGTTCTCTTCGTTTTGCCTATAGTTGCTTATCTCTTTTTTGCTTCTGGCGTGAATGGTTTTACTACTTTGCCTGTTATAACACCAAAAGTTGCCGATTTAGGAAACTGGAAATCTTTGAGAGGTGAGAAAGTAAGTCTGGATAACAAAATAACAATACTCGGTTTTTCTGGAACTGAGATTTTAAAAAATCGTGGAAATTATTTTAATTTAAACGAAAAAATTTACCAACGCTATCACACTTTTCAAGACTTACAATTTGTTGTAATTTGTCCTTTGGGAACAGAAGGAGATACTCGTAAAGTGGTAGATGCTTTAGCGGCGTTTACAGATGTTTCTCAATGGCACTTCGTTTTTGCATCTCCGGATGAAATCAGTACTTACTATAACCAATTACATTTAGTTGGTAAACTAGATCAGCATCTAGGTACGCCTAATGTCTTTATTGTTGATAAGGGACGTAATTTAAGAGGAAGAAAAGAAAAGAAAGATTATAAGGAAGGATATAATACTTTTCATCCATCTGAATTAAGTAACGAAATGCTCGATGATTTTAAGATAATCCTTTACGAGTATCGTGCGGCTCTTAAGAAAAATCATAATGCAACCAAACAACTTTAAAATTATATTATCATGTTTAAAAATAAATCATATATCGGAATTTCATTTATAGTATTGATTTTTGGTATTTATGCTATTCCTAAAATTATCGATAGAGTAAAAAATGATACTGTTGTAAAAGGAAGTCGTTTGGATAGTGTTAATGCAAAAGAAACAAAGGATGATGGAAAATTAGTAAAAATTGGACCAGCACCTAAATTTGAATTAACAAATCAGGATAACGTTAAAATCTCAAATGAAACTTATAAAGGAAAGGTTTATGTTCTGGAATTTTTCTTTACAACTTGCCCATCCATTTGTCCTAAGATGAATTTGAGTATGTTAGAAATTGAGAAAAAGTTTTTTGGGAATCCTAACTTCGGAATCATATCTATAACAATTGATCCTGCTCATGATACACCACAAGTACTAAAAGATCATGCTAAATTGTTAGGTGTTAAATCATCTAATTGGAATTTTTTGACAGGAGATAAAAATGCTATTATGGATTTATCTAATAAAGGATTTAATCTATACGCTGGAGAAAATAATAAAGTAAGCGGAGGTTTTGAACATTCTGGTTTATTTGCTCTGGTAGATAAAAACGGAGATATTCGTTGCCGTAAAGATGAGTTTGGAAATCCAATTCTTTACTACGACGGATTAGATAAAAAAGGAGTTAGAGATATACAACAAGATATAAATATATTATTAGAAGAGTAAGATGGAGGATAATTCATTAGAAAAAAAATACAATAAGTACATCATACTTGTTTCAATCGTAATTCCAGTTGTAGTTGCTATTTTATTTGGAGTTAAACTTAAAGATTTTGGATATAATGTTGAGCCACTTTCTTTCTTGCCGCCTATTTATGCTACAATAAATGGGATTACAGCTTTGGTTTTGATTATTGCTGTAATGGCAATCAAAAAAGGAAATCGTAAGCTACATGAACGTTTAATGACTACTGCAATTGCGCTTTCGTTAGCATTCTTGGTAATGTATATCGCATATCATATGACATCAGATTCTACTAAATTTGGAGGAGAAGGTGTAATTCGTTATGTGTATTTCTTTATTCTGATTTCTCATATTTTGTTGTCTATCGCCATTGTTCCATTGGTTTTGATAACGTATGTACGTGCAATTGCGAATACATTTGACAAACACAGAAAAATTGCAAGAATCACATACCCGCTTTGGTTATATGTTGCTATTACCGGAGTAATTGTTTATTTAATGATTTCCCCTTATTATGTTTAATATAAATACAAACAACAAGAAACAAGGTGTTTCTAGACTAGCAAAGATTAGTTTCTTGTTGGTTATTTTTTTCTTTAATTTATCTGCCAATGCACAATGCGCAATGTGTCGTGCTGCTCTAGGTGGTGATGAAAATACTAAACAAGCCGAAGCAGTAAATGATGGAATTGTTTATCTTATGGTAGTTCCTTATTTGCTTGTTGCTGTAATTGGTTATTTGATTTACAGAATGTATCAGTCTAAAAAGAAAAACGTTTAGTTTATATCTTCATTTTCAGATTCGTCACAATAGTCGTTGTAATAATATATCATTTCAGGAATGTTCTTTTTGTGAAATTTTCCATTATTAATCTTTTCGATTATCTGTTTACAATCTGAAAAAAATATTTTTGAGCGGAATTTGAAACTGAATGTAATATCAGTTGCAAATTCTGCATTTTTTCGTTTTACATAATATATTTGTTTTGAGTAGGTGGTAGAGTAACGTCTTGATAGAAACTTTCCGTCCTCAAAGAATTTCGAATCATCTCTATAGATTGCTTTTGAATCCTTATACAAGGTTAGTTTTCCTTCTTCAATGACTTCCATTAATTTTGGTTTTTTGTTATTCTCAAACTTAACATATTCATATTTTTCAGAATAGCCATATCCAGAATAAAGTAAGCCTTTAGCAATGTCATAACTCCACTTTTCTGGTTTGGCTTCTTGTTTAAGTTTAAAGTAAATAGTGTTACCTATAATTTCTCCAAAACCTTTAACGCGACTGCTGTCATTAAAAATGATTGTAGCTTCTCTGTAGTCTTGACTAAATGTAATGTTGGATAAAAATATAAATAAAAGTTGAAATGTCAATTTCATAAAAATCTTGAACGTGTTTTTTGTAATTAATTTTATTTCAATCCGTTTACCGAAACATTCACAGTTCCATTAACTTTTATAAAAGCTATAATAGCTTGGTTTGTTAGTTCTACTTTTTGAAATTCTATATCATCCATTTTTCCATTTACAAAAACTCCAGGCATAGGTGAATAGTTTTTAAGATAATTAAGCATGCTTTGTTTTCCTTCTTCTAAATTTGGCTGAATAGAGTAACGACAGCTTTCTTTCATTTTGTTTAAAATGAATCCTTGTAAAAGCCAGTTGGCAGTGCGGGTTAGTCTGCTTTTTGTATCAAGAACATAGTCTAGTTGATCAAAATAAAGTTCCTTAGTTTGCTGGTTGTATTTAGGGAAACCGTTTAGGTATAAAGTTCCATTTACAGCTCCTAAAACATCTAAAGCAATAATCATTTTTCCGTCTTTATGCCAGATTTCTACATTTTTGACAGTGATTTTTTTGCTGCCAGAACCAAATTCTTGTCCGGCAAAATTTCTTGTCATGATTTTAGAAGCATCTTTATAGCTAGATACGGCAGCAATATTAGCAGTGATTTGTTTTGGAATTTTAGATACAGGTTTTAAAACTATTTTTGAAGCACTAAATTTACTTTCAGGTTGTTTACCAATTATAGTCTCCATATTACATTTCATTCCCATTTCTAGTAAGAAAGAATCATTTTTTAGCTTAGCATCAGAAGAGTATATCTCAATAGGTACAATTCTTAACCAACTGTCATATTCTTGATTCATTTGGAATGGAGTACAGATTTTTTCTAAAGCAGCCAAAACATTTGGTTTAAAGTCCATTGACTTTTCTATTGCAGCATCAATACTTTTTTCTAATTTTGACTTGAAAATAGAAATGGCTGGATTAATAAGATAAGTTACAGGCATATTCTTTCCAAAAACACTCATAGTTGGGCTCTCATTCCAATCTAATGATTTTAATTCGGTTTTAGTGTTCAATTTCCAATTGGTTAGCCCCACTGAGCTAACTAATGTAATTACTCCATTTAGATTAAATTCTCTAGTATCATATAGTTCTACTCCTAACTGTTTAGTTCCGATTCGATATTTTACAAGCGCTTTTAGAGGTAAAATAGTCTTGATTTTCTTGTCAGGATTAGCAGGATCATTCTCAATTCTTATAGGAGCTAATTTCCATATTTTGATTTCGATATCATCATCCTCAATATTGTTATCTTCGTAAATTAAACCGTTAAGTAGGTTATTGGTTTGGTTTTCAATATCTTTTAGCTTTACAGTAATAGGCAAATTTATGAATGATGGAGTATTGTCATATATTAATGGACTCGCATCATCGGGCTCAGGTTTTAATGTCGCTATTTTTTGAGAAGAAGAACAGCTAGTTATAAGAATGGCAACTATTGAGAGAGCTAGAAACGATATTAAATTCTTCATTAGGTTTTTTTTAAGATGTAAAATTAAGAAAACAAATATATTTTAAGATTAAAGTGTAACATTTTGATATGGATTTAGTCTTATTAATGTAATAGGTTAAAACTATTAACATTTCGTTATATTGAATTGCTTAGCAAAATAAGTATTATTGTTTTAAAATTAACAAACCATGATTGAAATTAAAGACTTACATAAATCCTATAAAATGGGAAAATCTGAATTACATGTGTTGAAAGGAATTAATTTCAATATTAAAGAAGGAGAGTTGGTTGCTATAATGGGGTCATCTGGTTCTGGAAAATCAACATTGTTAAATATTTTAGGAATATTAGATGAGGCCGATTCAGGAGAATATATTTTGGATAATGTGCCAATTAAAAATCTTAATGAAACGATTGCGTCTAGATATAGAAATAAATTTTTGGGTTTTGTTTTTCAATCCTTCAATTTAATTAATTATAAAACGGCTCTCGATAATGTAGCGATGCCATTATATTATCAGGGTATAAAAAGAAAAGAGCGTTATGAAATTGCCTTGGCTTATTTAAAAAAAGTAGGTTTAGATTCACATTCACACCATTTACCAAGTGAACTTTCGGGTGGACAAAAGCAACGTGTGGCAATTGCCAGAGCATTGGCTTCAAATCCAAAAGTATTATTGGCAGATGAGCCAACAGGAGCTTTGGATACAAAAACATCATACGAAGTTATGGAATTGATTCAGGGAATTAATGACGAAGGAAAAACAATTTTGATTGTAACACACGAGCCAGATATTGCGGCAATGTGTAAGAGAAATGTAGTCTTGAAAGATGGACTAATCATAGATGATAAATACGTAGAACAAGTAAGAGCATCAGCTTATGTTTAATATTGAGCGCTGGCAGGAAATATTTGAAGCAATTTCCAAAAATAAATTAAGAACCTTTCTTACAGGGATTTCTGTAGCTTCAGGGATTTTTATATTGGTTATTCTTCTAGGAGCGGGTAAAGGACTTCAGAATGGTATCGAAAAACAATTCGAACGTGATGCAGATGGAATTATAGAAGTTTGGTCTGGTACAACTACAAAAGAATATAAAGGACTTAATCCAGGTAGACAAATACAATTTAGAGATAGTGATTATGACCAGTCGGTTCAGAAATTTGAAGATCAATTAGATAAAAAAGCCGCGACTTATAATTACTGGAATGGACTTATTTCTTATGGAAAAGAATCTGGAAATTACCAATATAGAGGTGTTCATCCGGATTATGGGGCTGTTGAAAATTTAACTGTTGTTGAAGGAAGGTATATAAATGCTAGAGATTTAGCTAATTATGAAAAGGCAGCAGTTATCGGGATGAAATTAAAGTTGGAGTTGTTTAAAGATAAGGAAGCTTTGGGGAAACAAATATCTATAAACAATATCAATTTTAAAGTTGTTGGAGTTTTTACAGATCCTGGAGGAGAAAGAGAAGAGTCTAGAGCATATTTACCTATAACAACTACCCAAAGAGCTTTTGGAGCAGGAGATAAAATTAGTAATTTGTTTTTTACTCTAAAGAAAACAGCTAATTATGATGAGGCATTAGCTCAATCGGTAAAATTTACACAAGATTTAAAAGATCTTCTTAAAAGTAAAAATGTCGTAGCACCTAATGATGATGGTGGTGTAGGTGTTTACAACTCTGTAGAAAATGCGAAAAAATTCTATGATTTAAACCTTTATATCCGATTGTTTTTTTGGTGGGTAGGAATTTGTACAATTATCGCAGGAGTTGTAGGAGTTAGTAATATTATGTTAATCATCGTTAAAGAAAGAACTAAAGAAATTGGTATTAGAAAAGCACTTGGAGCTTCTCCTGTTTCAATTATCTGGATGATATTACATGAGTCTATTTTTATTACCACAATTGCAGGTTTCGTAGGCTTATTGGCTAGTTTATTATTACTAGAGTTGGTAGGGCCAATGGTGCAGAGTGAGTATTTTGTTAATCCACAGGTAGATTTTAGTGTGGCGTTGACCACTTTAGTTTTGCTCGTATTTGCGGGAGCAATGGCTGGTTTTTTTCCAGCATATAGAGCAGCAAGTATTAAACCTATTGTAGCACTTAGAGACGAATAATTATGTTTGATAGAGATAATTGGAACGAGATTTTAGAAGCCTTAACGTCAAACGTGTTTAGGACGGTGCTTACTGCATTTGGGGTTTTCTGGGGAATATTTATTCTGGTAATATTACTTGCTGCAGGTAATGGTTTAGAGAATGGAGTTAAGAAGGGATTTGATGGTATTGCTACAAACACTATGTTTATGTGGACAAGAACTACTTCTAAACCATATAAAGGATTGCCAAAAACAAGACGTTACGATTTTAGAAATGGTGATGTTGCTGCTTTAAAAGAATCTTTGCCAGATTTATTATATGTGTCTCCACGTAATCAATTAGGAGATTCTAATGATGGTGTTAATAATGTTGTAAGAGGTACTAAAACTGCTGCGTTTACTATTTACGGAGATTATCCGGAACTTATTAAACAGCAACCTATGGATATTATTAAAGGACGTTTTGTAAATCAGCAAGACATCCTTCAGAAAAGAAAAGTTGCCGTTATTGGTAAAGGTGTTATTTCTGGTTTATATGAAAAAGAAGATGATCCTATAGGAACTTATGTTAAAATTAATGGAGTGAACTTTATGGTTGTAGGAGTATATTATTCTAAATCTCAGAATAATGGAAATGCAGAAAGTGAGCAAAAAAATATTTTTGTACCATTTACCACTTTTCAGCAAGCCTTTAATTATGGAGATAAAGTAGGATGGATGGCGCTTACGGCAAATGATAAAATTTCGATTACAGAGCTAAAACCTAAAATTTTAGACTTAATGAAAACCAGACATTCTATTAATCCAGAGGATAATAATGCTGTTGGTAATTTTGATTTATCAGAAGAGTTTAACAAAGTACAAAGTTTGTTCTCGATCTTAAAATTTATTGCTTACTTCGTTGGGTCACTAGTTTTGATTTCTGGAGTTATCGGAATTTCTAATATTATGCTAATTGTGGTAAAAGAGAGAACAAAAGAAATAGGGATACGAAGAGCATTGGGAGCAACACCCGGAGCGATTAGAAGACAAATATTATCTGAATCTATATTTTTAACAATTATATCAGGAATGCTGGGTATTGCAGTTGCAACAGGGATTATTGCAATACTTAATAAGATATTATCTTCGATGCCGGCAGACAGTAATACCATGTTTGCAAACCCAACGGTAGATTTAGGGGTTGTCTTTGTAGCATTATTAATATTAGTGGGGTCTGGTTTGCTTGCAGGATTTATTCCGGCGCAAACAGCAATAAACGTAAAGCCTGTAGATGCTTTGCGAGCAGAATAAAAAATTATCAATCAATAAAATAATCGATTAAACAAAAAACAAAATGAAAAAAGGAGTAACCATAACCATTTTAATTTTTATTGCAGTAGTTTTCTTTGGTGCTTTGTATTATTTGTATGCAAAAAATCAAGAATCACCAATTGTTTATCAAACAGAAAAAGCTGAGATAAAAACGATAGTTAAAAATACAATTGCGACAGGTAATATCCAGCCTGATGAAGAGGTACTTATCAAACCTAATATTTCAGGAATTATCGAAGCTGTTTATATTAAAGCAGGAGAGACTATTAAGGCAGGAGATATGATTGCTAAGATTAAAGTTGTAGCAAATGTTTCGAACGTTAGTAACACTCAGAATCAAGTTCAGACTGCTAAAATAGCCTTGGATAACCAAGAAAAATTATATCAAAGACAAAAAACATTGTTTGATAAAGGGGTGATTTCTGCAAATGATTTTGATGCTGCACAAGTGGCTTACAAACAGGCAAAACAAACTTATTTGTCTTCTAAACAAAGTTTTGATATTGTAAAAACAGGAACTACATCAGGATTAGGGAATTATGCTAATACTTTAATTCGTTCTACAGTAAACGGAATGGTACTAGACGTGCCTGTAAAAGTAGGTAATCAGGTTATCGAAAGTAATAATTTTAATGAAGGAACTACAATTGCAAGTGTTGCAGATGTGGGAAGAATGATTTTTGTTGGTAAAATCGATGAATCTGAAGTTGGAAAAATCAGAGAAAAAATGCCAATCGAAATTACTATTGGAGCTATAGAAAATAAAAAATTTGATGCAATTTTACGCTATATTGCACCAAAAGGAGTAGTTGAGAATGGAGCAATCCAGTTTCAGATAAAAGCATCACTAGAAAATAGAGATAATACATTTATTAGAGCAGGTTTAAGTGCAAATGCATCTATCATATTAGACAAAGCTGAAAAAGTTTTGGCTATAAAAGAATCATTGGTACAGTTTGATAAAAAAACTCAAAAGCCATATGTAGAAGTAGAAATTGCTCCTCAAAAATTTCAAAGAAAAGACCTTGTTTTAGGAGTTAGTGATGGAATTTATGTTCAGGTAAAAAGTGGTATTACAGCTACAGATAAAATAAAGATTTGGAATCAGGGCTTGATAAAAGAAGAAGAAAAAAAATAAGTAACAGTTAGAAAAAAAGAATTTTTGGTTTTTAAAGAATGTTAAATTTGTATAGTATCTTTGCTATGCTTTGATTCAAAGTTTATGAAAAATAAGAAATATATTTATTTTGTTTTTGTCTTACTATTTGGAGCGTCAGTTCAGGCGCAATCTAAAAAATGGACGCTAGAAGAATGTGTAAAATATGCATTAGATAACAATATCTCAATTAAACAATCGGAATTAGATACTCAGAGTGCTAATATTGACAAAAAATCTGCAATCGGGAATTATTTGCCTACAGTAAATGCAAATGCTTCTCACTCTTGGAACGTTGGTTTAAACCAGAATATAACAACGGGATTACTAGAAAATCAAACTACTCAATACTCTGCTGTAGGAGCAAGTGTAGGTGTAGATATATATAAAGGTTTAAGAAACCAAAATACATTACGTAAGGCTAATTTATCTATTGTTGCTGCAAAATATCAATTGCAAAAAATGCAAGAAGATATTTCTCTTAATGTAGCAAATGCATTTTTGCAAGTTCTTTTTAATAAAGAAAATTTAAAAGTACAACAAGAACAACTAGCTATTAGCGAAAAGCAACATGCACGTTCAGATGAATTGGTAAAAGCTGGAACAATCCCAAGAGGAGATTTATTAGATATTAAAGCTACAGTTGCAACAGGTAAACAAAATGTTATCATTGCAGAGAATACGTTGCTAATTTCTAAATTAAGTTTGGCACAGTTGTTACAATTAAAACAATTTGAAGATTTTGATGTTATCGATGATACAAATATGAATGATGGAAATTCTATTTTATCACAATCGCCAAGTACAATTTACGAAAAGGCAAAAGAAGTAAGAACAGATTTAAAAATTGCAAAAGCGAATCTGGAAATTGCAGAGAAAAATGTTTCTATTTCTAAAGGAGCTTATCAGCCTACTTTGAGCGCATTTTATAACTTTAATACCAGAGCAAGTTATTCGGATATTGTAACAGGAATGGTTCCTGATGCAAATAACCCTACAAAGCAAATAGGTTTTGTACAAGGAACAAATCAAAGTGTATTACAAAATAATTTTACACCAGTATTAGGGAATGCACAACCAATTTTAGATCAGTTTAAAGATAATAAAGGACAGTCATTTGGCTTTCAATTATCAGTTCCAGTTTTTAATGGATTCTCAACAAGAAACAATGTAGAGCGTTCAAAGGTAAGTTTAGAGAAATCTAAGATCGAATTAGAACAAAAAAACTTAGATTTACAGCGTAATGTTTATACTGCATTTACAGATGCAAAAGGGGCGTTAAATGCACATGAAGCATCGGTTGTGGCATTAGAGTCTAGACAAGGAGCTTATGATTATGCTAAAGAAAAATTTGCAGTAGGATTAATGAATGCTTTTGATTTTAATCAATCACAAACATTACTTACTAATGCACAGTCGGAAGTTATTAGAACGAAGTACGACTATATATTTAAAATTAAAATACTAGAATTCTATTTTGGAATTCCTATTGTTAAAAACTAGTTCATTATGTCAAAAAAAACAATTTATTTCTTATTAGGCGGCGTAATAGTTGTCATTGCAGCATTAGTTTGGTTTAAGAAAGAAGGTGTAATAGGAAATAAAGAGGCTGGTACAGAAGTAGAAGTTGCAAAAGTTATAGCATCAACTATTGTAGAAACCGTTTCGGCAACTGGGAAAATTCAGCCAGAAATTGAAGTGAAAATTTCATCAGAAGTTTCGGGAGAAATTATTGCACTAAATGTAAAAGAAGGACAAGTTGTTAAAAAAGGAGATTTATTAGTAAAAATAAACCCTGATTTATATACGTCAAGTTATGATCGTACCGTTTCTAATTTGTCTGGAGCCAAAGCTGGTTTGAGTCAATCAGATGCTTCTTTTAAAGAAGCAAAGGCTAGTTATGAAAGAAATAAAAAGTTATTTGAAAAAGGAATCATCTCCAAGTCAGATTGGGATAAAGCAATTGCTTCTTTTGAAGTAGCAAAAGCAACCAAGCAGAATGCTTATTTTACAGTACAAAGTGCTTCGGCATCTGTAAATGAGGCAAAAGACAACTTAAGACGTACTACAATTTATGCTCCTGCAGATGGTACAATTTCGGTACTAAACGTAGAGCTTGGAGAGCGTGTTTTGGGAACGCAACAAATGGCTGGAACTGAAATTTTGAGAGTTGCCAACTTAAACAATATGGAAGTTGAAGTTGATGTAAACGAAAATGACATTGTAAAAATAAAAGTTGGAGATGAAGCAAATGTTGAAGTAGATGCTTACTTAAAAAAACAATTTAAAGGAGTTGTAACAAGTATCTCTAATTCAGCAAGTAGTACATTAACATCTGATCAGGTAACAAACTTTAAAGTTAAAGTAAGAATTCTAAAAGAATCTTATCAAGATTTAATGGAAGGAAAGCCAGAGGCATAT
This sequence comes from Flavobacterium hydatis, assembly GCF_000737695.1. GTDB lineage: Bacteria > Bacteroidota > Bacteroidia > Flavobacteriales > Flavobacteriaceae > Flavobacterium > Flavobacterium hydatis. Next base: position 30,948 of record NZ_JPRM01000002.1, read on the forward strand.
TCGCCTTTTAGACCAGGAATGACTGCTACGGTTGATATTATAACAAATACAAAAAAGAATGTGTTAGCGGTGCCAATAAGTGCCGTAGTTGTAAAATCTGATACCACAGCAGTAAAAGAGATTAAAGTTGAAGATCCGAATGATAAAAAAGCGGCTCCTAAAAAAGACAAAAAATTCGAATGTGTTTTTGTAAAAGTAGGAGACAAAGCTAAAATCAGAATCATCAAAACAGGAATTCAAGATGATACAAATATCGAAGTAATGTCTGGACTGAAAGCTGGAGATATGGTAATTACAGGGCCATACACAACAGTTTCGAAAGATTTGAATTCAGGAGATAAGGTTAGCCTTAAATCCGATAAAGAAAAATAATAATAATAACGAGACAATCTAGTTCTATAGTAGAATTAGATTGTTTTTTGTTTCCATAAAATATAAAATTAGTTTTGGCTTACATTCTTAATATTGAAACTGCTACAAAGAACTGTTCTGTTGCTTTAGCAAAAGAGGGGAAAATAATTCTGCACAAAGAAATCTCAGAAGAAGGCTATTCTCATGCCGAAAGATTACATGTATTTATCGAAGAATGTATTCTGGAAGCTGGAGTTTCTTATAAGGATTTATCTGCAATTGCAGTTAGCCAAGGACCTGGATCTTACACAGGATTGCGTATAGGAGTTTCGGCTGCAAAAGGTTTGTGTTATGCCTTAAATATTCCGTTAATAGCTGTAGATACATTACAAACATTAGCTTCTCAGGCAAATGTAACCAACGGTTTAATAGTTCCGATGCTTGATGCAAGACGCATGGAGGTATATAGTGCAGTATTTAACTCTAAATTAGAAAAGCAAAGAGAAATTTTGGCTGAAATTATTACCGAAAATTCGTTTGAAGAATATACAGAAACTATTTACTTTGTTGGAGATTGTGCTGAAAAATGCAAACCAATTTTAACGAAAGAAAATTTTATTTTTCTGGAAGAAGTTAAATACCCATCTGCAAAAGAAATGAGTATTATAAGTTTTAATAAATTCAAAATAAACGACATTGTAGATGTCGCTTATTTTGAACCTTACTATTTGAAAGACTTTATGGTTACAGCTCCCAAAAAGCAATAAAAATCTTTTTTATTTTTGAAGCGTAAAAGGCTGAACAGAAATTCCAGCTTCGTCTAGAGCAATTTTGCAATGTTCTAAAGTCTGAGAACTAACAGTTCCGAAATTTTCATTTTTAGCCCAAGGACGTACCGCAAATTCTACAGAACTAGCTGTTAAGTTTTTTACAAAAACTTCTGGTGCAGGATTCTTAAGTACATTCGGATTGTCTGTTAATATTTTTTCAAGAATATCTTTCGCCTTTTTAATATCGGCATCATAAGCAATTGCAAATGTTAGGTCGGCTCTACGTTGTCCTTGCATAGAGTAATTAATAATTGTGCCATTAGATAAAGCTCCATTAGGTACAAATACTGTTTGATTGTTTGCAGTAAGCAACTTAGTTACAAAAATTTGTATTTCAGAAACAGTTGCAATAATACCTTGTGCTTCAATTGTATCACCAACTTTAAAAGGTTTAAATACAATAATAAGCATTCCTCCGGCAAAGTTAGAAAGCGAACCTTGTAGAGACAAACCAACTGCAAGACCCATAGCACCAAGGATAGCGACAAACGAAGATGTTTCAATTCCTAGTTTGGATATGAATGATACAAACAATAATATTCGTAATGCCCATAATAAAATATCTGCTAGGAATTTTGTTAAGGTAGGGTCGAGGTTACGTTTTTCCATTATTCGACGCATAACTCTATTAACAACGCGAATAATGTAGAGACCTACAAATAAAATAAGAAAAGCTGAAATTAGCTTAGGAGAGTAATCAACTAATATTTTGATAAATTGATTAACGTACTCACTAATTTGTTCTGGATTTAGATTCATTTTTTTAATATAAAAAAACCTTCTCATGTGGAGAAGGTTAGAATTAGTTTGGCAAAGATAAAAATTAATTATTTTATTAATAAGGAATTGCTGTCATCTTTAACTATTTATTTAACGCTTTATCCGATGCTTCATCGGCAGCGTCAGTTACATCACTTGCAAGCGATTTTGTTTCTTCTGTAACAGTTTCGGCAGTTGTTGTAGTTGTTTCTTTAACAGAATCTACAGCTTTTTCAATAGCATCCGAAGCTTTTCCAGCATATTCGCTAACGACTTCTTTTGCTTGGTTTGCATAACCTTCGGCACTATCTAGTATTGGGGCAGAAACTTCTTTGACTTTGTCTATAGTTTCTCCGGCAAGAGTTTCAGCTTTTTCAAGATACGGAGTCGATACTTCTTTAACTTTGTCTATAGTTTCTTCAGCAAGAGTTTCAGCTTTTTCAAGATATGGAGCCGATGCTTCTTTAACTTTGCCTATGGTTTCTTCGGCAAATGTTTCGGCTTTTTCAAGATAAGGAGCAGCAGCTTCTTTCGCTTGTTCAAATGTACTTTCGGCTTGGTCCGCTAATTCTGTTGCAGACTCCTTGGCAGTGCCGAACAAATTCTTAAAAAATGATGATAATCCCATAATAGTTCTTATTGATTAATATAGATTACAATATTAATCTTTTTTTTAAGAAGTATATTATTTGTGTAGTAATAATTTATTGATAATAAGTGGTTTGGAGTTTGTGTTGGTATTTTTAAGGCAATAAAAAAGCGCTTCAATTGAAGCGCTTTTTAAATTCTTTTAAAGAAGAGTTATGCGTTTACAGCTTCTACTTTTATGTTATCGTCATTTAGCATACTTTTTAGCATATTTTCGATACCGCTTTTAAGTGTAAATGTAGATGATGGACAACCGCTACAAGCTCCCTGTAAAATTACTTTTACAGTTTTGTCTGCGTCATTATAAGAATCAAAAGCAATATTTCCACCATCAGCAGCTACTGCAGGTTTTACGTATTCTTCTAATATATTGATGATTTGTTGTGATGTTGTATCAAGTTTATCAAAAGCTTCATCTTTAGTAACATCATTTTTAGTTGCTACTTCGATTAAACTTTCGTCTAGAACAGTTCCTCCGTTTTCGATATATTGTTTAATGAAAGTTCTTAGTTCAAGAGTGATTTCTTGCCAATCATTAATCTCATATTTAGTTACAGAAATATAGTTTTCATCGATAAAAATCTCTTTTACGTAAGGAAATTTAAATAATTCCTGAGCTAATGGAGAAGATGCAGTTTGATCAATATTTTTGTATTCTATCGCGTTTTTAGTCAGCATTCTGCTTACCACAAATTTTAGAGCAGCAGGGTTAGGAGTCGATTCACCATAAACAGTTATTGGCTGTTTTTTAGGTTTGTTTTCGTCGATAGATATAATTACTCCACCATCGTTTACAAATGTTTCAATTTGTTCCGCTACAGCGTCTTTTACATCATCCCATTCTACAATGCTATATCTTTCGATAGCGATAAAATTCCCCGAGATATATACTGTTTTTACAAATGGTAGATAAAAAAGCTTTTGAGCTAGTGGAGAGTTTTTAGCTTCATCAATATTTTTAAATTCAAAGCTCTCATTCTTAGTGATAAAGTCAGGAAATTCAAATTTTAATATAGTAGGGTTTTGTGTTTCTTTTATAGTGAGTTTTGTCATGATTTAGTAATTTTTTACAAATTTACTAAAGTTATTTTCTACTAATAGTTATATTTGATATTTAATATTAAAATAGCGTATTATTTCCTCTATCTTAGGAATATTTACCATATCATAGTATTAAAATAATATTTTAACACCTACTTTAATAAACTTTCCCCCAATGTATACTAAAATTAAATATTCAGTTTTTCTATTATTTATATTTTCTTATGCATACTCTCAAGAAGGTATTCCTGTTTATTCAGATTATTTGTCAGATAACTATTATTTAATACATCCTTCGATGGCTGGTGCAGCAAATTGCGCTAAACTAAGATTAACAGCACGTAAACAATGGTTTGGTCAGGATGATGCGCCAACACTGCAAACGTTGAGTTTTAATGGTCGAATAGGAGATAGTAGATCAGGAGCTGGAATTATAGTTTTTAATGATAAAAATGGTTACCATTCTCAAAAAGGAGTTAAACTTACTTACGCATATCATATCCTTTTTTCTAGAGATGAGATCGATTTAAACCAGCTTTCATTTGGTATGAATGTAGGAGTAATTCAGAACCAGCTAGACGAAACAGCTTTTGATGCATTTGATCCAATTGTTGTTGGAGATATTCAAAAGGATACTTATTTTAATGTAGATTTTGGTGCATCATATAATTATCTTAATTTTTATGCCCATGCTACAGTTCAAGGAGCTGTTGAGTCCAGACGTGAGATATATACAGAATTTGAAAGCGATAATCTTAGAAAATATCTTTTGAGTGCAGGATATGTATTCGGAAATAAAAAGAAATTATTATGGGAACCTTCAGTTCTTTTTCAATTATTTGATAAAACCAAAGAGAAGTTAGTTGATATTAACCTAAAAGCATACAAGAATATGGATTTTGGTAGCCTTTGGGCTGGATTATCATATAGAAGAAGTTTTGATGGAGCTCAATATTATGATGGTTCCGGAATATCAACTCAAAAATTGCAATATATAACACCTATCTTAGGCGTTAATTATAAAAACTTTATGTTCGCTTATACCTATTCGCAAGTTACGGGTAATGTAAAGTTTGATAACGGAGCGTATCATCAAATTACTTTGGGACTTAACTTATTCTGTAAGCGCGAACGATATGATTGCGATTGTCCTGCAATAAATTAATTATAATTCATTTTAAAAATAAATTTCATGTTGATAAAATCTGTAAACGGAAAAACACCTAATATTCCAGAGGATTGTTATGTAGCCGAAAATGCAACGATTGTAGGAGATGTTACTTTTGGAGATTCATGTAGCGTTTGGTTTAATGCTGTAATTAGGGGAGATGTAAATTTTATTAAAATCGGGAATAAAGTAAATATCCAAGACGGTGCTATTATTCATTGTACGTATCAAAAGCATCCAACAATTATAGGAAATAATGTTTCTATAGGACATAACGCAATTGTACACGGTTGTACGATTCACGATAATGTATTAATAGGAATGGGAGCAATCGTAATGGATAATTGTGTTGTAGAGAGCAATGCTATCGTTGCTGCTGGAGCTGTAATAACGCAAAATACAGTTGTAACATCAGGTAGTATTTATGCTGGAGTTCCTGCAAAGAAGGTAAAAGATATAGACCAATCTGATTTTGCTGGCGAAATAGAACGAATTTCTAATAATTATGTAATGTATTCGAGCTGGTTTAAAGAAGAGTAGAAGTAGTTACAAATTTATTTTTTCGAAGAAAGCATTTTTATAGCTTTCGCTGATGGGAATTCTTTTATCTCCAATCAAAGCTTTGTTTTTTTGAATTGATTTTACGTGTTTGATATTAATAATATACGATCGATGAATTCTAGAAAAACCTTTATTAGATAGTAAGTTTTCAAGCTTTATAAGACTTATTAATGTTAAGGTATATTTATTATCTGTAGTGTAAATTTTTACATAATCTTTTAATCCTTCGATAAATAAAATATCCGAAAAGTTCAGTTTTACATTCTCATATTCGGCTCTTACAAACATGAAATCCTGGTTGATTTCGGGAGCCGAAATTGGATTTACACTTGCAGGAATATGCAACGGATTAAATAGTTGTTGTGCTCTTACAACCGATTTTAAAAAGCGATGAAACGGAATTGGCTTTACTAAATAATCTACAGCACCAAGGTTAAAACCTTCTACAGCATAATCAGAATAAGCTGTTGTAAAAATGACCAAAGGTTTCTTTTCGATAGCATTTAAAAAATCTATTCCTGAAAAATGAGGCATTTCTATATCTAGAAAAATTAAATCGATACTCGTCTGATTTATAATAGAAATAGCATCAATTGCGTTATTGAATGTATTTACTAATTCTAAAGAATCGACTTTGCTCACAAAATCCTTAAGTAACTCAACTGCTAGAGGTTCATCATCTATAATTACACATTTCATTTGTCGTCTTTTTTAGATAAAATTTATGATGCGAAAATATAACTTGACCACTAAAGACAAGTTAAAATTAAATTTTCAATAGTTAATTTCCTGTTATAGTTTGCTACAATCTGCAGCATTATTAACTTGGTCTTAAGTGATAGCCGTTTGTATTTCGTCTAGTTTTAAGTTGAGATGTACGTTATAAAATTTCTTGGTTTCGGTTATTTTAAGTTCGTGAGCATTTGGATAGAGAAGGTCCAGGCGACTCTGAATATTAGTTAATCCAATTCCAGAATTTTCAGGATCTTTTTTATAGTTTTCGACTTTGTTTTCTACCCAAAAATTCAAACTGTTTTGTTCTATAACTATTCTAATTTTTACAAAAGCAGCACCTTTATAATCTGTTCCATACTTAAAAGCATTCTCTACAAATGAGATTAATAGTAACGGTTCTATAAATTTGTTTTTGGGTTCACCATGTACATTAATAGTAATGTTCTCGATGTTGTTTAATCTTAATTTTTGTAATTCAATGTAATTCTGGATGTAATTTATTTCTTTCTCGAGAGCAACAGTTTTATTGTCCGTTTCATACAACATATAGCGCATTAGTTCAGACAATGTAACAATTGCATCCGGAACCAAATCTGATTTTTTATGTGCCAGAGAATAAATACTATTTAAGGAATTGAACAAAAAATGAGGATTTGTTTGTTTTCGTAAATATATTAACTCAGTAGTTGTTCGGTGTGTTTCGGCGATTAATTTATTTTGTTGGTTATTATAAAACTCCGATAATGTTTTAATAATAGCGCTTATCGTAACTATTAAGATATAAAAAAAAGAAGGAGCTATCTTAAAAAATAATGGCTGAGTAAGCATTGTCGTTCTAAATTTAATATTCTTCAGAGGCATATGCTGTCCTTCTACAGGAACAGTTCTCATAGGAGGCATTCTTTTCGCTATCTGAATATCAGGCATAAAATAGCTATCTCGAATAATTATAAAAGTCACAATCAGAGCTACAATAAATGCCGAATACAGCCAGTATTTTTTTTGTAAAAGCAATGCAGGTACTAAATAAAAATAGTTTAGATAAAACAATATAATTCCAGTAATCCATTGTACATAAAAATCGGGCGTTATCTGGAACGGGCTTTCGTAAAATTGAATCAATGAGGTTATGATAAAGAAAGTCCATATAACACTATGAAATAGTATTTTGTTAGAACTAGTATTCTTGATTATTTCGACGTTCATTTAGATAGTTATATCTAATAAAATTAAATCTTTTTTTGTTAAGGTTGGGGATAAATTAGCTTCAAGCTTTTTTACAACCAAATTTCCAGTTTTTAAGGCGTCTTTTTCGGTAGTAAAGCTCTTGTAATTATTAATAACAGGAATTATGGTTTGCTTGATTATGATTTTTTCATCAGTAGCAATTGTGTAACCCCAACCAGTAGCCGTCTTTATAGACTCTACATGAAAGTTCTCTTTTTTATTACAAGCCACAAGTAATAAAATAGCAATTATTATAATAATTACTGAGCCTGAAGAAGCGTAATTTTTCTGGATTTTTGCCCAGAAGAATCGTTTTTTTGTGTTAATTGTCATAATCATTTTGTTCTTCCAGAGGTTTAAATTCCCAAGCATCATCAAAATAGGATGAACCAGATCTTCCTAATAAAACAAATCCTCTATCATTGATTGCAAAACCTACAGCATCTGTTCTTGAAGAGCCTTCTAGAGAGGTTCTTTCTTTCCATAAATCCGTAGATGGATTGTATTCCCAAATTGTTTTTGAGCCTTCTCCACAAGCAATATACCCTAAGCCATTCATGGTAAAACTAGTAGCGTTAGAGCGCACAATCGAGTAGGTATCATGGTCACTTTCGCTATCGTCCAGATTTCTTTTTTTTGTCCAAAGATCTGTGCTTGGGTCAAATTGCCAGAAATCATTTTGATTAGAACCACTATTTACACCAGTGCCTAAATATGCTTTATCATTAATTACAAAAACAGTCGCATTCCTTCTTTTGTTACCACTAAAACCATTTACTTGATTCCAGGTATTAGAGGTTTGATTATACTGATAAAAATCTTTTAAATAATTCCCGTCATAACCTGTACCAAAATAAGCTTTTCCGCCTACTTGAAATCCTACTGCAGAATAACGTGCAGAACCTGCAAATTCAGCTTTTTGCTCCCAAACATTTGTCGCTGGGTTGTATTCATGAAAATCTTTTAATTTATTAGTTCCATCGTAACCAAGACCAATGTAGCCTTTTCCGTTTAACTCAAAAGCAGATGCCGAACTTCTGGCAACTCCTGTAAAATCTGCTTTTTGTTCCCAATAATCTCCTGTAGAATTATATACCCAAAGGTCTTTTAGATATTCATCTCCAGTATATCCTGTTGCAACATAAGCATAATTCCCAATTACAAAACTTGCTGCACTAGATCTTGCAGGGCCATCAAAAGCAGATTTTTTGACCCAGTTTCCCATCAATTCATCATCGTTATTGTCATTACTACAGCCTACAAAAGAGAGACTCGTAATGAATGTTGCGAATAATATTCCTTTTTTTAAACTATTCATAATGTATTTATATTTGTTAGTGTTTGTATTTTATACCAATGTTAAGAATGTAGCTGTTGCCGATATTAAAATCATAAACGTTATCGGTATCATGATTTGATAGTTGATATTTTTTATTAAAATCATACCCAGCTTTAAAATTTACAAACCAATTTCCATCCATGTTTCTCTCATATTCTAATGCAGTAGTAATTTGAGATAAACTCGCTTTTGTGGCTGTATTATCGTCTAAATATTTAGTGTTATCTAGATTAAAAAAATCGCCATTAAAACTATTTGTCAAGCTAAATACATTGCGTTCATTGTTAGAATATGATATTGCTGTATTAGGAAAACCAATAGTCATTTTAGCAACATCATTTATTTTATGATAAAAAGAAAATGTTGGAATTATTTGAGGTAATCCTAAGGCATTAGTTCTTTTTATCCCAAAGCTGACGATGTTGTTTTTATTAATAACCTGATTAATTTCTAATCCTCCTAAAATTGATAAATCAGAAAGATTGAGGTTTTCCTGAAAATTTAATGTTGGTTCTAATTCTAGATTCAACGTTGTTTTTGATGTTAATAAGTGAGCAACTAGTAATGTGTTCTTGATACTATTGTATGGATTGTAACTGTGCTTATAAGCATAATTCTCTATGTCATACTTAACTCCGATATTTTTGTATTGCAATGTATTTGTAATCTTGTTTTTAGCATCGATGTTTTTATAAACCAAAATTCCGATGCTTGTTTCGTTTAATGTGATTTTGTCTGCTGGTTCAGTTTTTATATTTAAATCTACGCTATAACCATTTTGAGCATAAATTGTAAACATCGGAACCATAATAAGTAAGGATAGTAAAGTTTTTATTTTCATTATTTATTTATTGGTTCAAAAGTAGTTATGATATTATTTTTAAAAAAAGAAGATATATATATCGGGCTTTCCAATAGACTAAATGGCAAATTTTAGTGCCGAATGGTATTATTTGTTATTGCTTGGTGTTTGTAGATTGTTTCGTTCTATTTATAGATACAATTGGTTAGGTCGTATATGTTGTGATGTTCTCTAGAAAAGTGCATTTTATATTTGTTGAAAAAATATTTATGCACAAGTTATTGTTACCGCTGTTTCTGGGAGTTTTTATGGTTTCCTGTAATTCGGATAGAGATGCCGGAGAATTTGTTGTTGGTTCGGATTATTTATCGATAGGGAATAAAGTAATTTTAATCGATACTTTGACTGTTGATATGTCTACCATTAATTTTGATTCATTGGTTACATCTAGCCAAAAAAGGATTTTGGTAGGGAACTATGTAGATCCTATTTTTGGGAAGGTAAAGTCGGATAGTTACCTTCAGCTAATTGCAAATAATTATAGTTTAAATACAGGAGGTTCAGACACTAATTTGCCTAATTATGTTTTTGATTCTATTGCAATGGTTCTGAAATATGATAACTATTTCTTTGGAGATACTACCCAAACTCAAACATTCGATATTCATCGATTAACTCAAAAAGTAAAGCCAAATAAGGAGGATAAAAATTTCTACAATAATTCGACTTTAACTTATTCTCCCGAAAGTTTAGGGTTGATTTCATATAAACCGCGACCAACTCAAAAAGATTCTATTAATATAAGAATGAGTGATGCTTTTGGTTCAGAGCTTTTTCAGAAATTAAAGAAAAAAGAAGTTACCAATTTTGATGAATTTACAGAATATTTAAAGGGAATGGTTCTTACATCATCTACAACAAATTCATCGAGTGTTATTGGGTTTAACCAAGCAACAAGTGTAGTAAGGCTTTATTACTCAATATATCAAGGACAATCTGAGAAATCTTTGGTAAAAGATTTTTCTATTCTGGATGCTTCTAAGCAGTTTAATAATATTTCATTAGATAGAACAGGTACTCTTATCGAGAACTTACCAATCTCATCGAGCAAGTTACCAAGTTCCCAAACCGAGAATAAAGCTTTTATTCAGTCAGGAACAGGAATTGCCTGTAGAGTTGATTTTCCGGGTATAAAGAGATTAAAATATATAGCCGAAAAAGGAGCAATAGTAGACGCTCAGTTAATAATAAAACCAGTTGCTAATTCCTATTCAAAGATATACCCATTGGCAGATTCATTACGTGTATATGTTGGAGATAATTTAAACCGAATTAGTGGTACGCTAAATAATTCGTCTGGAGCAGCCATGTATGCGATATTAAATAAAGCTAGTGATGAGTTTAACGAAAATGTTGAATATAAAATTGCGATAGGAGGTTTTTTGCAAAAAGAAATGCTGAAACAATCTGATCTGAAATCTTCATTAATCTTCACGCTTCCTAATATAAATAAAGCAGTTAATCGACTTGTTTTAGGAAACCAGAAATTGCAAAACAATAAAATGGAATTGAAAATTTATTATATCACTTATTAAATGAAAAATAAAATAGCGTTAGCAGGTTTACTAGTTTTAATGTCATTGACTTCGTTTTCTCAAAGTATTTCTAGTTCCCCATATTCACTTTACGGATTGGGTAGTTTGTATGATTCCGATTTTGGTTCACTTCCCTCTATTAGTTCTTCGGGGATTGCTTTACCATCTAGTGAGTTTATAAATAATCTTAATCCAGCTTCATTAGGATTTATGTATCAGAATCATTTTTTGTTTGATGTAGGAGGTAAATTTATCGAAACCACATATCGAAATAATTCAAAATCAGAGAATCGTAATAATGCCCAGTTTTCTCATATCGCATTTGCTTTTCCACTTACCCAAAAATCTGCTTTTAGTGTTGCGTTACAGCCTTATTCGAGTGGAGCATTTAAAATTTCAGATCTTAAAATTCCAATAGAAAATAGCCAGGATAAATATAATCTAGACGTTACTGGCACAGGAGGTTTAAATAATTTTGATTTCTCGTATGCATATAGAGTCAATAAAAAATTGTCTTTGGGACTTTCTGCAGCTGTACTTTTTGGTAACACTACAGATGATAGATATTATACAGTAATGAACTCTATTACTAATATTAATAAAAAAACTAATTATGTTGGGCTACGACCAACGCTTGGATTTCAATATCAAATAGATTCAACACTAACGATTGGTTCTACTTTTAAATCACCATCAAGAATTAAAGCTTCTAAAGTGCAAACCGTTACAAGCGTAGGAGATTCGGGTACGATAACTACAGATTCTGATACGGCTTCTGATGTAGACGATTTTTATTTGCCCACAGAAATTGGAATAGGGGTGAGCAAGGTTTTCAAAAATAATTTGACCATGTCCTTTGATTATGAAAAGAGCCTTTGGAAAGATACTAAACAATCAGAGTTATATGGAGATTTTGTAAACCAAGACCGATTGGCATTTGGGGTTTCCTATAAGAGCAAAAAGAATGCTCGTAAATATATAGATCGTATCGGGTATGGAACGGGAATAAGTTATGATACCGGTTATCTTGAAGTCGATAATCAAAGAGTTAAAAATGTTTCTTTTTCGCTTGGACTAACACTTCCGTTAGAAAGTAATTCTTTCTCAACTCTAAATATTTCGTATTCTTACGGACAAAAAGGGAAAATTGGTGATGGACTTATAAAAGAGAATTATCATAAATTATCACTCAATTTATCATTAGATGGATTATGGTTTATAAAGAGAAAAATTGATTAATAGTTAAAAAATTTTCTCTTCAATTTTATATTTATTTTCTAGTATATCCGATAAAACTTTCGGGTTGCCATTAGTATAAAATATAGGATCATCTATAGGGCCATTATTAAATCCTATTTTTTCGCGGAGTACATTTTGCGTCTGTTTTGCGACAGCTTCTCCTGAATCAATAATCTGAATGTGTTCGGGTAATATTTTTTTTATCTGAGGTATTAAATATGGATAATGACTGCATCCTAATACTAAATAATCAATATTAGCCTCAATCATTGGTCTGAGGTAAGATTCAAGAAGTTGTGCCATTTCAGGAGAGTTTAAATCTCCATTTTCAATTAGCGGAACTAAACCATGACCTACTTGTTCAATAATTTTAGTGTCTTGGTACATTTCGGTTGCTTTATTAAAAAGCTCACTGTTTAATGTGCCTTGTGTAGCGAGGATTCCAATAGTTTGCGTTTTAGAGTTTGTCGCAGCTGGTTTTATTGCAGGCTCAATTCCTATAAACGGAACAGTATATTGTTCTCTTAATTCTTTTATAGCATTTGTAGTTGCTGTATTGCATGCAATAACAATTAGTTTGCATCCCATATCAAGTAAAAAATCTACATTTTTTTTACTTAAGTCTACTATTTCCTGTTTGGTCTTTTGACCATAAGGTGCATTTTTAGTATCTGCTAAATAGATTGTTTTTTCGTTAGGAAGTAATTGATGAATTGCAGTCCAAATAGAAGTGCCACCAATGCCAGAATCGAAAACGCCTATGGGATTATTGTTTGTCATAAAAACAAAGTTAAGTATTTTTTGGAATCAAATAAAAGCCTTTAACGAGGATTTTTGAATAGAGTAAAATTAATTTTATGTATAAAAAAACTGCTCGAACCATTTTATTGGTGAGCAGTTTTTTATTTTTTATAAGACAGTTTTTTAGAAACCTAAGTCTTTTTTTACATCAGCAGTAACGTTTGGACCGTCAGCTAACAAAAGAGTAGAACCATCTAAAACATATTGGTATCCTTTTGCTTTTCCAACTTTTTGGATAGAAGCTCTCACTTTTTCCATTAATGGTTTAACGATATCAGATTCTTTTTGTTGTAATTCTTTTTGAGCGTTATCTCTAAAGTCTACAATTCTTTTTTGCATGTCTTGAACTTCTTTAGAACGTTCTCCATTAACAGCGTCAGTTACTGTAGCTGATTCAGCTTCGTATTTTTTTAATTTTGCTTGGTATTCTTCTACCATTTTTTTGTAATCTGCATCATATGTACCGCTTAATTTCTCAAGTTGTTTTTGTGCGTCTATCATTGCTGGCATTTTAGACATAATTTCGCTTACATCAACGTGAGCTACTTTTGCTTGAGCATTCATTTGGTTTGCTCCTAAAACTAGTATTGCAGCAATTAGTAAAGTTTTGATTTGTTTCATCATTTTAAAATATTAATTAATTATTGGTCGTATTTCCTTGTTTTTCCTTGTCCTCTTTTGCCTTTTGCTCTCTTGCTTTTTTGGCAGCTTCTCTTTCCTCTAAAATTTTAGCTCTTCTTTCTTCTAAAGCTTTTTTGCGCTCATCATACAGTTTCTGTCTGTCATCAGCCATTTTTTGCTTGTCTTCGGCTAACCTTTCTTTGTCTTTCGCTTCATCAGTAGCAGCTGGTTTTGCTGTTTCCTTAGTAGGAGTTGATGTTACTGAAGCACCTTCTTTTTTTACTGTTTCAGAAACCGTGCCATTTTTTTTAGCTTCTCTCGCTTCTCTAAGCGCTTTTTTATTTTCTTCGTATACTCTTATCTTTTCTTCTTGAGCTGCTTTCCTGTCTTCTAGTATTTTATCTCTTGCAGCCTTTCTTTCGTCTAGAGTTTTTTGTCTTTCTTGTAAAGCTGGATTTTCATCAATTGCAGCTTCTTTATTCTCTTTCGCTTCTTCTATAGCGAGTTGTTTTTTCGTAAGCTGTTCTCTTTTGTCCGTTCTGGTAATAACTCGTAAAACCTGATCGCTAACATCATATCGCTTTGCTGCAAAGAGCATCGTTAAATCTGATGATCTGTCAAAGATGAAATCATACTTTTTAGCTTCTGCTATATCTTGAACAGCAGTAAAAACCTGATCTTGTATCGGTTTTGCCAATGCCGATTTTTGTCTAATTAAATCACCATTAACGCCAAAACGTTGTTGTTGATAATTTAGCATTTCGGTTTCAAGGAACTTAATTTCGGTTTCTCTTTCGTCAATTAACTCATTCGTTAATAAAGCCTTTTCAGCTTTTAAAGCATCTTTAAGTTTATTGATGTCTAATTTCTTAGTCTCAATTTCTTGTTTCCACTTTTCAGCTTTTTGTTCGAGTTGCGTTTGAGCCTCTTTATAGTCAGGGACATTTTGTAAAATATACTCCATGTCGATGTATCCTATTTTCGTCGATTTGGTTTGTGCCTGACTTGTAATTCCTACAATCAGGGCCAAAAATATAAATAAAAATTGTTTTCTCATAACATTAATTTATTTGAAATTTTTAACCAATACGATTAAAATTGTTGTCCAATAATAAAGTGTGTGCGTAAACCGCTTGGTTTTGTTTGTCCTGGCAATGCATCAAATCCGTAACCAAAGTCAATTCCTAACAATCCAAATGCAGGCATAAATACACGTAAACCAGCACCAGCAGAACGACTTAAGTCAAAAGGATTATAATCTTTAAATGTTGGATAAGACGAACCTGCTTCAGCAAATGTAAGCACGTAAATCGAAGCCGATTGTTTTAATGTAATTGGGTAACGTAATTCTAATGAGAATTTGTTGTAAATCGTTGCTCCAATTTGTTCACCTCTATTATTTACTGGCGTTAATGAGTTATTTTCATATCCTCTTAATGCTATTGTTTCTCTACCATCCATAGAGTAATTAGCCATACCATCACCTCCTAAATAAAATCTTTCAAAAGGAACGACACCTCTAGCTTGGTCATAAGCTCCTAAGAAACCAAATTCAGTTAGCGTTCGCAGTACTAATTTACCATAAATTTTCGTGTACCAATCAGCTTTGAACTTAATTTTGTAGTATTCTAGCCAATTAAATTTCTTTTGATCCACTTTTCCTTGGTCTGTAGCGGCAAGAGTGTAGTCGCTAACCTTGTTTCCGTTTGCATCAATATAATCACCAATCTGCACAATGTTTCCATTGGCATCAGGAACATTTGATCTGTCAACAGTGTTCTGTAATTTGTATTCTTTCTCGTTTCCTAAGTTAGCATAGTCAATTCCGTTGAATAAAGAATATGGCGGAGTAACTTTTGCCGAAACACTAAATTCAGAACCGTATGTTGGGAATATTGGGTTAACCCCTTTATTACTTCTTGTTAGACCGATAGTGTATGCTAAGTTTCTTGATGTACCATTACCAAAAGTAAATAATCCCGTGTTGTAATTATTTAAGTCGTAATGTTGGTAACTAACAGATTGTGATAATACGAAGAAATCATCAGGTACAGATAATCTTTTGGCTTTACCAACAGATAATGTCAATATGTTGAAACTTTTGCTCTTATCTACCTTTTGTGTAACATAGTTATTTAAAAACTGTTTACTATAGGATATCGATGTACTAAATTGTACTGGTTTTTTTCCTCCAAACCATGGTTCAGAAAACGATACACTATAGGTTTGGAAATAAGTACTTCCTTGTAAACGAAGAGCTACTTTTTGTCCGTCACCCATTGGTAAAGGCTTGTAAGCATTTTTGTTGAATAAATTTCTAGCAGAGAAGTTGTTAAATGAAAGCCCTAAGGTTCCAATAAAACCACCTCCACCATAACCTCCTTGAAGTTCGATCTGGCTAGATCCTTTTTCTACAAGATGATATTCAATATCTACAGTTCCTGCAGCAGCATCTACATTCTTGAATTTTGGATCGATTGCTTCAGGATCAAAGAATCCTAATTGTCCAATCTCACGAATAGTTCTTACTAATAAGTCTTTGCTGTATTTTTCACCTGGTTTAGTTCTTAGCTCACGGTAAATTACCTTATCGTTTGTTTTGTCGTTACCTACAACTGAAATTTTATTAAAATATGCGATTGGGCCTTCAGTAACTCTAATTTCAAAATCAATAGTGTCATTTACAGTTTTTACCTCTACAGCATTAATGTTAGAGAATAAATAACCATTGTTTTGGTATAAATTGGTGATGTCTTCTGCATCAGGTTTTGTCTTATCTGCAATCCTTTTTTCTAAAAGTACACCATTATAAGTTTCTCCTTTTTTAATACCTAAATAACGGTTTAATTGTTGGTCAGAGTAAACGGTATTTCCTAAGAATTTGATATCACCAAAGTAGTATTTGTTCCCCTCTTCAACATCTATTTTTATAGCTAAAGCGTTTTTCTTTTTGTCATAAGTAATAGAGTCATGTAAGATACGAGCATCTCTATATCCTTTTTCTTTATAGTTAGCAATAACTTTGTCTAAATCGGCTTTGTATTTATCTTTGATAAATTTTGAAGCTTTAAAAATACGAATAGGATTCTTTTGCTTGGTGTCTTTCATTGCACCACGTAACGCTGCATCAGATAAAGCTTTGTTGCCTTCAAACTCAATTTTGCTAATTTTTACCTTATCTCCTTTATCTACACGTACCAGCATATTTACTTGGTTTGTAGAGGTTGTATCGGCAGTAGTAGTAATGGTTACTTTAGTGTTATAGTAACCTTCTTTTTTGTATTTATTTTCAATATAATTCTTGGTTGTCGTAATTAAATTTTCGTTTACAATTTTGTTTTTTGTTAAACTGTTGTCTTTAATTAATGCTTCGACTTTACCTTTTTTAATACCAACAAATTTTACTTCGTTTAATTTAGGAAGTTCTACAATGTCTAGGTCTAGGTATATACTATCGTTTTCAATCCTGTTTACATAGAATGAAATCTCATCAAAAAGACCAAGTTTTCCTAGTTTTTTGATTGCTCCACTTATTTCTTCTCCAGGAACTGTTATTTCCTGTCCTTTTTGCAAGCCAGAAAAAGTAACAACTGTTTGTTCATTGAAACTTATTTTACCAATTACAGATACGTCGGCAAGAATGTATTTTTTCCCTTGGTCAAAAGGAATTCTTTCTTGCGCTTTTATTTGTGAAAAACTACCAAAAACCAATAGGGTAAGTACTATTTTTATTCTTTTTTGTAACACTAAAAAATCATTTAATTTGTTCACTTGTTTTTCCAAATCTACGTTCTCTTTTTTGATAACTAATGATAGCCTCATATAAATCCTTTTCTTTAAAGTCTGGCCATAAGACATTAGTAAAATATAATTCTGCATAGGCAATCTGCCATAACAAAAAGTTACTTATTCTATGTTCTCCACTTGTTCGTATTAATAAATCTACATCTGGTAAATTTTGCGTGTAAAGATGCTCATTTATAATTGAATCGTCAATAGTGTCTATTGAAATTATATTATTTTTAACTTTATTACTGATGATTCTAACAGCGTTTACAAGCTCTTCTCTAGAACCGTAACTCAAAGCTAATGTGAGCGTAAGCCTTGTATTGTTTTTTGTTTTATCAATAACATCCAAAAGCTCTTTTTGAGCAGATTGAGGTAATTTATCTAAATTCCCAATTGCATTAAGTTTGATATTGTTTTTCTGTAAAGTACCAAGTTCTTTCTTTAATGAGTTAATAAGTATCTTCATTAAAGTTTCGATCTCTAACTTAGGTCTGTTCCAGTTTTCAGTAGAAAAGGCATATAATGTTAAAAATTCGATTCCTATCTTGGCGCAAGATTCGATGGTTTCTTTTACCGATTTTGTTCCATTTTCATGACCAAAAGCTCTCAGGAAACCTTGTTGTTTTGCCCAGCGTCCATTTCCATCCATAATAATGGCCAAATGTCGTGGTAAGTTTGTTTTATCTAATGTGTCTAAATTCATTTTTTTTAATAAGGGCAATAGCAAGGTTTGTTTCCAAAGGTATACGTTAAAGTCACTCCAGAGAAAACATACCAGTCATTATTATTTAAGTTTCCAAAACGTAATGATTTTAAATTATCATTATCTGGATTACTACCATCAAGATTATCTGTAAAGGTATATCGCGCTCCAACCTCTAATCCTAAAACAAAATTAGTAGTTAAATTTGTTTTTACACCTAATATCATAGGAATTGCAAATGAACCTGAATTCTTTTCTTTTTCTGTTTCACCCGATTGGATGTATAATTGTTCGTATCTAAAATAGTTAATCCCTGAAAATACATACGGTGTAACCTTTCTTTTAGAGTCATGTAAATTGAAATCGAAAAAACTGAATTCGAGACCAGCAGAAAGTTCTCGGATTGTATTATCAAAACGATATCCTCTTTGTTTTCGAGCACCTTCTTTTGAATCTAAATCATTTGCGGTGATTGTTGATTGGGTGTACGAAAAACGATAGGCATGTCTTGGGCTTTGATTCCATCGATATAATACACCAAAAGCAAGCTTATCTGGCGCTATATAAGTTGTGCTTCCCACATCTCCAACATAGTTACTACCTCCTAAAAAAACACCTACCTCATGTATCTGAGCGTTCATGCTTGTAAAGAAAAAGAAACCTAACAATAAATTAAAAATTTTGTTCATTTAATTAAAAATTGCGTGCAAATATAATAATTATCAATACGAATCAATGCTGATTAAGTTAAATCTGTCTTTTTTTGAATTAAAGATGAAATATCTCAACAATTACTGGATATTCGATACTTGCAAAACGAGAAAAACACTACAAATAGTATGTCGTATGTGTAAAAAGAGCCTAATTTCTTTTGTCTTCCCCCCAAAGTAGTTTGTTACGTAAGGTTTTTAAGAAGGTTTCTCCAGGTATTTCGACCATGCTTATTTTGAAATTTGTTTTCTTTATGGTCAAAATAGATTCGTTTTTAACCGATGCTATTCTTGAATCTAAAGAAATAAGATAATGATCTTCTCTTCCAGATACTCGAAGTTTAATTTCGGTATTATCTGGTATTATAAGCGGTCTGGCTGTTAAATTGTGTGGTGCAATAGGTGTAATTACTAGGCTGTTTACATCAGGAGTTAATATTGGTCCTCCACAGCTTAAGGAATATCCTGTTGAACCCGTTGGCGTTGATATGATTAATCCGTCTGCCCAATAAGAATTTAAGTATTCACCGTTTAAATAAGTGTCTACCGTTATCATCGAAGTAGTGTCTTTTCTGCTTACCGTTACTTCATTCATTGCAAAATTAAGTTCCTCGATGGCTTCATTTCTTGGCTCGGTTGTTAAACTCAATAAGGTTCTTTCGGATATAGTATATTTTTTGTCGATTACAAATTGCATAAAAGCAGCTATGTTTTCTTTTTGTACGGTGGCAAGAAATCCTAATCGACCTGCATTAATTCCTAAAATAGGAACTCCAGAATTGCGAATTAAAGTTGCCGCTCTTAAAATAGTTCCGTCTCCACCTATACTTATAAGCATTTCGAAGCTACTGTCTAATTCTGTATGAGATGAAAAAGTTTTGTATTCTTTTTCGATTATCTTTTTTTCATGAAGTATCTTCAGGAAATTGGCTTCGATAACCATTTCGACATTATTAGAGGTAAAAAAAACAAATATGTCTTTAATAATTGGGTCTGTACTATTTAGATAGTATTGTCCGTAGATAGCTACTTTCATCTGATGTTTAATCGGTTAATTGTGTAATCGGTAATCTTTTTCGTTAAAGCGATTAAATAATTAACCGATTCAACAAACAACATTATATATTAAGGTACTTGTCTAAATAATCAGAACGTTCCTTTAAATTATTGATATAGGTGTCTTCTTGGTGTTCAGATATAATTTCGTAATTGTATCTTCGGAAGGTTTGAATGATTTCATTCATTGCTCCTAAACTAATTTTAATAGTTATTTGAACACTGTCTGCATTGGCATCAGAAACAAAAATACCTAAAAGTCTACCATTGTTACTTTCTACAATTTGAGTAATTTCACTCATTGAGTAATCCAGAAGTCCTTTTTTTACAATTATAATTCCACCTGGTTCTTTTAAGAAAGGGGTTTCATGAAAAAATTTAATGATATCGCCTATTTCGTAAAAACCAAGATAAGTATTGTTTTCGTCTAAAACAGGAATTAAATTGGTGTGATTTTTAGCGAAAACTTCCAATACATCAAGCCAGATCATATTACTACGAGCAAAGAAATGTTCGAGAGTGTATTTATAATCAATTACTTTCTTGTCGATGTCAAATGTTTCAATATCGTCGGATGCAATACTGCCAATGTATACGCCATCTTCCAGGACAGGAAAATGAGAGAAACTCAAATCGGCAAAGAAATCCTGAACCGAAGCTATGGTTTCCTGACTATTGATTGCTCTAAAGTCATTGGTAATATAATTTGTAATGTCTGTCATAAATCAATCAGCAATATTTGATGCAAAATAATCAAAAAATAGCAAAAACTCCTAAGTTTTACTTTGTATTTTTGTCGTAACAAATATAGTGTTACTAGAATTAATATCCATTTATATGACAAAGTTAAGTGTAAATATCAATAAAATTGCAACGTTACGTAATGCTCGAGGAGGAAATGTACCAGATTTATTAAAAGTTGCTGCCGATATTCAGAAGTTTGGAGGAGAAGGAATCACGATACATCCACGTCCAGATGAGCGCCATATCCGTTATCAGGATGCACGTGATTTAAAAGCAATTGTATATACCGAATATAATATTGAAGGAAATCCTCAGCATAATTTTATCGACTTGGTTTTAGAATGTAAACCAACACAGGTAACATTGGTTCCAGATGCGATTGGAGCAATTACATCTTCTGCAGGTTGGGATACTATAAAAAATCAGGAGTATTTAACAGAAGTTATACAAGAATTTCAGCGTAACGGAATTAGAACATCGATTTTTGTTGATCCAGTTTTAGATATTATCGAAGGTGCTAAAAAAACAGGAACAGACAGGATTGAATTATATACAGAAGCTTTTGCACATGAATATAGTTTAGGTAATAAAGGCGGAATTGATTCTTATGTTGCTGCTGCAAAATTGGCAAACGAGCTAGATTTAGGAATTAATGCAGGACATGATTTAAGTTTGGATAATATCGAATTTTTTAAACAAAATATTCCTGGTTTATTAGAAGTTTCTATAGGACATGCTTTAATTTCTGAAGCTATTTATCTTGGTTTAGATAATGTAGTTAATATGTACTTACGTAAACTAAAATAACAAAGCAATTAAACAATTATAACCTGATGTAATTGGGTTATAATTGTTTACTTTCGCACTTTTCTTATTAAAATTAAGTGTTGAGACTAATTGTTTTATTCTGTTTACTCTGTTTTTCTAACATATTCGCACAACCTAGAGCTACTATAGCAGGAAATGTGAAATCATTAGAAAATGAAAACCTAATTGGAGTAAACATTTCTTTTCAAATTAATAATAAAGACTACTATTCAATAAGTGATACTTTGGGTCACTTTACCGAAAATCTTCCGCTTGGATTAGTAAAACTTACCATTAACCATTTAGGATATCTAGAAAAATCTATCAGTTTTAACTGTAAGAGAGACACTGTGATTTCTATAACGTTAGAAAAAGATATTTCTCTTTTAGAAGAAGTTGTGATAGCTAATGATAAAAAGATGGCTATTAAAAATCTTTCTGGTGGTAAATTATCTTTGAGTTTAAAAGAATTATCTACAGTTCCAACAGTTTTAGGTACAACCGATATTGTCAAGATTTTACAGCTTACACCTGGAGTACAGAATTCTGGTGATGCAAATGGATATTTGTATGTAAGAGGAGGAGATCCGGGGCATAACTCTATGTTGTACGATGGAACGCCCATTTACGGAATGTCACATTTATTAGGTGTTTTTCCTTTTTATAATACCGATCATATACAAGAAGTTGAATTTGATAAATCAAGTTCAAACTCAAAATATGGAGGGCGTTTAAGTTCTACAACTCTATTAATTCCGAATAAAAAAATCCCTTCAGAATTTACAGTTCAGGGAAACGTTGGTTTGTTGGCATCACAAGTTACATTAGGGATTCCTATTAGTGAAAAAACAGGAATTACGATATCAGGAAGAAAAACATACATCGACGAAATAATTGCTCCGTTGGTAAGTTCAAAATCTAAGGATGATGATGTTCAGGATATGAAATACAGATTTTCGGATGCTAACTTAACTTTTGTTACTGAAATTTCTAAAAGTAACTTATTAACCGTTTCAGCTTTTACAAGTGACGATAAATTGAAAATCAAAGACTCTGATTTGGCTTTAGACGCGAGTTTAAAATGGAGTAATTTTAATATATCACCTACTTTAGTTTCTAAGTTATCTTCGGATGTAACAATGTCTAATGCTATTTATTATACACGATATACAAATGAGTTAAATATGGAGCAATCGACAATACAAATGGGAATTTCTTCCTTTGTAGAAGATTTTGGGTTTACCAATTCGGTTGATTATTCTATAAAAGGAACTTCTTTTGAGTCGGGTTTGCAATATGTACATCATAATTTGCAGCCACAAAAAATTGAAATAGAAAATTTAAGTACTGCGAATAATATTAATCAAAGTAATTTGGTTAAAGCTAATGAAGTGGCTGTTTTTACAACGGCAAAACCAAAATTATTAGATAATTTAATTGCAGAATTAGGATTAAGAATCAATTATTATAATTCGGGTTCAAAAACATATTTGCATTTTCAACCGCGCGCTGTTCTTAATTATTATATGAATAAGAATGTCTCGTTTTATGCTTCGTACAACAGGCAAAATCAATATTTAAATTTAATAACAACTTCGAGTGTAGGGATTCCTACTGATTTTTGGGTTGCAAGTACCGATGGAATTCCTGCGCAATCTTCAAACGAATTTGCTTTAGGTTCTAATCAGACTATTTCTAAAAGTTTTAGTTCTTCGTTTGGCGCATTTTATCGCTCCATGAAGCATTTGCTAGAATATCCTTATGGAGTTACGCAGTTTAATCAAATTTCGACACTAAAAAATGATTTGTTAGAAGGAGATGGAAAAGCGTACGGATTAGAGTTTATGCTCAAAAAAAGCAGTGGTAAGTTTAAAGGCTGGATAAGTTATACCTTAAGTTGGTCTGATAGAAATTTTGATAAGCTTAATAACGGAAATACCTATTATGCTAAATACGACAGGCGTCATAATTTGGCTTTGGTAGGAACGTATGATTTAAGCTCAAAATGGAATTTTGGAGTTACTCAAATTTTTAGTTCAGGTAATCGTTTTACAATGCCTACATCTTGGTATTTTATAAATAATAATCCGGTTAAGGAATATTCGGAGTATAATAATGCACAAATGCCAAATTATGTTCGAACAGATTTTTCGGTTAATTACTATTTTGTAAAAACGGCTAGAAAAGAAAGTGCACTTAATTTTTCTGTTTATAATACTTTTAGTGTCGAAAATCCTGTTTATGTCGTCCTAAGTGTTATTATGAATGAAGATAAAAACAGTGTAATTGTTAAGCCAGAGAAAAAGGTTTTGTATCGAATACTTCCTTCTGTAAGTTGGAGATTTAAATTTTAGATGATGAAAAAATACATTTTATTTCTTTTGATGATTATAGTATGTAGTTGTAACAACGATACTTTTAATGACGGAATTAAATTAGAATCTAAACTGGCTGTTGAAGGTTGGATTGAGGAAGGTGATGGGGCGCAAGTAATATTATCGAGAACGATACCGATAGGTAACGTTATTGATTCGACCAATGTTCTGGATCATGTAATACGTTCGGCTAAGATAACAGTGTCAGACGGGGAAACAACAGAGGTGTTAAGAGTTAGGAATGATGATAACAGAGTTCCGCCATTTGTATATTTTGGTAGCGAGGTAATTGGGA
This sequence comes from Flavobacterium hydatis, assembly GCF_000737695.1. GTDB lineage: Bacteria > Bacteroidota > Bacteroidia > Flavobacteriales > Flavobacteriaceae > Flavobacterium > Flavobacterium hydatis. The sequence goes on from NZ_JPRM01000002.1 coordinate 55,144, forward strand.
AAGCGGGGAAGACCTACACATTAAAAGTTGAATACTTAAATAGAGTATTAGAAGCTACTACAAGTATTCCGAAAAGCGTACCAATTATAAGTGCAACATACGAGAAGAAGAATGTAAGTGATACTACAGGATATGTTTTTATAAAGTTTGATGATCCTGTAAACGAAAAGAATTATTATCAAATAGCTACAAAAATAGATAAGAAAGAGCCGATTTTTGTTCCTGCTTTTTATGGAAATCTAGATGATGATAAATTTGAATCACATTCGATTTCTATGCAAATAAACAGAGGGATCTTACTTTTTCCTAAAACTAAATTCACACCATATTTTACCGATGGTGATTTGATTTTTGTGAAATTAAGAACAATGAACAAAGAGGCATTTGAATTTTGGAATAGTTGGCAAAACGAAATAGTAAACAGTAAAAATCCAATTTATCCCTCTAATACAAGTCTAAAAACAAATATAAAAGGAGGAGTAGGTATTTGGGCTGGCTATGGACAAAGTACAGTACAGGTTAAAACGACTATAAAAAAATAAAGCCGATTTGAAATTATTTTCAAATCGGCTTTAGGGTAAGTTTAAGGTAATTATTGTCTATTAAAAGATTTTATGAAATCCTGAAATTTACCTTGAAAATTTTCAAATCCTTTAGAGAAATATACACTCATTTCTACTTGAGTATTGTCATTGAATTTTAAGAAATATATTTCTTCGTATTCTTGCATCGTTATTGTTTCTCCTTTTCCATTCCACGACCAATATCCGCCTTCAGGATAATAACTGTCTTTACTAGTTACCCAAACAGGTAATTCGACAGTGTAGCTATCTCCTTTTTCAGAACGTTGAACAAGATCAGCAATTTTAGTTCCATCTTTTTTAGATACTAAAATTAGTTTTATGTTTTTATTTGAATTATTTACAATGCCTTCAGAATATTTTTGACGGTATATGTTTAGTGCTGTACGATATCCTTTGTAGTCACTATTGTGTTTATAGCTGTCGTTTGGATATACAGGATAAACTAAACTTTTCTCTAAAGCTTCATCATCTTTTGCTTCTCCAGCATTATCTGTATCAGCAACAATAATAAAGTTATCCATGATTTTTGCTACTCCATTTGCTTTACCTCTGTATTGAGCAAGTTGCTCATCTTTTAGTAAACCATCAATATCTGCAGTACTTCCTGCTGTAAATTCTACTAAAGTCTTTCCATTATATGTAAGTGAACCTTTACCAGTGTTGTCAGTAGCTTTTTTGTTACCACTAACTTCAAGAGTATATCCATCGTTTAATACCATTTTGTAACTAGCTTGGTCTGGAGCTACGATTCCGTTAGTGTATTTTGCACTACTTGCAAAAGTTGCTGCTTGAGCACCGCCAATTGTTAAAGTAGCATCTGCAGATGTAGGTAAAAAGAAGTAGTCATTTATTGTTGGACTTTTAATCATTTCTTTTTTTATTGGGTCGTATGACCAACTTCCGTAAGTGTCTATAAACGTCACTTTTATGTCAGAAGAAACACTTTTAACAGAAAATGTTGCGTTATTTTCTGTTCCTTTTATTTTAGCAGGGAAAATAAATTTTAAATCTGAACTTGAAGATGTTTTAACCCAAATTTTTTCAGTGTTGTTCCAAGTATAAATACCGTAAACATCAGCTACTTTTAAAATATCTTCTACTTCATTTCCGTTTTTTCCACCAAAAATATCAGCTGGACTAGAGTTTAATAAGTTTCCTAAATTTTGAATAGCTTCGATTGCACCAGAAGTTTTTGTTTTCTCCATTTGCACAAGCATGTCATTTGCTTCAACCTCAAGTTTTACTTTTTGGTCACCAGGAGCTAAAGATGAGTAAGGTAGTTTGCTAATTCTAGCAATTTGTTCCTGTAGCGTTTCATCTTTAGGAGTAGTTACAGTAGGTTCTGTAGTGGGTTCGTCATCATTACTTGAGCACGAAATAGCCAACTGCGAAATAATCACAGAAGCTAGAAGTAGTTTTTTAATCATGGTAAAGGGTTTATGTTAAGGGTGTATTTAATCAATCTTTTTGATTGATCTGGTTGATTTTAGATTAAAACTTTTTCTTATTAAAAGAGTTAAAATCTCAAGCAAAATTAGTGTTATTGAAGAATCTCACAATACCTGATTTTAGTGATTTTCGTTAGGTTAAATTAGTTTTTTACCTTTGTAATATGATTTAGTCAATTAAAAATAAAATTATATTAAATGTTATACTCAAAAATAGAAGGTGAAGGCAAGCCATTATTGATTCTTCATGGATTCCTAGGGATGTCTGATAACTGGAAAACACTTGGAACTCAATTTGCAGCCGATGGTTTTCAGGTTCATATTTTAGATTTACGTAACCATGGGCGTAGTTTTCATTCGGATATATTTACTTATGAGGCGATGGTGCAAGATGTTTTAGAATATTGCGAAGCCAATAATTTGGATAAAGTCGATATCATAGGACATTCAATGGGAGGTAAAACGGCTATGTTTTTTGCAACAGCACATCCTGAAAAAGTAAATAGATTAATTGTTGCCGATATTGCTCCTAAATATTACCCGCAACACCATCAGGATATTTTGGCAGGATTAAATGCAGTCGATTTTTCGGTAAAACCAAGTCGTAATGATGTCGAAGCTATTCTGGCAGAATATATATCTGATTTTGGAACAAGACAATTCTTAATGAAAAATCTTTATTGGATTGAACCGGGGCAATTAGCGTTCCGATTTAATTTACCAGTTTTTAATACTAACTTAGAAGCTATTGGTAAAGAATTAGATGCTGATTTGGTTTTTAATAATCCTACATTATTTATTAGAGGAGGTGCTTCGAGATATATTTTAGATTCTGATTTTGAGAATATCAAACAACATTTTCCAGACTCAAGTATCGAGACAATTCCTAACGTTGGGCATTGGCTACATGCCGAAAATCCTAAGATGTTTTACGAACTATCACTTGAGTTTTTGAAGAAATAATTATTCTTTTGATGAAAAAATCATTACTTTTAAATGAATTTTAAAACGAAAAAATATGAAATTACTACTCAGAATATTGATTACCGCAGGTTTAGTATTGCTAATTGCTCATTTTATGCCAGGCGTACACGTAGCTAGTTTTACTATTGCTTTAATTGTTGCTGTGGTACTAGGATTGCTTAACGTTTTTATTAAACCATTGTTGGTATTGTTCACGTTACCAGTTACATTACTTACGTTTGGGTTGTTTTTATTGGTTATCAATGCGCTAATTATTTTGCTATGTACTAAAATTGTCGGCGGATTTACAGTCGACTCCTTTTGGACAGCATTAATTTTTAGTATCCTACTATCTATACTACAGTCTATTACATATAAAGTGCTTGGAGAAGATAAATAAATGAGAAAGAAGAAAGTGTATTAAAAAGCACTTCTTATCAATATATTAAAAAGCTTGGTTGGGTTGCAAAAATTTTATAATTTTGCAACCCAATTTTATTATGTAAATTAAAGAAGAAGATGGATATTAAAAGAGTAGCAATAAACGCAGTAAATGAGACAATTGTATTGAACGTTGTTCATATGGATTACAAAGGTCAAGTAGCAAAAAGAATAAACGAAAAAATGCCTTTGGCAACTGTAAAAGGTTTTAGAAAAGGGCAAGTACCGAAAGACCTTGTTGAAAAACAATACGGGAAAGCAATTAAGCAAGAAGAAGTTAAAAAAGTAGTTGATTTGGCTTTGGAGCGTTATATTCAATCTGAAAGATTAAATCTTCTTGGAACTCCACTTGCTAAAGAAAACGAAAATTTTGATTGGGATGCTGAAGAATTAGTATTCGAATACGAAATTGGTTTAGTACCAAACTTCGAAATTAATCTTGAAGGTAAAAATGATATCGTTAAATATATCGTTACTGCAGATGATAAATTAATCGATGGTCAAGTAGAGCGTATCCAAAAACAATTTGGAAAAGCAATTCCTCAAGACGTAGTTGTAGCAGATTCTGATATTACAGGAACTTTTACAAACGAAGAAAAAGGAATCAACAATACTACAACAATCTCACTTTCTATCTTTAAAGACAAAAAAACTGCTGATAAATTCATCGGGAAAAAAGTTGGAGATGTTGTAACAGTAAACACTAAAGGTTTATTTGAAGATGATCACCAATTAATGGATTACTTAAAAGTAAGTCATGATGACGTTCACGGTCTTGAAGTAGATGCAAACTTTACTATCGAAGCTATCAACGGTGCAGAATTGGCAGAATTAAACCAAGAATTGTTTGATAAACTTTTTGGTGAAGGTAAAGTAGCTTCATTAGAAGATTTGAAAGCAAAAATTAAAGAAGATGCAGAGCTTCAATTTGCACAACAAGCAGATCAAAAATTATTATTAGATGTTCAGGATTTCTTAATCGAGAGCACTAAATTTGAATTGCCAGCTGAATTCCTTAAAAAATGGTTGCAAACTGTAGGAGAGAAAAAATTATCTCCAGAAGAAGCAGAAGTTGAATACGCAAGATCTGAAAAAGGATTACGTTTTCAATTAATTGAAGGAAAAGCAATGGCACAAAGTAATATCCAAATTACATTTGAAGACTTGAAAGCATTTACAACAAACGCTATCAAACAACAAATGGCTCAATTTGGACAAACTAATCCAACAGACGAAGAAGTTCAAGCAATTGTTGCAAGAGTATTATCTAACCAAGAAGAAGTAAAAAGACTTTCTGAGCAAGTTGTTGCAGAGAAGTTATTGGTATTGTTTAAAGAAAAAGCAAATCCAACAACTAAAGAAGTAACTTACGAAGAATTTATTGCAGCTTCTTACGGAGAATAATTTCTAAAAAAAATAAGTATATTTGAGCGTCAAAAGAATATTTTTCTTTGACGCTCTCTTTTTTTAGATTTTAAATTTAAAATAAGACATATTGGCATTGTTTATAAAGAGGTATGACCTTTGATGAAATAAAATATACAATATAGTAACGTACAACTTAGAACAAAAAAATATGAACTACGGTAAAGAATTTAAGAAATTTGCTACAAAGCACCAAGGAGTGAATGCTATGTATTACGATAAAATCGTAAGTGCAATGACTCCAACTAATATGACTCCATATATTATCGAAGAAAGACAGTTGAATATTTCTCAGTTGGACGTTTTTTCAAGATTAATGATGGACAGAATCATTTTCCTTGGAACAGGAATCGATGATCAAATTGCAAATATCGTTCAGGCACAATTGTTATTTTTAGAAAGTGCAGATGCATCTAAAGATATTCAGATTTACCTAAACTCTCCAGGAGGAAGCGTTTATGCAGGATTAGGAATTTATGATACAATGCAATACATCAAGCCAGATGTAGCTACAATTTGTACAGGAATGGCTGCTTCTATGGGAGCTGTTTTATTATGTGCAGGAGCAGCAGGAAAACGTTCGGCTTTGCCACATTCAAGAGTAATGATTCACCAACCATCAGGAGGAGCTCAAGGAGTTGCTACAGATATGGAAATCAATTTACGTGAAATGTTGAAACTGAAAGATGAGTTATACAACATCATTTCTCAGCATTCAGGACAAACTTTTGATAAAGTACATAAAGATAGCGAGCGCGATTACTGGATGATTGCTGATGAAGCTAAAGAGTACGGAATGATTGATGAAGTTTTGAGAAGAGGATAAATTTTTAAAGGTTCAAAGTTGCAAAGGCACTAAGTAACAAAGTGCATTGTTTTGTGAATTTGAAGATGAAAATTTAGGTTAAATAAAATGAAGTTATAAGTTATCTTAGTTCTGAGTTTTCGATACAGGAAACTCAGAACCTTAGAGCCTTTGTAACTTTGCAACTAAATATAGATGGCAAAAGTAGTATTAGAGTGTTCATTTTGTGGGAGAAAAAAGCCAGAGACCAATTTATTAATTGCTGGTATAAATGCACATATTTGTGATAAGTGTATCGAACAAGCACACGGAATTGTTTTAGAAGAATTAAAATCAAGCGGAAGCGCTAAACTAGTTGGTGATTTAATATTAAAGAAACCAAAAGAAATTAGAGCATTCTTAGATCAATATGTAATAGGTCAGGATCAAACCAAAAAAGTAATGTCTGTTGCGGTTTATAATCACTACAAACGTTTAATGCAACAACAGTTGGATGACGAAGTAGAGATTGAAAAAAGTAACATCATTATGGTTGGTCAAACCGGAACAGGAAAAACATTAGTAGCAAAAACTATTGCAAAAATGTTAGACGTTCCATTGGCAATTGTTGATGCTACCGTTTTAACCGAAGCAGGATATGTTGGAGAAGATGTAGAAAGTATATTGACACGTTTGCTTCAAGCTGCCGATTATGATGTGGCTAAAGCCGAAAGAGGAATCGTATTTATCGATGAGATAGACAAAATTGCCCGTAAGAGCGATAATCCATCAATAACACGTGATGTTTCGGGAGAAGGAGTGCAACAAGCATTACTAAAACTTTTAGAAGGAACAGTTGTAAACGTACCACCAAAAGGAGGACGTAAGCACCCAGACCAAAAATTTGTTGAGGTAAACACACAAAACATTTTGTTTATAGCCGGAGGAGCTTTTGATGGAGTAGAACGTATTATTTCAAAACGTTTAAACCGTCAGGCAGTTGGTTATAGTACATCAAAAAATGTGGATAATATCGACAAAGACAATTTATTGCAATATATCATTCCAAAAGATATTAAAGACTTTGGATTGATTCCTGAAATCATTGGTCGTTTACCAGTTTTAACGCATATGGATCCTTTAGATAGAGAAACATTGCGTGCAATTCTTACTCAGCCTAAAAATGCATTAATCAAGCAATATCAAAAATTGTTTTTAATGGATGAGGTAGAGTTTACAATTACTGATGAAGCTTTAGATTTTATTGTAGATAAAGCGTTAGAGTATAAATTAGGAGCACGTGGATTACGTTCGTTATGCGAAGCAATCTTAACCGATGCCATGTACGATTTACCAAGTTCAGATGTAAAAACATTAGAAATTGATAAAGATTACGCTAAAGAGACATTGAATAAAAATTTATTGAAACGATTAGAAATCGCTTCATAAATCTTGAAATATCTTTGACAAAATTTAAACTTTGTCTAAGATTAAAAATTAAAAATCCCAGCAATGCTGGGATTTTTTTTATCTCACTCTAAACTTCTCCCGATATTCTATCGGTTTCATTCCGACCATTTTATAAAAAACTTTTCTAAAAGATTTAGGGTCATTATAACCAGTTTTTTCAATAATTTCAGATATAGAAAGTTGCGTTTGCTCAAGATACTTCTTAGAACTCTCTACACGAATGTTCTGCAAATACTCTATAGGAGGAATTCCAACAACTTGCTTAAACCTTCGAGTCATATTACGATTACTAGTAGGGATATCTTTAGTAACCTCTTCTAGTTTTTCTATCGTACTGTATTCGTTTTCTATCTTGTGTTGCAATTGAGCAACGAGAGTATCATTATGTAAATGATTAGGGCGAAAAGTGCTAAAATAACTTTGTTTATGACGATTTAAATCAATGGCAAAAATCTTAGCAATTTGCACAGCAACCTCATTTCCGCAATACTTCTGAACCAAAAGAATCAGTAAATGAAAAGAAGAAGTAGATCCGCCACTAGTATAAAGCGTTCCGTCTGCAGTTAATGTTTCTTCGGGTTTTAAATTTACCAAAGGAAACGATTGGTTAAAAGCGCTACAGGCATCAACATGCGTCGTGGCCGATTTTTCATCCAGTAATCCCGAAGCACCAAGCAAGAAAGCACCCGTACAAAAACTAGCTATTTCGGCTCCAAACAAATGTTGTTTTTTTAGCCAAGGAATAAAATGGTTGTTTTTTGCAATCATTCCCCTCATATCATCTGTGGTAAATGCAGGAATTAAAACTAATCCCAGTTTTTCTTCAGACGCTTGAATCGAATTAACGGTATAATTAAATAATTTTTCTTGCTCCATTTGTTCAGAAGACTGAAAAATAAATATTTCAAACGGTTTTTCGCCGTCAGGATGTAATTTATTAGCAGTTTCAAAAACTTCTAGAATAGCTGCAATACTCAATAATTTATAGTCATGCGGAACGATTAACCCAACTTTTTTACTCATTATTTCTCTTTTTTAATGAAAATGACCTATACAAAAATAGTTTTTTTGTCTTAAATGACCCCAAAAATGACGTTTATTGTGGTCTAAAGGCTAGATGATTACTTTAAATTTGCTATAAATAATTTGTAAATTTATATAAAAATGAAAACAGAAATTTTCTTAAATCTTCCAGTAAAAGATTTAAAACGCAGTATGGCTTTTTTTACAGAATTAGGGTTTACATTCAATTTAAATTTCACAGATGATAAAGCAGCTTGTTTAGAAATCGGAGAAAATATTTATGCAATGCTTTTGGTAGAAGAGTTTTTTAAAACATTCACACAAAAACAAATTTGCAATACAGCAACCACGACCGAAATCTTAATGGCATTATCTGTAGATAGCCGAGAAAAAGTAGATGAAATAATTACAGCAGTAGTAAAAGCTGGCGGAACCGAGTACATGGAAGCCAAAGATTACGGTTGGATGTATCAAAAAGCTTTTTTAGATATAGACGGACACCATTGGGAAATATTTTTCATGGATGAGAGTCAAGCACCAAAAAAATAAAGAACAATTTATAAAGTATAATTTTAATCAATCAAATATGATAACAGTTCAAAGTACAGTAAAAGCTCCAATAGCAAAAGTTTGGGAAATATGGACAACGCCAAAACACATACAAGAATGGAATAATGCATCGCCAGAATGGCATACACCATACGCCGAAAATGATTTAAAAACAGGAGGAAAGTTTAAATCGACAATGGCTGCCAGAGACGGAAGTATGAGTTTTGATTTTGAAGGAGAATACACCTTGGTAAAAGAAAAGGAAGCCATTAAATATGTAATGGGCGATGGAAGAAAAGTCGAGATTAGTTTTAAAGAAACTCCAAATGGAGTAGAAGTAATAGAAAGTTTTGACCCAGAAACACAAAATCCAGAAGACTTCCAACAACAAGGATGGCAAGCAATATTGGATAACTTTAAAAGTTATGTAGAGAAGAATTAAGGAAGGTTTAAAGGCACAAAGGTTCAGATAAGCAAAGATTCTAAGTGTTTTCTAAAATATGATTTAAAAATAATAATTTAAAATATAAAGAATGGCAAAACAAATATGGCTTAATCTACCAGTAAAAGATGTAGCAAAATCGAAAGTCTTTTTCTCGAAAATAGGATTTTCATTTAATGAAGAACACGACACGCCAAACTCAACTTGCATGCTAGTTGGAGAAGGTAAATTTGTAATAATGCTTTTTGAAGAGAATATGTTTACAGATTTTTCTCAAAATAAATTAACAGATACCAAAACAAGTTCAGAGGTTTTATTTTCGATAGATGCCGAAAGTAAAGAAGAAGTAGATGCACTTGCGCAAAATGTTCAAGAAGCTGGAGGAACTGTTTTTGCTGCGCCTGCAGAGAGTCGAGGTTGGATGTACGGTTGTGGTTTTGCAGATTTAGATGGACACCGTTGGAATTCTTTATTTATGGATTTTAGCAAAATACCAAAATAAAACCTCATGGAAGCGCTTGAGTTTACCATCAGAATCAAAGCTCCTGTAGAAAAAATCTGGTCAGTTTTATGGGACGATGAAACCTACAGAAAATGGACAGCAGCTTTTGGCGAAGGTTCATACGCGATAAGTAATTGGAATGAAGGAGATAAAATACATTTCATGGCTCCAAATGGAGAAGGGATGAATAGTATTATAGCAAATAAAATTCCAAATGAATACATGGCTTTTAAGCATATCGGAGAAATAAAAGATTTTAAAGAATTGCCCATCGATGAAGAAACACAAAAGTGGAGCGGAGCAATGGAAACCTATCGACTAACGCCAGATGGAGAGCTTGTTATAGTGGAAGCTCGAGTTGATGTAGTCGAGAAATATATAGATTATTTTAAAGATGTTTTTCCGAAAGGATTAGAAATAGTAAAAGAATTATCAGAAAAAAAATAATAGACAATAACAAAAAAAATATCAAACATCATGGCAGCAGTAAATCCCTATTTAATTTTTAATGGAAATTGCGAAGAAGCATTTCTATTTTACAAGTCAGTTTTTGGAGGCGAATTTGCATACATTGGAAAATTCAAAGATATGCCAGCAGACGAAAATTGTTCACAAGTATCAAGCGACAGCGAAGAAGCTGAAAAAATTATGCACGTTAGTTTGCCTATCGGACAAACTATTTTAATGGGAAGTGATAGTACCGAACAATCAGGTAAAGTAACTTTTGGAAGTAATTTTTCGGTTTCAATTAATGTCGAAAGTACAGAAGAAGGCGATAGAATCTTTAACGGACTTTCGGCAGGAGGAAATCCATTTATGCCAATGGGTAAAACCTTTTGGGGGGCTTATTTCGGAATGTTTACCGATAAGTTTGGAGTAAACTGGATGGTGAATTTTGATGAAAATATGCCAAGCAGCTAAACTAATAATTACCAATAGGTAATTAATTCAGGAGATTATTTAGAACAATTTAAGAGCAGAAATTAGATGTTTCTTCAGGTTGTTTTAAATAATCTTTTTTTGTTAAAAGAGACTTTCATACAAGTAGTTTTAAGCATTAGAACAGAACATTAAATTATTTAAATAAATCATATCGATTTGTGTTTTTTCTTTACAAGAAAACAAAGCATATTCTTTTTTATCAACAATAGATTGTCGATTTTTGTCACTTCTAAATCAATAAAGATAAAATGACAACAGAAGATAAAGAGATTATTTTATTAAAAGTTTCAGGTCATGATAAACCAGGAGTTACAGCAGGATTAACAGCAGTATTGGCTACCTACGATGCCATTATTCTAGACATAGGACAAGCCGATATTCATGATACACTCTCTCTGGGAATTTTATTCGAAATCGAAGCAGGTTCCACTTCAGGACCAGTATTAAAAGACTTGTTGTTTAAAGCTTATGAATTAGAAGTTAAGGTAAAGTTTATCCCAATCTCTATAGAAGATTACGAAAAATGGGTAAAAACACAATCCAAGCAACGCTATATAGTTAATATTCTAGGCGAAAAATTAGCTGCATCACAACTAGCTGCAGTTGCCAAATTACTATCCGACCAAAATTTAAATATAGTTTCCATAATACGATTAACAGGAAGAACATCTGTTGTAGAGCAAGAAGATTACCCTCGTTCATGTATACAATTATCCCTAACAGGAGATGTTGTCGACAAGATTGCAATGACGGCAAGTTTTATGGAAATTTCCAGAACCCTAAATGTAGATATCTCATTTCAGGAAGATAATATCTATAGAAGAAACCGACGTTTGGTTTGTTTCGATATGGACTCAACACTAATCCAAACCGAAGTAATCGACGAATTGGCAGAGCTTAATGGAGTAGGCGAGCAAGTAAGAGCAATTACAGAGTCGGCTATGAATGGCGAAATAGATTTCAACGAAAGCTTCAAGCAACGCATGGCATTGTTAGAAGGTTTAAGCGAAGACGTTTTACAATCAGTTGCCGAAAAATTACCTATAACCAAAGGAGCACATCGCTTAATGAAAGCCTTAAAATATTACGGATACAAAACCGCAATATTATCGGGAGGATTCACCTATTTTGGAGATTATTTACAAAAAGAATTAGGAATTGATTACGTTCATGCCAACCGATTAGAAATAAAAGACGGTAAATTAACCGGTAAATATTTAGGCGAAATTGTAGATGGCCAGAAGAAAGCCGAATACTTAAAAGCAATTGCCGAAAAAGAAGGAATCCACATTAATCAAACCATAGCAGTAGGAGATGGAGCAAATGATTTACCAATGCTAAACTTAGCAGGACTAGGAATTGCTTTTCACGCAAAACCGACCGTAAAAGAAAGCGCATCAACCTCTATTTCCAGCTTAGGACTCGATGGTGTTTTATACCTATTAGGATATCATGACCGATATATCGACATGATGTAGAACATCAAATAACATAAAGTTTGTCATTCTGAGGAACGAAGAATCTCCGCAAGTAGCTCGACAATCAAAATAGAAACCTTAGCTTTAATTTAAGCTGAGGTTTTTTTATGGGCATGCCCCGCAGAAAAAGCGGGTCGGGCTATACATTCCAATCTTTTTATTTTTTAAAGAAAAAATAAAAAGGATTTCCATTGCTATCCCTCATGCGACTCAGTGGATTTTAAGCAATTTAGAATTTGAGGTTTCTAAATTCACAGCGCTAGTGCGAGCGTCTCGCTCGTACCCGCAAAGAATATATTTTAAAATTGATTGTGTTCACGAGCGGGACGCTCGCGCCAGCAACGGGTTTTTTATTTTGAAATTTCTTTTGAACGTTTTATTTTTTCTAAAAGCTCATCTTCAGTTAAAGCAAATTTCATTGCTCTTTTGTTACTAATAAGTCCATAATCTTCAAACATTATCTCGCAACCATCTTCAATGTTTTCATCATATATTGGAATTAAATCTGCTATACCAACAAAAATCCATTCCATTTCTAAATTCTCAGAATTTACAAATTTGTATTCTCCAGATTTACCAATTCTAATGGCTTTTTCATATGCGATTTTTGAGTTTTCAGCTTTTATCAAATGGAAATTCCCCCAAGTTGTTACTCTTCGTAACTCTTGTTCTTCATTTCGTTTAACGGGTTCGCATTTTTCAATTATTTCGACGATATACCAATTCTTATTTTCATTCGATATTTTGTCTTGATTATTCATTTTTCAGGAAGTATTACTAACTAATTCGTATTTAAACCTACATAGCCTTCAATTGCTCCAAATAATCTCTTTGGTTTGAAAGTCTAGGTATTTTATGCTGACCGCCTAATTTGTCTTTTTCTTTTAACCAATCATAGAATAAATTCTCTCTGGCAACATTAATTACCAAAGGATTTAGCGTCATATTATTATAACGTTTGGCTTCGTAATCGGAGTTTAGAGATTGTAAGGTTTCGTCAAGAGCTTTTTGGAAAAGTCCCACATCAGCAGGTTTTTTCTTAAACTCAATCATCCATTCGTGAGCACCTTTTTCCTTGTCTTGCATAAATATCGGAGCTACAGTATAATCTATAACTTCAGTATTTGTTAGCTGACACGCTTTGGCTATAGCCTGATCTGTATTTTCGACCATAAGCTCTTCACCAAAAACATTAATATGGTGTTTTGTTCTTCCGGTAACTCTAATTCTGTATGGGTTCAAAGAAGTAAAACGAACCGTATCACCAATTAAATAACGCCATAAACCAGAATTGGTCGTAATAACGATTGCATAATTTTTATCCAATTCGACATCAGCCAATCGGATAACTTTTTGTTCTGGTTTCCCAAAAGTCTCCATCGGAATAAACTCGTAGAAAATTCCGTAATCTAGCATTAGTAATAAATCACTAGAATTATTTAAATCCTGAATGGCAAAGAAACCTTCAGAAGCATTATATATCTCGTAGTATTTAAAATCTTTTTTAGGTAATATGTTTTTGTATTGTTCTCTGTAAGGAGAAAAACTTACACCACCATGAAAATAAACTTCCAGGTTTGGCCATATTTCAAATAAATTCCTTTTTCCAGAATCTTCCAGAACACGATTCATTAAAACCAACATCCATGAAGGAACACCAGCAAAACTGGTTACATTTTCATTTTTTGTTTCATTAATAATAGCAGCAATTTTTGTTTCCCATTCGCTCATAAGCGAAGTTTTATTACTAGGTGTGCTACTAAATTCTGCCCAAATAGGCATATTCTCAATCAAGATAGCCGACAAATCTCCGAAGAAAGTATTGTTGTTTTCGTAAATCTGAGAACTTCCGCCTAAGCGAAGACTCTTGCCTAGAAACAATTCAGAATCTTCATTATTATTCAAGTATAAACACAATAAATCTTTACTTCCTTTATAATGGCAATCCTCTAAAGCTTCATTACTTACAGGGATAAATTTACTTTTAGCATTTGTAGTTCCGCTAGATTTTGCAAACCATTTTATCGGAGTTTCCCAAAAAACATTTTGTTCACCTTGGCGAGTACGCTCAATCAAAGGTTGCAATTCTTCATAAGTTGCAATAGGTAATCTTTCAGAAAAAGTTTTATAAGAATTTATCGAGGCAAAATCGTATTGTTTTCCAACAATTGTATTTTCGGCAGCGAGTAATAAATTATGAAGAAGCTCTTCCTGAACTTCATTTGGATATTTAAGAAAAAGCTCTATTTGATGAATTCTTTGTTTAAGAACCCAAGAGGCAAATGAATTGATTATTGATAGAGGCATGAATGAATTTAGATTTTAGATTGCTGATTTTCCTAGTAACGCAAAAAGTCAGGAATTTAAGATTTGAATATCGATAGACAAATACTAACTTTGTCGTTGTATCAAAAATAGTGTTTTTTTATAAACGACAATTCTATTTATGGCAAAGATTCCACTTCAAAAATGGAGTTTTAACAGTATCGGGATTTGAATTCTTAGGAACGAATCTAAAATCTAAAAACAACTCCGAATAGCTATCGGGACTAAAAAATAAAATATAATGCAATATCAAGGTGTACTTACAAAGATGCAAACCGAAATGGGGAATCCAATTCAATATTATTTGGTTTTTGAGGACAGTTTTATCAACGTTAATCAATTATTGAATAAAGAAATTGAGCTTAATTTTGTGGGGTATCAATGTTTGAATTGTGGTAAAAAGAAAAAAATATTCCGTCAGGGATTTTGCTATGATTGTTTCTACTCAAGTCCAGCAGTTGGAGATTGGATTATGAAACCAGAATTAAGTACGGCACATTTAGGAATTCAGGATCGAGATTTGGCTTACGAAGAAAAAGTACAATTACAACCACATATAGTATATCTAGCTTTATCTAGCGAAGTAAAAGTAGGAGTAACCAGAAAGACACAAGTACCTACAAGATGGATAGATCAAGGAGCAACACAAGCTTTATCGATTGTAGAAGTTCCGAATCGTTACTTAGCAGGAATTACTGAGGTAGCGTTAAAAAGTCATTACGCCGATAAAACAAATTGGAGAAAGATGCTTCAGAATAATATCGAAAGCGTTGATTTGATTCTAGAGAAATCTAAAGTCGAAAACTTGATTCCAGATGAGGTACGCGAATATTTTTACCCAGAAAAAAATGATTTGTACGAATTACATTATCCAGTTCTCGAATATCCAAAAAAAGTAGCGAGTTTAAGTCTTGATAAAACACCAACTTTTCAAGGAAAGCTTACAGGAATTAAAGGACAATATTTATTGTTTGAAGACGGAACAGTTTTTAATATCCGTGGTTCTGAAGGATATGTAGTAACAATAAATGTGTAATTCTTAAAAAAGATATATTCTTATATGTTGAATTAAAAATTGATTAATTATCCTAAACAGATTATTCAACGATTTGTAAATGAAAAAGCCTAAGCAGTTTAAATTGCTTAGGCTTTTTTTTATGTATGATGCGATTTTATGGAGTCGTTGCAGGCTCCTCTTTTTTCTTTTTCTTAAACAAACCGTTTAATAATTCGCTCGCTTTATTAGTTACTTCCTGAGTGGTTTTTTCTTTATTTGCAGCACCCGCTTTAGTCGTATCTTTTGATTTGGTGTTTTTATTAATCAAATCGGTTAAAGCACTTGTTCCTTGTTTCGTAAGTTTATCTTTTTGCTGATTTACTAATTGCGTAGTTAAACTCGTAATGGCACTTTTCATATC
The DNA here is from genome assembly GCF_000737695.1 of Flavobacterium hydatis. Classification (GTDB taxonomy): domain Bacteria; phylum Bacteroidota; class Bacteroidia; order Flavobacteriales; family Flavobacteriaceae; genus Flavobacterium; species Flavobacterium hydatis. The sequence continues at coordinate 70,938 of NZ_JPRM01000002.1, forward strand.
TGTAGAAACTTTTGGGTTAGAGAAATTTCCGCTAATTAATGCGTTAATTGGGATGTTCTCTAATTTAGCTGCATCAGCAGGAGACATTTTTGCAATAAAAGCATTAGCTTCAGATCCAAGATATTTAGCAGGAACATCTAATTTTAAGTTATAATTCATCGTTTGGTCAAAACCGTGAGTTCCTCCAACAGTAATTTTAATATCTTGATATTTAATATCAAACGGTTTCACGTTTACTTTTCCGTTGTCAAAAGTCAAGGCTGCTTTAATATCATTCAAATTTACTTTATTCATATCAATGAATTTAATGTTTGAAGTTAAAGCATTTAATACCGTCGAATTTTTAGCATTTACAGTAGTCGAAAGTAATTGTCCTATTAAATCTCCCGAAATTGATTTTAAATCTGGAGTTAACTCAGTAGCATTAAGATTTCCGTTAAGTTTAATAGTCGAATTTAATTTACCATTGATAATCCCTGCTATCGGAGCAATTTTTTTCATCATGTCTAATTGCGTAAAAGTTTGCGCAATATCAACTTGATTAAAACCTAAATCCATATTAAAAGTAGGTACTTTTTCTTTTGTAGAAACTGTTCCGTTTACGCCAATTGTACCTCCGAAAATAGATGTTTTAAAGTTCTCTAAAGTTGCTTTTTCGTCTTTTACAATGATCTTTCCAGCAACATTTGTTAGTTTTAAATTATCATACAGAACCGTATTTGCTTTTGCAGTTAATGTACAATTTAAGAAAGCTGGAATTTTCATTGCTTCAGCTGGTTTACCCTTAGCTTTAGAATCTGTTTCTGTTTTAGCTGGTGCAGGTTCTCCTGTAGTCATAAAATCATCTACAGCAAGTTGGTTCGAACTCATGTTGAAGTTTCCTCTTAGCTCTTGTTTCTTAAACATAAAACCATAGAAGTTTTCGAGAACTCCATTAATGCTAATATCACTTTTTCCGGTTGTAGCATCAAATTGTTTTAAGTTGATCGTACTTGGATTAAATTGAACCAATGCAGTGCTAATATTCATCGATTTGTTGTTCTCATCTGTATATTTAAATCCAGATAAGCTCATTGTACCAGCATTTTTTATGTTTTGATATTGACTTTTTTCAACCGAAGCCATGTCAAAATTGGTAGTTACATCGGCTTTTAAAATTCCAGCCAATGGTTTGTCCATTTTTATAGGATAAGCTTTAGAAAGGTTAGCTAAGTTAATAGTTCCTTTCAATGCTGCATCTATAATAGGGTTAACAGTAATGTTTTTGATATTTGCTTTAGCATTAAAAACATCCTGATCAATCTTAAACGAAAGTTTATCTAAATTTACATAAGTATCATTTAATACTCCTGTTTCATTTATAATCTTAGTATCGATTACAATGTTTTGAACCGATTTTGGTAAGTTCGGATATTTAAACGAAGCATTGTTAGATGCAATTTCGATATTAAATTTAGGAACTGAATTGTCTGAATATAACCCTTTGGCAAATCCAGCAACAGTAAAATCTCCTGTAGTTTTTACACCATCTAATCCAGATGCATAAGCAGAAGGAATTAAACCCAAGAAGTTTGTAAATGATGAGGTTGGAGTTTTAAATTTCAAGTCATATTGTTGACCATCTTTAACCATTTGGATAAAACCATCAAACTCTAATGGTAATTGATTAATAAGTGCTTTGTTTTCTTTAAAGGTATATTTGCTTTTTTCTAAATCGATACCTAAAACTGCATCAAGAGTTAAGGATACATTTTTCATGTAATTTAACTTGTCCATATCCAAAGATACTTTGGCAGTCGATTTTGTAGTTAAGTCTAATTGCGAAGCAGTAAAGTCTCCTTTACCTTCATGGTTTAAACTATCGATAACCATTTTGATTTTAGATCTTTGGTCAAAATATCTAAAAGTAAAGTTTTCGATTTTATACCCTTGAATTTTTAAAGAAAGAGGTTTGCTAGCTGATGTGTCTTCTTTTTTAGAATTGTCTTTAATAGCAATGTCAAAATTTCCAACACCGTTTTTGTCGAATATAATATTGATTAATCCGTTTTTAGTATCAATTCCCTGAATACTCAAAGGTTCATCTTTTCCTTTAAAAAGTTCTTTGATGCTCATTTTTAAATTCAATTCGCCTAAAGAAACTAATGTATCTCCCTCAAAAGGAGCTTTGTTTATAATCACCAATTTTTCTATAGAAACGTTGGCATTCGGGAAGTTTTTAAATAAGCTCAAATCAGCATCTACAAAACTAACTTTAGCATCAACACTTTCGTTGATAGCTTCAGATATTTTGGCTTTTATCTGATCTTTAAAAAAATACGGAATGGCAAATAATGTTGCAATCAGTAAAACAATTACTATTCCTGCGATTTTTAAAATTTTCTTTACATTCATATACTGAGTTGTTTACGTTCGATATTTCAGGTTATTCTTATGCCTGCTACTTGCAAAAATAGACTTTTATGCGTGATTCCTTTTGTAATTTTTTCATAAAAAGAAATTTCAGTATAAATATTTGTGAGATTTATCTGTTTTTTAAATACAAAAAAATAGCTTACTGCATATCGAGGGGCGACTATGAGTAAGCTATTCAAAAAAATAAACAGGGTTGTATTTGTTGAAAACTTTACATGTGTAAAGTGTCTTAAATACGGGTATAACTATCCTTCTAATATTTCGCTAAAGTAGCTACAACATATAGTTACATGTGTTACCAGTAAATTAAACCTGAGTTAACTTTAATGAATTTTGTAAAATAAAAAATCCGTTTAAGTTAAGACTCAAACGGATTATATTTATAATGAAGTTGTGTTTATTGAATATTAATTTGAAAAGGAATCATGGCTTGCACCCCTTTTTTATTTTGTAACCTTTTTATTTGTTCAATAATAACATAATTGTCTTCGCCTATTTCTTCTTTAAGGAAAGCTTCTTTTGATTTTGCAAAAGGTAAATTTTGCAACATATCATTAAACTTCTTATCGTATTCAGGATAGTTTTGTGTGGTGAAGCTTTTTATTTTGGCAAGACTAGCTGCTTCGGTAATTGCATCATTTAAGCCACCAATTTTATCTACAAGACCAATTTTTACAGCCTCAGAGCCTGCCCAAACTCTTCCTTGTGCAATAGCGTCAACTTGGTCAAAAGTCATTTTTCTTCCTTCGGCAACATGAGATACAAATGTTTTGTAAATATGTTCAACACTTTCCAGGGTTACAGCTTTAAAGTTTTCATCCATAGGTACAAACGGACTGTATCTAGCTGAGTTTTCATGAGTTTTAACTTGTTCAGTATTAATTCCTAGTTTAGTTGCCAAAGGAGTGAAGTTTGGTAACACACCAAAAACTCCGATAGAACCTGTTATGGTATTACTTTCTGCAAATATTTTATTGGCATTACATGCAATATAATATCCTCCAGATGCTGCATAATTACCCATAGATACAACCACAGGTTTTACTTTTTTGGTTAATTCTATTTCTCTCCAAATCAAATCAGAAGTTAAAGCACTTCCTCCCGGACTGTCGATTCTTAATACAATTGCTTTTACATCTTTATTTTTGCGAGCTTCTTGCAAAGAACGACGCATAGATCCTTCACCAATAACGGTAACATCACCTTCGCCACTTTGTATTTCTCCTTGTGCATAAATAATCGCAATTTGATCACCAGAAGTATCAGAACTCATTGCAGTAGTAATAATGTTTTGAGTATAGTCAGAAATGGAGATTTTATTATAATCATCATCACCAGTTACTTTTAGTGCTTTTTTGATAGCATTATGATATACATCTTCGTAAGCAATAACATCTACAAGACGTTCTGCTTTTGCCATTTCTGGAGTTCTTGCTAAAAGTCCGTTAGCGATTTCATTTAATCGTGTAACAGGAATGTTTCTGCTTTTAGAGATATCAGCGACAACAGAAGCCCATATTGAGTTTAATAAGGCACCAGTTTGTTCTCTGTTTGCATCACTCATTTTATTTTCAAGAAATGGTTCAACTGCACTTTTGTATTTTCCATGACGAATTACTTCCATGTGGATACCTGATTTATCCTGAAAATCTTTAAAGAACATAATCTCAGATGATAGTCCTTTAAAATCTAAATCTCCAACAGGATTTAAATAGATAGTATTCGCAACCGAGTTTAAATAGTATTCTTTTTGCGAATAACCATTAGAATAAGCCATTACAAATTTTCCTGATTTTTTAAAGCTTTCAAGAGCATTTCGTAATTCTTTACTTTGAGCCATTCCTAAAGATGATGCATCATTAAGGATAGAGATTCCTTTAATGTTATCATCCGTTTTAGCAACTTCTATAGCGTTAATAATATCTGTTAAGCCAATGCTTTTTTGCTCTGAAAAGATAGTAACCCAAGGGTCTTTATATTTTCCTGCATAATCATTTTGTATTTTTCTTAAATCGAGCTCAATTACTGAGTCACTTTCTACTGTAACAGCACTACTGTCGCTACCAAAAACAGCGGCTAATAACATTATTCCAAAAAAGGATAGCATGAAAAAAACAAAAATACCGATTACGGTAGCTAGTACATTCCCTAAAAATTTCATAATTACATTTTTTTAATAAGTAGCTTAAAGTGCTGAATTGTTACAAATCTTAAGATGAAATAGCCAATAATTGTATAGCTCTAGCCTGATTAAGATGATTTATTTTTGTTTTGTTTTAAAAACAGAATAAGATCTTCCTTGTCCTTAAGACGTGATTCATAATTTTCTCTCACAAAGATAATTTTTTCTTTTAAAGTACTTACATGTTCTTTCAGTTCAAAAATTAATTGTTCAGAAAAATGTAACACTTGTACAAATTGATTTTTAAGCGCCTCATCGGGCTTGTTATTAAATAAAGAGTTCTCATTTTTTAATTCGTCTTTCTCCACATCCAGTACTTTAGCAATAATTTCCCATTCAGATTCTTTGATCTGACTTGTACCACGTTCCTTTCGATAATACTGAGGTTGAGATATGTTTAAATACTCAGCCATTTGCTCTTGCGAGAAGCCTTTACCTTCTCTTATTTGTCTTAATTTTATTTCCATACTTATTCCATTAAAATCATTATTACTTAGACTACTTCATAATTTAGTGTTAAGACTAAGGTACTAAAACGATTCTCATAATAATAAAAATCTTACAAAAAAATTTGTTGTATTTTATGACGAAAATCATTTGAGATTAAAAAGGAAAGCTTTTTTCTTAAATCATTTTATTATTCAAATATTATTCAGCTTTTGAATAAGCAGTTATCAGGATAAATAATATTTTTGAAAAAATAGAATTATTCTTACAATTAAATATGTTTTCGCGTACGAAGGATATATACAAGTAAGGGTGTCTTTAAAAAATGTAGGATAAAAAAAATTAAAGTCAATTATTATGAATGTAGGAAATCAATTGCCAGAAGAAGTTTTAGTAATAGAAAATCAATTATTAGAAAAATTTCAAGTTGAAGAATTAGAAAAACGATATGAATTCGGTTGGATGCTAAGTATTCTTGATGCAGTAATATAGTAGTAAGTAAATTATCTGCTTTTCTTAGAAGCATGCATTATTGTGTGCTTCTTTTTTTTTACATATCCTAAGATAAAAGGCAATGGGGGTTGGTGTAATTTGAGGATTATGACAACAATATTTTATTATTCAAATATTATTCGGTTTTTGAATAAGCAGCAATAAGGATAAGTGATACTTTTGAAATATAAAACTAATCTTACAATTTAAGTATTTTTTTGCGTACGAAGAATGTATTCGGATTTAAGAGTGTTTTAAAAAAAATTGTAGTATTAAAAATTTTAAAAAAATTCACCATGAATCAAGAAAATCAATTACCAGTAGAAGTATTAGTAGAAAATCAATTAGTTGAAAAATTTCAAGTTGAAGAACTAGAAAAAAGATACGAATTTGGTTGGGTTACTTCTGTTATTGATGCATTAAAATAATTGTAAGTAAATTATCTGCTTTTCTTAGAAGTATACATTTATTGCATATTTCTTTTTTTTAAAGTGAGTGGATATTTTTATTATGCAAATATTATTCGGTTTTTGAATAAGCAGCAATAAGGATAAAAAATACTTTTGAAACATAGAATTAGTCTTACAATTTAAGTGTGTTTTTGCGTACGAAGAATGTATTCGGATTTAAGAGTGTTTTAAAAAAAATGTAGTATTAAAAATTTTTAAAAAAAATTATCATGAATTTACAAAATCAATTAACAGAAGAAATTTTAGTATTAGAGAACCAATTAGTTGAAAAATTTCAAGTTGAAGAACTAGAAAAAAGATACGAATTTGGTTGGGGTACTGATATCATTGATGCATTTAAATAATATCTAATATTATTATTTGCTTTTCTTAGAAGTATGCATTTTTAATGCATACTTCTGTTTTTTATAAGATGTTTAGTTTAAAAAAAGATCAAGTATGAGATTGAAGTTTACGAGTTATATTCAAAATCTGTCTATACCGGATAATTTCAAATCGGTAGTTTTAGATGCCAATTTCACCGCTGGTAATCCGATTTATTATCAAAAATATCCTGAACTTTTTGCACAGGTTTTCCTTGTAGAGAGTAAAAATTTGGAACTGCTTAATATTGCGGGCTATTTATATTATCAGGCAACATTATTTACAGATACTTTGATAGATGAAAAAGATTTATCGAAATTTCCTTTAGTCACCGTTTGTCAGGAGGAAAGCATTAAAATTCTAACCAGTATTTATGGTTTAGAAAATAGTTTTTGGCAACTATGGAATACTCGTAGAAACGAATATTTTGAAGCCATTTATTTAGAAAAATCTTTTCTTGAAAAAGAGGTTATTGCCATTGAAGAGTATGAAATACTAGCAGACAAAAAATCGGCATTTGGTAAAGTTGCTATCGATTGTTTGTTTAGCATCGACAACTCTAAAGACAATGATTTATACGAGCAATTATTACTTTCACATAAATATTTTTCGGTTGCATTTCAATTAAATGATGATATCCAGGATTTAAAAGCAGACGTAAAGAAAGGACAGTTTAACTGGGCTTTTTATTTATTGAAACAAAATAAGATGTCTGATCATGCACCTGAAAAACTGGAAAAATACATTCATATTCGAGGCATTTCTAAACAAATGTATCAACTTGGAATTTCCTATTGCGACAAAGCATTAGAATTGGTTAAGGACATAGATGTTCCCGAATGGAAAAAGGTTCTGTATGATACGAAAAAGGCTTTTGTAACTTTTATTATTGAAATAGATAATTATCTGGAAATTTTGACAGCAGATATTACTCTAATTAGTCAAAAGATTGCAGAAAATAATAATCAGAATAGTATATCGTCGGCCATAACGTATATAAAGAACAAACAACAAGAAAACGGAAGTTGGAGAGAATATGTAAATCAGGGTGGAATTAGTACTACTTGGGCAAGTGCTTTTATCCTTTCTAAAATTTCAGAAAATAAAATTCTTCAGCGCTCTTTTGAAAATGAAATTCCAAAAGCGATTTCTTTTTTAGAAAACAATCATAAAGATGTTTTATGGAGTTACAACGGTACTTGGATTGAAGATTCTGATTCGGCCAATTTTGCATTACTTTCTTATTTTCTAAACAATAAAGAAATTGATACTGATATTCAGGAATACTGGCTTAATTTTCAGAATAGTGATGGAGGTTTCTCCACCTATTATGATGAGAATAAATTATTGACTTCATTAGACGATAGGGTTATCTCAAAAGTTTCCGGATGGATACATTCGCATGATTGTGTGAGTGCGGTAAGTTTTTACTTTTTGGCAAAAACAAATCAACAACCAGAAGCTTTTATTAAACTGAAAAAATATTTTGAAGCAAAAACAGAGCAGGAATTAAATTCATATTGGTGGACTAGTAATATTTATGTTTTTTACTATCTGGCAAAGACATATCATTTACTGGGTGAGAAACAACAATTATCATTAATTATAGATAAGGTAAAAAGGGAACAAGCTGAAAATGGAAGTTTTGGTGATAAATATGGAGAAAATTTATTTTATACCGGATTAGCACTTGAAATTTTGCTTTTAGAAAATAATGAAAATGAAGCCGAGATAGAAAAAACAATCGAATATTTATTTAAAAATCAGTATCAGGATGGTTCGTGGGATAACTCACACGCTCTGCAGGTTCCGGACTCTTCCAAAATAAAACCTGAAAATACTCCTTATCCTGTTGCTACTTTTGGTATGAATGTGAGAGCCAAAGAGTTTAACCGTTTATTTACAACTACTGTAATTTTACAAGCACTTAGTATATATGAACAAAAATATAGTACCGCAACTGTCTGAAGACATTAGTTATCATCCGTTTGGTAAAACTGATTTTTTTATTCATCAACTAACTTTTGATCACAGGATAAAAATTTCTTCTGATTTGTATCGTTTTCTAGAGTTAATCGACGGAAAGAAAAGCCTTCAGATTCTGGTAGACGAGTATAATTTGAAGTTTGAATCGATTTTGACAATCGATTTTGCAAATGATTTTTTGTTTACCAAATTAGCCAAATATGGTATAATTCAAAGTGATGAAATTGAGGTAAAACCAAATCAAAAGCCTGATTATTTAAAGCTAAGTTTTATTTTAATAGATGTAAAGATCGTTTCAAAGTTTACAAAATACCTGAAGTATTTATTCCTGAATAATGTGCTTAAAATCAATTTGGCAATAATTTTTTTAATTTTAAGTATTTGTTTTTACGTGTTTTATAATCAAATTTTTTATACCAATATTGCAAAATCAGAGTGGTTGATTTTCTTTCTCATGAGCTTTGTTGGAGTTACTTTTCATGAATTCGGACATGCATCTGCAGCACATTATTACGGAGCAAAACACGGAGGAATTGGAGGAGGATTTTATCTGGTTGTACCTGTGTATTTTGCAGATGTAACTGATATCTGGAAATTGCCAAAGACGCAAAGAATTGTGGTCAATTTAGCAGGAATATATTTTGAATTTGTGTATGCTATTTTTCTAATAACTATTGGGGTTATTTTTCAATATAATTTACTGATTTTATTAGCTTGTATTTATTCGTTGTCAATTTTAAGAAACCTAAATCCGTTTGCAAGAAGCGATGGGTATTGGGTACTTTCTGACGCGATTGAAAAGCCAAATTTAATGCACCATGGATTTCAAAAAATAAAACAAATTTTCACATCTGGCAATACTATCAAAACATGGAAAGCAATAGATTATTTTCTGTTATTTTATGGTTTAGTAAATTATAGCTTTATATCATTTTTTGTCTATATCGTTTTAATTAAAAACCCTGATTCTATTATATATTTTCCTCAAAATCTGTGGCGTTTTATCACAACGATTATGGAACCTGATTCTCAATTTTCAGTAGCACAGGTTGGAAAACTTTTCCTACCACTATTGTTTTTTTATTTAGTTTTTAAATGGTTGAGAATCATATTAATTAAAGCGAAATAGGAATAACAGTTTTAAAAGATTCTTATTTTCTAAAATACTTTTAGTTAATTTGCATCTAATTATGAAATCACAGCATCAGGTCGTTTTATCACTAGGAAGTAACCAAGGAAACAGGTTAGAAAATATCGAAAACTGCATTAATTTGATACATCAGGAAATTGGAACTGTTGTTCAGGTTTCGAGATTATATGAAACACCTGCCTGGGGGTTTGAGAGTGATGCGTTCTATAATTGTGCCTTGATTTTGCATACCAATGCATCGGCACAAAAAATATTAAATCAAGTTTTAAAAGTCGAAAAACAATTAGGACGTATCCGTTCTGAACAAGAAGGATACCAATCCAGGCTTATAGATGTTGATGTGATTATTTATGAAGATGAAATTATCGATACCGATAAACTTCAGATTCCTCATCCTTTGATGCAAAACCGGAATTTTGTTTTGTTACCTATTCAGGATTTAAACTTAAATTGGAAACACCCGATTTTTCAAAAAACAATATCAGAATTAATCGCAATAACGCCAGATGATAGTGTTTGTACAGTTGTTCAGCATTTAAAAAATCCGTTGCAGGAAATCCCGATGCAGCGATTTAATTATATTGCTTTTGAAGGAAATATTGGTGCTGGAAAAACAACTTTGGTTCATAAAATAGCCGACGATTTTAATGCAAAAACAGTATTAGAACGTTTTGCAGATAATCCTTTTTTGCCTAAATTTTATAAAGATCAAAACCGATATGCTTTCCCGCTCGAAATGTCTTTTCTTGCCGATCGTTACCAGCAATTATCAGATGATTTAGCTCAGTTTGATTTGTTTAAGGATTTTATCGTAGCCGATTATCATATCTTTAAATCATTGATTTTTGCCAAAATCACACTTGCAGAAGATGAATATCGCTTGTATCGTAACTTGTTTGATATTATCTATAAGGAAATGCCAAAACCAGATTTGTATGTTTATTTATATCAAAATACAGAACGGTTATTGCAGAACATAAAAAAGCGTGGCAGAAGCTACGAGCAAAATATTGAGGCAGAGTATTTGGATAAAATCAACAATGGATATTTAGAGTATATCAAATCACAACCAGATCTGAATGTTCTTATTATTGATGTTTCAGATCGTGATTTTGTGAAAAAACATGAAGACTACCTTTTTGTTTTAGAGGAAATCCAGAAAAAAATAGGATAGTTATTCTTTTCTTAACCAGCCCAAAATTCGGTCATTGCCAATTATCCATTTGCCTTCTTTTTCGATTAAAGAAAAAACTTCTCTCGATTTGCTAAACGGACCAGGATTTTGCTGAATTATTTCAATTTCATTATCGGTCACATTTGAAACAATGGCAACGTGCCCAAATCGGTTAAAAATGGTTCCGCTATAAATTAATAAATCATCAGCTTTTGGTTTGCTCACACTAGGATTGGTATATTGTACTAAATCCCTTTTTTCGTTTCTCTGACCATCTTTAAGATCAGCGTTAAAAAAGTCTTTGGCATGACCATAACTATCAGGCATTTTATGATTAAAATGTTCGTAGTAATATCTTTTTACAAATTCTACACACTGATATTTTAAACCAAGATTATAATTGTCTGCCGTAAGATTTCTATTAGTAACATTGTTTACTCCACCATTGTAGTAAACGAGAACACCATTTAAGCTGTCCAGAGGTTGCCCTATGGTATGTTCTGTATTAAAATTGAATTTTTTAAAAGTCCATATTCCTGAGAAAAGAAATATAGATAGCCCAATTAAGATATAAGTCCCGCGTTTGAATTTCATTGTAATAGCAATAAAGATATTTTTATTTAGGCCAATTCATTTTCTGGAATAAATCCCAAACAACAATCCCGGCACTTACAGATATATTAAGGGAATGTTTAGTTCCTAATTGCGGAATTTCGATACAGCCATCGCAAATAGCAACAGCTTCCTGAGCTACGCCATATACTTCGTTTCCAAAAACCAGTGCATACTTTTTGCCTTTTTCGACTTCAAAATCTTGTAGAAAAATAGCACTTTCTACCTGTTCGATAGCCAGAGTTGTAACGCTTTCTTTTTTAAGATTTTCAATTACTTCCAATACATTTTCATGATGCTCCCAAGTAACAGTTTCTGTAGCTCCAAGTGCAGTTTTATGAATTTCTTTGTTTGGTGGAGTAGCAGTAATACCACACAAGATTATTTTTTCTATCAAAAAAGCATCTGCAGTACGAAAAACAGAACCTATATTGTGTAAGCTGCGAATATCGTCTAAGACTAATATAAGAGGTGTTTTGTCTGAATTTTTAAAGTCGGCAATAGTTTTTCTTTCGAGTTCGCTGTTTTCGAGTTTTCTCATAATTGTTTTAAATTCTAGTAATAAAAAAAGCTTCCAAATATAAGGAAGCTTTTCGTTTATTTTGTTGTTGTTTTACGATTTAGCTTTTTGGAGCTTCATCTGCTAAAACAGTACCTTTAATAGTAAGTATTTTTGTAGGTTGTCCAGCTGCATTAGATGTAACTGTTACGGTTTTTGTAAAAGCACCAACTCTGTCAGTAGCATATTTTACACCAATAATACCTTTAGCTCCTGGAGCGATTGGCTCTTTTGGAGAAGTTGGTACTGTACAACCACAAGAACCTTGTGTGTTAGTAATGATTAATGGTTTGTTACCGTTGTTAGTAAATACAAATTCACGTTTTCCATCTGCATTGTGTGCAATTGTACCGTAATCTATAACTTCATTCACGAAAACCATTCCAGCACCGTCAACTTTAGCAGCTTTAGCTTTAGCCTGTGCATTTGATGTTGCAACGCTTAGTACTGTAAACATTACAAATAAGATTATTTTTTTCATTTTCAGTTTAATTTTTTAATTATTAACAAATCTATGTAAAATAATGAAAACGAAACTTAAAATTGGCTTAAAAATATTTTAATTTTTCAGGGATTCTTTATTCGCTTTAAAATTTTATAAATTCGCTGTCATAAAATTTCATTTAAAAACATAGTAATTTGGCAGCGAAAGAGAAAGTGGTGAAAGAAACACCCTTAATGAAACAGTACAACGAAATCAAGAGAAAATATCCTGATGCATGTCTGCTTTTTAGAGTTGGTGATTTTTACGAAACCTTTGGAGAAGACGCCATTAGAGCTTCTAAAATTCTAGGAATAACATTAACAAAACGTGGTGCAGGTTCAGAAACCGAAACGGCTTTGGCTGGTTTTCCGCATCATTCTATTAATACATATTTACCAAAACTGGTAAAAGCAGGACTTCGTGTAGCGATTTGCGATCAGTTAGAAGATCCTAAAATGACGAAAACTATCGTAAAAAGAGGGGTAACAGAACTAGTAACTCCGGGAGTTTCTCTTAACGATGAGGTTTTGCAGTCAAAAACAAATAACTTTTTGGCATCGGTTTATTTTACGAATAAAAATATCGGTGTTTCGTTTCTAGATGTTTCTACAGGAGAATTTCTTACTGCGCAAGGAAATGCAGAATATATAGATAAGTTATTGCAAAACTTCAATCCAAGTGAAGTTTTGGTTCCAAAGCATAATAAGAATGATTTTAAAGATGCTTTTGGAGAAGATTTTCATAGTTTTTATTTAGAAGATTGGATATATAAAGAAGACTACGCTTTTGAAATTTTGACAAAACATTTCCAGACCGCTTCCTTAAAAGGTTTTGGGATAGAAGAGTTAAAAGAAGGAATTATTGCTTCGGGAGCAATCTTATATTATTTGTCCGAAACACAACATAATAGAGTACAACATATAACCGCCATTCAGCGTATTGCCGAAGATGCTTATGTGTGGATGGATCGTTTTACAATTCGTAATCTGGAATTGTACCATAGTTATAACCCAAATGCAGTTACGCTTCTTGATGTTATCGATAGAACGCTTTCGCCAATGGGAGGGCGTTTATTAAAACGTTGGTTGGCATTACCTCTTAAGGATAGTAATAAGATAAAAAGCCGTCATGAAGTAGTAACATATCTGAAAGAAAATCAAGAAGTACTACACGATATTCAGTATCAAATTAAACAAATATCCGATTTAGAACGTTTAATTTCTAAAATTGCCGCTGGGAAAGTTTCTCCTCGTGAAATTGTTTATTTAAAAGAATCTCTGGATGCTATAATTCCGATAAAAGAACTTGCGCTTAAAAGTCCGCAAGAAGCTGTAAAAGTAATAGGAGATAGCTTGCATAGTTGTGATTTATTGCGTGAGAAAATTAAAACGACTTTAAATCAGGATTCAGCACCAGTATCTATTAATAAAGGTAACGCTATTGCGAAAGGAATTAGCGAAGAACTAGATGATTTAAGAGCAATATCGACTTCAGGGAAAGAATATTTAGAAGGAATTGAAACCAGAGAATCACAAAGAACAGGAATCACCTCCTTGAAGATATCATTCAATAATGTTTTTGGATATTATATAGAAGTTCGAAATACGCATAAAGATAAAGTGCCTGCGGAATGGATTCGTAAGCAAACCTTGGTTAATGCGGAACGTTATATTACTGAGGAATTAAAAGAATACGAAACTAAAATTCTAGGAGCCGAAGAAAAGATTCATAAAATAGAGTTGGAGCTTTTTGAACAATTGGTTTCTTGGATTACAACATATATCAAGCCTGTGCAAATGAATGCAAGCTTGGTGGCACAATTAGATTGTTTGTGCTCGTTTACGCAGCTAGCAATCGAGAATAAATACGTTTGCCCGGAAATAGATGATACTTTCGAATTAGAAATTAAAAACGGAAGACACCCTGTTATCGAAAAACAATTACCAGTTGGAGTGCCTTATATTGCCAATGATGTTTTCTTAGATAGAGAAACACAGCAGATAATAATGATTACTGGTCCCAATATGTCGGGTAAGTCGGCTATTTTGCGTCAAACAGCTTTAATTGTATTGCTGGCTCAAATGGGAAGTTTTGTTCCTGCAGATAGCGTTAGGATGGGAATGGTAGATAAGATATTTACCAGAGTGGGAGCTTCGGATAATATTTCGATGGGAGAATCGACTTTTATGGTCGAGATGAACGAAACGGCGTCTATCTTGAATAATATCTCAGACAGAAGTTTAGTATTACTAGATGAAATAGGAAGAGGAACGAGTACCTATGATGGAATTTCGATTGCGTGGGCAATTGCAGAGTTTTTACACGAACATCCATCAAGACCTAAGACATTATTTGCAACGCATTATCATGAGTTAAATGAAATGACCGATTCGTTACCGAGAATCCAGAATTATAACGTTGCTGTAAAAGAATTAAAAGATACTGTTCTTTTTATCCGAAAACTGGTAAAAGGAGGTAGCGCACATAGTTTTGGTATTCATGTAGCAAAAATGGCGGGAATGCCTCAAATTGTAATCTTGAAAGCACAGAAGCTTTTAAAGAAATTAGAGAAAGACCATTCAAGCGATGCATTAAACGGAGTTAAATCTGATAATGACGAAATGCAAATGAGTTTCTTTAATCTAGATGATCCATTATTAGAAGAGATTAAAGAAGAGATTTTAAATCTTGATATAAATGCGATAACCCCAGTAGAAGCGCTGATGAAGCTTAATGAAATAAAAAGAATGATTACTAGGAAATAATTTCAATTTTTAAAGAATACGTTATCAGAATGTTATGTTTTTTGTGTGATTTTTTTTGAAAAAAGGCTTGTTTAATTCAATAAATGTCCTAAATTTGCACTCGCAATACAGAACAAATCAAGTGTTGCGGTTCTTTAATAAAAATGAAATGCGAAAATAGCTCAGTTGGTAGAGCGCGACCTTGCCAAGGTCGAGGTCGCGGGTTCGAGCCCCGTTTTTCGCTCAACACTACATAATGCTCGGATGGTGAAATTGGTAGACACGCTGGACTTAAAATCCAGTGAACAGCAATGTTCGTGCGGGTTCAAGTCCCGCTCTGAGTACTAAAAACCTCTTCTTTTGAAGAGGTTTTTTTATTTTACAAAAGTTTGTAATCTTAAAAGTAGACTTAATGATACTTGATTTCAGGCTTTGAATAAATCTTCGTTGGTTTTTAAATCAGTTATCTGAGGAGTTTAGGGTTTTGAAATCGATAATCTAAAAATTTAAAATATAAATGGGTGCTTTCGTGATAAGTAAGAGGTTTAATGATGAGTATAAATTTGTGTTTACTTCCAGAAAAGGGAAGGTCATCTTTACAAGTCTTAGTTATGAGCTTAAATTTGAATGTGAGGAAGAGATTGAGAAATTTAAGGGAAGTATAGATACGGCTAAGTTTTTGAAGTTTAAATCGTCTGGTGGGAAGTATTTCTTTAAGTTGGTTTTTGATGATAATCATTTTGCAACAAGTAGAAAATATACGACCGAGTTGCTTCTTCAAAAAGGAATAAAGGAAATTGTTACTTATGGATCTAGATCTGAAATTTTAGATTTCTCGGTTAATGATTTTGTTTTTGAGGATTAGCTTATAAGGTTGAAATAAAAAAGAGAGCGCGTTTTGATAATTTATCAAAACGCGCTCTCTTTTTTTTGGCTTAAAAAATAATGCTAAACTTTATTCCAATAAAAAAGCCATCTCGCTCTTAGCGGATGGCTTTAAAAATTTTAGAATCTAGGTTCTAATTATTTTTTTGCAGCTTCAGTTGCAGTTTTAGCAGCATCAGTAGCAGTAGCAGCAGCAGAATCAACTACAACAGCAGCAGAATCAACTACAGCAGCAGCAGAATCAACAACAACAGCAGCAGAATCAACTACAGCAGCAGCGTCGTCAGCAGGAGCAGCGTCAGCTTTTTTACAAGATACAACAGTTAAAACAGCAACAACAGCTAAACTTAAAAATACTTTTTTCATCTTACTTTATTATAAAAGGTTAATTATTAATTCGTGGCAAAGATATAAATTTTTTAATATGTAAAATATTTTTTTATTTTTTTTTAAAATATTCTTCGTTGCTCACGTTTATCTTATTATCAATTAACGTGCCAAAAACGTTAAAAAGCTTTTAGAAGTAATCAATTAATGTTTAATGGAGTGTTTTTTAGTCAAATGCACTCGCTAAGGCTAGTAAACACGTTGTTTCTCCGTTCTTAATTAGGCTAATTGTAATAAAAAATGAATCAGTATTAGCTATGAAAGTTTGAATTACTAATTCATTTTATCTGAAAACGGCCAAAAAATTATGATTTGGATAACATGTTTTATGATAAATTAGGGAGAGAGATTAAATAATGCTCATGATTTTATTGGTGGCTCCCTTCTTATTTTGAACGTACGACTTGCAAATTAAGCCTTTCTCATTAAGATAGTCTTTATCTGTGATAAGATGGTTGAATTCGGTTTCTAGTTGCTTTGCGTCGGTAATAGATATGCAACCTCCCAAATGAACAAGTTCTGTGGCTTCGGCAAAATGAGAATAATTCGGTCCAATTATAATAGGAAGACCAAAAGTTGCTGGTTCTAGTATATTATGAACGCCAGGATTTCCGAAGCCACCACCTACATAAGCAATCGTTGCGTAACTGTATATCTTGGTTAATATCCCCACAGTATCAATGATAAAAACATCGTAATCAGCTAGGTTCTTGCCCTCTTTCTCAGAAAACAGAATTGTCTTTTTAGTAATAGATTGTTGTAGCGCTGTAATTTGTTCGGGTTTGATATTATGAGGAGCGATAATAAACTTTACACGCTCTTGAGTAGTGTTAATATATTCGGTTAATAAAACTTCGTCCTTAGGCCATGAACTACCAATAACAATAGTAGTGGTGTTGTTTTTAAATTCAGCAATAAAATCTAAAGTATTATCACGTTCCAAAATAGCAACAACACGATCAAATCTAGTGTCTCCCGAAATGATTACGTTCTTATATCCAATAGATTCGATTTTGTTTTTGGAACTTTCGTTTTGAACAAAAAAGTAAGTAAAAGCATCAAGTGCTTTTTTGTAAAAACCACCATACCATTTAAAGAATATCTGATTGTCTCTAAAAATTCCCGAAACTAAATAAGTAGGTGTATTGTTTTTCTTTAATTCATTAAGGTAGTTTAGCCAAAACTCATATTTGATAAAAAAGACCATTTCTGGATGAGCAAGTTTTAAAAATTGCTTAGCATTTTGTTTAGTATCCAGAGGAAGATAAAGTGTTGCATCTGCAACGGTATTGTTTTTTCGAACTTCATAACCAGAAGGAGAAAAGAAAGTAACAATGATTTTGTGAGAGGGATATTTTTCTTTTATTTTTTCGATAACTGGTAATCCTTGCTCGTACTCGCCTAGAGAAGCTGCGTGAAACCAAATCGTTTTGTCAGAGGGTTTTATCTTTTCTTTAAGGATGGCAAAAACATCTTTTCTTCCGTTTACAAATAGTCTGATTTTAGGACTAAAAAGGGCTACTATTTTTAATAAAAAGGCTACAATAAAAACGATTAGATTGTATAGAAAAAGCATAGTTGAATATTTGGGGCTAAAATACGTTTCTTTCAATTATTTTCATTGGTTTAAACTCATTAAATAACTATTTTTGTTGCTCGTTTTCGGAAGTATTATTTTGAAAGTCAATAGAAATGTGGCTTAGTCCATTCGGGAGCGCAAACTTTAAATTAGAATATCGAAATGAAAAAAATTCAAATGGTTGACTTAAAAAGTCAATATGATAAAATAAAAGTAGCTGTAAATGCTTCGATTCAAGACGTTTTAGATACAAATACATATATTAATGGACCATTGGTTCATCAATTCCAAAAAAATCTCGAAACTTATTTAGGGGCAAAACATGTTATTCCTTGTGCAAACGGAACAGATGCGTTGCAAATTGCAATGATGGGTCTGGATTTAAAACCAGGAGATGAGGTTATTACTGCCGATTTTACTTTTGCAGCAACTGTAGAGGTAATCGCTTTGTTGCAATTAACTCCTGTTTTAGTAGATGTTGAGATGGATAGTATGAATATTTCTATCGATGCTATTAAAAAAGCAATTACGCCAAAAACTAAAGCAATTGTTCCAGTACATTTATTCGGACGTGCTGCTAATATGGATGCAATTATGGAGCTTGCTGCAGCACATAATTTATATGTAATCGAAGATAATGCGCAAGCAATTGGAGCTGATTATGTTTCTAAATCTGGTGCAAAAACCAAAGTAGGGGTTATGGGACATGTAGCTGCAACTTCTTTCTTTCCATCTAAAAACTTAGGTTGTTATGGAGATGGTGGAGCTATTTTTACTAATGATGATGCTTTGGCACATATTATTCGCGGAATTGTAAATCACGGAATGTACGAGCGTTATCATCATGATGTTGTAGGTGTAAATTCACGTTTAGATAGTATTCAGGCAGGAGTTTTAAATGTAAAACTTCCGTTATTAGATGAGTATAATAAAGCACGTCGTGAGGCTGCAACTAAATATAATGCTGCATTAGCAGGACATGCTAATATTATTACGCCTTCATTTAATCCTAAAGAAAATGATCACGTTTTTCATCAATATACTTTACGAATTATAAATGCTGATAGAAACGGATTGTTGCAACATTTACAAGATAAAGGAATTCCTTGTGCGATTTATTATCCAATTCCGTTGCATTCTCAAAAAGCATATCTTGATGTACGTTATAAAGAAGAATATTTCCCAGTGACCAATCAATTGGTACAAGAAGTATTGTCTTTGCCTATGCATACTGAGCTTGATGATGAGCAAATTAAATTTATTACCGATAGTGTAATTGAATTTTTGAAATAAACCAAAACAAGTAAATAGCCAAAAAACAACCAAGAAATGAAAGTATTAGTAACAGGGGGATTAGGATTTATCGGTTCGCATACCGTAGTCGAATTGCAAAATGAAGGCTTTGAAGTTGTAATAATTGATAATCTTTCTAATTCTTCAGAAGATGTTTTAAAAGGAATTGTAGCCATTACAGGTAAAACGCCTTTGTTCGAAAAATTAGATTTAAGAGAAAAGGCTGCAGTGCAAAACTTTTTTAAGAAGCATAATGATGTTACTGGGGTAATTCATTTTGCGGCATCAAAAGCGGTTGGAGAAAGTGTTGAAAATCCACTTTTATACTACGAAAACAACATTAGTAGTTTAGTGTATCTTTTGCAGGAACTACAGCAAAAGCCAGAGGCTAGTTTTATTTTTAGTTCATCTTGTACGGTTTACGGTCAAGCCGAAAAAATGCCGATTACAGAAGATGCTCCTGTGCAGCAACCAATATCTCCTTACGGAAATACTAAGAAAATAGGTGAAGAAATTATTAGAGATACTGCAAAAGCTACTAATATCAACGCTATTTTATTGCGTTATTTTAACCCGATTGGAGCGCATCCATCTACAGAAATTGGTGAATTGCCAATTGGAGTTCCTCAGAATTTAGTTCCTTTTATTACACAAACCGGAATCGGATTGCGTCAGGAATTATCAGTTTACGGAGATGATTATCCTACAACCGATGGTACTTGCGTTCGGGATTATATTCATGTGGTCGATTTAGCAAAAGCGCATGTCGTGGCACTACAGAGATTATTGAATAAAAAGAATCTGGAAAAAGTAGAAACATTTAATCTGGGTACAGGAAAAGGAAGTTCTGTTCTTGAAGTGATTACGAGTTTTGAAAAGGTAAGTGATAAAAAATTACCATATAAAATTGTAGCACGAAGAGAAGGTGATATTACCGAGGCTTATGCAAATACAGCAAAAGCTAATGATGTGCTGGGGTGGAAAGCCCAATCAACGCTTGATGAAGCGATGAAGAGCGCTTGGAAATGGGAAGAAAAGATAAGAAACAAAGTTTCTTAGTTTAAAATAGATAGTATTTTAAAAGTCCCAAATTATAGTATTATAATTTGGGGCTTTTTTATTTAAAAAGATATAGTATTAGCGATGCAACAAAAACCAGATTATAAATTATATCTCTGCATGGCAACAGTAGGGATCGTGTGGGGGACAACTTTTTTAGGAATCAGGGTTGCGGTAGAAACAATTCCGCCATGGTTTGTAACTTCTATTCGTCAGGGTTTAGCAGGATTAATAGCAATGACTATTTTACTGTTTAAAAAAGAATTAAAATGGATTGGTTGGGAGAATTTTAAACACCAATTAATTCCAGCTTTATTAATGATTGTTATTGCAAATGGTTTTACCACCGTTGCTGAGCAAACTTTGCCAAGTGGACTAGCATCTATAATGAGTGCTTTGTCGCCTGTACTTATCTTTATAGGTAGTGTTTTGTTTGGATTGCAAAAACCAAGTTTAAAAGGTATTATAGGAGTTATAATTGGTTTTACGGGAGTTGTTTTTATTTTTAAAGATGGACTAGGTTTATTTTTAGATTCTAATTATCAACACGGACTTATATTTATGAGTTTAGCAATTTTAGGTTGGGCAGCGGGAACAATTTATACAAAAACTCATGCACATAAATCGAATAATATTACACTGAATTTATTTTATCAGTTTACTATTGCTACTTTGGTTCAGTTGGTTTTGGCATTTATTTTTTCTCCAAATCCAGATGTAAGCTTGTGGAGTACGAGAAGTATTTTTGCAGCTTTATATTTGTCTATTTTTGGATCTATACTAGCTTTTTTCTCTTATCATTATGCTTTGAAGCGAGTAACGGCAATACAGGTTTCTATTTTGTCTTACTTCAATACTATAATTGCAGTTTTTCTTGGGTGGTTATTGTTAGACGAAGTAATTACTGTAGATTTTATTATCGCGACAGCACTTATTATATCAGGAGTTTTTATTATCAATTATAAAAAGAAAGAAAAAAAGATTGCCTAAAATCTTGTTTCTAATTGTGTAGAAATCTCAAATTGTCATGTTGATAGTTTGGGATTTTTTGTTTGGTGTAAAATGTTGTAAATTCGGATATTAAATAAAATCATCATGAATGCTAAAAAGGGAAAAACAAATAAAGTATAACTGATACTTAACTCAGTGCTAACGTTTATTGAATGAAAATGGCATTTATTTGCTAAAAATATAAACTATGAATTCATTTCAAATTTTAAAAAGCACAATTTTCTTAAGTGCTGTAATTTTGTTATTGGCTTGTGATATGAATGACGATGATAATCAAACGCCTGAAACTGGAAAATATCCAACTTTAACTGGAGCAAATCCTATTGTAGTCGCTCACCGAGGTGCATCAGGTTATTTGCCAGAGCATACTATTGAGGGATATACTAAAGCTATCGAAATGGGAGCTGATTTTATAGAGCCAGATTTAGTAATGACAAAAGATGGACAACTTGTAGTACGCCATGAACCAATGCTGTCTGGAACGACAAACGTATCAGAAATTCCAGCTTTTGCTTCTAAAAAAACAACCAAAAATATTGATGGTGCAATGGTATCCGATTGGTTTGTTTCTGATTTTACTTTAGCAGAAATTAAACAATTAAAAGCAAAACAAGCTTTTGCGGAGCGTTCACAACAATATAATAATCTGTATGCGATTCCAACATTTGCAGAAGTTATTGCTTTGGCAAAACAAAAATCAGCACAATTAGGACGTGTTATCGGGATTTATCCAGAAACAAAACATCCTTCTTTTCATGAGGCGTTAAATTTAAAGATTACCGATAAATTATTAGAAATGTTAACTGCCGAGGGATGGAATAATGCTTCGTCTCCAGTTTATGTTCAGTCGTTTGAGGTTTCTAATTTGCAATACATAAGAACTAAATCAACAGTGAAAACAATACAGTTATTGAGCTGTTACGATGTAGCTCTAAATGGAGATTTGATTTTTACAGTTCCTCAAGGAGAAATTATTTCTGATGGAAAACCATACGATTGGTATTTAAAAGGTGATACTAGAGATTATGGATTTTTTAGAACACAGGAAGGTTTAGATTTTGTAAAAACTTACGCAACAGGAATTGGTCCGTGGAAACCTTTTATCATTTCGTATAAAGGAGTAGATGCAAATAATGATGGCAAAGCAGACGATATTAATGCAGACGGTAAAGTAGATGATGCTGATAAAGTTGCGCTACCACCAACAACTTTAATTTCTGATGCGCATAAAAAAGGATTACAAGTGCATGCTTACACGTTCAGAAATGAAGGGAAACGATTGTTGAGTAATTATAAAAATAACCCAACTTTAGAATATCAGGCTTTTTATAAATTAGGTTTAGATGGTGTGTTTTCTGATTTTACAGATACAGCAGTTCAAGCGAGATAATTTTGCTTTAAGCAATAAAAATCCCATACTATCAAATCCGATAATATGGGATTTTTTTTGTT
Source organism: Flavobacterium hydatis (assembly GCF_000737695.1). GTDB lineage: Bacteria > Bacteroidota > Bacteroidia > Flavobacteriales > Flavobacteriaceae > Flavobacterium > Flavobacterium hydatis. The sequence goes on from NZ_JPRM01000002.1 coordinate 93,682, forward strand.
TTAAAGCTTTTGTTATTGTGGGTCGAAAGATTGAGGGATTTTTCTGTCCTCTTTCTCTTTGTCAAAAGTCCAAGATATAATCCACCATCTCCCTTCGTTGTAATAGAGCTGTATACTATTAATTCCTCTTCGGGCAACAGGGCCATTTTTTACTAATCGAGTTTCATAAGTGCTCCAAACGTGTGCGATATTCCCAAATATACGAACTTCACGGTTTATTTCTTTTTCATAAAAGGCTGTTTTTGCAACCATAGTATCGGTTTCTTTATGAAAATCTTTAAGGGACATTGTAGTTTGTTGTGTTTTTCCATTGGCATTTTCCACCGGAAAAGAATAAATAGCATTTGGGTCATGAAGCGAAAGGTCGCGTTCCCATTGTCGTTTTTCTCCGGCTTCTCCCGAAACGGCTTCGTAAGTAGCTTTTATAATTCCGTTAATAGTAGCGACATCTTCCTTTAGAGGATATTTTTGTGCATTCGAAATTTGTGTAGACATAATAATAGTTAATAAGATTTTTAAAATTGCTTTTATCATTGCTGAATTGTTTAATGTTCAGGCAAATGAAAACAAAGTATAAAGCACATGGAACTATTTTATACAAACGTGTGTAAATACTATACACACTGCTTGTTTTTTTATGTGGACGATTATAGCATAAACTTATCGAGAGCGGTAGTAAGGCATTCTTTGTAGGTTTTACCAATGGTGATTTTATTTCCTTTGGCTATAATATGATTGTCTTCGATACTATCTATATTGGTTAAATTAACAATTGAAGAATTGTGAACTCTCATAAATTCATTGGGCAATACATCAATTAAATCTTTTAGGGATTTGTAATAAGTGTATTTTGTATTGTCTATAGTTATTATTTGTACATAATTACCTAAACCAGTAATGACAGCGATAGTATCAAAGTATAATTTGATTATCTTTTTATCGGTTTTTATGAAGGTGAATTTTTCAGATGTCATTGCTGGTTTTTAGTTTGTGTGGTTTTTCGAAATTACATAAATATTACTTATGTAGAGTTTGAAATATTAAAAAAATCCCCACAAACATATGCTTGTGAGGATTCTATTTTTGTTGACAATTTTTAGACTGACTTCTTAAAACTGTAACTGAATACCGAAAAATTATGCATTTGCAGTAACAGCTTCTTTATCAATTTTACCGATTAATCCAGCTAAAACTTTTCCAGGACCTACTTCTGTAAATAAAGTAGCGCCATCAGCAATCATTTGTTGTACAGATTGAGTCCATTTTACAGGAGCTGTAAGCTGAATGATTAAATTCTTTTTTATTTCATTTGGATCAGAAACCGCACTTGCAGTTACGTTTTGATATACAGGACAAATAGGAGTAGAGAAAGTTGTTGCTTCAATCGCAGCAGCTAATTCTTCTCTTGCAGGTTCCATCATTGGTGAGTGAAAAGCGCCACCAACAGGTAATATCAAAGCACGTTTTGCACCAGCAGCTTTCATTGCTTCACAAGCTTTTTCAACAGCAGTTGTTTCTCCAGAAATTACTAATTGCCCAGGACAGTTGTAATTTGCAGCAACTACAATTCCGTCTATCGAAGCACAAACTTCTTCTACAACATTATCTGCTAATCCTAAAACTGCAGCCATTGTAGATGGAGTAATTTCGCAAGCTTTTTGCATTGCCAAAGCACGTTGAGAAACTAATTTTAATCCGTCTTCAAAAGACAAAGTGCCGTTTGCAACCAGAGCAGAAAATTCTCCTAAAGAGTGACCTGCTACCATTTCTGGTTTAAAATCTTCTCCCAAAGTTTTGGCTAAAATAACCGAATGCAAGAATACTGCTGGTTGGGTTACTTTAGTTTCTTTTAGTTCTTCGGCAGTACCTTCAAACATGATATCAGTAATTCTAAAACCTAATATTTCGTTAGCTTTCTCGAATAATTCTTTGGCTAAAGCCGAATTTTCATATAAGTCTTTGCCCATTCCTGTAAATTGCGCACCTTGACCTGGAAATACGTATGCTTTCATTTCTTTTAATTTAAAAATTTAGTGATTCTAAAATTGAAAAATTAGTTTCAATTGAAAGGCAAAAATACTATTTTTTTAGCTTGAATAATTCTTAAACATATAAATCCATAACAATCTCGATAGACGGATGTTAAAGAAAGAAAATAAAACTATCACTACGGCAATAATAGGGATAATCCTTAAATCGAAATTTTTTTCGAAGAAAAATTGAGCAATACAATAAGTAGCAATACCTTGTGCTACAGTTAGTCCGTAACTCATGTACATGGCACCAAAAAAGAAACCAGGTTCTTTCTCGAATTTAAAACCACATTCACTACATTCTTTGTGCATTTTTGGAAATTTGAAGGTAAGAAATATATTTTTCTCATCTAGAATTTTTCCTTTGTGACAATTAGGACATTCATTTCTTAAAACATGGGTGATCATATATGACATAATTGGTTCATTTTTTATTATATACAAAGATACTTCGCTCGTTTTCAATTCTGTTTTTATATCTTCGCTTATTATAGCACAATAAAGACATTTGTAGCCATGAAAAAATACCCAATTTATAGTGTTGCCAATTTTAGTTGCAATGATACAAGAAGTGATTTTTATGTAAATTCTTTTACAGAACATTTAAAAACGCACAGTTTTGTCGAGAAACCACATCGTCATGATTCCTATTTAATGGTTTTGTTTACAGATGGTTCTGGAATTCATGAGATTGATTTTGATAGATTTGATATAAAGAAAGGAAGTTTGTTTTTGCTTCAGCCTGGACAAATACATTTTTGGAATTTATCACAAGATGTTGAAGGGTACGTTGTAATCTTTTCTCAGGAAATGTACAACCTGTATTTTGGCCAAAAAAAAATCAATGATTATGCTTTTTACAGTTCAATAAATAATAAACCACAGGTTAATTTTGAAGCTGATTCTATAAAAGGAATTGAGCCTTATTTTGAGTTGTTAATGCGGGAAAGTAAGCAGAAGAATAAATATCAATTAGATAAAATGCTTAACCTATTAGATTCAATTCATATAGAAATTGCAAGAAAATATGATGATTCTGAGGTTCATGAAGTTCATCCGTACAATATAAAAATAAAGAAATTTGAAGAGCTTCTTGAACTTCATTTTAAGACAAATAAATCACCTTCGTTTTATGCTGAACAATTACATATTACCTTAAAACATCTCAATAGAATATGTAATGATATTTTGAAAAAAACTGCGACAGAAGTAATTACAGATCGAGTTGTTCTGGAAATAAAAAGAATGCTAATCGATAAGCAATTAGCGGTTAATGAAATTGCAGAAGAAGTTGGATACGATGATTATTCATACTTTTCTCGGGTCTTTAAAAAATATACCAATTTATCGCCAACTGAGTTTAGGAATTTGAAGAAGTGATTTTTTTGTGAGAAGTGAGAGGCGAGATGAGAGAAACAAAATTGGAGATGAAAAGAGGTTGTCAGGCTGAGCGGAGTCGAAGCCTCGCAATGTGAGTAATTAACGGAATTGTAATCGTAAATCTCATGCTAAATAGAACGCAGATTAAACGGATTCACAAAAGTGAAGACGCAGATAAAAACGGATTTTTCAAACAATGATAAACAATAGTTATTAACGTGTTGTTTGTAGAGACGCACCGCAGTGCGTCTTCATAATATGATTTATGATCCTTATAATGGAAAAAACAAAACCCCATACTTTTTACAAAGCATAGGGTTTTAACCAAATTAAATACTAAAATTTATAAGGGATAATTATTGTTTTGCAAATTGCAATTCGATGTTTAAGCGAACATCGTCGCTTACTAAAACACCTCCAGCTTCTAAAGCAGAATTCCAATTTAATCCCCAATCTTTACGGTTGATTTTACCAGAAATGTTTAAACCCACTTTTGTGTTTCCCCATGGATCAGTCATGATTCCGCTAAATTCTACCGGAAGTTTAACTTGTTTTTCAACGCCTCTGATGTTTAAATTACCAATAAGTTCATAATTACCATCGTCTATTTTTGTGAAAGAGGTAGATTTAAAAGTCATTTTTGGACTATTTTCTACATCAAAGAAATCGGCACTTCTTAAGTGATTGTCTCTATCTAGATTTCCTGTGTCGATAGATTTGATGTCTGCAGAAAATTCAATTGCTGCATTCTCAAAGTTGTTTTCATTACTTGTAATCGTTGCTTCGTAGTTGTTAAACTTACCTGAAACATTAGTAAACATCATGTGTTTTACTTTAAATCCAATTTCTGAGTGTGTTGGGTCAATAGCCCATTTTGTAGTTGCCATAATTTTTTGTTTTATTATAATAGTTAATATTGTTATATAATGTTGAATTAATAATTTACTTGCATCGGAATCTCCATTATTAGAAACTCAGCGTCAGTATTTGCTGTAATAGTTGCTGTTTTAAAATCTCTGATTCCAATCGCATCACGAGTATTTAATTCTTGTCCGTTGATAGTTACGTTTCCTTTTAGGATAAAAACATACAAACCATTTCCTTCTTTTTTAATTGAATATTCGGTTGTAGTACCAGCATCAAAATTCCCCATATGAAACCAAGCATCTTGATGAATCCAAACTCCAGCATCATCAGGATTTGGAGATAATACTTGTTGTAATTTGTTATGTCTGTCCTCAGTTTTTAACGAAATTTGTTGGTAACGAGGAGTCACATTACGTTTGTTTGGGAATAACCAAATTTGTAATAACTTAGTTTGCTGATCCGCATTTGGATTAAACTCACTATGTTGGATTCCTGTTCCGGCACTCATTACCTGAATATCTCCATGTTTGATAATTTCGGTATTTCCCATGCTGTCTTTATGGGCCAAATCACCTTCAAGTGGAATGGTAATAATTTCCATATTATCGTGAGGATGTGTACCAAAACCCATTCCTGCAGCAATAGTATCGTCGTTTAAAACACGAAGTGCTCCAAATTGTATACGTTCTGAATCGTAATAGGTTGCGAAACTAAAACTGTGATATGCGTTAAGCCAGCCGTGGTTTGCATTTCCACGAGTTTCGGCTTTATGAATTACTATATTTTCCATGATTGTTTGTGTTAATTGTTATTTGATAGGGCAAATTTACAACCAAAGGAAAGGGAGAGCACTTAACCTAGATTAAGAAATGTTTTTTTATAGGTTCAGAGGGATAGAGAGGCAAAGGTACAAAGGAGAATAGGTTCTGAGTTGCTGAGGTTCTAAGTTCCTAAGGTTGTGTTTTGAGATAATCATAGCGTAACCACAATCTTGTCCTTCTGAGCGGAGTCGAAGAATCACCGTCTGTAACTCAACAATGTAGGAAGATTTTGTATTAGGAAATAAATAGAGTATTTACTCTATTTTATAGATAACATAACTACAAAATTGTTGTTTAGAGATATAATTTATTTTAAAAAATAATAACCTAACAAGTTATTGCGTCATGTTTGTAGAGGCGCACCGCAGTGCGTCTTCATGATATAATTCTGCAACGATAGAAAAGCGCTGCATTGTATTTTAGCTGTCTAATTTTGAATAATCTAGTAATTCAAAAAAAAATTAACTATACTTCGCGATATATTGCTGTACAACTAAATCCGTATTCTCGTGGCGTTTTTTGTTTTCTAGTTGCGTTGGAGGTGAGGCTCTTTCCATGCAGTTTTTTACAGCGCATGTTTCGCAAGTAACACCAACTATTTGTTTTACTACTGGTTTGGCTTCTATAAACTTGAATTTCTTTTTCATGGCTGGAGTAATCAGGATTCCAACCGAAATACTTCGGATGCAGTTTTCTACAAAAGGATCTTTGGTTGCCGATGAAAAAACAAGATATTCGTTTCCACTATTCTCATAACTTGAAATCTGAGCGTCAAAAAAATGAGCTTTGTTTTGTTTAATTGCTTCGTCGATAGTTTTAATCGAAACCCATCGGCGGCAATAATGCTCATTCATTTCATTGGCATGAGGTTCTTGCTGATTGGTAATATGAAGCTCTTTTTTTATTTGGTACGTTCCCGAGCCTATGTGGTGGGACATTCTCAGAAAAAATAAATTCTTTAAATGAAAATCTTTTGGTAAAAGATTGGTTAATCTTTGATAAAATGATTCTGGCGAAACATTAAATTTTTCGATTAAAGCAACAAACTCTTCTGGTCTTGGTTGCTCTTTGGTCAAGAAAAGATTAATGTCGTCTATTAATAATTTTCGAGGTAATAATAATGCTCCAGCAAAATAAGAAGCATAGAAATTATGCAAGACTTGATCAAAATTATCAAACTTTATCCAGCTGAAAGTTAGTAATCTGTCGGTTATTTCTAAGTAGTTATATGCTATTTCTTTGGCTAATATAAAAGCTCTTTGTGGATCATCTATTTCTTTAGACAGTAATAATGTTTTGCTTTTAGGAACATAAATAGAACGTAAATCTCCCAAAGCTTCTTGATCTTTAAAAAGAAGTTCTTTAATCGTATAACCGTATTCTTCTTTTAGGATAGCACTTAACTCAAGAGTAGAAATTTGATTTTCTAGATTAATCTGAAATGATTTTGAAAAAGAGACTACTTTATTTTCTAGATCTTCAAAGTAATTGGTATGTGCTTCTTGATACGAACGCAATGACGCTAAGAAAAAACTTTCTCGGCTTAAATTATAATGCTGAGCAATTTCTATTATGGTACTAATAAAGGCATTGACTTTTGCAGGAGCATTAGCAATAATATCAATTAAATCAGTTTCGTGGATTCCAAAAAGCTCTAACGGAATTTCTTTCAGAATACCAGATTTTAAGATTTCGCCTATCGGTGCCAAGTTGTTATCTAGTTTCAAAGAAACCATTTGATCATAACTTATGTCAAGATTTTCGCACAAGAGTAAAATCTTATCAGTCTTCGGATATTTTTTTCCTTTTTCTATTTCGTTCAAATAGGATTTAGAAAGGTTCGTGAGTTTGGCTAAGCCAAATAACGAAAGGTTTTTTTGCGTGCGAACCTGTCTTAATTTAAGTCCGAAAATTAGCTTGATATAGTCTTTTTCAATGTCCATAACTCAAAAATACGCATTATAAAAATAATCGCCAAAAAAATATTTTTAACATTTAGCGAACGTTCGCTTGTTTTGTAATAATCTTTTTTATAACATTGTAGTATAAAATGTATTAGCTATGAAAAACCAATTGGAAATTACAGAGTCGGCAATGGAATTTTTAGCCGAAAAAAACAATTCTTATACTGCTATTTGGACAGATGAAGCAGTTACTTTTATAACAGAATTGCATCGAAAATTTGATTCTCAACGAAAACTATTATTGTTACAAAGAGAGCAGAAACAAGTTTTATTTGATCAAGGCGTCATGCCAACTTTTCCAGTTGAAACTAAATTGGTCAGAGAAGATAATTGGACAGCAGGTTCTATTCCTAAAGATTTATTGGATAGAAGAGTAGAGATTACAGGGCCAGTTGATAGAAAGATGATTATCAATGCTCTTAATTCTGGTGCGAAAACATTTATGGCCGATTTTGAGGATAGTACATCTCCAACATGGGAGAATTTAATGAATGGGCAAGTAAACTTAATTGATGCAGTAAATAAAACGATCAGCTTAACAGATGAGGTAAAAAATAAAACATATCAGTTAAATGAAAATATAGCGACATTAATTGTTCGCCCAAGAGGATTGCATCTTAAGGAGAAACATGTTCTTGTAGAAGGTCAGGAAATTTCGGGTTCTTTAGTAGATTTTGGTTTGTATGTTTTTCATAATCATAAAAAATTACTTGAAAACGGAACTGCTCCTTATTTCTATATTCCAAAATTAGAACATTATCTAGAAGCGCGCTGGTGGAATAACGTTATCGAGTTTACTCAAAACTATTTAAGAATTCCACAGGGAACGATTAAAGTTACGGTTCTTATAGAAACGATAACGGCAAGTTTTCATTTGGACGAAATTATATTCGAATTAAAAAATCACATTGTTGGATTAAACTGTGGTCGTTGGGATTATATTTTTTCATACATAAAAAAATTCCACAAACATCCTGCGTTTTTAGTTCCAGATAGAGATCAGGTAAATATGACTTCGCCTTTTATGAAAGCTTATTCTAGTCTGGTAATTCAGAGATGTCATAAAAGAGGGATCCATGCAATTGGAGGAATGGCTGCTCAAATTCCGATTAAGAATAATGATGAGGCAAATGCTATCGCTTTCGCGAAAGTAAAAGCAGATAAAGAGCGTGAAGTGCGCAATGGACATGACGGAACATGGGTAGCACATCCGGATTTGGTTTCGTTAGCAAAAGAAATATTTGATGCAGGAATGCCAACTCCAAATCAGATTCACGTACCAAGACCACATCTTATAATTACCGAACAAGATTTGCTAGAAGTGCCACAAGGTACTATAACGGAAGAAGGAGTTCGAAAAAATATTAATGTAGGGGTTTTGTATCTAGCTTCCTGGCTTAACGGACAAGGTGCAGCGGCTATACATAATTTAATGGAAGATGCGGCAACAGCAGAGATTTCGAGATCTCAATTGTGGCAATGGTTATATAATAAAGTGATTTTGGATAATGGAAAGCAGTTGAATCTGGCATATTATCACAAATTAGCTTTAGATGAATTCGGTAAAATCAAAAAGGAATTGGGCGAAGAAGACTATGAAAAACGCTGGTTTCCATTGGCTGAAAAAGTATTAGAAAGATTGGTTGTAACGCTCGACTTTGAAAACTTTCTTACTATACCGTGCTATAAATATTTATAAAGACTTAACAATTAAAAATTGAGAATTAAAAATTAAAAATCTGTATTATCTGCTATATCTGCGTGAAAAAAACATTCTCAATTTTTAATTTAAAATTAACATAACAATTGCTTACTAACAACCCAAATAACTATACTATGAAAACAACAGAAGACAGAATTCAGGAATTGATCAACGATTGGTTAACAAACCCAAGATGGGCAGGAGTAGAACGACCTTACACAGCAACCGAGGTGGTTACGTTACAAGGGTCTTACGAAATAGAACATTCTATTGCTAAAATGGGGGCTCAAAAATTATGGAGAAAACTTAAAAGTCAGGATTTTGTAGCAGGATTAGGTGCTTTAACCGGTAATCAGGCGATACAAGAAGTTGATGCTGGCTTAGAAGCTATTTATTTGAGTGGATGGCAAGTCGCTGCAGATGCAAATTTGGCTGGCGAAATGTATCCTGATCAATCTCTTTATCCTGTAAATAGTGTACCTATGGTGGTGAAGAAAATAAACAATGCTTTATTAAGAGCAGATCAAATTCAGGTTGTTAATGGAGTTCAGGATAAAAAAGATTATTTAGTTCCAATTGTTGCTGATGCCGAAGCTGGTTTTGGAGGAAATTTAAATGCATTCGAACTAATGAAATCTATGATTGAATCTGGAGCTTCTGGAGTTCACTTTGAAGATCAGTTGAGTTCTGCTAAAAAATGTGGACATCTTGGAGGAAAAGTTTTAGTGCCAACTCAAGAAGCTATTAATAAATTGGTAGCAGCAAGATTAGCAGCAGATGTTATGGGAACACCAACGCTTATTGTAGCAAGAACTGATGCTGATGCAGCAAATTTATTAACGAGTGATGTAGATCCTAGAGACGCTCCGTTTATTACTGGCGAAAAAACTAACGAAGGTTTCTTTTATGTAAATAGCGGAATTGATCAAGGAATTGCAAGGGGATTAAGTTATGCACCTTATGCTGATTTAATCTGGATGGAAACCAGTAATCCAGATTTGGTATATGCTAAAAAGTTTGCGGATGCTATGCGCGAACAATTTCCTGATAAAATGCTTGCTTATAATTGTTCTCCATCTTTTAATTGGGCAGCTAAATTATCTGTTGCCGAAATGGAAACTTTTAGAGAAGACTTGGCTGCAATGGGATATAAATTCCAATTTATTACTTTGGCTGGTTTCCATGCTTTAAATACAAGTATGTTCGAATTGTCTAAAGCATATAAAGAAAGAGGAATGGCTGGATATTCTGAATTGCAGGAAAAAGAATTTGCGTTACAAAATAGCGGATTCCGTGCTGTAAAACACCAGGCTTTTGTTGGAACTTCTTATTTTGATGCGGTGCAAAATACTGTAACAATAGGAAAATCAACAACTACAGCAATGAAACATTCTACTGAGGTTGAGCAATTTTAATTTTTAATTCAAATAGAAACACGGTTTTTAGTTAAGCCGTGTTTTTTTTTTTGCCACAGATTTCACAGATTAAAGTGATTTTAAAAAAAAGGTTGCCACAAATTTCACAAATTCACGCGAATTTTAATTCAATGTTTGGACCAATTTAATTTGTGAAAATTTGTGAAATTCGTGGCGAAAAAAAATCATTTTAATCTGTGAAATCGGTGGCTAAATATTATTTACTTTTCAAAAGTCTTGCTTTCATTTTGCTAAAAAACTCGGGTGTAACGCCAATGAAAGATGCAATTTGTTTTTGTGGTACTTTCTGGATTAGTGTTGGATATTTGGCACAAAATTTCTCGAAGCGTTCTTCGGCAGATAAACTTAGATTATCCATTAAACGTTGCTGATTCGCAACCAATGAATTCTCGGTTAAAATCCTGAAAAAACGTTCTAATTTTGGAATATCAAAATACAATTGTTCTTGGTTTTCTTTGCTAAGAACAACAACTTCTGAATCTTCTAAAACTTCGATAAATAGTTGCCCTGGTTTTTGGGTAATAAGACTGTACATGTCGCTTATCCACCATCCTTGACAAGAAAAACTCAATACATGCTCTACAATATTATCATTGATATTAAAGCTTCGAATAATACCTGAGTTTATAAAATAAGATTCTTTGCAAACATTTCCTGCGTTTAATAAAATTGTTTTGGCTTTATAGAAACGGGTTTCGGTTTTGGATAAAAAATGAGCTTGCTCTTCGGGAGTTAACGAAACGTGTTTGGCAATGTTTTCTAGAATTAAATCCATTATTTTTCTTTTACCAATGTAAACGTAGTTACTTTATAACGATTATTTTCTATTTTTCCAGTTACTGCTGCTTTACGAATAGTATTGCAAAAACCATCTTTGGCATGTGCATCGCCATGTTCGTCTATAGTAGTTCCGTCTACAAAATAAGATTTTCCGTCTATACGAACGGCTAAATCACAGCTATTGCCCTTCATCCCAAATTGACATTCTCCACAAGCTGTTTCTACAATTTGAGGTTTTTCGGTAGTTTTTTTGTCTTGTGCATTCATTGTGATGCTCAAGAATAGAAATGCTATGAATACTAATTTTTTCATCTTTTATAATTTTACGGTTATTAATTGTGCGGTTTTTTTTGCTCTTTCAACTACTTCTTCAATAGGAGTTTCCAGAATATCATTTGATAAAACAACTCCCATACGACGGTAAGGTCTAGAGGTTGGTTTCCCAAAGATACGGAAGTCGGTTTTAGGTAATGCAGCAACTTTTTCGATTCCGGTATAAGTTGGATTATTAGATTCTCCTGAAGCTAGAATTACGGCACTTGCTCCGGCTTTTTCTAGGGTTATTTCGAAAATCGGTAAGCTTAAAATAGCGCGTAAATGCAATTCAAATTCGTTAAAATTTTGCGTTCCTGCTAAAGTTACCATTCCGGTATCGTGTGGGCGAGGAGAAAGTTCTGAGAAATAAACACCCTCGTTGGTTAGGAAAAATTCTACTCCAAAAAGTCCTGCGCCTCCCAAAGCTTCAGTTATTTTTTCGGCCATATCTTGGGCTTCGTATAAATCTTTGTCGGATACTCTTGCAGGTTGCCAACTTTCTTGATAATCGCCACGTTCTTGTCGGTGACCTATTGGTGCGCAAAATAAGGTTGGATTATTATTTTGAGTAATTGTTAAAAGTGTAATCTCAGAATGGAAGTTTACAAATGCTTCTACAATTACTTCGATAACATCTCCGCGCGAACCTGCTACGGCATAATCCCAAGCTTTTAGGATATCCTCTTGAGTTTTTATAGTCGATTGTCCTTTTCCTGAAGAGGACATTAATGGTTTTACAACGCATGGCATCCCTACCTCCTGAACGGCTTTTTGTAGCTCTTCGGCTGAGGTTGCATATTGGTATTTGGCAGTTTTAAGGCCAAGTTCTTTGGCTGCCAAATCACGAATTGCTTTGCGGTTCATTGTGTAGTTTGCAGCTTTAGCAGATGGAACTACAGTAATACCTTGTTTTTCGTAATCGTAAAATCGTTCGGTACGAATGGCTTCTATTTCTGGAACTATAAAATCGGGTTTGTGTTTGGCAACGATTCGGTCAAGAGCTTCGCCATCGAGCATATTGATTACTTCAAAATCATGTGCAACTTGCATTGCAGGAGCATTCTCGTAACTATCTACAGCAATTATGGTTTGTCCGATTCGTTGTGCAGCGATGGTAAATTCTTTGCCTAATTCGCCTGAACCTAGAAGTAGTATTTTCATTGTGTTTTATTTAATGTTTGAGGGTCTTGACTCAGTTTTATAATTATCAAACTACTAATAAAAGTCATTATCATTAATAAAAAGGATAAAAATAATATCATTAGTATCGAAAAAACAATTTGATCATAGATCTGGGATTGTAATACAACCGAAATTCCATTAACAAACTGTCCGATTATGTAAAGTGTAAAAAGTGCTATTATAATTTTTGAGCTTACAGCAAATGAGAATTGTGAGCAAGCCTGAAAATATGTTATTTGATTTAATGAATGGCTAATTTTTTTACCAGAATTCCAAAATAGAAAAACTTGGAATAACGGAAATAATACTCCCCAAAAGATAGGATTCCAAAAAACACCAAAATCTGATATTTTGATACAGAGATCAACAAAATAGCTTTCCGAAAATATTAGTAACGGAAATATGGCACACACAAAAAATCCCGCAATGATTGAATGTTTTGTTATGCTATTATTTAATGCCATTTGGATTTAGTTTTGAGAGTAAAGATAAAAAAATGAAATTTATTCTCATGTAGATTTTGCAGATTCGGCAGATTTAATTGTTGGTTGTGTCGTAATACTGTATGTAGATAGATTTGTTTTGTATGTGTTTTAATTATTGACAATCGATCGCTGTAGAGATGCACCGCAGTGCGTCTACGCAATCTGCATCTATAATTTATTTTTTAGGTTGTGTTGATTTAATCGCAAAGGTTTCACGCAGATGTTGCAGATTCGGTTGTTGACTGTATTGTAATACTGTGTGTAGACGCACTGCGGTGCGTCTCTACAATTGGGACGTGTAGGTAGATATGTTTTAATTATTGACAATCGATCGCTGTAGAGACGCACCGCAGTGCGTCTACGTAATCTGCATCTATAATCTGTTTTTGGGATTGTAGGGAATTGTAAACGTGAAATTTCTTGTTTACTGGTTTGCGTGAGAGATAGGAGCGGATAGCCCACAGCCTGACGAAGGAAGTGCGAGGACTTGTAGCGAATAGCCCGACCCTTGTGGTCACGCCCAAATTAAAAGTTTTTATGGTGTAATTTTTTGTTAATAATTATATTTGTAACTGATTTAAAACTTGTTTTAAAGCGATACTATATTTATATATTTGTCGGCTTACAAATAATAATTTAAAATAATGAAAGTAAAATTTTACTTAATAGTAAGTGCCTTATTAATGACGGCATTAGTACATTCTCAGTCTGGGGGGATTACATTTAACTTAGGAATGGGTGAGCAAAAAGCTGACGCAATTGTTTTTAAAAAAGACAAACAAAAAATTAGTGGAGTAGTTAAGTTCCCTAGTTCTGCTGATAAAAAGGTGAAAATTAAAGTAGGTGAAGACAATGAAAAATATGCAAGTAAAGACATAGATTCAATTCAGATTTTTGACCAAAATAAAAAACTGTCTTATACTTTTGTATGGACAAAAACTAAAGTGTACAAAAAAAAGGGTACCGAATTTAAGATTATTGATGAAAGCTGGATATGTAAAACAATAAGTGGTAAGGTATCTTTATATTTAGGTGGTGAGGAATATGGTATAAAAGAAGTTAAGATAGAAGATGAAAAAACAAAAGAGAAGATAAAAGAAAATAAAATGAAAGTTGTCTCTAAAGATGTTAATCATTATATGAAAAGGAGTAAAGAAGATTATCCTGTGTTGGTTTCTCTGAGTTCAAATGCTCTTTCTGCAGGATACAATGCTTTTTTTAAAGAGTACGGAGTGTATTATTTTAGTGATGATTCTGAAATTGCTAAAAAAATAGAAGATAAAGAATATAAATATTATGATATTGAGGTAGTTGTGAATTTGTATAACAAAAAAAGAGAGCCGAAAGTTGAGCCAAAAGTTGAACCAAAACCGGAGCAAAAAACTACGAAACCAAAGACAACTAAAAAAACTACCAAGAAAAAATAAGCAATAAAAAAAGCGATACTTTATTTAAAAAAGTATCGCTTTTGTATTTTTAATGAAATTGATCTTCTTCGATTTCAAATTCGGCATCTTTCTCCCAAATTTCCATTTCGCAAGGTTTACAGTTGAATTTTAGTTTGTATTCTAGTTCGCCTTGTTTTAATACCAATGGTTCTTTTACTTTAACACCCATTATGTCTTTTTGATGTATTGGGCATTTTTTCAATTCGTATTTAATGCAATATTTGGTTGTCATTACACGCGATTTTCCTGGATCCCATTGCAATTCAAATGCTTTTTCGATTTCTGTTACGCCATGACGTTCGTAGAATTTACGTGCCGTTTTGTTCGAAACGTTGTACATGAAATCTAATTTGGTTTCAGGATACGGATGCGATGTTTTTACCAATTGGTGTTCTTCGCGTTTGTAATTTGCTAAACGAATCTCGGTTAATTGATCATAAACAGTTCTTCGCATTTCGTTGATTTTTGAAATAGGAAGAAACCAGTTTTGTGTAAACATCACATTAATTTCATCGGCTGTATAAGGTGTAAAACCAGTTTTTGCCAATTGTGTTTTGATATTTTCTTCTATAGATTCGCCAGTTTTAGTTTGTTCCTTAGCATGATCTAAACTAACGGTGCTTACGTTTCCATCTTCGTCGGTTGCGATTAGTTCAAAACCAGTTTCGTTTTCAGTAAGTAATAAAGTGGTGCTTAGTTTACGAACGGCGCTATCTTCTCTTTCTACAATTTTGATGAAAGCTGCGTCGTTATTACGGTAAATAAAAGTTCCGTCTTTTACCTCTTTTAAAACGTTTGGATATATTTTTCCGTTTTCGGCTTTGTTTACATAAATACCGTCGGCTTCGTTATTCTCGTTGATGAAGCAAAGTCCGTCTCCGTTGTTTAATAATTCGCCATTTTCTATTTCGTAAGCGTTTCCGACAGTTCGGATTAGTTTACCAATATATTGTCCTTTTGATTTTGGGCTTTCCCAAGATCCAATACTATGATTTCTATCGTTTACAAAATAGTCAGTGTAACCACGATTAAATGTTCTGTTTAGAGAAGAATCAAAAGTATAGGTACAAGTTCCAGAAGAAGCTTTCATGTATTTATCACTTCCTTCTGCTTCTAGAAAACTATCTAGTTTTTGGCGTAAAAAAGACACGTTGTTTTTTACGTAAACGACATCTTTTAACCTTCCTTCGATTTTAAAAGAAACAATTCCCGCTTCAATTAAATTCGGAATTTGATCTGATATATCTAAATCTTTAATAGACAGTAAGTGACTGTTTTTGATTAATGTTTCTCCGTTTCCGTCGATTAAGTTATAAGGCAAACGACAGTTTTGTGCGCATGAACCACGATTAGCACTACGTTCTCCGTTTGCTACACTCATATAACAGTTTCCGCTGAAGGATACACATAAAGCTCCGGTTACGAAAAACTCTAGTTCAACATCGGCTTCGTCGTAAATCGTTTTAATTTGGTGCAAGTTTAATTCGCGTGCTAATACCACACGTTTTATTCCGGCATCTTTTAGGAATTTAATTTTATCAGCATCACGATTGTTGGCTTGTGTGCTGGCATGAAGTACGATAGGAGGTAGCTCCATCTCCATGATAGCCATGTCCTGAATAATTAATGCATCTATACCAATATCGTATAACTCATAAATCATTTTGCGACAAGTCTCAAGTTCGTTATCGTACAAAATGGTATTCATTACCACAAAAACCTGAGCGTTAAATAAGTGAGCATATTTTACTAATGCTGCAACATCTTCAAGAGAGTTATTTGCATTAGAACGTGCTCCAAATTGTGGTGCACCAATATAAACTGCATCGGCTCCACTATTTATAGCTGCCATTCCTCCGATTAAATCTTTAGCTGGAGCTAAAATTTCGATTTTCTTCTTCATTTTTAAGACTTTAACATTCTGTGGTATTCACGGAAAAAAGTTTGCAAAGTTCTTATAAATAATTCGAGTTTGCTAATACAGAAGTGACTTTTTTTGAAATAGTTAACTATTAGGGGTTGATAAGGTTTGGAGTTGTTTTTTATTTGTTTGATTCGTAAGTAAGTTGTACTACCCCAGATTTGAAAACATTGGTTTTAATTAGTTTTAGTTCTATTCGTTCTAGTAAGTTTTCAAACAATGGTTTTCCGCTACCTAAGGCTATTGGATGTACTGATATTCTGTAAGTATCAATAAGACCTAATTGAATAAATGTTTTAATAAGACTTGCTCCACCATATAACCAAATATCTTTTCCGCCTTGTTTTTTTATTTCTGTTACCTTATTAGTGATGTCTGTACTTACAAAAGTTGCTTTATCATCGTGTTTGTTTTGGCTTGAAAAAACAAATTTTTCTTTTGAATGTACTGCGTCCCATAGCGCTTGTTCAGTTGGAGTAGCGTTTGTTTCTGGTTGATAATTCCCCCACATATCATAACTTACTCTACCGTAAAAAATAGTATCTATGCTTGATAAAAAACCATCAAAGTCCATGTCATCGTCCATTATACACCAATCAACTTCTCCGTTTGGTCCTTCGATAAAGCCATCTAAGGTTACGGCTAAATCTAAAATTACTTTCTTCATCTGTAAAATATTTAATGTTTGTCTTGCTTTGGTTTTCGGATATAAAAATATCGTTTTTCAAGTTATATAAATAAAAAAAACTACTTGGTTTATTACTAAGTAGTTTTGAATTTTTGTTTAGCATGAAAGTTTATTAATCTATAGGAAATGTATATCCTGCTGTAAATGCACCGAAACCTTGTTCGCCAGATAAATTTCCGTAAAAGGTAACTCCAATTTCTATGTTATTTTTTGGCCCCAATGCAAGTCCTAAGCTAATTGGAATATGTGGAACTATGCCACTTTTTTTCTCATTGACTTGATTTGTGTAGGTTTCAAATGAACCGATAGCAGCTCCAACACCAGCTTCTATAAAAGGAGCAACCCAAGGTATTGGTGCGCAAAGACGAACTTTACCTCCTAGCAAAAACGCATTAGTTTCTACTTTGTAGTCTTTTGGGTTTTTAACGGGATCTTCGCTGGTTGAGGTAAAAATAACGCCGGCATAAGGTCTTACGCTAAACCATTTGGTAACTCCTATTATATATTCTCCTTGGGCAAAAAAGCCAGTACCATCTATAATTTCCGGATTTTCTTCTTCGTAATTTGAAGAGCTTGATCCATAGCCTATTGAAACTTTAATAAAATTCCCTTCTGTTTGGGCTTTTGCCAGATGGGATGAGAATAGTGCAAAAATAGTAATGATAAAAATTTTCCGAAATACAGAATTCATAATTAGTTGGTTATTTGGTTTGTAATGGTTTTTATAGTTTTATTTAAATTTAATGTCCGTAACTAATTACTCTTGAAATTTTCCAGCCTGTAGGTGTGTTTTTCCAGATATGAGTAAATTTATAGGTGCCGCAATTTATAAGTTCTCCATTTTCTAGTCGGCAGAATTTATGCACTCCTGTTTGTATTGCTCCATAATCTTTAATTGGGTAAACTTCGATACTTCCTTCTACAAGAACTCTTTTGGTGTATCCGTAATTGGTGAAAATCCGCTGAAAGTTTTCCATTGTCTTTGCGTAATTGTCTAGTCCTCCTGTATCATGAAAGAATTCAAGGTCTTCGGCAAACAACGTTTTTAATTTTTCTAAATCACCTTTATTGGCGGCATCAAAAACGACTCTGTCCATTTTTACAATTGTATCAAATAATTCCTTTGATACTGGTGTGTAGGGTTTTGATTCGGTTATTGTTGTGCTTTTTTGGGCATTACATGGTATTGCTACTATTCCTATTGTTAGTATTAGTAAAATTGTAGAAATTGTATTTTTCATAGTTGTCGTTTTATGGGAATGTCACAAAAGTTTAGATGCTATAAAAGGGTTTTTATTTGCGGGCTAAAAATACTAATAAAATGATTTGTAAAACAAGGTTTGTTTGTAGAGTAATAAAAAGGGGTAAGAAAGTTGGTTTCGTGTATTTAATATCTGCATGTAGACAGGAGTAGTAATAGAAAATAAAGCTCATTTTTTAAATTCTATCCTGTTTTAATTATAGCTCACGGTTTTAACCGTGTGATACGGATTGCGATTATACATTGTGCTCCAACGGTTGAAACCGTTGGCTATGTTTGCAATATGTTATTTGTGTTTGTAATCCGTTGTTTATTAGTAAAGTTGATAGTAATTAGCTTTTGGGTTAGGGATAGGAGCGATATCCTTTTATTTTTTTCTTTAAAAAATAAAAGATATAGTCGGATAGCCCGACCAGAGGGAACCCCATAAAAACAGTTTAAAAGTTAAGGTGATGAAATTTTAAACTCTAAGCCGTTTTAGTATGTTGTTTTTTGTTTTGTAACCTAAAGGTTGTCGATGCCGTCCAAGCTTTTATCAATCATTAATTAATCACAAAATGAAAACAATCTTAAAATCTCTTGTTACACTATTTTTAATTTGGAATTCGGCATTGTCTGCTCAAAATCTAGAAAGGAAAATAGATAGTTTGATAACTTCAAAATTTAAACCTGAAAATCCCGGAGCAGTTTTTATGGCCGTTAAAAAAGGGAAAGTGATATATCGGAAGGCTTTTGGAATGGCAAATCTGGAATTTGATATTAAAATGAAACCTGAATTTGTTTTTGAAATTGGGTCGATGACTAAACAATTTACAGCTGTTTCTATATTGATGCTGGCTGAACAAGGAAAGCTTAAGCTTAATGATGATATTACAAAGTTTATTCCTGATTATCCGACTAATGGAAATAGGATTACAATTCATCATTTGTTAACGCACACTTCGGGAATTAAAGATTTTACGAGTATGAAAGAGATAAAAGATATTGCCCGACGAGATTTATCACCAAAAGAATTAGTTGACTTTTTTAAGAATGAACCAATTGATTTATTACCTGGGGAACAATATAAGTATTGCAATTCTGGATATGTGCTTTTGGGTTATATTATAGAAACGGTATCGGGGCAGTCGTATGAAGAATTTATAACCAAAAATATTTTTAAGAAAATAGGAATGGAAAATACCTATTATGCAAATCATGAAAAAATTATTAAAAACAGGGTTTCTGGTTATCGCGATAAAGGGGGCTATATAAATGCAAATTATATAAGTTTTTCTATTCCGTATGCTTCTGGTTCGATAATGTCTAATGTAGATGATATGCTGAAATGGCAAAATGCAATAAATGAGAATGTACTATTAAATGCTGCTTTTACAGAAAAAGCTTTTACTAATTATCAGTTAGATAATGGAATAAAAATAGATTATGGGTATGGTTGGCATTTAGAGAAAGTAAAAGATAAAATTGTTCGTGAACATGGCGGAAGTATTTTTGGCTTTAAATCGATGGGAGTTTATGAGCCAAGTGAGCAGATTTATGTAATTGGTTTGAGTAATTGCGATTGTAATTCTCCAACTTCTATTACTAGAGATATTGCTTCACTTTTAATGAACTAGATAAAAAAAAGGGTGTTTTCGGAAGAAAACACCCTTTTAGATATTGTTTTATGTAATTATGCAGCCAAAGCTTCTTTGATTCTGCGTAATGCTTCTTTTAAGATATCGTCGCTTGTAGCGTAAGAGAAACGGATACAATTTGGGTTTCCGAATGCATCTCCTGTTACTGTTGCAACATTTGCTTCTGCCAAAAGGTACATTGATAAATCGTTTGCATCTTTTATTTCTGTTCCTCTTAATGTTTTTCCGAAGAAAGATGAAACGTCTGGGAATACGTAAAAAGCTCCTTCTGGAATGTTGATTTTTACTCCTGGGATTTCTTTTAATAATCCAACTACTAAATCTCTACGTGTGTGGAAAGCTTTTACCATGTGGTTTAATACACTTGGATCAGCATCTACAGCTGTAATTGTAGCGCGTTGTGCTACAGAATTTGCTCCTGATGTTACTTGTCCTTGAATTTTTGTACACGCTTTTGCGATAAATTCTGGAGCTCCGATGTAACCAACTCTGTATCCTGTCATTGCAAATGCTTTTGCAACTCCGTTTACAGTGATTGTTTTTTCTAACATTCCTGGGATTGAACCGATACTGCAGAATGTTCCTGAGAAATTGATGTGCTCATAAATCTCATCGGCAACTACGTATATATTTGGGTGTTTTTCTAACACTTTTGCAAGTGCAGTTAACTCTTCTCTGCTGTAAACTGAACCTGAAGGGTTACAAGGTGAACTGAACCACATCATTTTTGTTTTTGGTGTGATAGCAGCTTCTAATTGTGCTGGTGTAATTTTAAAATCTGTATCTACAGATGTAGGAACTTCAACTGGAACTCCACCTGAAAGTTTTACGATTTCGAAATAAGAAACCCAGTATGGTGCTGGTAAAATAACCTCGTCACCATCGTTTAACATTACTTGTGCAATGTTGTATAATGATTGTTTTGCTCCTGTAGAAACTACGATTTGTGTTGGTTTGTAGTCTAATCCGTTATCTCTTTTGAATTTTCTGCAAATTGCTTCTCTCAATTCTAAATAACCTTCTACTGGAGAATATGTGCTGTAATTTTCGTCTACTGCTTTTTTAACTGCTTCTTTAATAAAGTCTGGCGTGTTAAAATCAGGCTCCCCTAAACTTAAACTGATAATGTCTTTTCCTTGTGCTTTTAGTTCGCGTGCCAAAGCAGCCATTGCTAGAGTTTGTGATGTCGCAAGGTTGTTGATTCTGTCTGAAAGAATATGGTTCATTATAAAATTTTTGAATGTCCTTAATTTCAACTTTAATTAAGGATGGTTAATTATTAATAGATTTTTTTTAGTTTAAACTGATAATCCAGGTTTCATCCCTAATTCACGTAAATGTTTGAAGTGAGCAATAATTGCACTTCCCATTGTTTTGTATTCGTAATATGGCAAATTACACTCTCTTGCAGTTTCTTTTACGATTTTTGCAATTTTACCATAATGAATGTGGCTTATGTTTGGGAAAATATGGTGTTCGATTTGGTGATTTAATCCTCCAGTATACCAGTTTACAATTGCATTTTTTGGTGCAAAATTAGTTGTAGTAAATAATTGGTGAATAGCCCATGTATTGTCCATTTCGCCTAATTCGTTAGGAGATGGATTTGTAGTTTCTTCTACAACGTGCGCTAACTGAAACACAACGCTTAGGATTAATCCTGCTGTGTAGTGCATTACGAAGAATCCGATTAATACTTTCCACCATGCAATTCCTATTACGATTGGTAAAACAATCCAGATAGAAACGTATATAATTTTTGTTATGATAAGTGTTGTCCAAAGAATTTTTGGGCTTTTTGGTTCACCATAAGATAATTTTCTTTTTAGGTAGTTTCGCATTTGCTTAAAATCGGTTGTAATAGCCCAATTGAAAGTTAATAATCCGTATAAGAATACAGAATAATAATGCTGAAAACGGTGAAAACTATGCCATTCTGCATGTTTTGTAAAACGAATAATTCTTCCTGCATCAAGATCTTCATCATGTCCAGGAATATTAGTATAAGTATGGTGTAAAACATTATGTTGTACTTGCCAGTTGTAAACGTTTCCTGCCAGAACATAAATAGTTCCTCCCATGAATTTGTTAATCCAGTTTTTAGTCGAATATGAACCATGATTTCCATCGTGCATTACATTCATTCCAACACCTGCCATACCAATACCAATTACGATTGATAAAAGTAACATTACCCAAAAAGGCATATTAAGTGTAAGGATTAAAAAATATGGGGTTAGAAAAACTGCAAAAAGAATAACGGCTTTTAAGTGTAACTTCCAGTTTCCGGTTTTCTGAATATTATTTTCTTTAAAGTAATTGTTTACTCGAGAGTTAAGTGTTCTGAAAAACTTCAGATTGTCTTGCCTTGCAAATGTGGGAGCAGTGTTATTCATAATTAATTTAAATAGTTTTCAAAGGTAATTATTATAAATTTTCAATTTGCAAAATTGAGTTAAATATTTCAATCGTAAAGTAGTACTTTTGTTAAAAATTTAGAGCAATGGATGAGATATTGAAATATTTTCCTGATTTGACCGATCTTCAAATCGAACAATTTCAAAAATTAGACTTTTTATACCACGATTGGAACGAAAAAATTAATGTTATTTCTAGAAAAGACATTGATTCCTTATACACAAAACATATTTTACATTCGTTAGGAATTGCAAAAATCATGAAATTTGAACCTGGAGCAACTGTTTTGGATGTTGGAACCGGAGGAGGTTTTCCTGGAATTCCGTTAGCGATTCTTTTTCCGGAAACACGATTTTATCTAATTGATGTAATTGCCAAGAAAATAAAAGTGGTTCAAGGTGTTGTTGATGCATTAGAATTAAAGAATGTAAAAGCAGAGCAAAAGCGTGCCGAATTGGTAAAAGGTGATTTTGACTTTATTGTAAGTCGCGCCGTAACCAATATGCCTGATTTTGTTTCGTGGGTAAAAGAGAAAATCAAGAAACAACACAAGCATACTTTAAAAAATGGAATCTTATATCTTAAAGGTGGAGATTTGGCAGAGGAATTAAAAGATTTTCCTAAAGCTACGTTGTACGATTTAGCAGAGATATTTGATGATGAGTTTTTTGAAACTAAAAAAGTGGTTCATCTGCCTTTAAAGTTTACGGTTTAAAACATATCCGAATACAAATTATAAAGCCCTGTCTAGATTAGACGGGGTTTTTGCTTTTAGTTTAGTATCATAACAGAAAGATAATTTTGTTAGTTGGTGTATTTTTTTATCTTTGAAATACTTACATAAACAAAGTAATGATGGATAGAAGGAAGTTTTTTAGAAATGGCTCTTTATTTACAATTGGAGCTGCTGTAATGAATCCTTTTCAGGGTTCTGCAAATATTTTAGACTTAGAATCGGTTAATAAAAATAAGAAAGCTAAGAATATTATTCTTTTAGTTAGTGACGGAATGAGTACTGGAACTCTAAACATGACGGATTTGTTCCTAAACAGAAAAACAGGAAAAGGTACCAATTGGATTCAGTTATATAAAGACAATAGGGTTTCGAGAGCATTGATGGATACGGCTTCGGCAAATTCTATAGTAACCGATTCGTCGGCCGCAAGTTCTTCTTGGGGTGGAGGTTTTAGGGTAAATAATGGCGTGCTAAATGTAAGTCCTCAAGGGGAACCACATTTACCTATTTGGCAAAAATTCAAGAAATCAGGCAAGATGGCTGGTTGCGTAACTACTGTTCCTATTACTCATGCAACTCCAGCGGGTTTTTGTGTAAATAGCAAAAGCCGAAATGCTCAGGATGATATTGCCGAACAATATTTAGATCTTGGTTTTGATGTTATGATGGGCGGAGGTTCAAATTATTTTAACGCTGAGGTAAGAAAAGATAAAAAGGATATGTATGCTGCTTTTAAAGCAAAAGGATATCAGGTGGTAAAAACACGTTCGGAGATGGATTTAGCATCTAATTCACAACCTATTTTAGGAGTGTTTTCAGAGGACGCTCTTCCGTATTATGTAGATAGAAATAGTGATGATAATTTAAAGCAAACGGTTCCAAGTCTTGCCGAAATGGCACAGAAAGCTATTGATAGAATGAAAGGTCATAAAAACGGTTTTGTTTTACAAATAGAAAGTGGGAAAGTAGATTGGGCTGCACACGGAAATGATATTGCGGGTTTAATTAATGACCAAATTGAGTTTGACGAAGCAGTAAAAATTGCCATAGATTTTGCCGAGAAAGACAAAGAAACTTTAGTAATAATTACTACGGATCACGGTAATGCGAATCCTGGGATTATTTATGGTAAATATGCTAATGAGAATTTTGATAGTATCCAGAAATACACGCAGACTAACGAGTGGATTTTAAATCAGATTAAACCTGATTCTTCGATTGCTCAGGTAAAGGAGATTATCGAAAAAGCCAACGGACATTCGGTTTCGGAGGAAGATGCTAAAACGGTTTTGAGTTATTATGATGGTTTGCATAAGGAAGACGGATTGTATAACTACAAGAAATTACCTTATAAAGCTTTTGCTGATATGCAAGGAAAAATAAATTCGGTAGGTTGGATTAGTATGGATCACTCTGCCGATTATGTTGAGTTGGCAATGTTTGGTCCCGGAAGTGAACTTTTAAAACCTTTTGTAAAAAATACCGATTTGCACTATTTGATGTTACAAGCTGCTGAAGTAGAAAATAAGTTTTAATTTATTTTAAGTGAAGAATTAGTTATTTGCGTGATTATGATGAAGATTGAACAAATGTTGGAGAAGCATAATTTTTTAAAAAGAACTGAAAATTCGATTCATAGTATTGATGAAGTTGAAAATATTATACAGTTTAAATTACCACAGGATTATAAACTTTATATTTCAAATTATTCGGGAAATGAAAATTTCATAGGGGAACATTTTGTTGTACTTTGGGATTTGGATGAAATTTTAGAAATGAATAATAATTATGAAATTTTACATAATCTAGACAATACAATTGGAATTGGTTCAAATGGAAGTTCAGAGTTTATAGCAATAGAATTTATTGAAAAAGAAAAGTATAGAATAGTTTTATCTCCTTTTATTGATTTGGATAAAGATTGTCACATTGATATAGGAGATTCTTTTACTGATTTTTTTGATCGTTTAGAGAATGGTAAAAATTGGTTTGAATAAAAAACAAACCCCACAAGTTTCAGATTTATTCTGAGTTTGTGGGGTTTTATTATTTAATTGTTTTTAAATAAGCCAGCCAGTTTTCTTTATAACTGCTTCCTATCGGGATTTCTATTGCGTTTATTTCGACTTCATTTTTAGAATAAGCGGTCAGTTTTTTTGTCTGAATAATAAAAGAGCGATGAACTCGAACAAAATTTGAATCTAATAACTTTTCGAAGCTTGAAATACTCTGTTTAAGATGATGAGATTTTCCGTTTTCCAGATGTATCGTGATATAATCTTTTAGACTTTCGATGTATATGATTTCTTCAAAAATTATTTTGATATTTCTATTCCCACTAGATACAAAAATATGATTTTCAGGAATTGGTTTATCTTCTTTTTTGGGCGCTTGCAATTGTTTGAATTTTTCTATTGAAACAAAAAAACGATCAAAAGTAATTGGTTTTAAAAGGTAATCTATAACATTGAGTTCATATCCTTCGATGGCATATTCGCGATAAGCGGTTGTGAAAATTACTTTAGGAGGATTTTTTAATTTCTTCAAAAAGTCATTCCCTTTTAGTAAAGGCATTTCTATATCAAGAAATAGTAAATCGACTGTATTTGTTTCTAAAAAAGTATATGCCTTTAATGCATTCTCAAATGAATCGACTAGTTCGAAATTATCAAAATTAGCCAGATGCGACGCAATTAATTCTCTTGCCAATGGTTCATCGTCGACGATAATGCATTTATATTTCATTTGAAAATTTTATATTTAATAGATACAATTTTAACCTTTTTGAGGTTTGTTTGCAATCTAATCTAGTTATTTTGTAGTTTCTTTTGCTATACGTTCTAAAACTTCTATTGCATTTTTGTTCTCAGGATTAAGAGCAACAGATTTTTTATACATTGCAATAGCTTCTTCTTTTTTATTAATTTTTAGCAAAGCCTCACCATAACTGTCATATGCATTTGCGCTTTTTGGATTTAAAAGCATATTTAATTTAAAAACTTCGGCTGCTTTTTCATTTTCATTTTTGCGTAATAATTCATATCCCCAATTGTTTAAATCGTCTTCGGAATTATTGTATGCCAATTGTTCTTTTTTATCCTCGTTAAATGCTTGCATTGTATATTGTAAAGCACGTTCTTGAATTTCAGTTTTTTGTTTAGAACCATTTGCATACATTTTGGTAATTGCTGTAATTACCAATGGCGGATTGTCTAACCAAATAGCATGACCACAACCATAAGCGGTAATATCGGTAACATTGGGATTGTTTGCGACATATTTATTATGACCATTTTTCCATCGTTCTATTTCTTCGGGTGCTTTATAAAAAGGGATTCCGTTTATAAAATCTACAACAGGAATGGTTTGCGGAATAGACAACTTGCTCATTATTTTTACAGTTTCGGCAATAGTTGCCGACATATAATAAATGCCTTTATTGTTTTTTTTCCATTGTGGTATTAGTTTATCTTGTGTGGCTAACATTTTTTCGATGTAGCCGTCTTCAAAATAGCTATGGTTAACATCAATTAATACAACCGCTTTTACAAGTTTAGGATGTCTGGTCGCATAAAGAGTTGATAAATAACCCCCAAAAGAATGTGAAACTAACATGATTTCTTTATCGAATCCTAGTTTTTTTAAGCCTATTTCTAAATCTTCAATATTACTTATGATTCCGTGTTTAGAGTCATCGGTTTGTAAAGTATCAATTGTACTTGTGCCAAAACCAGCTCTGTCGTATGTTATTAAAGTAGCGTTTGTAATTTCGGAAATTGGTTTTAAAATAGAATTCCAAACCGAACCATCATTTCCTCCACCAGCTTCAAAAAGAATTGGCGTTCCTTTTCCTTTTACAATCTTAAAATGAATCTTGTGATTACCAACATCTACCAACGTATCGATTGTTTTAGATTGGCTATTTGCAGTAATAAAGCAGAAAACAGATAATAGACTAATTAAGAGGTGTTTTTTCATAAAAGTTGGGAGGGTTAGTTTTTTGTAGAAAATTGATTTTTTTGTTTTTCTTTATATATTACAACGGTAGTCAGGTGTTCATTTTTTATAAACGGTTAATTTTAGTTCACTTTTTGGGCAACCACATCACTTCCCATATTTAATGTAAGGCTATCAATTTCTCCGTTTGCGTTTTTATTAAATGTAAATTGAGCTGTTATTATTTTACTATAAAATCTATTTTCTGATATAGGAAATACTGTTGTTATAGCTTCTCCAGTTCCCTGAATAAACAGTTGTTCTTCTTTTGAAGTAACAGTGAAGAAATAATTTTTATTCAACTGATATTTGCCTTCATAAGTTTTAAGAATTCCTGACGGAACTGTGATTTCTCGAGTCAGTTTATCAGTAGCAATTCCTAATTTAGTTAGAACTTTAATGGCATTAGAATTATTTGGATCCAGTTCGGCTGATTTTTTATAATTTTCTACAGCATTTATCGTATCGTTCATAGCTAGGTAAACTTCACCTAAACTATCGTACGTATTTGAAGATTTTGGATTTAATTCGAGATTGAATTTAAAAAGAGATAATGCATCGTTTGTTTTCTTCTCCCTTAAATATTTATATCCTAATTCATTAATACCATCACCGTTAATAGCAAATTCATTAGGTTTTTCTTTTATTGCTTTTCTTGTGATTTCTATAGCTGTTTCGACAGAATTATTATCTATGGCTTCTTTAAGTTTAGAAAAAACAGGAATTTTTGGAAGCATATAGGGACTTGAAGATAAAATGTTATCGATAGCAAGATTTATTTCATTAAATGCAATCGCATCACCATAATTAGTAAGTAAAATATAAGAATTATTTTTAGTTAAATCTCTCTTTATAAAAGTACGGTATCCAAACTGCCTTCCTGAATGTTCTACTGATTTTTGTTGTTTATCTTTGCTTATTCGCCATCCAAATCCATAATTTGATACAGAACCATTCTTTAAAGTTGCTGGGGTAAAAGCCTCGTCCATTGTTTTCTTTGATACGAGCTTTTCAGTATACAGTGATTGTTCCCACAAAAATAAATCATCTACATTTGAAAATATACTAGTAGAACCTGTGTGCGAAATTTTATAATCATCTATTTCGCCAATCCTGTTATAACCAATGGCTCTGTTTTTTATTTTAAATCCCGGATCATTACATACAGATGTATTTTTCATCTTCAACGGATCAAAGATGTTTTTTTTCATAAATGTAGTAAAAGATACACCTGAAACTTTTTCTATAATTAATGCCAACATTACATAACCTCCGTTATTGTAAGCATATTTTTCGCCTGGCTTAAAATTTAATTGATTTCTATTTATTAATATTTTAAATATCTCAAAATTTGTCAAATTGTCTTTATCAGAGAACTCATAATAGTTCAGTAAACCCGATGTGTGGTTCAATAAATTTCGTATAGTAATATCATTTGCATAAGCAGGAAATTCCGGAAAATACTTTATGAGTTTGTCATCATAAGAAAGTTTGTTCTTCTCTTTTAAAATCATAATTCCCATTGCAGTAAATTGCTTAGAAACCGAAGCAAGATCAAAACATGATTCGGGTGTTAATAGCTGTTTGGTTTCATTATTTGCGTAACCAAAAGCATTGCGATAAATCACTTTTCCATTTTCAGAAACTAGAATAGTTCCGTTAAAAACACCATTTGCATGGTAATGTTTCATTAACTTGTCTAGCTCTGCTGATTTATTCTGTGCTCCGATATTGCACAAAGTAATCATTTGAAGGATAATGCTTAAAACGATTCCTTTTAATAAAGAATGATTTGACTTTTTTTTCATAAAGGGTTTTTGAATTTTAATTTTTTAGCTAGAATGAAGGAAAACAATATTATTTGTGCAGTTTTAATATAATCAAAATAGATCTTTAAGGATTAAGATAAAGTTTAACCTTATAAAAGGATTGTGTTTCTTCTATTTCTAATTGATGTTTTTTAGGATATAATAAGTCCAATTGTTTACGAACATTTTCTAGTCCAATTTTCGATTTAGTTGTAATTGCTGTAATCCCATTTTGAGGTTTTGTATTCTCGATACTAAAGATGATTTGTCCTTTTTTACTCTCTAAATTCATCTTGATAGAGGCTTTCTTAGTCTCATTAATTACACCATGTTTAAAAGAATTTTCTATAAAGGTTAATATAATAAGAGGCGAAATTTTGTTGCTTTCCTGTATGTCTTTGGCAAACGAAATTTCTAATCTGCTTTCGCTATAGCGAAGTTTTTCCAGAGCAATATAATTCTCAATTAAGGCAATTTCTTTTTCTATAGAAACATAATCTTCATTACAACGGTATAATACAAAGTCCAGGATTTCGGATAATTTGGCAATTACTTCGGGTGCTTTATCATCTTTTTTAAGGGTTAAAGTGTATAAATTATTCAGCGTATTAAAAAGAAAATGAGGATTTAATTGATTCTTCAGAACTTTTAATTCCATCGATTTTTTCTCTTCTTCTAATTTTAAAAAGCGTTGCTGCTTGCGATTAAAGCTGATAAAACCCAATATGATTATTGGATAAGTGATAAAAGAAAACTCTCTGAATATTAATTTAAAAGAAGTTAATCTTTCTGGAACAGACATTTTATGCCCAAGCCAATCATCAAAGAATCCAGGGAATTTAGGTTCTAGATAATAGTATTTAAAAATCATTAAAAAAGCAAAAACAAGATAGAGCCAGCTTGTCGCAAAAACGATAAAAAGTAAATATTTCTTTTTATCCAGAGTTTGAGGAATAATCCAATAAATCAATCCGTAAGCAGCAGTTGCTTGTGCTATAACTTTCCAGGTATAAATAAAAGTAAAGTCGTAAGTACTAGTATTATCAGACTTGCTTGAGAGGTATAATAATAAAAAGGAAATCCAATAGATACAATGGAAAAGGATTCTTTTTAGGTCGATGTTTTTTAAAAAACTCATTATAATGGTTTAAGAGGGAACAAGATAATAAAATATCGAAGTATGCTTTATTTACAGATATAAATAAAAGCTTTTTGCATCTAAAAAATGTATTTGAGCATACGAATGCATTATTCTTTTAAAATCTATTATTCGAATGCTAAAGTTGTGTTTTTGATTGCGCATAAAATAGGGGATTGGCTCTGTGATTATATTCGCTTTCAAATATATAAATCATGATAAAACTGATTCTTCTATTCGCATTATTTTTAGTAAATGAGCTAAAAAGTATTCTTTTTTAAACAATCCAAAAAAACACTTAAACCTAAACAAAATGAAGACAATGATTAAAAACGTACTAGGTATTCTGATTTTCATGAATACTATAAATTTATTTTCACAAGAAAGCAAACAAGAAATTACTTATAGTGAAGTTTCAAAAACAATTAAACCAACTTTGTTTGCCGATTTAGGCGAAACGTGTCAAACTCCCGATGGAATGGCTCTGGATAAAAAAGGCAATCTGTATTTGTCTATTACTAATCCGATGACTTTTGAAAAGCATGGAAGTAAAATTTTGACTTTTGACGAAAATGATAAACCTGTAACATGGTTTGATAAACTGCCAGTACATCCTGAAACAAAGAAGGTACATCCTATGGGAATGGAATTTGGCCCTGATGGGAATTTATATATAATGGACAATCAGTTTTTTGCTGATAAAGAAAATTTCTCTAGATTGTTAAGGGTTGTTGTTGAGAATGGAAAACCTAAATATGCCGAGGTTTTAGCAGAAGGTTTCAATTTTGGCGAAGCAGTAAGATGGTATAAAGATAGAGTTTATATAACCGATGCTCTTTTTGAGAATAGGAGAGAAAGTGGAATTTATAGCTTCTCGCTGAAGGAATTAAATTCGGGTAAAATAACTTTGGATAAAAATACGAAACCTAATTATTTAGTAACAACATTTACTCTTAAACCCGAAGTAACAAAACGAACTATTGGTATTGATGGTATTGCTTTTGATAAAAAAGGAAATCTGTATGCGGGAAATTTTGGAGATGGAGTAATTACAAAACTTGAATTTACAAAAGAAGGTAAGCTTAAATCTAAAAAAGTAGTTTTTAACTCGGATAAATTAAAATGTTGTGATGGCTTTTTTTATGATGAGAAAAGGAACTCTATTTTTATTGCCAATTATGATAATAATAGCGTTCACCAGCTAGATTTAAATACAAATACAATACACTTAATATGGGAGAATGGTAATGCAGATGGTTCTGATGGACAATTAGATAATCCTTGTGAAACGATAATTTATAAAGGAAAATTGTTGGTTGTAAACTACGATACTTTTAAAGGGGAGAAGAATACTGAGATCGATTCTTTTCATACTATTTCTAGTTTTGAGTTAAGTAAATAGACTTAGTTTGTAATAAAAAAGAATCCCCACAAGTTTTAAAATATTTTAAACTTGTGGGTATTTCTATAAAAATATATTGATTTAACTAGCCTCTTTAGGGAAACATAAAAAAGGATTTGTTTCGTAGTTTAAACTTGCAACAAAATCTTTAATGGCAGTTTCTGAAGATTTTGCACTGTATTTATAAAAAGGATCGAAGAAAAAATCACGACTGATTACGGGTTCTGCCGATGGATTATAAACTTCTTCATCTGTTGCTTTTATATTGTCATACGTATATTGACAAGGAAAGATATGTTTAAGTTCTTTTAAAGTACTTTTAAGCCATTTATTAAATATTTTTTTCTTTGGGGAAACGTGGCGTGCAAGTAATGCTAAACCTACGATTTCACTTTGTAAATAATAAGAACCTTTTCTGCGTAACACATCTACCATTCTTACATTCATAAGAGCAACCCATAATGGTCCATCTATAGGACCAGTTGCCGGAGCATCCATATTAAGGTCAAAAACTAGAGGTTTTGTGTATTCAGGATTTGATATAGAACACCAAAGCGCTTCGATACGCAGTTTCATTTCTAGAGATGATTCAGTGTGGCTTTTATAACGCCAGTAAATCCATTCTAGTAAAGCTGCTGTTAATCCTAAAGAAGCCTTATAACTAATACCTGCTAAAGCATTCTCTAGTTTATTATGGTTCTCAGCAGGATCAATAAGTTTCTCCATGATTTTCTCATTCCATTTAAAATCAATAGCGTGACCAACACTTTTTGCTTCACGGATTATTTCGGGTACTTTCTCTAAACTTTTCATAAGTCATTTAATTTAATTCCATATTTATGTGCGAACATTTTATTCTTTTTCCTTGAGTTTATTTGCTAGGTTAAGAAAGTTCAAATTTACGCTTGGACTTATTTTTTTTATGTCAGGAAAGGTTTTTAAAGTAACATTATAAGGTTTTTGAAAAAGGTATGTTTTTGATAACCAACATCGTACGAAAATGATTACAAACAATTAACAAACAGGATGATTTTGTCTTTTATGAAAGTAAAAACCCACAAGCTTCAAATGATTTTGAAACCTGTGGGTTTTAATTGTTTTTAACCTGTAGAGATTATTCTCCTAAAAACGGATATCTGTAATCTTCTGGAGTTACAAAAGTTTCTTTTATTGTTCTTGGAGAAGCCCAACGCAATAAGTTTAATGCAGAACCAGCTTTGTCATTTGTTCCTGATGCTCTAGCACCACCAAATGGTTGCATACCTACAACAGCTCCTGTTGGTTTATCATTAATGTAGAAGTTACCTGCAGCATTTTGCAATTTTGTTGTAGCTACTTCGATAGCATAACGGTCTTGACTAAATACAGCACCAGTAAGAGCATATTCAGAAGTAGTATCAACTAATTCTAAAGTCTCTTCCCATTTTGCATCTTCATATACATATATAGTAATAACTGGTCCGAATAATTCGGTTTCCATTGTAGTATATTTTGGATTTGTAGTTACGATTATTGTTGGCTCAATAAAGTATCCAACAGATTTATCGTAGTTTCCACCAACGATTATTTCAGCATCAGCATCTTTTTTAGCCTGATCAATAAAACTAGCTAATTTATCAAAAGATCCTTCGTGAATAACAGCAGTAATAAAGTTACCAAAATCTTCTGGTGAACCCATTTTCATAGATTTCACATCAGTGATTAATTGTTCTTTAATTGTAGGCCATAAACTTTGTGGAATATAAGCTCTTGAAGCAGCAGAACATTTTTGTCCTTGGAACTCAAATGCACCACGTACAATTCCTGTAGATACTTGTTTAGCGTTAGCACTTGGGTGAGCAATGATAAAATCTTTACCACCAGTTTCTCCTACGATTCTTGGATAAGTTTTGTAATTGTGGATGTTTGCACCAATTTTAGCCCAAATATCTTTAAATACATGAGTTGAACCTGTAAAGTGTACTCCAGCAAAATCACGACTAGCCAATACAGTATCGGTAATCATTAATGCATCACCAAAAACTACGTTAATAACACCGTCTGGAACTCCAGCTTCTTTAAATACGTCGATGATGATTTTTGTAGAGAATACTTGGCTATCACTTGGTTTCCAGATAACAACATTCCCCATCATTGCAGCACTTGCAGGAAGATTTGCAGCAATAGCAGTAAAGTTAAAAGGAGTAATTGCGTATACAAAACCTTCTAAAGGTCTGTACTCAAGACGATTCCAAGTTGTAGAATCAGATTTTGGTTGGTCTGCGTAAATTTGAGTCATGAACTCAACATTGTAGCGTAAGAAGTCAATCAATTCACAAGAAGCATCAATCTCAGCTTGGTGAATGTTTTTTGATTGTCCAATCATTGTAGCTGCGTTTATTCTAGCTCTGTAAGGACCAGCAATAAGTTCAGCAGCTTTTAAGAAAATAGCAGCACGTTGTTCCCATGCCATATTAGCCCATGCATCTTTTGCTTCAAGCGCATTAGCAATTGCTTTTTCTATATGTGTTTTTTCGGCTAGGTGGTAAGTTCCTACTACATGTTTGTGATCATGAGGAGCCGTAATGTTTCTAGTATTTCCAGTTTTAATTTCTTCACTTCCAATGTATAACGGAACATCTATTTTAGAATTCCACATTGTAGTATAAGCTGCTTGTACTGCTGCTTTTTCTGGTGAGTTTGGTGCATATCCTTTTACGGGTTCGTTTACCGCTTTAGGTACATGAAAAAATCCTTTTAGCATATTGTTTAGAATTAGATAATTAGACAAATTAACAGTTGGATAATTCATTTTATACGAATTATCTAACGCTGTACAAAAGTACAAAGGTTAAACTAATAATTTGATAATTTTAGTATAAGATAACTATAAAAAAAATCTATAGGAAAAGAGATTAGTTTAATGCAAATGGAGCACACATTCTAAAAGTAGGAACAATAACTTTAAAGATTTTTGTAGTAGTAAAATTAACCATGTTAAAATAACCTTTCATTGCACCATAAGGAGATGACAATAAACAGCCTGAACTGTAGGTATGAAATTCACCTGGTTTTAAAACTGGCTTTTTTCCAATTACACCTTCACCATCTACTATTTCGATATCGTTTAATGAATCGAAAATTTCCCAGTGGCGAGAAGTAAGTTGCACAGAATCCTTGC
This sequence comes from Flavobacterium hydatis, assembly GCF_000737695.1. Classification (GTDB taxonomy): domain Bacteria; phylum Bacteroidota; class Bacteroidia; order Flavobacteriales; family Flavobacteriaceae; genus Flavobacterium; species Flavobacterium hydatis. The sequence continues at coordinate 128,260 of NZ_JPRM01000002.1, forward strand.
TATGGTTCTCAATAGTAACCACATAGCTAAAGGCAAAGTGAATCTTGTAGTTCTTGAAGTAGGTACCTTCAAAACTAGTTAAAACGGATATTTTTATGCCTCTTGTTATTTGAGAAACCATACTAAAGTGGTATATATGTGCGTAATAGAAGCAAATTTACAAAAAAAAATGATTCAAAAAAACCATTTCTAAAATGTTTTTAATTGATGATATTCAGGGAGTTTGCATAACCTTTACCAATTACACGATCATAACGGTCTCTATTCTCTCGATAATAAACCAATATAGTGTATTCATTTTCGGTTTGGAAAAAATTACCGTCGATTGCATTCTCATAATCAATTACACCTTTCTTGTCTGCCACCTGATATTGGTAATTAGTAAATCCTTGCTTTATCATTATGGCTTTTTCATATACACCTTTTTCCGTATTGTAATCCATTTTATTCTCGGGAGTTAAACCGTAATTATTGAACATACCGTTAATGTAAATGTCTTTGTTGAGGCGGAAAGCAGGTGCCGAAAGCGAGAAATAAACCCATGCATAGTCTGCTTCGACTTCATTATTTGTTGCATTCATGTTTTTTACAACAAAGTTCCCATTAATATCTTGGTAGTTTGTGTAAGGAAAGTTTCCTCTGGCACTATTGGTATATAAATAAGAATTATAAATGTCTTTGCTAGAATCTACTCTTCCTACATTGTTACCAGCGTTACGAATATCTTTATTCTCAAAATATAAAAATTCATTTCCAGCCCAGAATTGGGTTTCATTATTGTATTTATATATTAAATCATTTCCAAGCGTATATTGTGGAGGAACATTTTTAATTCCGGTATTAAAATTACCATTTTGTATCAAAAATACTTTTACACTTTGTAACGGAGTCTGAAAAAGAAAAGAGTTAGATTTTATAGCAAAGTCCAGATTATGTTTGTATTCGATATCGCTTACTGTTCGACTTTTTCTTACCTGAGCAGGAACAGTAACTAAGTTTTCGTACACGATAAATTTTCTGGAAAACACAACTTCTTTATCTTCATTTAAAACCTTAAGAATATAATTACCTGTAATCAATATTTGCGTGAATTGATTTGGGAAAGAAAGTTTATAGTGAGAATATATCTGTAAAGTATTGAATGAATTGGTGTAATTAGTTATTCTCTGACCGTCAAATCCTTGTAAATAATCGGTTTTCGGAATATCCGATGGAATCCAATTGTAATCGCAATGTGTAATTTCATAATAATAATCAGCTTCATTACCAAATAGATCATCAAACTGAAGTTGAAAACTGTTTCCTAGTTCAAATATCGGAACAACATTTTGCCCACTTTGTACAAACGAAACAGTTTTGATATTATATGGTGGAGTGACTTCTGATTGTACTTGGGCTGTAGCAGAAGTAAAAGCAAGAAGGAGAATTAATTTTCGGAAGAATGAATTCGGCATAATATATTACGTTGTAAGATTGTAAATATAACAATTTTATATAACGAAAAATGTGCCAATTTATTAGGCTCCTAATATGTACTCTAAATTAATTTCGATTTCGTCGTTAACAAAGCTTTCTTCCAAAAGTGAATCAGATAACAGTTTTTTGTTTTCTTGCAGTTTAATTATTTTTTCTTCAACCGTATTTTTCGAAATAAATCGAATAACATTTACTTTATTTAATTGCCCAATTCTGTGTGCTCTTCCTACTCCTTGTTTTTCAGCAAAAGGATTCCACCAAGGATCTAAGAATAAAACATAAGAAGCTTTGGTGATATTTAAACCAACACCACCAGCTTTGAGCGAAATAAAAAATAGTAAAGGCTCTTCATTTTCTTGAAACAGATTTACCTGCTGTTCTCTTTTCTTAGCAGGAGTATCGCCAGTAATCTCACAAAAAGCTATTTTGTTTTCTTTACACCAAGTCGTGTAAAAGCTCAAATTAGTAACAAATGAACTAAAAATGATAGTTTTTTGTTTCCCTTTTACTAAACTTTCCAAGTAATTAGTGACCGCAATATATTTTCCGGAATCAATTTCAGATTCCTGATCTACCATTTTCGGATGATTACTCAGTTGTCTTAACTTCATCAATGTATTGATAATGCTAATTTTGTCTGGGCTGGAACCATCTGTTTTTAGTAAAAAATTACGAGCTTTTGATTTCTCTTTTTCGTATAATTTCTCCTGTTCAGGATCCATATCGCAATAATAAATCTGCTCTGTTAATTCGGGTAAATCCTTTAAAACCTGTTCTTTGGTTCTCCTTAAGATATAAGGCTGAATAAGATTTTTTAATTCTGCTAAACTATCTTCGTCTTGTTTTTTCTCAATCGGAATTTTAAAATTTTCTGCAAAGAAATTATAACTACCCAAAATATCAGGATTTATAAATTGCATTTGCGACCACAAATCGTCCAAAGAGTTTTCGATAGGAGTACCACTTAAAGCTATTTTATGTTCCGTGTTTATTTTATTTATAGCTTTAAAAATTTTAGAGTTTTTATTTTTAATGTATTGACTTTCGTCCAAAATCAAATAGCGGAAATTATATTTTTCTAAAATTGAAATATCTCGATGAATGATGCTGTAACTGGTAAAAATTAAATCGGATGATTCTAATCTATTCACTAATAATTTCCTGTCGTTACCTACATACTGCATTTTTGAAAAATGTGGTGTAAATTTCCCAGATTCGTTATACCAGTTAAAAACTAATGAAGAAGGTAAAACAATCAAGGTTTTTAAAGGTTCTCTTTCAATAATGGTTTCGTTTTGAAACAAATCAAAATTCGTTGTTTTGGTTGTAAAACCTAACTGTTCCTGCACAGCAACCAATACAGCTAAGGTTTGTAAAGTCTTACCAAGTCCCATATCATCGGCAAGACAAGCGCCTAAATTAGAGTTAAAATGACCTAGAAGCCATTTTACACCATCAATTTGATACGGTCTCAAAGTTGCTTTTAATAAATCAGACGATACGTATTCAGCTTTTAGAATTGGATTTACATCGTCTTTGATTTCTGGAATTGCATCCAGAGCGGCAAAATTACTTTTGCGCAAAAGCAGATTTCCATTTTCTGTTCTGGCCAATTTTGCCAGCGAACTATATTTACTGAGCCATTCTAAAGGAATTAAAAAATAGTTTCCGTCAGGCAATAAAAAGAGTCTTTCCTTGCTTTTTATATTTGGAATAATTTCGCTGAAATTGATTGTATAATCCCCAATCGAAATGATTATCTTAATATCAAACCAATCTTCTTTAGTTTCTCCCTTTGAAAATAAAACAGTATGGTTTTCTGTAATGATTGCTTTGCTTTCTAGTTGCAAATTTTGGATTGTGAAACCTAAATTTTCAAGCTCTTCTTTGCGATTAATGACTAATTGAATATTAGTGTAAGGATCAGGAATTTCGGTGTCTGAATTCCATCCAAATAATTCATTTTTGATTTTTACAAAACCAAGTTCAAGTAATTTATCAGTATATAAAGTTTCGTCATGACTTCGTTTAAACTGAATTATTTTTGGTTCATTGGCAACGCTAAAATCAAGATATGTATGTATTTTTTTAGGTTTGCTTGCGTCAAATATATATCCGTCATAATCGAAATGAAGGTTGAGATAATAACGATTTTTAAAGAAATCATAAACAGGTTGAATCGTGCAGAAAATAATTTTATCACGAAGTTCGATTTCAAAACCAGTTGCTTCAATATCGGTTTTTTTAGCTATTTCAGGAATGAAATTCTTAAAATAATCATCAACTAATCTTGAAGGTATTTCTATTGATTTTTTCTTTAAAAAAGGGGAAAGCTTTTTAGAGTTCAGTTCTTTTAACTGCCCTAATTTTTTATCAATGATTAACCAACCAGGTTCATCCAGTAGTATATCGACACTACTATTCATGGGTAAAAAAGTAGTGTTGTTTTCTTTTAAAGATAGGGTATAGGTAATTCCTTCTGAATGTTTATCAAATTGAATTTGAGGTTCAAAATCTAGAGGATTGATAGCAACTCTCGAGCGATAAAAATCCTTTTCAATTCCCATATTAATAGATAGAGGAAATTGTTCTTTTACAATTAGTGTGTAAAAGGAACTTAAATTTAGTTGTAAATGCTGACGAATTGCAAAATCAATTTTGGAATCTTTTTGCAAATCAGTAATTGTTTTTGCCGATTTTATTTTTGCGCTAAATTTTTTGAAAATAAATTCAGGCTTTAAAGATTCACAAGCCGTCAGTATTTTTTTTGAGCTAGTATCTAAATTTTCGAAGACAATTCCAAAACCATCAAGAACGTCTGCAGTTGCTTTTTTATTTAAATATTTAATGTCATTATCAATAATATCTTCTACGATATAAGCAGTTGGGATATGGGTATTCAGATTTTTTTCAAAACTGATGTCAAAACAAAATTGAAATGATTTCGAAGGTTCCAAGATTAGGGATTTGGTTTGGTTGTAATTTGGGAAGTTGTCTAATTCAAAAAAAACTAAAAAGCAACGCTGATAAAACGGATTGCTAAAGCAAAACGCTGATAAAAACGGATTTTTTGTTTTAGTTATTAATTCGAATCAAAAAAATAAATATTATTCCATTAATAAACCTAACAGGTTTTTAAAACCTGTTAGGTTTTGAATGATTATTATATTTTATAATTCAGTCTTGATTGTATTATTGGTCAAGAGCTTTTTAAATGAACTTACATCACTTATATGGTTCAAAAAAGTGTTTAGTTCTCCTGTTTAAAGCATAGTGGGATGATTTCTCCTTTGGCTAAACAATATTTCTCTACCAGTTCTGGAGCTATTTTGTTAGTGTAATCTTCTTCGATTACTATAAAGCCAATACTTCTTAATTTATCAAAATAATCGCGACCGTAAATACGTACGTGGTCATATTGTCCGAATATCTTAGCACGTTCTTTTTGGTCGGTAATAGTATCATCGGCAAAAGTAACTTCTCTTGATAAATCTTGTGGAATTTGCAAAATAGCCATTCCGCCTGGTTTTAAAACGCGAAATAATTCCTGCATAGCTTTAGTATCATCAGGAATATGTTCTAGAACGTGATTGCATAAAATAACATCATATTCATTATCCTTAAAAGGTAAATTGCATATATCTGCTTTTACATCTGCTAAAGGAGAGAATAAATCAGTCGTTGTATAATCAAGATTTTTTTGCTTGCGAAATAGTTTATAAAATGCTTGTTCCGGAGCAAAGTGTAATACTTTTTTTGGCGCTGTAAAGAAATCAGTCTGATCGTTTAGGTATAACCATAACAAGCGGTGTCTCTCTAAAGAAAGCGTGCTTGGCGATAATACGTTGTTACGTTGAGTTCCATAACCATAAGGTAAAAACATTTTGAAACTTTTACCATCAATAGGATCGGTAAATTTATCTCCTTTTAATGTAAAGGCTAAAATAGGACGTGCCACATAACTCAAACGAATTAATAATGGACGTGGAATGGTATTAAGAACTAGTTTAAAAAGTTTCTTCACTGTTAAATGGATTTGAACGCGAGTTTCATGAATAGAAATAAAAAAGTAATCAGTTAATCTTTGTGGAATCTACAAGATCAAAGGCACTTTTCTGAATTCATCTTCTTCGTTACTCTCGATTCCTAGGGCTTTATAGATGTACTGGAAAGTTGATAAGATTTCTGGTTTACCATCGATTAAAGCTACATCATGCTCAAAGTGTGCACTTGCTTTACCGTCGGCAGTTGTAATTGTCCAGCCATCTTTATGTTGTTTTATGTTTCTTGTTCCAAGATTAATCATTGGCTCAATGGCAACAACCATTCCTTCAACAAAAAGTTTTCCTCTTCCTTTTTTACCATAATTAGGCATTTCAGGATCTTCGTGCATTTTTTGTCCAAGTCCGTGACCAACTAGTTCGCGAACAACTCCGTATCCGTGTGCTTCAGTATATTTTTGTATAGCGCTTCCAACATCTTCTACGCGGTTTCCAGCTTTAAATTCGCGGATTCCTACATATAAAGATTCTTTGGTAACTTGTAATAATTTTTTAATCTCTGGAGCAACTTCTCCTATCTCAAAGCTATAAGCGTGATCTCCGTGATAACCGTTTTTGTATGCACCACAATCTACCGAGATAACATCACCACTTTTTAGAGGTGTATTATTTGGAATACCGTGAACAACTTGTGAGTTTGGACTCATACAAAGTGAGTTCGGGAAGTCGTACAAACCTAAAAAGCTTGGTACAGCACCGTGATCACGAATAAATTCTTCGGCTAGTTTGTCAAGATATAATGTGGTAACTCCTTCTTTTATTTCAGAAGCAATCATTCCTAATGTTTTAGATACGATTAAGGCACTTTCGCGCATTAATTCTATTTCTTCACGTGATTTTACAATAATCATAATTTCGGATTTTCAGTTGGCAAAAGTACAATTTTAATATTATTTTTTTTAAATAGCTTTTGTATTTAATTATAACAATTACAATTACAACAAAAAGCAGACAATAAATATATAGAAAGATTGTAAAATTATCTTGTTAAAATGAAAAGAGTTGTAGAAACAATTGAATAAATTAGCTTATTAATTAACTCGTTACATTATGAAAAATAGTATTAACCAAGAAGGTAAAAGTAAATCGGCAGGCTTGATTAAGATGAAGAGATTTGCTTTGGGAGTATTGGGTGTAGCTATAGTTCTTTTTTTAATTGCAATTTATTTTAAAATAGGTTGGCTAAAAGCCTTTAGTGAAGCTGCGATGGTTGGTGGAATTGCAGATTGGTTTGCTATAGTAGCACTATTCAGGCATCCTCTGGGATTACCAATTCCGCATACCGCCTTAATACCTAATAATAAAGATGCTATTGGGCAAAATCTTGGCACTTTTGTTTCTGATGAGTTCTTAATCAAAGAGAAATTAGAAGTAAAAATCGAACAGTTTAATTTTGCCGAAAAGGCTGCAAACTGGTTGTCTGATAAACCCAATGCAAATACGATTGCTTCGTTAATTATTGAAGATATTATACCAGGGATTTTAAAAACTATCGTCGATGAAGATGTCCAGAGGTTTATTCAAGCCAAATTTGAAACCAAATTAAAGGAAATCAATTTTGGAGAATGGATTGCAGTAGGGTTAGAGTCTTTAACCAAAAGCGAAAAACAAGAACAGTTAATTACGAATGTATTAAAAATACTTACCGAAGAATTACAGAATAACAGAGATGTGATTCGTGAAAAAGTAAATAAATCTACACCTTGGTACACGCTTGGAGTAGCCGATAAAAAGATTGCAGATGGTATTTTTAACGGACTTTATGAGTTTATCGATGAAGCAAAACATTCTAATAGCAGCATTAGGAGAAAAATAAATGCTTATGTTCTTGACTTTATTACAGAGTTAAATAACTCGCCTGAACTTCAGCAGAAAGTAAATGATTTAGTAATTGAGTTTGCTCATAAAAGCGAAGTTAGAGAATATATCAATGATATTTGGAGTCAGATAAAAGTGGCTATTTCTGCCGATTTAGAAAAGAAAGATGATTCTAAAATAAAAAATAAAATCATCAGCATGATTCAGAATTTTGGAATCAGTATAAAAGGAGATGAAGTTATGTTGAGCAAAATAAATAATTTTATAAAAATAGATTTGCTGGGAATCCTTTTAAAGAATAAGCAAATGATTGGCGACTTGATTGCTTCTTCGGTTAAAAGCTGGGACAAGAAAGAAATTTCGAATAAGTTAGAATTAGAAATAGGGAAAGATCTACAGTTTATCCGAATTAACGGAACTGTAGTAGGAGGGTTTGTTGGTCTTTTTATTTATTTTGTAGAACATATTATTACCTAAAAAAAAAAGACAAACCGTAAGATTTGTCTCTTTTTATAATATTGTAAATTCCGTTTTAATCTGGATTTGCCATGATTTTAAAAAGTTCCGAATTAGAAATATAAAATCTGTTTTCTAAAGCAATAGCAGCAAGTTTGGCACTTACTAAATTATTCTCTCGAGTATTGATCAAGAATAAGGAACTTTCTCCAAACGAAAACAAACGCTCTTCGGAGTTGAGCATCGTAACATTATTTTCGACCAAATCTTTTGCTAGTTTCTTTTGTTTTAAGAGCGAATTAATTTCTATTTTTTGAGCACTTATTTTATTGGTCAATTGTATTTTTTCTAAAGCCAAAGCAAATTCATTTTCTTGAACTTTAAATTTTGCTAGTTTTAAATTCCCTCTTTCTTTTCTTAAAAATAATGGGAAATAAAATTCTAAGCCAACTTTATAATCTTTAAAGTTATAATTATCAATGTAACTAGGTTCCGATAAATAAGAGTAACCTACATTTATTTTAGGCAACAGCATATTCTCTTTTAGCTTTTTTTCTACATTCAAAATTTCTATTTTGTTCTGTAAAGCATTTATTTTTGGGTGAGATTCTAAGCTAAAGTCGTTTTGTAATAAATCATTGGTTTTTAGCGTTTCTTGCAATGTGTTTTCTAATGCAGTTTCAGGAACAAGACTATCCGACATTTCTAGCGGAATATTATTTTCTAACCAAAGAAAATTAGATAGTTCTAGTTTAGCTTTAGCTAGTTTTAATTTAGAATCTTCAAGGCTTAATTCTCTATTTTTTAAACTAATTCCAGCTTCAATACTGTCAATTGCAGGTTTGTCACCTTGACTTATTAGGGCTTTGATACCTGCTAAGCGTATTTCAGCATTATTATCGTATGTTTCATAAAGCTTCATTTCGTCAAAATTCTTCTTCCAGCTAAAATAAGCAATCGAGGCATCGTACAATACAGCAATGGCTTGGAGTTTCCTTTCGGATTCACTTAGTTTTATCTGAATTTTAGCTTTTCGAACATCTGCCATTCTTTGATTAATGAATAACCCTTGCCCGATAGGCACACTAATTCCAAAAGAAGTTAATCCTTGATTTGGAGTTGTATTTTCGGGATTAAGATAAACACCTTCGTTATTGTCGAATCCTGCTTTTAGTTCGATTCCGTACCAAGTTGGGATTTTAAAACTGCTATTTAAAATGGAGTAGTATTCTTTGTCTTTAAATTGTTTTTGACTAAAATCGACTTCAATTTTTGGATCAAAACCACCTCGAGCCATCATTAAATTGGCTTGAGCTTTACTTACTTCCAAATTAGCATTTTTAACCAATGGATGGTATTTTTTTACATACCCAAGAAATTCATTATAAGTGAATTCCTTAGAAACTGGTTCTTGCCCAAAAACGGTAAAACCAATAAAGAGAAAGGCAAAAAGTATCGGTTTCATTATTTCTTTTCTTTTGTAGTTTTTGTATCGCTCTTGTAATAATTAGGAGGGAATCCGTTAAGAGTTCTCCAAATCTCAAACCAAATAGGTACAGTGTCTAACAAAGCAATTGTTTGCGCACCAGAACCAATACTTAGTTGTTTAGGCCATTTAGCTTCGGATGGGTCGGGGGCAATTAGAATTCTGTATTTACCATTGTCGCTAATAAAGTTTTCTATCGCTACAACTTGACCACCAAAAGTTCCATAAGAAATATCAGGCCAGCCCGAAAATACAATCGTAGGCCAACCATCAAACCAAACGCGTACTTTTTCTCCTTTTTTAATCAAAGGCAAATCAATCGGGTTTATAAAGGTTTCAACCGCAATATCATATTCAGATGGCATTATCGTTACTATTGGAGTTCCTTCTTTTATAGTTTCGCCAATACCAGCCAGTAATGCTCTGTTTATATAACCGCTTTGAGCCGCTTTGATGTAATACATGCCATTACGAACACTATAATTTACATATTGATTCTCTAGCTTATTAACCTGAGCTTCAGTATCAAATTTATTACTCAAAGTAGTATATTGATCACTTTTTGCTTTAGCTGCTTTTTCAGAATACTCTGCAGTGATTCTGTTAATCTCAACTTTAGCATTTATATATTCATTTTTACTGGTCAGGTATTTGTTTTCCTGAGTTACAATCTTAGCATCAACATCTTGTAGTTTTAAGCGTTTCTCTTCGACATCAGTCATTGGTTTTAATCCTTCTTTGTTTAATTGTAAAGAACGATTATATTGTGTATTAGCAATTTTTAGCTGTGTTCTTACAGCTACAAGATCAATACTGTCGCTTTTTATTTTTAAAAGAGATTGTTTTACTTTATTTCGAGCTTGCTCTAATTTTAATCTTTTCTCATTTTCTATAAATTCTATTTGTTTAGAAAGTGTGTTTACTTTTTCTCCATAAGATTCAAGGGAATGCTTTTTGGCATCTACTTGGTTTTTAGTATTCTCAACTAAATTTGGATCCATGTAATCTTCCTTTATCTCAGATATAAACATGATAGTATCGCCTTTTTTTACAAAATCCCCTTCTTGTACGTACCATTTTTCTATTCGACCAGAAATAATACTCTGGATAGATTGTGGTCTTTGGTTAGGTTTTAAGGTGGTTACAGATCCTGATCCTGAGATATTCTGAGTCCAAGGCAAGAAAAGTGCAATTATCCCTAAGATCGCTGTACCAATTATTATTTTATTCAAAATTTTATAATGTGGTCTGTTGCTTAGGTCTTTTATAGTTTTATACTTGTCTAAAGACTGTAGTTTTGTTTTATTGTCGGAAATGTTTAGCATAACATATTAGTTTTTTTGATCAAGAATAAGGAGACCGTTTTGCATAGTTAATTTTCGAGTTGATTTTGTTTTCCAATAAGGATTTTTAGACGAAACAATAATGGTCCATTTATTCTTATCGGAAGTTATAAAATCAATAATTTCATTGGCAACATCATCATCCATTGTATCCATTGGGTCTTCATAAAAAAGAATTTTTGGTTTATGAATAATACTTCTTGCCAACAGAATTTTTTGAGCATTAGATGAAGATAATTGTCTTCCTTCAGGATAAATGTGTGTATCTAAACCTTTTGGTAATAATTTTATAAACGGGCTAAGTTGTACGCCATCAATTGCCCATTTTAAATCTTCAGAACTTATTGTTGGATCATTAAAAGTAATATTTTCTAAAATGGTTCCTTCAAACGGTGTTTCATTATGGATAATACTGCCAATCTGCGAGCGATATTGCTTTAGATCTATTTTCTTAAAGGTGTCATCATTGATGTAAAAAGCACCAGAATTTTGTTTAAGTATACCTGATAACACTCGAATAAGTGTAGTTTTTCCTGAGCCATTTCGACCGTCAATTACTATTTTTTCTCCCTGATTTATTTTAAGTGTTATAGATTCTAAGGCATTCTTTTGAGAGTCTGGAAACTTGACGCATAAGTTTTCTGTTTCTAAAGTGATATTGTTATAGCAAAGTGCGTTTTGTGAATCAGAGTTTTCTTCTAATTCTAAATCAGTTACTTGTCCTATTTTTTCAACAGAAGTTAAAACATCATAAAAGCTTTCGAGTCCAAGAATGATTTTTTCAACGGAGTTAATGACTAATAAGATGATGATTTCTGCAGCTACAAATTGTCCAATATTCATTTCCTGGCTCAAAACTAAAAACCCTCCAATAGATAGTAAACTAGCTGTTATGATAATTTTGAAAAGAATCAATTGTGTAAATTGTCTTTTAATAATGCTAAAATGTTTCTCACGATAAGTAAGATAGCCAGCAACTATAGAGTTGTTTTTTTGAAGTGCAAAATCATAATTAAGTTCATTTCTAAAACTAAAATTATTTCGTGCCATTTCTTGTAACCAGCTCGCAACTTTATATTTAAATTTTGATTCTTTTAAGCTGGTTTCTATACCTGATTTGTATGAAAATTTAAAAATGAAGTATAAAAGTAAAAACAATAAGAGACCAAATACGATAAAATAAGGATGATATAAGGATAACAGAATGATTCCGAAGGTGATTTGGAGTAGTGCTGCCGAAAAATCAGTTAATAATTTTGAAGTCCCTTTTTGAATGGTCATGGTGTCAAAAAAACGATTCGTTAATTCTGGGGGATATGTGCCATATAATTCTGCTTGTTTTATTTTTGGCAAACGAGCTGCAAATTCAAACGAAGCACGAACAAATATTTTTTGCTGTAAGTTTTCTGTAATTCGCAATTGCATAAAAGATAAAATACCAACAAGCGCAACACCGGTAACAACTAATATAATAAGAACAATCCAAGACGCACTTACTCTACCAGATTGTATAAAAGTAATAATTGCCTGGATACCTAATGGGAGCGATAAACTTATTAATCCTGCGAAAATAGCATAGAAAAAGATTTGATAAATATCTTTTCTGTCTAGTTCAAGTAAATTGTAAAATCTTTTTAGTGGAGTCATATTGGTTATTTTTAGCGTAAAACGTTTTCTGCAAGATTTAAGTAAAATTGTGTTGTTGTAACGGTTTCATTGCAATCTGTAATTGTTTTTAGATGATCCGTCAGGAAATGTTGATGCAAACTTCCTTCTACAATGGTCGATACTAGAGATTTGGCATACGGATATTCGGGATTAACTTCTTTTACAATAGAAACAATTCGATTAATGACTCTTTTGTATATCAAGAAAAAACCTTCTTTGTTTTCTTGGTCAACTTCTTTAGTATGGAATGTTTTAGTGAATTCGGCAATTATAATTTTGTTTAAAATCGCTTCGTTAATATGTTCTGTAGAGGCATCGTCGGCTACTTTTTCGGTAACAATGGTAATGGCTTTATTAAGTTTTTCTTTTTTATCAGTGATGTTGGTAGTAGAGAAAACCAGTTTATATTCCATCCAGCTCCAGTACCAAGACGATAAATAGACTAGTAATTTGTGTTTGTTTTCAAAATAACGATAAATAGAACTTTCGTTTGATCCTATTTCTACGCCTAGTTTTTTAAATGTAAAATTATCAAAACCTATCGCATCAATAAGGAGGATACTTTGCTCAATAATTTTTTTTCCTAAAGCTGATGTTTCTGGATCTTTTACATAGATCTTTTCGTTAACCTGGATTTTTAAATTTGATAGTATAGTTTCCATAAAAGTTATTTTTAATGCAAATATAATAGTATTACTTTTAACTTTGGGTATTTAACTTTTATTTGTGCGAAAAAAAAAGCTGTTCTCGATAAAGAACAGCTTTTTAAATGTTTATTTCACAGTTGTATTTTACAATAAAGAGTGACGAGTCATGGCGGCAGGTTGCTCAATTCCCATTAACTCCAGGATAGTTGGTGCAATATCTCCTAAAACTCCATCATGAATAGTTTTAATGTCTTTGTCTACCAAAATAATCGGCACAGGATTGGTTGTATGTGCAGTATTTGGACTTCCGTCAGGATTAATCATAGTTTCACAATTTCCATGATCAGCAATTACGATTGTTGTATAGTCATTTGCAAGAGCAGCTTCGATAACTTCTTTTACGCAAGCATCAACAGCTTCGCAAGCTAATATTGCGGCACTCATAATTCCGGTATGTCCTACCATATCTCCATTGGCAAAATTTAAACATACAAAATCTACTTCGCCTTTATTTAATTCAGGAACAAGTGCATCTTTTAATTCAAAGGCACTCATTTCTGGTTGTAAATCATAAGTAGCTACTTTTGGAGAATTTCTTAAAATTCTTGTTTCTCCAACAAAAGGAATTTCTCTCCCGCCAGAAAAGAAAAAAGTTACGTGAGGGTATTTCTCCGTTTCGGCAATACGAATTTGCGTTTTGTTAGCTTTTTCTAAAACTTCGCCTAATGTTTCGGTTATATTATCTTTATTATAAACAACTTTTACATTTTGGTAAGTTTCGTCGTAATTAGTTAAGGTAACATAGTACAAGTTTAGTTTGTGCATGTTTTCTTCGTGAAAATCCTGTTGCGATAATGCTTCAGTAAGTTCGCGACCTCTATCTGTTCTAAAATTGAAGAAAATAACAACATCGTCTTCTTCGATAGTTGCCAATGGTTTTCCGTGTTCATCAACCATTATTACTGGAGCAATAAACTCATCGGTAATATTATTTTCGTAGCTTTCTTTAATAGAGGCTACAGCATCTCTAGAAGGAGTTCCTAGTCCGTTAACAATTAAATCGTAAGCTAGTTTTATTCTTTCCCAGCGTTTGTCACGATCCATTGCATAGTAACGACCTATAATCGATGCAATTTTTACAGGAGTATTTGCGATATGATTTTCTAAATCCTGAATGTAATTTGCTCCAGATTTAGGGTCAACATCACGACCATCAGTAAAGGCATGAACATATACTTTGTCTAAGCCATATTCTTGAGTAGCATCAATTAATCCTCGTAAGTGAGAAGTGTGTGAGTGAACACCACCATCAGAAACAAGACCTAAAAAATGCACTTTTTTGTTATTTTCTTTTGCGTAAGTAAAAGCGTCTACAAGTACTTGCTCTTTGGCTAAAGTATTGTGAGCTACAGCAAGGTTGATTTTTGCTAAATCTTGGTAAACGATTCTTCCCGCACCAAGGTTCATGTGTCCAACTTCACTATTTCCCATTTGCCCTTCTGGTAAACCTACATTTAAACCATCGGTACGAAGTTGTGCGCTTGGGTAGTTTTGGTAAAGACTATTTATAAATGGAACATTTGCATTGTCTATTGCAGATACTTTAGGGTCAGGAGATTTTCCCCAACCATCTAAAATCATAAGGATTACTTTCTTGTTCATCAGAATTTATTTTGCACAAAGATAAGCCATTTATAAACTGTTTAAGAATGACTGAGATACAATTATACTTTATAAAGTGAACCGTATGAAAAAATAATAATTTAATTGTAGAAGGTGTAATTTTTTAAAATAAATGCAGATTAGATTTTATTTTTGATGCTATTAGAGTCAATAAAATGGTTAATTAAGATTGTAAAGCAGGTTTAAGAATAAGATCGATAAGTGAATTACTAATTATGTTCAAATGTGTATCTTTTTTTTAGATATGTATTTTGAATATTTTAAAATTATTATTGGGTTATTTAGTTAAAAATGATGTAGTCAATTAGAGTAGTATAATGCGGGTGAAATAGATAATTTGTTTTTGTAAGATGTAGGTTTTGGTTTATAATTTACTGTATTTCAATAAGTTTTGTTATAATTTCATTAAGAGAATACAATAAGTATTAGGTTAAATTCGTTAAAAAATGATTAAAAAGTACTTCGTTTCTGCTGTAAAATTTTGGGAGCTACATATTTTTTATATATTTGCGAACCACGAAACAAATTATAACCTAAACGCATTCAATGATTTATAAGATTTGCCCCATGTTATTATTGATGTTTTTGTCATTTACTACGGATACAAAAACGACTACAGAAGTTAAAAAAGTTGAGAAGAAAAATATCGCTAGTACAGTAACTGCAAGCTTGGATTTAAGAATCAAGGCAGTTTATAGCACACTTAACGCAAATAATTTTGATTTACCTGAACTTAAGAGTTTTACAGAAGCTTTAAAAGGCTTTTATTTATTAAAAGAAAAAGGACTTATTCAAAAAGACCTTTTAACCTTAGTCGATTTTAGTTTATCATCTAATCTTAAACGTCTTTGGGTTATCGACCTTTCTACCAATACAGTTTTATTTCAATCTTTAGTAGCTCACGGAAGAAATACAGGTGAGGAATTTGCATCAGATTTTTCAAATACAAATTCTTCTTATAAAAGTAGCCTCGGTTTTTATGCAACAGGTGAGGTGTATAAAGGAAAACACGGAATCTCTTTACGTTTAGATGGTTTAGAAAAAGGAGTTAATGATAATGCACGCGAAAGAGCAGTTGTAATTCATGGTGCCGATTATGTTTCGGAATCATTTATTAGAAACAACAAAAGGTTAGGACGTAGCCAAGGTTGTCCAGCTATTCCTGTAGGATTAACAAATGCAATTATCGAAGCTATAAAAGATAAATCGTGTTTATATATCTATCATCCATCAAGAACTTTTATGATGGAAGAAAAGTTAATTTCTTAGTTTAGTATATAAATCTGTATCTAGATTGTAGATATCATCTCTAAATTGTAAAGAGTTATCTTCGCTCCATGCAGTCCAATACCATTGATACATAGCGTATTTTTTGGCAATTTTTACATTGGTCGTTTTTTTAGTAACAATAATAGAATCTATTTTTTCTTTAGACCAGTTATTAGAGTCTAATATATGTTGTGCTAATTCCAGAGGGTTTTCTACACGAACACAACCAGAACTCAAGGAGCGGTTGTTTCGCCCAAATAAGTTACGATGATTAGTGTCATGCAAATAAACACTATGATTATTTGGGAATAAAATTTTCATTAATCCCAAAGAGTTACTACTTCCTGGACTTTGTACATAGCGATAACTACCAGGAGAATTTTCATTCCAATTACTTGGTTCTACAACAGAGTTGTCTTTGCTGTAAATAGTAATATTTTTATTTTTTAAATAATTTCGATTTCGTTTCATTGCAGGAACAATATCTTCTTTTAATATAGTTGGCGGAACAGTCCAAGTAGGGTTAAAAACTACAGTTTTAAGTGTTGAGGTTAGGATAGGGGTTTTGCGACTATTAGTACCTACAACAATTTTTCTAACAATAGTAGTGTCTTTGTTCTCAACAACATGAAGGCTATAATCAGGAATGTTTATTATAAAATAATTTTCGGCAAGCGTATCTGCAAACCATCTCCAGCGTTCAATGTTGCTAATGATTTGATGCTTTCTTCTGATTTTAGAAAAATTCAAAGCATTAACCGTTCCTCTACCAATAACACCATCGGCGGCTAAACCGTGGCGGGTTTGAAATTTCTTAATAGCTTCGAAAGTTTTGTCGTCGTAAGTAGATGTTAAGCTGTCTCTACCTGTTAAATCTTTCCAGTACAAAAGACGTTTTTTAATTGTAATCATTGCATTATTAGTATCGTGCAGGGTTACTTTATCTTCAACCGAGATGGTTTTAATGTTATCGTCTGGAAATTCATTTAGTAATTCTAATGCTTTTAGTAACCTTTTATATGTATATGTTTTTGGCTGACTATTTTCAATAGCAAGCGTTAATTCATTATCATTAAAAGCTTTTATAAGAATGGTATTTACATTAAAAGGTTTGTCATTTAAATCCCAATCATTATATAGTTTCTTTGGATTTAGTTTTCCTTTATGTAAATGCGTTAAGTATTTCTGAAAATTATAAGTAAGCAAAACGTCATAAAGAGCCAAGTCGCCGTCGTTTAACTTACTTATTTTACTTTCAAAATTTTCTATTCTTTTTATACTATAGTCGTTTGGTTCTAAACCAAGAGATTCAGATTTTTTTAATTCATCAATAATGAAAGTTCTTTTTTCAAGATTTCCCCAAACGGTTTCGTTATTAGATGCGATGTAAAACTTTTTAAGGTCTTCACTTTTAAAAGATCCTATTACCGATGTGTCCAACTGAATTTTTCGTTCGTCGGTTTGAACAATTGCAGGAAGAGGTTCTGCTTTTTTTACAGGAACTATTTTTTCTTCTTTTTTGCAACTTACAAGGATTGATAATAATATTAAAAAGTAAAGTTTATTCATTTTAAAGTTTTTTAAACATTAACAGGTGTTTCCCAACATCTTTTATTTCAAAAATTGCACCAGTTTTTTGGTAGCCCATTTTCTCATAAAATCCAACAGCTTCGGTTCTGGCGTTAAACCATATTAGTTTACAATTATTGCTAATACAATATTTTTCACAGTAATTAACTAAAGCTTCGCCGAATCCTTTCTTTCTGAAATCGTCCAAAACGGCCATTCCTCGAATCTGCGATTGGAAATTTTCCGCAAAGGTAATATTAGATTTTTGGAATAGCGAAATAATTCCTACTAAATTTTTATCATCAAATAAACCAAAGTGATGCGTAGTAGGTAAATCATCACCATCAAAGTGGCAACTTTCTATAGGTTTTCCTTTTCGTAGAACAGGATTGCGTACTAAATAGGTTTCTTGGGCAGATATTTCTTGTATGTTTGACATAATTTTTAAAGAATAGTAAAGTTATAACTTTTTAGTTTTAAATATATTAAAGAATTTGTTTAAGATTTTGCGAAATTTTTGTAAAAAAAACTTGTTTTTAACTGAAGTTATTATCTATATTTGCACCACAGTAATGCGAAAGTAGCTCAGTTGGTAGAGCTCCAGCCTTCCAAGCTGGTTGTCGCGAGTTCGAGCCTCGTCTTTCGCTCTAAGAAACCGAAATTGCAAATGTTTCGGTTTCTTTTAAAAAGAAAAAGTTTTTTGATTTTTATTTTTTAAATTGATTTAAATTTTTTACATTTGCACCCTGTTAATGCGAAAGTAGCTCAGTTGGTAGAGCTCCAGCCTTCCAAGCTGGTTGTCGCGAGTTCGAGCCTCGTCTTTCGCTCTTTAAAAAGCCGAAACTTAATAGTTTCGGCTTTTTTATTGCACATAACTCAAATCTGTTTGAGGAGCTAATTCTTCTGGTTCTTGATTTTGTCTAAAAAGACGAGCAGATAAATTCCCTTTTAAAACAATTTTGTCTCCTTTTACATCTAGCCAGCTT
Source organism: Flavobacterium hydatis (assembly GCF_000737695.1). Classification (GTDB taxonomy): domain Bacteria; phylum Bacteroidota; class Bacteroidia; order Flavobacteriales; family Flavobacteriaceae; genus Flavobacterium; species Flavobacterium hydatis. Next base: position 146,722 of record NZ_JPRM01000002.1, read on the forward strand.
CCTTCACGTAATCCTAAAACAGGAAGAGTATTAAAAGCATGAAATTCTTTTATTCTTGTTTCGCGTGTTTCGCCCATATGTTTAGATTGAGAATCTGGATCTAAATAATGAGGGTTTAAGTTAAATGGAATTAATCCTAAAGTCTGGAAACTTGGCGGATAAATTATTGGCATATCATTAGTAGTTTGCATTGATAATCCACAAATGTTACTTCCTGCACTAGTTCCTAAATATGGAGTTCCGTTTTTTACAGCTTCTGCCAGAACAGTCATAATATTATTTTTGTAAAGTTGTGTTACTAGCAAAAAGGTGTTTCCGCCACCAGTAAAAATTCCTTCAGCATTATTAATTGCAGCTGTAGCATCTTCAAATTCGTGAATTCCTTTTACTTTAATATCTATTTTTTCAAAAGCTTGCGAAACAGTATTGGTATATTGTTCGTGCGAGATTCCTCCAGGTCTTGCAAAAGGAATAAAAAGAAGAGTTTTACAGTTCTTAAAATGTACTTGTAGTTCAGGTAATAAATAATCTAAATAGCTGCCTCCGTGAAGAGTAGAGGTGCTGGCAATGATAATATTTTTCATGGGATTTGTAATGTTTTTGTTTAAGTTAAAGATATTAAATAGTGTGTTTTAAAGCTGTAAAATAAAGGTTTAATTAACATATTTTTACCAAGTCGTTAATATTAAATTTAGATGACATTAAGATACTTTTACAGCTTATCCTTATAATGTTTTGATGAACAAGGTTGTATGTGTTTTTTTTGTTTTTCTAGCTAATAATCTAATGGCTCAAGTTGCTGTTTCTCCTATTTTAAAAGGAAAAATAGATGCTAATACAATGGATTTGGAGGGTATTTATGTGGTTAATTTAAGAACAGAAGCTTCGGTGGTTACAAATACTGAAGGGTCGTTTTCGATACCAGCGCAAATAGGCGATACGCTTATTTTTTCGTCAGTACAGCTTAAAGAACGTCGAATAGTTTTGACGGATGAAGATTTGGCATCGGAAAGGTTTGTGGTGAAAATGGAAACATTAATGAATCAATTGCGAGAAGTCATTATAAAAAGATACGATAATATTAATGCTGTTGCCTTAGGTATAATCCCTGCTGGGCAACGTTCTTATACAGCTGCAGAGCGAAAACTAAAAGGAGCAACCGACCTGGATGCTTCAGTAGGATTAGGAGGTTCAGTTGCTTTGGATCCTTTATTAAACATGTTCTCAGGTAGGTCAAAAATGCTAAAAAAAGAACTAGCTGTAGAGAAAAAAGAAATTTTTATGCAACTTTTGGAAAAGATGTTTGATACGGATCACTTTGTACGAAAGCTTAGTATTCCTTTAGATTATGTAAAAGGATTTGAATATTTTGCCGTAGAAAATGAAAGTTTCACAAAGATTTTGAGCTCTAAAAACAAAACAACTACCGAATTTTTGCTGGGAGAACTAGCAGAGAAGTACAAAGAAATAATAGCACGTGAAAATAATTAATACTCTACTTTTATTTATTGTATCTTTATTCTTTCAAATTAGTTTTGGGCAAACTATTGTTTCAAAAGAAATTTCTGGGAGAATTACCGCCGATTCAAGTTCGGTTGAAGTTATAACAATAGTTAATAATGCAACTCAGGAAACTACTATTTCAGATAATAAAGGACAGTTTTCTATCGTTATCAAAGAAGGAGATGTGCTAGTTTTTTCGGCAGTGAATTTAGAACCACTCCGAAAAAGAATTACAGCTAATGATTTGAAATTAGACTTGTTGGTGGTGAAAATGGTTCCTAAAAACATAGAATTAAAAGAGGTAGTTATAAATGAATTTTCTAATATAAATGCCGAAAATTTAGGAATCATACCTTATGGGCAAAAGAAATACACACCCGCAGAACGAAAATTATATACGGCTAAGTCTACTATGACAGATGCGCTTTTAAATAAGATATCTGGCCGAACTGCTATGTTGAAAAAAGAAGTAGCTGTAGAGAAAAAAGAGATGTTGTATTTGAAAATTGAATACCTTTTTGAAGAGAATTATTATACAGATAGATTAAAGATTCCGTTAGAACATATAAAAGGCTTCCAGTTGTATTGCATAGATGATCCAGAGTTTGTAACTTCGTTGAATGCCAAAAACAAAACAATGAGTATGTTTTTAATAACAGGTTTGGCGCAAAAATATTTAACAATTATCGAAAATGAGAAATAAAATTGGAATACTGATCTTGAGTTTGTTTTGTCAGTTGTGTATAGCACAAAATGGTACAAGAATGTCTTTACACGGAAGAGTGGTAAATGACTCTGTTGCCTTGGAAAGCGGTTATGTTTTGAATGTTAATACAAAAACAAGAACCTTTATTTCTTCAAACGGATTGTTTGATATACTGGCGCAACCAAAAGATACTTTATTGTTTTCGAGTTTGACCTTTCAAACAAGAAAAATGGTACTGACAGAAAAAGAATTTGCTGAGCGTCTTTTAGTAGTGCGATTGGGGCTTAAAAACAATCAGTTAAAAGAAGTGGTTATTCCAAAAGGATTAAAAGTAAAATCACTGGATAAGAATACTCAGAAATATGTTGATATGCAATTTGAGGATGACAAACAGTCTACCCCAGAAAACAGTGTTTCTTATTCAGATCAAACAATAAAGTACGGTACAGATTTCGTGAGAATATTTAAAGATGTTAAAAAACTCTTGAATAAATCAGGCGAAAAAGAAGTTCCTGTAGATGATGTAGCTTTTACTCAATATGTAAGAGCTAATTTCAGTCCGACTTTCTTTACTAAGACTTTAGAATTAAAAGATGATGAGATTGATTTATTCTTAATGTATACTTCTAATGATCCTGTTTCAAAACAATATCTTAAACCAGAAGATAGATTTCAGTTAATGGATTTTTTAATTAATAAAAGTAAGGAATTCAAAAAAGTGAATGATATTAAGAAATGAGAAAAATTGTAGTTTACTCCTTAATAGGGATGTTGTTCTTATCATTATCATCATTTGCATTTCATAAGTTTTATGTTGGTGTGTATCAGATAAACTATGCTCCCGAAAAGAAAATGCTTCAAATTACGTCTCGAATTTTTATCGACGACTTAAATAATGGAGTGGAGAAAAAATATAAAATAAAATCAAACATCGGCACAGAAAAAGAAACTGAAGCCGATGTTGCTCTTTTAAAAAGATACCTTGCTGAAAACTTTACTATTAAAGTAAACGGTCAGTTACGACCAATCACATTTTTGTCTAAAGAAGTTGAATCAAATGATGTTTTAGTTTGTTATTCCAGGATAAAAGATGTTGACAAAATTAAAAGCTTAGAAATCTCGAATACAATTCTGGTAGACTGGAATACAGAGCAACAAAATATTACACATGTTTCGGTATTAGGAAGTAAAAAGAGTGTGCTTTTTACAGAATCTTCAAGGAAAGAATTGTTAAAGTATGAATAAATGGAGATGAATATTTTTTTAATTGCTATTTTCACACCCTGACAAAAACTCCAAAAAAACCAGTTTATGAGAAGAATATCACTTTTATTGTTTTTTCCTGCAATAATGTTTGCTCAGGAAAAAAATACCACACCAATAAGACAGCAAGGGAAGTACGATACTAATAAATTTAGTCAAATGTATGACCTATTAGCGACTCCTAATATGTTTCGTACAGCATCTGGAGCGCCAGGTCCAGCTTATTATCAGCAACAAGCCGATTATAAAATTGATGTTGAGTTAGATGATAAAAATGCAAAATTAAGCGGATCAGAAACCATTACTTATTCTAATAATTCTCCGGATAATCTGGAGTACTTATGGTTGCAACTAGATCAGAATCAAGCTAAAAAAAATACACAAACAACATTAGCCGAGAGCGATAAAATTAGTCAGGTACTGGCTGTTGATGGGTTTTCAAAAAAATACTTAAAAGACGGACTAGATCGTGGTTTTAATATTGAGTATGTAAAAGACGCAAAGGGAAATCCGATGTCTTATACCGTTAATGAGACCATGATGAGAATTAATCTGACTACACCATTAAAAGCGGGCGAAAAAATTTCGTTTTCGATTAAATGGTGGTATAATATCAATAATTACAGACAAGACGGAGGTCGTTCAGGATATGAATTATTCGAAAAAGACGGAAACAGATTATATGTAATTGCACAATTCTACCCAAGAATGGCAGTTTATAATGATGTAGAAGGATGGCAGAATATGCAGTTTTGGGGAGGTGGAGAATTTGCTTTGCCTTTCGGAAATTTTGATGTAAACATTACTGTTCCTGCAGATCACGTGATGGAAGCTACAGGAGAATTAGTAAACAGAAGTGAAGTATTTACTCCTGAACAAGTAAAAAGATATGAGCTAGCTCAAAAATCATACGATAAACCAGTTGTAATTGTTACTCAGGCAGAAGCGGAAGCAACTGAAAAAGGATTTTCTGAAAAGAAAAAAACATGGAAATTCAGTGCTAAAAACGTACGTGATTTCGGGATTGCAACATCTAGAAAATTCATTTATGATGCAATGGCTGTAAAGCTAGGAGGTAAAACAGTTATGGCGGCTTCAGTATATCCAAAAGAAGCAAACCCGCTTTGGGGAGAAACGTCTACAATGACAGTTGCACACACATTAAAAAGTTATTCATCGCACACATTCGATTATCCTTACCCAAAAGCAGTTTCAGTTTCGGCAGAAGATCAGGGAATGGAATATCCAATGATTTGTTGGAATTTTGGTCGTCCTGATGAAAACGGAGTAACGAGCAAAGAAATAAAAAACGGAATGATTGGTGTAGTAATACACGAAGTAGGGCATAACTTTTTTCCTATGATTGTAAACTCTGATGAGCGCCAATGGAGCTGGATGGACGAAGGTTTAAATTCCTTTTTAGAGTATTTGGCAGAGCAGGAATTAGATCCTAATTTCCCTTCAAGACGAGGTCCTGCAAAAAATATTGTTCCTTACATGAGTGGAGATCAAAAGTTTTTAGAGCCAATTATGTCAAACTCAGAAACTATTCACCAATTTGGTAATAATGCATACGGAAAACCAGCTACAGGACTTAATATTTTAAGAGAAGTAGTTATGGGAAGAGAATTGTTTGATTATGCTTTTAAAACATACGCAAACAGATGGAAATTTAAACACCCAACGCCAGAGGATTTCTTTAGAACGATGGAAGATGCTTCGGCAGTCGATTTAGATTGGTTTTTTAGAGGATGGTTTTACTCAACAGATTTTGTAGACATCGGAATTAAAGATGTAAAACAATATTATGTAAGCGAGACAGCAACTACAGAGCTAAAAGATACTAAGATTAGAAAAGGACGTTTTGGTTTCGAAAAAGGACCTTTTGTGTATCTAATTGCAAGTGATAATAAAGAATTAAAAGGATCAGATAAAAAAGCATTAAAAGTTGATGATGTAAAATTATTATCAGATTATGTTGCGCAAACATTTACAGCTGAAGAAAAAGCAAATTTAAAATCGCCTAAATATTTTTACGAAGTAGAGTTCGAGAAACCAGGAGGAATGATTATGCCTATTCTTGTGGAGATTACTTATGAGGATGGAACAAAAGAAGAGTTTAAATATCCAGCACAAATCTGGAGAAAAAATAATGATACAGCCAAAAAAGTATATGCGACAGAGAAAGCGATAAAAAGCATTCAAATTGACCCAAAATTACTTACTGCAGATATTGATGTAACTAATAATGCATGGCCAAAAGTAGAAGCGAAATCAAAATTTGATTAAGCATAAAAAGATAAGAGACTCGCAAGAGTCTCTTTTTTTAAGTAAATTTTAAAAGACTCAGCTACAAAATTTAATATCTTTGTGGCACATAAAATAAAAAAGATATGTTTGGTATAGGAGGAGGAGAATTAGTTTTTATACTATTTGTAGTACTTATGCTTTTTGGTTCAGACAAAGTGCCAGAAATAGCTCGTACAATGGGAAAAGCAATGGCGCAACTTAAAAATGCGACCAATGACATTAAAAGCGAAATCCAAAAAGGCGCAGAAGCTAACGGTTTTGATGCGAAAGCATTAGACAACATAACAGGCAATATTAATTCTGAAATAGAAAAGGCCAAAACTAATTTGTTGGGAGATGCTACAACGCAACTCGAAAAAACAAAAGAAGATATTGATACAATTACAGGTCCTATAAAACGTCAGATATAATGCTTGAAAAAATACTAAAACTAGATACTAATTTATTTGTTTATCTTAATGGCTTAGGTTCGGAAACTTACGACAAACTTTGGTTAATCATTACAAATCAGGTAAATTGGATTCCTCTTTTTTTGTTATTATTTTATTTCATCTATAAAAAAATAGGTAAAAGACAAACCCTGTTTTTACTACTTTTTATAGCTATTTTAATAACCTGTACAGATCAGTTAACCAATGCGGTTAAGTATAGCGTACAGCGTTTAAGACCTTGTAACAACCCCGATATTAATTCGTTTATTCGAATTGTACAATCGAGACAATCATTCAGTTTTTTCTCAGGACACGCTGCAAATACAATGGCAGTAGCTACCTTTTTGTATTTGTTACTTAATAAACACTTTAAATATTTTGGATTATTGTTCCTATGGCCATTAGTTTTTGCTTACAGCCGTATTTATTTAGGATTGCATTATCCGTTAGATATTCTTTGCGGATATTTAGCAGGAGCAACAATGGGATTCTTAATCTTCAAAATATACCAAAAAGTAAGAGCAAGGTATTTTCCAGTATAAAATTTAGGAGCTTTTTCCAGCTGTACACTCTATCTTTTCCTGGCTAAAGGAGCCAGAAAAAGGATGCCGTTTCCATCTGGGCTAGAATTGCGCTTAAAAAAAATAAAGCTTTATAATTAATTTGATTTACCTCCTGCTTTGGCTGGAAGAATGCAATTTAGATATAGAGAAAAGGCTTTAGCCGAAAGAATTTAATTATTCCGGCTAAAGCCTTTTTGTATTTATATTGACCTCGAGCTAAAACATTGTGTTATTTAATTAAGAGAAAAGTTGCAATGCTTTGCTGAATAAATCTCTCACAAAGACGCAATTTTTTTATAAACATCAATTATCCACACTGTTTGTCATTTCGACGAAGGAGAAATCTCCACAAGAAACTCCGCAACTAGAGTCCTAGCTTTGTAGAGTTACTCGCTAAGATTTCTCCTTCGTCGAAATGACAAGATTGTGTTTAAGCTTTGTGTTTTTTTATATCTTTATAAGATTAATGCTGCTTTCTAAAAAGCTTAACTTGATGTCATTGAGTAAAGCTGGAGGGAATTCAGATAATGAAATGTTAAAGCACCCGACTTACCGTTAAGCCATCACGAATAGGTAATAAAACAGTTTCTACCCTTGGATCATTCTTTAAAAGTAAATTGTATTCTAAAAGTATTTTTGTGCTAATATCGTTTGGTTGTAATGGTTCTAAAACTTTACCACTCCATAAAACATTATCAGATAAAATAATTCCGCCTTTATTCATTTTAGGAACTATCATTTCGTAATAGTTAAGATAGTTTTCTTTATCGGCATCGATAAAAACCAAATCAAATTTTACATCAATCTTAGGAATAATAGATGTTGCTTCGCCCAAATGCTGAAAAATTTGTTTTCCCCAAGGCGATTGGTCAAAATATTTTCGCTGAAAATCGATTAATTCTTCTTTAATATCGATAGTGTGCAATTGTCCATTTTCTTGCATGCCTTCGCATAAGCATAAAGCTGCATAACCAGTATAAGTACCAATTTCAAGAATGTTTACAGGACGTATTAACTTAGATAGCATACTTAAAACACGACCCTGAAAATGCCCACTTAACATGCGTGGCAATAATATTTTTTGGTAAGTTTCTTTGTTTAAACGAGCTAGTAATTCAGGTTCTTTTTCTGAGTGTTGTTCGATATAATCCTCTAAGTCTTGAGATATAAAATGCATGGTAAGTAAAGTCTAAATTTTTGAAACACAAAAATACAAAAATATCTACTACACTTTTTAGCATAAAAAAAACCATTCGTCGTAACGAATGGTTTTAAACTTTCATGACAATGAAAATTATTTTTTTAAAGCATCATTAACTTCTTTGGCTGTTTTTACCGTTCCGTCTTTTGCAGCTTTTGCAGCATCTTCTACTTTTTTAGCACCTTTTTCTGTAGCAGTTTTTACATCTTCGGCAGCTTTTTTAGTAGCGTCTTTTACATCTTTAGCAGCATCCTCAACTTTAGTTACAGCAGTATCTTTTACTTCTTTAATATCAGTTGTTAGAGAGTCTACCTTGTTACCAAGTGTTAATTCCTCTTCTGTAGGTTTTGGTTCTTTCTTTTCGCAAGATTGTACAGCGAATGCTAATAAGGCGATAACGGCTAAACTTAAGATTTGTTTTTTCATAATAAAATAATTTTTTAAGGTTGGAAAAATATAATGGTTGAAACGCTGAAAAAATAAAGTTACAAAATTTAAATGATTGAGCTCTTTGTAAGATTATTTTTCTTTAGAACGAAAAACAATTCTCGTGCCAAATTTTATGATTTTAACATATTCCGTATAAAGTTTTTTTTAGAATAAAAAGTAATCCTAATTAAAGATAGCTTTAAAAAAATGAGTGCTTTTGGATTGTTTAGTTTTTGTATAAACTAAAGCTTATGTTTATTTCGTCTTTCACCTTTATGAGTCCCGCCATTTTTACTGGAGGTTTAAGGCCAAGGTCTGTAAAAGTTAAATTAATATTTCCTTCGATTTTATTACTTGTTTTGTTTAATAACACGAAATCTTTAAATTTTAAAGTTTTATTTGCTATTACAAATGTAAGGTCACATTTGTAATTTTTTGAAAATGCTTTAATGTTAGAAAAAGTGACGAAGCTATTTGGGAATTCGTTAGATTTTACTGTTTTTAGTAAATCCTTGGTCATGATTTTATTTCCACAATCAAAGTTAGACATTGGGATTTCTACCGTTACACAGTTTCTTTTATTTAGATGTAAAAAAACCGTGTCTTTTTTAGAGAATAGATTGGCACAATTGTACTTGCCTACAGTAGAGATTCCATCAATTTGTATTTCTATTTTATTGATTTTTAATATGCCTTCATCATTTGGAAAAGGAGGTTTAGCACTTCCCAAAAAAAAGAGAAGTGCTAAACCTAATATAGGTATTGTTATTGTGATTTTCATCGCATTTAGAATGTAATTACTGCTTCAAACATTATTCCTTCAAATTTTCCTCCAAAGAAATCGTTAGGTATTGCTCCATTAAATTGAGAATAGTTTTTATAGTTTTGATTTACATAATCGATTTTTGCTAAGATGTTTTTTGTCATGAACCAACCAGCAGCGGCTTCAAATCTGTTTATCTGAATTGCTTCGGCATTAGCATTGGCAAGTTTTCCATCTACCAGGTTATATTTCCCACCTACATAAAATTTTTCTCCTTCTCCAAAACGGTATACTAAATCCCCAACATATTGATTTACTTTACGAGTAGCATCAGTTCCTTTATAATCACCACCAGAAGTAAACTCTAATGTTCCAAAAAACTCAAGACCTTTATACTTTATAAATGGGTTTATCATGTATGATGTAGCCCAGTTTCCGTACCCAGGATTAAATCGACCAGTATCTTTGTTTGCCATAGGATCAAAATTATCAGCTACAGTAGTTTTTTGACCAGCTATAGGCGATGGAATTGGAACTCCATTTGCATCAAGAACATCATAAGCAGAGTGAGTCATAACTCCATAAAAACGGCTACCAGCTCTGTCTGATGAGTATAAGTTACCACTAGAGTTTGAGGTATGGTACAATGACCCTGTAAGTCTGATTCTTAAATCCTGATCAATTTGTTTGTCCCATCCTAATTTGGCAATGATAGACGGACTTACGGTTGTGTTTACATCTGGTTTTGTTGTAGTAGGAGCACCGGGTTTAATTTCTTCAACACTTTGGTTTAATTTTGAGTTTGTAACCCCAATCATACTTACAAATCCTGATCTATTATAGTATATTTCAGCCCCCATTTCGGTAATAAAAGCATCCATAATATTATTACCAACAAAAGGGTTCATTAACGCATTTCCGTTGTCTGATCTTCTAAAGTGAGCATCACCATAATTGTTCTCCATTTGTCCAATCTTGATGGTCGTATATTTCATTACGTCGGCCAAGAAATCTTTTTTTACAAAGTCTAACTTGTCTATTTGTAAGTAACCACCTTTTACCCAAGTTTCGTTGTGGTGTCTAGAAGCAAGATATACATCTAAGTTTACGCGAACCCCATCATATAATTGGGCTCCAATTGTAAAATTTGCATTTGGTAAATTAAAATTGTTTTGCAGATTATTTAATCTGTAGTCTGGAGCAGTAGCCAGATTTTTTTGATCATTAAAAGAATTTAACCCTTGAAATTGTAAAGCAAAAGCAGCTCCCAAATCAATGCTGATTCCTTTGTAAGCAACCGTATCTTTTTTTACATCAAATTGATTAATCCCTTTTTGATTCCTGGGAATTTGGTTTTGGATATGACCAAAACTTACTTGTGCCGTCGCAGTGGTAATACTTAGTATCGTAATTGCTAAAATGTATATTGATTTCATAGTCGTTTTAATTAAAGTTTAAATTGAATTTGATTGTTAAGTTTTCTCCAGTTTTAATTGTTCCTAATAATGCAGTTGGAGATTTCATTCCAAAATCTGTAAAAGTGATTTTGTTAGAGCCTTGTAGTGATACTGCATCTTTGGTAACTGTAGCTTTTACTTGTGTTTTTAATACTTTACTTACTCCGGCTATGGTATAAGTTCCTGTAAGTTCCCATGTCGTTTCGTTAACTTTTTCGGCAGATTTTAAAACATATTTAATGTTTTTGAATTTGTCCGTTTTTAAAGTTTTGTATGCTACTTTATCCATACTTGTTTTTTCGCTCTTAATAGTCTCTGCAGGCAGAGTAATGTCTATGCTGTTGATGCTTATTAATTTCGAATCTGCAATTGTGAAATTTGCCGTTCCAGTTTTAGAATCTGATTTCATTTCCCAATCATGCATTGTTGATGTTCCTGAAACCGAGAAATTAGTTTTCGCGTCTAGCGTATAATTTTTTTGAGCGTTTGAGGAAAATACTATTCCGAAGAGAAATACTGTTGAAAGAAATAATTTGAATTTTGGAGATTTCATTTTCTGTGTATTTAAAAGTTATTAATGAAGTTTGATTAGTAGCTTTTAAATTATGTTTATCAACAACTAATCGTGGTATTTACTTAGGTCAAATCTAGCTTGTATATATATTGATTCGCATGACATAAATCATTGTTAAAATTTTATTAAAGCCCTATATATAGCTACAACGATGTAGTAAAGTGAGTGTTTTTTTTAGTAAGAAAACAGGCGTTTTTTTATCGAGAAAAGTGCCTCTATTCCGGATTCTATTATTGCTTTGATATTATATTTTATGGTCGAATAAAAATCAGCAAATACTTTAGTAACTTTGCAGCATGCAAATGGAGAAAAAAGATATACGAGCCTTATCAAAAGAAGAATTGCGCAATTTTTTTGTCGCTAACAACGATAAAGCTTTTCGCGGAAATCAAGTTTACGAATGGTTATGGAGCAAGGGAGCACATAGTTTTGATGATATGACAAATGTTGCTAAGGCAACACGCGCTATGCTCGAAGATAATTTTGTTATCAATCATATCAAGGTCGATACAATGCAACGCAGTAATGATGGTACAGTAAAGAACGCTGTACGATTGCATGACGGATTGGTTGTAGAGTCAGTTTTAATACCAACCGAAACAAGAACTACGGCTTGTGTTTCTAGCCAGGTAGGTTGTAGTTTAGATTGTAATTTTTGCGCAACAGCAAGATTAAAAAGAATGCGAAATCTAGAACCTGCTGAAATTTATGATCAGGTAATAGCTATAGATAAAGAAAGTCGTTTGTATTATAATCATCCACTATCGAATATTGTTTTTATGGGTATGGGAGAACCGCTCATGAATTATAACAATGTTATGAAAGCGATTGATATGATTACCTCTACAGAAGGATTAGGAATGTCACCAAAGCGTATTATGGTATCGACATCTGGAATCCCTAAGATGATTAAAAAAATGGCCGATGATGATGTTAAATTCAAATTAGCAGTTTCATTACACTCGGCGATCGACGAAATTCGTTCTCGAATTATGCCTTTTAGTAAAAACTTCCCTTTGGCAGATTTACGAGAATCTTTAGAATATTGGTACAAAAAGACCAAATGCAAAGTTTCTTACGAGTATGTAGTTTGGAAAGGAATTAACGATGATAAAGCATCGGTTGATGCCTTGGTGAAGTTTTGTAAATATGTGCCTTGTAAAGTAAACCTGATTGAGTATAACCCGATTGATGATGGAGAGTTTCAGCAAGCTTCAGAAGAATCTATTAATGCGTATATAAAAGCACTCGAAAATATAGGAGTTGTTGTAAAAGTACGCCGAAGCAGAGGAAAAGACATAGATGCTGCTTGTGGACAATTGGCAAATAAAGAGGCAGAAGTGTCTTAAAAATAAATAAAAGGTTATTCTAACTTTAAAATAATAGCATTAAGGTTTCAAAAAATAATTTATATATGGAATTCAATTTTCAAAGTAGTATATTTGGAATCTAAATGAATATTACTTCTCAAATAAAACAGCCCATTTTTAACGAAATGGAACTTTTTGAAAAAAAGTTCCATGAATCGATGACTTCCAAGGTAGCTTTACTTAACAGAATTACCTATTACATCGTAAATCGTAAAGGAAAACAAATGCGACCTATGTTTGTTTTCTTGACGGCTAAAATGGTTTCAGAGGGAATTGTAAACGAACGTACTTATCGTGGAGCTTCGGTTATCGAGCTAATTCATACCGCAACTTTAGTTCATGATGATGTTGTAGATGATAGTAACCGCCGTCGTGGTTTTTTCTCTATCAATGCACTTTGGAAAAATAAAATAGCCGTTTTAGTTGGAGATTATTTACTATCAAAAGGATTGTTACTATCTATAGATAATGGCGATTTTGATTTACTTAAAATAATTTCTGTCGCTGTACGCGAAATGAGCGAAGGCGAATTACTTCAGATAGAAAAAGCAAGAAGATTAGATATTACCGAGGATGTTTATTATGAAATTATCCGAAAAAAGACAGCTACTCTTATTGCTGCTTGTTGTGCACTTGGCGCAAAATCGGTTATAGAAGATGATGTTCAGGTAGAAAACATGCGTAAATTTGGAGAGCTAATAGGAATGGCTTTTCAGATCAAGGACGATTTATTCGATTATAGCGAAGAAGCTATTGGTAAACCTACCGGAATAGATATTAAAGAGCAAAAAATGACTTTGCCCTTAATTCATGTTTTAAACAATTGTACTTCTAAAGAAAAAAGCTGGCTTATAAATTCTATCAAAAACCATAACAAAGACAAAAAGCGAGTAAAAGAAGTTATTGCTTTTGTGAAAAATAATAATGGTTTGGCTTACGCCGAAAATAAAATGATCGAGTTTCAGCAAGAAGCACTCTCACTACTCAACAATTATTCAGATTCAGAATTCAAAGCAGCCTTGACTTTGATGGTGAACTACGTTATCGAAAGAAAAAAATAAACTATTTCTATATAAACGATAAATTATTTACTTGAATTTTCTCAGGAAAAATATTCAAGTATATAAACAATATCCTTTGTTGGATCTACTAATGACAATACACAGCCGCCTCCTATAATGGACATAAATCGGTATCTTTCTGTTCCAGAAACAAACATTTCTTTCTTTATTTCGTAGTCATGATTTAAATTATAATTCAGATTGATAAAAAAATCTTCGAGAATTGATGAAGCATCTGCTTCTTCTAAAAGGAATGGGTCTGTATTTTTGCTATAATTTTCAGTTATGACAGAGATATGTTTGTGGATACCATATTTTTCATAATAGTATTTTGTGAAATTGTAACTATAAAGAGCCTCAGCATAATATGCTGCATTTGAAAAAAAATCAGATTTTACGATATTTTTTAATTCAGGAGATTTTTTTTCTAAATATTTTTCGAAAGTCGTTTTTTCTTTTAAATATGAATCTCTATTTTGAATAAAATCTTCTTGTAAGAAATTAGATAATTCAGGTATTTTGTCATATTCTTCAAAAACAGATAAGTCTCCTAAAAATTCGTATAGGCCATTATTATATTTAAACCCAAAAAAATTATTTTCAGAATATTTATGTTGTTCTTTACAATAGAGTCCATCTGTTGCAACTAAATGAATATTATATGCTTTGTTTGCAATTGAAGTTTTTACAGTTAAAAGTGGTCTAAAATAAAAGCCTAATGTTTTATCCTTGAATACTTTTTCAATACTAGGATAGAGTTCAATATGTTTTTCCATTGCAATGTTTTGTTATAATCTGTTTACTAAATTTTCGCTGTCGATGTGAAGCGTATACAAACGGATTATTCAAAATTATTATATTGAGAAAAAAAATCCAAATGTAAGATCAGTTTTAATTGAGATTTGTTCTTTTATTTGGCTCTTTAAGTTTGTGGTGTAAAGTGAATAAAAAAAATATTTTTTTATTCCCATGCAACCTTTTTAAATCTTAAAGCGTCTATGCTAATAGAAGTCTGTTTGATTTTAAACTGACGATTAATAATAGTAGTATTTGAGTTAATTTTTACCGAATCAATTTTTTGAAATTTTCTATTACGTTTTATGAAAGTAATCTATTTACATCAAGAAGAAACTGAAATCATTCAGTTGGCTATCGATAATAATCGACAGGCGCAGCAGCAGATATACAGTAAGTTTTCTTCGAAAATGTTAAGTGTTTGCCGACAGTATATTAAGGACATTCAACAAGCAGAAGATGTAATGATAACATCGTTTATGAAAGTCTTTGTAAACCTTAATAGATTTGAAAATAAAGGAAGTTTTGAAGGATGGATTCGAAGGATAATGGTAAACGAATGCATCTCATACCTCCGGGTTCATAAAAAGGTAAAGTTTATTGAAGATGAGAATTATACCGAAGAGAGTTTTAATGGAATCGAAAGCCAATTATCAACAGATCAAATTCAGTTTTTAATAGATAGCTTACCAGATGGTTATAAGATGGTTTTTAACCTTTATGCAATCGAGGGATATAAGCACAATGAAATTGCAACAATGTTGGGGATTAATGAAGGAACATCAAAATCGCAATTATCACATGCTCGCAAAATGTTGCAAAAGCAAATTACTACATTAAAAAAACAAGAAAATGGAACCGAATAAATTTGAAAAAGAGTTTCGTGAAAAACTAAATGAAAGAGAAATCAATCCTAGCAATGATGCTTGGGATAGATTAGATGCAATGCTAAATGTTGCCGAAGAGACTAAGCCAAAAAGAAAATATACCTGGATGTATGTTGCGGCAGGTTTCGTAGGATTTTTGCTGATAAGCACGATTTATTTTAGTCAAAGAGAAACACCAATTAATAACCTGAATGACACTGTAGTTGTTAAAGAAGAACAAGCAAAAGATACAGTTGTTAAACCAAATAAGGTAGAAGATAAGATAATCTTAAAATCTTTAAGTACAGATGCAGTTGTAATAAAGGATGCAAAGAAAAATACTGAAGAGAGAAACGAAAAAATAAATCAAAATAAAATAAATCAAAATCAAGTAGCGGAGCGTTCAATCATCAAAGAAGCCAATAACGAGAATTGGAAAAATAATCAAAACACAGAAACAAAAAATAATCAAACAGTAATTGCAGACAATTCAAAAAGTGCAACGGTGGATCAATTATTGACTTCGGCAGAAAAAACTTTAGTAATAGGAAAGCCTGATCAGCAAAAAGCTAAAGTTAAAATAAATGCAAACGATTTACTTTCTCAAGTCGATGGAGAGTTAGAACTTTCATTTAGAGAAAAAGTAATCAATAAAGTCAATAAAAATTACCAAACCGTAAAAGTTGCTTTGGCAAACCGGAATGCCGAAGAATAGCTATTGCAAAAAAAAAGCTTAGACAATGTTTCCCTGAACAGCGGAGTCTAATGGTCTTAGTCTGACACAGAAATTATCAATCAAATCATCAATCAATTTTTTTAAAAAAATCATCATGAGAAATTTTACCATTTATTTAGTCCTCATCCTATTTTTATTTGTTAGTAAAATGATAGGACAGGAAACATTTGAATCCAGAGCAAAAGCTATTGGAGACAAAATCGAAAAAATAACCAGAGAAGAAAAAAATGCTCTAAAAGAAGAAGTAGAAATTGTGAATGTTCAACTTTCTGAGGGGAAAATAACCAGAGAAGAAGCCGATAAAAAGAAAAAACAATTGGCAGAAGCTAGAGCAATTATAATAGAAGAAAAAATTACAGTTGCACAAAATGAATTAAATGATTTAGTACAGCAAAAAGTAGATGGAAAGATAAAAGAAAGTGATTCTGTAAAAAAATATACGCTTAGGATTGACTGCATAAGATGTGGAAAAGGAAAAGATTCTATTTACAGAGAAAAAAGAACTACTTCGCAATTTGTATTTGCAGGAGGAATAAATAACTTAGTAACCGATGGAAGATTAAAAAATTCGGATTATGAATTTATGGGGTCGCATTTTTACGAATGGGGATTTACATTTAACTCTAGAATTTTAAAAAATCATAATTTGCTTCACGCTAAATACGGATTGTCGTTAATGTATAATAACATCCGACCTACAGAGAATCGTAATTTTGTTGTAGACGGCGATAAGACCGTTTTGGAAGTTAATCCTGTAAATCTGGATGAATCTCGTTTTAGAAATGTTTATTTAGTTTTGCCAGCCCATTTAGAGTTTGATTTTTCGGGAAGTAAACACGATAGTAACGGAAAGACTTATTTTAGAACTCATAGAAGTTTTCGTTTCGGGTTAGGAGGATATGCAGGAATCAATGTTAAGTCCAAACAAATCCTGAAATATGATCAAGGTGATATAAAAGAAAAAGTAGTGTCTAAAGGCGATTATAATGTAAATAATTTCATTTACGGATTAAGTGGTTATATGGGATACAGAGATATAAGTTTGTATGTAAAATATGATCTTAACCCTTTATTTGCTGATAATGACATAAAACAAAACAATGTTTCATTAGGATTACGTTTAGATTTAAATTAAAAAAGTTAAGTTAGTTTTATAGTAATGAAGCACTTCGGGAGAAGTGCTTTTTTTGTTTCATATAATTCAGAATATCAAGTTTGATTTGTGTAATTTTGCAAGCTTCAAACTTTAAAAAAATAATACGTTTTGATTTCACAAAATACTATAAATACCGTTTTTGAAACTGCTCGAGTAGAGGAGGTAATTGGCGATTTTGTACATTTAAAACGCGCAGGAAGTAACTTTAAAGGATTGAGCCCATTCTCGGATGAGCGCTCACCATCGTTTATGGTATCGCCTGCAAAAGGAATCTGGAAAGATTTTAGTTCTGGAAAAGGGGGGAACTCAGTTGCTTTCTTAATAGAACATGAACATTTCACGTATCCGGAAGCCATTCGATATTTGGCAAGAAAATATAATATCGAAATTGAAGAAACCGAACAAACGGATGCTGAAAGAGCCATTACAGATGTTCGTGAAAGTATGTATCTAGTTTCTGAGTTTGCTAAAAAATATTTTCATAATGTACTTTTAAAAACAGATGAAGGTCAGGCAATTGGTTACTCTTATTTTAAAGAAAGAGGATTTACCAATGAAACAATTAAAAAATTCGAACTGGGATATTCTCCAGAAACTTGGGATGCTTTTACTAAAGAAGCACTTGGTCAGGGATATAAACTTGAATTTCTTGAAAGTACAGGGCTAACAATTGGTAAAGAAGATCGCCCATTTGATAGGTTTAAAGGACGTGTTATGTTCCCGATACAAAGTATGTCGGGGCGTGTTCTTGGATTTGGAGGACGTATTTTAACCAATGACAAAAAAGCTGCAAAATATTTAAATTCACCAGAGAGTGATATTTACCATAAGAGTAAAGTATTGTATGGTATTTTTCAGGCCAAACAAGCTATTGCTAAACAAAATAATTGTTTTTTAGTTGAAGGTTATACAGATGTAATTCAGTTTAATCAAGCCGGGATAGAAAATGTAGTTGCTTCTTCGGGAACTGCATTAACACCAGATCAGATTAGGCTGGTAAACAGATTAACAAAAAATATTACTGTACTTTTTGATGGTGATGCTGCGGGATTACGAGCGTCTATTAGAGGAATCGATTTGATTCTGGAAGAAGGTATGAATGTAAGAGTTTGTACTTTTCCTGATGGAGATGATCCAGATAGTTTTGCCAGAAAAACTTCGCATGATGATTTGGTTGCATACTTAGAGAACAATGCTAAAGACTTTATACAGTTTAAGGCTTCGTTGTTAATGAATGAAGCAAAAAATGATCCTATAAAGAAAGCCGATTTGATTCGGGATATGGTTACGAGTATTTCTAAAATTCCAGACAGGATTCAGCGTGAAGTTTATGTTCAGGAATGTGCCAGAATTATGGATATCTCAGAGCAGGTACTTGTGAGTACTTTGGCGCAGTTGATTCAAAAGGATATTGCAGAAGTTGGTAAAAAGCAAAAGCAGGAGCAAAAGCCTTTTGAGGTTCATAGAAACCAAAAGCCAAAACAAACAGGATATTCAGGAGGTGATCCAGAAGATCCAAGAAACGGGCCGCCAGATGATTATCCGGGAGAGCCAGGATATCCGGTAGAGCAACAGGCAGAAAAAGTTGATATTTTATATTATTTAGAACGTAAAGTAATTGAGATTTTATTGCTTTATGGAGATAAGACAGAAGAGTTTGAAGATGTTTTCTTGAGAAGTAATGGAGAAGGCGAAATAGAAACTGTAACGGAAATGAAGGAATACAAAGTTTTTCAGCGAATTTATTTGAGTTTGCAGGAAGATGAAGTAGAGCTTTCTAATAATCTGTTTCGAGATATTTTTACAGATTTAATTGCTTTCTATCATCAGAATGAAAAATTTAGTTTAGAGCAATATTTAATGCGCTTACAGCCTGATTTTGCTCAGGAAGTTACAGATATTTTGATGGAAGATGAAAAAGTTACACTACATGATTGGGAAGGTCAAAATATTTTTTCGAAAGGGAAATCAGAATCAATAAGTCAATATGTAACAGAGACAATTTTGTCTATGCGTTGGTTTTTGGTCGATAAGCTTATAGAGGAATTAAAAAGCTCCATAGTATCAGACCCTAAGGAAGATAATATGGAGCTCTTGTTAATGGTGGTAGATTACTCTAAATTAATTAATTCGTTTTCGAGAAAACTCGGGAGGGTAATGTCCCGTTATCATAATTAAATAATTTCTAGTGTTTTGGCTTTATTAACCAAATCTACTAAATTAGTAACGTTTAATTTTGTTAGTAATCTTAGTTTGTAAGTACTAATTGTTTTTTCGTTAAGATTTAGAATTTTAGAAATTTCGTTGTTTTTCTTACCATCGCTTAAGTAACGTAATACTTCGATCTCTCTGTTAGAAAGTTTTCGATACAAACGTTCGCTTTTGCTTTGTTTTGCGATCAATGCCATGTTCTTGCGTACAGTTTCATTGATGATAATTTTACCTTCGTGAACTTTGATAATCGAAATCCCCAGAGTTTCTAGTTTTTCTGTTTTGTGAATGTATCCCGAAACACCAGCTTTTATGGCATTTGGAGCATACATTTGTTCAGAAAGATTACTGAAGATGATGATTTTTGTTTTTGGAAAGTTTTTCAGAATAGACTTAACTTCAAAAATACTAGCTAGACCTTCTAATTCTAAATCTAAAATAAGAATGTCGATGTCTTTTGTTTGAAGGATGTCTTTTACCATCGTAAAGTTGCCTACATTTGCAACAATTGAAATGTCATCATGGTCTTTAAAATACGACTTAACGCCAAAGTGCGTCACAGGGTGGTTGTCTGCTAAACATACTTTAATCATAGTTTTACCTTTTTAAGAATTGTTCATTTTTTTTGGAACTGTAAAATTAATAAATAAATTCTGTAATTTATTGCAAATCAGTATAAAAATGATTATTTTAACTTTTTAGGTATCGAACACACAGGTATAGGATTCATTTTGTGTTGATTGGCTGTGTTTAATTTCTTGTATATTTCGAAAACTATTTTTTCTCTTCCTACAAAGTCAGCAGCTGATTTTCCTAGTTCATCGGCTAACATTGCCTCTTCTAGTTCGTCGTAACTTGCCCCCAATTGATCCTCATCTGTTCTGTTATCTCCAAACAAACCATCAGTTGGTGCAGCTGTTAAAATTGAGTCAGGAATTTTAAGAAATACGCCTAATGCGTACACGTCAGATTTCATTAAATCGGCTATTGGGCTCAAATCTACGCCACCATCTCCGTATTTTGTGTAAAAACCTACGCCAAAATCTTCGACTTTGTTTCCTGTTCCGGCAACCAATAATCCGTAAATTCCAGCCAGATAATATAAGCTTGTCATGCGCAAACGAGCACGAGTATTAGCAAGCGATAAATTTACTTTTGCAAGATCAGCATCATTAGGAATTGAGTCCTTAAAAGCTTCAAAAGTACTTGTTAAGTCAGTTTCGATATTAGAGACATTTGGGAACCGTTTTTTTAATTGTTCGATGTGTTCTCGTCCTCTAGAAACTTGATTTGGAGCTTGGTGTATTGGCATTTCTACACATAAAACCTTTAATCCGGTTTGAGCACATAATGTTGAGGTTACAGCCGAATCGACACCACCAGAAATTCCTATAATAAAACCATTCACTTTAGCATTGTTAGCGTAATCTTTTAACCACTCTACAATGTAGGTATTTACTTTTTCTGTCTGAATAGTGCTTTTTTTAGCCATAATAGTTTAAGTTTTAAAATACAGGAATGTATATTTGCACAATTATATTTAAGTAGTCTTTACTTAAAGAATTTTGCAACACAAACTTAATTAAAATAAAATGAAAATATATCGGTTTGCTATCGCTCTATCTGTCTTTTTTTTGTCTTGCGACCAAAAAAGCAAAATTGAAAAAGCGGTAGAAGAAATTCCTGTTGATATTAAAGTAGAACGCTTTGATAAAGTGTTTTTTGAGAGCCAGCCAAAAGATCTGGGTAAAGTAAAAAAAGAATATCCATATTTTTTTCCAGCAGGAAATGATGATGCAGTTTGGTTAGAAAAAATGCAAAATCCGCTTTGGAGAGAACTGTATGCCGAAGTTCAGAAAAAGTATGGCAATTTTGAGCCAGTTCGAGAAGAGTTTAATAAACTATTCCAGCATATAGAATATTATTTTCCTAAAACTAAAACGCCAAAGGTTATTACAATAATCTCTGAAATGGATTATAATAATAAAGCAATTTATGCCGATAGTTTGGTTGTAGTAGCGCTTGAACTGTATTTAGGAAAAGAGCATAAGTTTTATCAATTTCCTAATTATATAAAAGAGAATTTTGAAGAGAAACAAATTATGCCAGATGTAGTTTCTAGTTTTTCGCAAAAGAAAATCTCGCCTGTTACCGATAAGAACTTAATTAGCAAAATGGTATATTATGGAAAGCAGTTGTATTTAAAAGATATGCTTTTGCCAGATTATACCGATGCAGACAAAATAGGATATACACCAGAACAAATAAAATGGTGTGAAGAGAATGAAGGATATATGTGGCGTTATTTTATAGAAAAAGAAATGTTGTATAGCGATGATGCAAAACTTACAACACGATTTATAAATACAGCACCATTTTCTAAATTTTACCTAGAAATAGATAACGAATCTCCAGGGCGCGTTGGAACCTGGATTGGTTGGCAAATTGTACGTTCTTATATGAAGAACAATGAGGTGTCGATAGAGCAATTATTAAAAACCAACGCAAAAGAAATTTTTGAAAAGTCAAAATATAAACCTAAGAAGTAATGTCAGATAATAAACAAACCTCGGAAATTAATTTCCTTATAGAATTAGACGAAAACCGCGTGCCAGAAAAATTAAAATGGTCGGCAAAAGACGGTGGAGTCGAGGCTCAAGATGCAAAAGCAATTATGCTTTCTATCTGGGATAGTAAAGTACAGGAAACTATGCGTATTGATTTATGGACAAAAGATATGCCTGTAGATGAAATGAAAATTTTCTTTCATCAAACTTTAGTAGCTATGGCAGATACTTTTAAACGTGCAACAGACGATGAAAAAATGTCGGACACAATGAAAGATTTCTGTGATTATTTTGCTGAAAAGCTAGAATTGAAAAAATCGTAATCGATTTATATTAATACCATTTATTTGGAAAAACGCTATAAGACTTAGGTTTTATAGCGTTTTTTTTATGGAGCAATCTCCTGCTGTACACTATATCTTTTATGGCAAACGCTGCCATAAAAGGATGCCGTTCCCATCAGGGCTAAAAAAAACTAGAACCCCGTATTTGTTTTTTAAGATTTATAAGAAGAGCTCGTCTGCGCTTTTACCCTGAAAATAAAGTCTTATTCTGATGCTTATATGATTTATGTAGTCTGTTCAAATAGAAAATCAAGACTTACTTTACGAAAGCCTTTTTTGTGAAAACCTTTTTTAAATAATCGCTTTCAGACAATATTAAATCACTCAAAAGCGAACAAGTCATTATACAACAAACCAATTAAAAAATAAGCAGATGAGTTTTTTAGCAAAGTTAGAATTAGATAACGAGATATTTAATGTTTTAGAATTTGATATAAACCTAGATCAAAATACCGACAACAATGGTAAACCTTCTAATAAAACCAAAGGAGGACAAATAAGATTGGTTGTAGAAAGCACCCAAACCGATTTGTTTTCGGATTGGATGGTATCGCACACAAGTACCAAAAACGGAAAAATTATTTTTTATCGCAGAGACGCAATGAGTACCATGAAAAATGTGACTTTCAAGAAAGCATTCTGTATCTCATTTCGCAAAAGTTTTCGTAGTGAAGGCAATGTTCCCATGATAACCGAAATCCTTATTAGTTCCAACGAAGTAAAAATAGGTAATACCATATTCGAGAATAATTGGAAAAATTCTTAACAACCAAGGCTTCCTGCAAAATAATTTAACCAACTACAATTATGGCATTACAAACCCACACTACAATAAAAATAGGCGAAAAATTAATCAGGAATTTTAGTGGGCTAAAAATTGTCCAAAAAATTCACGACCATCATACTTTCACTCTGCAAATAAGACAAGACACATTGGTAGACGAATTTAAAAGCGTTATGCCAGTTTCGCAGCAGCTAATGGGCGAAAAAATAAGCATTGAGATAAAACCAATTCCGGATCTGGATGATCTTATGATTATTACAAACCCAAAAGATTACATCATGCAGTTTTATGGGATTATTACCAAGGTAAACTTGCAAAAATCGATTAGCAATAGTATGGAAGAAACCATATTAATTAAAGGATATAGTACATCGATAATTCTTGATAATGGTCCAGATTCAAACTCATTTACTATGATGCCGTTAAGTGACATTGTAAATAAAATTAAATCAGGTTATGAAATCGACATGAATGTAACTCCTTATTATAAAGATAATCTGGCTTACACCGTACAGTACAACGAGAGCGATTTTAATTTTCTGAATCGTTTGGCAATGCGCCACGGACAGTGGTTTTATGATACAGGACGTGCGATGGTTTTCGGAAGTCCGGGAAGTTCAGGAACAGACCCAAATCTTGTTTATGGAATTAATATGCGTGATTTTAGTTATAAAATAAAATTAGCTCCAACTTTATTTAAAACGATAGAGAATGATAATCGAAAAGGAGAATATTTTCTGGATGATACTGCAAAATATAAAAAAGAAGCCGACGGATTTCACCAAAATTTCATCAATAAATCGGATTCCTTATTTAATAGAGAAACCGTAATACAACTTAATCAGAATGCAATAGGAGGAAACGGAAAAACAGCGACCGAAGAATATGCTAAGAATAAAATGCGTGCAATAGCAAGCAAGTTAATGCAAATAAAAGCTTCTAGCGAAGTTCCAGGAGTCACTCTTGGTAATACAGTAAGGATAACTGGAGTCGATATACAACTAGAAAGTACTTATAGAGTAACCAAGATAACCCATACTTGCGATGATGGCGGAGGATACGAAAACCATTTTACGGCAGTAAACTTTAACGGAGCAGTATTTTCGCCAAAAACAAATCCCGATTTAGTCCCACGTTGTGAGAGTCAGTCGGCAATAGTAATTTCTAATGATGATCCCGACGGACTTGGAGGTGTAACCGTACAAATGCCATGGCAAGAAGCCAAAGGCGAAACCACACCGTTTATCCCAATGTTGCAACAACATGGCGGAGATGGTAAAGGTATATATTGGATTCCCGAGGTAGGCGAAAAAGTTTTTGTCGATTTTCAAGGAGGTAATCCCGAAATGCCAATTGTTACAGGAGCAATATCTAGTACAAAAGAAAAAAGCGGATATGCCACGCCTAATAATGATATGAAAGTAATGCGTACCCGTTCTGGAATTATGATTATGTATAACGATGCCGAGAGAAGCCTTTTGATAGAAGACCCAAGCGGAAATAAATATTTCATGGATGGTAATGGAAGTATTAAACTTGTCGCCCCAAAAAATATAGATATTGAAGCTGGGGAAGATATCATTATGAGTGCAGGACAAAATATTGTTACCAATGCAGGAATGAATATTAGTGAAAGTGCTGGAGGGTATAAAGAAACTACGGTTGGTTTATATCATAACCTATCTATAGGAACCAATTATATCTTAAATGTTATAGGAAATATGTTCGAATGGGTAGGAGGAAAAAAAGAAATCGAAAGCGATGATATTAAAGAAACGGCTCAGGAAGTATTTTTAAGTAGTACCGAGAAAGGTATAGATGTACGAGGAGCTAAAAATGTAAATAACCACAGTGGAGAAACTTCTAGAAACGCATAATTATGGGAATTACAAGAATTATAGGCGGCACATTAACCAAAACTGCTAAGGGAAATATAGATATACGAGCAACCAAAGGAGATGTAAATTTTATTGCAGCAGAACATAATAACTGGCATGGCGAAGAGGGAGGTATTATACATCATGATTATGAGCCATTACATCCTGTAGATTCATTAAAAAAAAGTATTACGATTACATTAAATATTTTTTTTGATGGTACACAAAACAATAAAACTAATACGGAGAAAGGAAAAGATCATAAAAAATCTAATCACGAAGACGATAGCTTTACCAATGATTTCTCAAATGTGGCTCGTGGGTATGATGCTATAGACCCTACATCTTCTTTTCAAAAAGCCTTATACATAGAAGGCATAGGAACTGAGGATTTGGAAAGTGATGATGTTTTTCCTGATATTGCAATAGGTATGGGTGATCGTGGTGTAGTTGCTAAAGTAATAAAAGCCTGTGTGAAAGCGCCTGAAAGACTGGAGAAATACAAAGATGATGAGATTGATATTTTATTTGTAAACGTATATGGTTTTAGCCGTGGTGCAGCGGCTGCAAGACATTTTCTGTATGTAGCCAATAGCGCTGCTATAATAGAAGCAACTCAAGACGATACCGTTTTAATAAAAGCTCCGGGAACGTATCAGGGTATGAAATCGACAGATTTTTATTTTTCGATTCCTTCAAGCCCACTACTGGGCAAACATGGTTATTTTGCAGCCTGTTTATTAAAAAATGAGTTTAATATAAAATCTATACAAATCAATTTTGTGGGGTTGTATGATACCGTGTCTTCGCATGGGTTTTATCATGGTAATGATGTAAAAGATTTACATCTTACTGCTATCAAGAAAGCGCGTTTTGCCTTGCAATTATCAGCAGACGATGAATATCGCGAGAATTTTGATCTTACTGATATTACCAGTGCTGGTTTGCGTGGTTTAGAGCTTACCTTACCTGGGGTGCACTCAGATATTGGCGGTTCGTATCCAAACAATGCCACAGAAATTTAGTTATTGTATTATAAAAACGATGCGCCATATTATAATATGATGTACGATACTGAGAAGGAATCTAAAAAATTTAAAAAAATATTGATTAACGAGGGCTGGTATAAGGATAAGCAGCTTAAAACAGGACAATTGCGAGAACTCGATTTTAACCTAAAGGCCAGAGCAAATCCCGAATCGCTTCAAAATATGACATTATATCAGGGCATCGTGGGTACTCGTGATTTATACAATACCTACGACCAGATACCGCTTAATTTAATGTTTCATTTCTCTAAAGATAGTAAGGTGGTATATGATGAAAAAATCATAGAATTAAAACATACTATCAAAGATGAATTTATACAAACTGTCAAAAAAAGCTTAGATCGTTATATTAATGCCTGCAATAATTTGCCTAATAGTTATGTAGTGGGATACAACGACCCGCTATCTAATAGAGACCTCATTGATATAGAATATCTTGAGAAACTGCAAAAAATATCCTATCTGGATTATATAGATATTGAGATACTCAAAAAACTACGCAATAAATACTTACATTGGTCGGTAAAAGCCAATGAATTAGGGTTGGGTTCTAGGGAAAGTCAGGCTCCATCAAAAGATGGGGCATTTGAAGGGAAATACAGAAAAAGAGAAATACACAATGGATAAAAAATGGATAAAAATAATAGTCTGCTGTATAGCATGCGTACAAATAATTAGCTGCCAAATGACAAATAATAATATTCCCGAGTGGACTGCTGAGATGTGTCATCCAGCAAATAAATACAGAATAGAATTAGTAAAAGATGAAATTTTTACGCTTGAGGGTATTCATGCCGGAATGCCTTATGGAGGATCTTCAGGTACATGGGGAGACTCTGGAAAAATGTGGACAGAACAACATGGTACCCCAATAGGCGCTGATATAACCTATTATGCAGGCTATGACAATGCTTTTTATAGGTTGAAAATTGATTTTCCGGTTGAGAAAATGAAAGACCTCATAAAAAGATATTATCCTACCAAAGAAATAGTAGGAAAAACAATTGCTGAATACAAACATGAGGGAGATTTAGGAATTGATGAGAGAAGTTATAATAACTTTTCTAGTCTTGTTTTTGGTTTTGCACCCAAAGGTATGGTGGTAGTTTGGGCAAATTATGGTATGACAGTTATAGAGATTGGCAGGTATCAGGCAGAAGTAATAAAAAATGATATTGATTTAGAAAAAAAGCTATTTGCAAATTGGAGTGTGAATAGAGAAAAAGCTAAAGAAATTAGTTTTATTCCCAATACTAATTGTGCATTATGGGATATGTATCGTTTGCGCTATAAGTGGAAACCCGTATTTACATCGGAGAATCCTAATTTTAGATTATTTAAGATAAACACAGAATATTATAATGGAGAGAGAGATCAACTCATGCACCCGTGGTTGCTCGAGAACAAAATAAGGGACAGAGCTTTACCAAGTGTATTTCAGTTTTTTTGGGAAACTAGTAAAGATGAACGATTTGAGGGCAGAATTTTCTTTAATCAAGATCAATTATTCGATCGTTTTAAGGGGTTATCGGGAGAAAACGAAATTCAGGTAAAAATTGCCAATGATAATCAAAGCTTGAAAGTTCTCGTAAACAATGAAACACTTGTGGTAGATAGTATTCGTATTTATCC
>NZ_JPRM01000003.1 GCF_000737695.1 Flavobacterium hydatis
TGGTGGAACTACTCCACTATGCGTAATAACAATTATTACAATAACAATCGCAATGGAGGCTAATTAATTAGAAACCTCTTAAAATTTAAAATTATGAAAAAACAAAGCACAATCAACAAACTTACTTTCAACAAAGTGGCTGTTGTAGAATTAAATGACAATCAAATGTATGATGTAGATGGTGGAACTACTCCATTTTGCATAGGTGTAGCCATTGGTTATATAATATACAAATCTTCTAATTAACTAAAAACCCTTAAAATTTAAAATTATGAAAAAACAAAACGTAAACAACAAGCTTGCTTTCAATAAAGTGGCTGTTATAGAATTAAATGACAACCAAATGCACGATGTAGATGGCGGAACTACTCCTATTTGTGTAGGTGTAATTATTGGCTTGACAATATCAATTGCAATGGATAACTAATCCTCAAAATTAGAAACATTGAAATGCAAAATCCAAAAAACAAACTCGTTTTCAACGAAGTAAATGTTACGGGATTGAATGACGATAAAAGATATAATGTAGATGGTAAAAGCTCAGCTATTTGTCTTCCTGGTATTATAATAATACGATCAATATAGACATTAGTACCTCTACAATTCCACAAAAGGCATTATTGGTTTAAACCAATAATGCCTTTTTTTATACCCTAAAACCACAAAAAACACTTAACAATACTCCAAATTACCCAAATGACTCAAAACCCGTGTAACACACTGAAAACAAACAACATAAAACAACAAAAAGGACACTATTTTTTATAAAAATAGGTATTTTTCATTTTTTTCTTCCTTAAATATTAGGTTCATTTGTCATTGAAATTAATACGATAAAGATGAGCAATCAAGAAATTTTCCCAGAAGAGATTTTAAACAACACTGTTGAGAATCATATTGTTAAACACAGCAAAAGAACATCACTATTATTTGTGATTACTTTTTTGGCACTTTTAATTGCCTTTATTACACTTCCTTTTATATACATAGATATTTATACTACGAGTAGAGGAACTATAATTCCACAAGAAAAAAAGCTAACTCTTTACTCTCCAATAAATGGAAAAATATCCTTCTTTAATATTGAAGAAAATCAAAAAATCAAGAAAGGAGATACACTTCTTATAATAGATCATAACATATTAAAAGAAAGAGAAAACTTAAACTCGATTCAAAGCTCAGAGAACTCTCTTTATATAAATGACCTGAACAATTTGATTCGTAAAAATTATGGTCTGATAAAATCAGATCAATATAAAAGAGAGCTTTTAAAACATCAGCAAGAATTATACAATATTGATGTTATCGTTAAGAACACACAAGCCGACTTTAACCGAAAAGAGCATCTTTATAAAAAAGAAGTAATCTCAAAATCGGAACTGGAGAAATCGGAACTAGAATTGGATAAAATTAAAAACGATAGAATCAATTTAATTAAACAAGCTGAATTATCCTGGCAGAAAGAATACACTCAATTAAATCAATCTAATAAAAGTATCCATTCTAACCAAAAACAACTAAAGGAAGAGGAAAACAATTACATCATCATTGCTCCTATAGATGGCGAACTTATCAATATGCAAGGATTTCATAAAGGAAGCGGAATCGCTTCTGGAAATCCAATTGTAGAAATCTCTCCAGACAAAGATATTATTGTAGAGACTTATGTAACCCCATCAGAAATTGGATATCTAAAAGAAGGTGGTGATGCTATTTACCAAATTGATGCCTTTAACTCAAATCAATGGGGATTTGCCAAAGGCAGAATCTTCGAGATAAGCAAGGATATACTAATCATAAACAACGCCCCCTATTATAAAATAAAAAGCAATCTCGATCTTAATAATTTAACCTTAAAAAATGGAGCGAAAGGGAATTTAAAAAAAGGAATGAGTTTAACAAGCCGTTTTTTCCTTACCAAAAGAACTGCATTTCAATTATTATTCGACAAAGTAGAAGATTGGTTTAATCCTTACAACAGCAAAAATGAGTAAAATAGCAATAAAACAACATGACCTTTCAGATTGCGGCGCTACTTGTTTGGCTTCAATTTCAGAATATTACAATTTAAGCTTACCAATTTCAAGAATTAGACAATATGCAAATACAACTCAAAAAGGAACTACACTTTTAGGATTAAGAGAAGCAGCAGTAAAATTAGGTTTTCTTGCTAAAGGAATAAAAGTTGAATTTGAAGGATTAAAAGATCTTCCGTTACCAGCACTTTTACATGTTCTTATAAAACAAAGCGGTCATGAGTTTCCTCATTACGTTGTAGCTTATAAAATAACCGATAAATATATCCAGGTTATGGATCCGTCTACTGGTAAATTAGAAAAAAGACCATTAGCCGATTTTGAAACAATATTTACAGGTTATGCTTTAATACTAGTTCCTGATGAAGATATTTTTAAAGAAAAAAACGAAAAAATATCGAATTTCAGAAGGATACTCTTTTTATTAAAACCTCATAAATATATTTTATTACAAGCTATTATTGGTGCTGTTTTGTACACCTTATTAGGTTTTTCGGTTTCGATATATATAGGTAAGATCACCGATTTTGTACTTGTAAGCGGTAATAAAAGTTTATTGAATTTAATGAGCGTCATTGTAATTGGTTGCTTACTGCTACAAATTGTATATAGCGTTTTAAAAGATGTTTTTATTTTAAAGACAAGTCAGCAAATCGATTCAAGGCTGATATTAGGATATTACAAACATCTCTTTACAATGCCTCAAAAGTTTTTTGACACCATGAGAATTGGAGAAATCATGTCAAGAATTGGAGATGCTGTAAAGATTAGAGCTTTAATAAACGAAACGGCATTAAGCATTTCGGTAAACATACTAATCGTAGTTTTCTCGTTTATTTTCATGTTCTCATTCTATTGGAAACTAGCATTAATCATCTCGTTAATCATTCCGTTTTACATTATAATTTATTTAATAACAAACAAGTTAAATAAAAAAGTAGAACGCGAGATAATGGAGAAAAATGCTCTTTTAGAATCTCAGTTAGTAGAGTCTATAAAAAATATTGGTACCGTTAAACGATTATCATTAGAAGAATTCTCTAAAACAAGAACAGAACTAAAATTTATAGATTTACTTAAAAGCATCTATAAATCTGGGATGAATGGAATTTTCTCGAGAACATCAACCGATTTTATTTCACGCCTATTTACAATTATCCTTTTATGGGTAGGAACTTATTATGCTATTGATGGTGATATTACACCAGGAGAATTGTTTTCATTTTACTCTATCATAGGTTATTTTACAGGGCCTGCATCTCAATTAATAGGAACAAATCAGGCTATTCAGAATGCTATGATCGCTTCTGATCGTTTATTTGGAATCATGGATCTTGACAGAGAAGAAATGGAATCTAAAGTGAACTTGACAAAAGCCAATTTTAATGATATCAAATTTAAAAATATTGATTTCTCTTATCAATTAGGGCGATACATTTTTAAAGATTTGAATCTTACTATCAAAAAAGGACAATTTACAGCTCTGGTTGGAGAAAGCGGAAGTGGAAAAAGCACTATTGCTGCATTAATTCAGAATATATATAGCCCTAAAGAAGGTAAAATATTGATTGGAGAATATGATTTAAATTATATATCCAAAAAAAGTATTAATGCACTCATTACGACTGTACCTCAAAACGTAGAGCTCTTTGATGGAACTATTGCTTTTAATATTTCTATTGGAGAATCAAGTCCTGATATGGAAAAAATAATCGATGTAAGTAAAAAAGTAGGTGCTTATGATTTCATCGAAGCTTTACCAAACGGATTTAACACTTATCTAGGCGAGTTTGGAGCCAATTTATCAGGTGGAGAAAGACAACGAATTGCATTTGCAAGAGCGCTTTATAAAGATCCTGAAGTACTTATTCTGGACGAAGCAACATCGGCTCTTGACTCTGAATCTGAATTGGTCATTAAAAACCTAATCGAAGACTTAACTGCACAGGGAAAAACAATCATTGTTATTGCGCATAAGCTTCAATCGATAAAAAAAGCAGACATTATTTATGCCTTCAAAAAAGGCGAAATAATGGAATCCGGCTCACATGAAGAGCTTCTGAATAAAAAAGAATACTATTATAAAATGTGGAAAAATATAAGTGTTTAATAAGGAAAATTTAACAAAAAATGAAAAATTACTCTTTTACAAAAACGGCTATTGTGAGAACTCCAATTGAAGAAAAACAAATGGATCTTACCTGGGAAAAAATTAAAACAATTTTTTCTAAAAAAGAAAACAGAGAAGCGTTGTTTATTGGCTCACCAAATATTTACAAAGCGCTAATTTTATGGGAAAACGGAGAAGCATTTCAAACCGAAGATGAATTAAAAAACCTAAAAGGATCATTATATAAATATGCATCCCGACTATCCAACAGAAGTACTCCTTTTGGGATGTTCTCTACTGTTGCCGCTGTAGATCTTAATGCCGAGACTAACCTAAATATTGCTGAGAGCACTTTTGGGCGATTCACAAAATTTGACATGTACTTTTTAGGAAGCTTTTTGCCCGTTATTGTAAAAAATGATGAGATAAGAAACGTTTTAAAATACTATAGCAATAATTCTACTTATAAAGTTTTTGATAAATACAGATATGTAGAATATTACTTTAAAGATAATGTACGTTTTCATAAAATTTCGGAAGTAGAAATCTCTGAATATTTAGAATTAATATTCGAGAAAGCTAAAACTGGAATCCTATTAAGCGAACTCGTTAATCATCTTATTTCTGATGAGATTACTGCACAAGATGCTAATGAATTTATTGATACCCTTATTAAAAGTCAATTTATTCTATCTGAACTAGAGTTTACAATTACAGGAGAAGACTATTTCGAAAAACTATTAAGAATATTTTCTGAGGAAAGATTCAATTTTTACGAAGCCGAAGTAATCAAAGAATTAATAAGCAATCTAAAAAATAAAATCAATTTCCTTGACCAAAATACGAGTAACGATCCTGCTTTATATACTGAAATACATGAATTAGTTAATGAAGAATTAAATCATGTTGATATTTCAAAATTATTTCAGGTAGATAGTTTCAGAAAAATTAATAACGGTTCAATTGGTTTTAAAACCTTAAAAAACTTGCGCCCTGCATTAAGCGTTTTAAACAAATTACAATCTAGTTCTGAAAATGGAAATCTGAAAGAATTCAGAAAAAAATTCTTGGAGCGATTTGAAGAATATGAGCAACCTCTTGTAAGTGTTCTGGATCCGGATATCGGTATTGGTTATGGGAACGTATCAGGAACAAAATCACCTTTGGTAGACGATTTACTAATCAATGTAAGTCATTCTGATTCGTCTCAGATTTTGATGGATTCTAAAAAATCATTTTTATTAAAAAAATTAATCCAAGCCACAAAACACAATCTTCAGTCTATTGATTTAACAGATGAAGAAATCAATAAATTTGAAGAAAACGAATCCTTATATCCTGATACTTTTTCGGCGTTTGTAAATGTATTCCATGAAAATGGAGTAGAAAAAATCAATTTAAAGACAGCAAGTGGTCCATCTGCAAATGGGTTAATAGGAAGGTTCAGCCATTTAGATACTAAAATATTAGACTTATGTGATGAAATTACTACGATTGAAAACCAATTAAATTCTGATAAAATTATTGCCGAAATTGTTCATTTACCTCAGGCAAGAACAGGAAATATTTTATACCGAAACTTTCAGAGAGAATATGAAATTCCTTATCTGGGTAATGCTTCTGTAGATAAAGAGCATCAAATAATGATTGAGGACTTATATGTTTCTGTAAAATCTGGAAAGATTATTTTGCGATCTAAAAGACTCAACAAAGAGATAATTCCAAGATTAAGTAATGCACACAATTTTAGATCTAATGCATTACCAATCTATCATTTCCTTTGTGATCTTCAAAATCAAAATTCTTTCGGGTTTGGTTTTAATTGGGGAACATTTCAAAACGAATTTGATTTCTTGCCTAGAGTAAATTACAAAGACACGGTTTTAAGCAGAGCTGCCTGGAATATAAGCAAAACTGAAATCGATGCTATTTTGGCTACTGACGAATCTAAAACAATAGAATTTGTTAGAGATTTCAAGAACAAAAGAAACATCCCAGATATTGTATATTTCTCTCAAGGAGATAATGAAGTACTTATTAATTTTAATAATGATTTAAGTTGCAATGTCTTTTCTTATATGCTAAAAGGAGAAAGCTTCGTTCAATTGAAAGAATTTTTATTCCTCGAAGACACAATAACCTCCAACTATTGCAATGAAATTATATTTACTGCACATAAAAATATAGATCAAAAAGCTAAAATTGCCAACACAGATTTATACGTTTCAAAAGAAAGAAAAGATGATATTGCGACTTCCTTTTCTATAGGTGAAAAATGGCTTTATTACAAATTTTACTGTGGAGAAAGAGCTGGCGAAGAACTGCTAAACAGAGCAATTAATCCAATTGTTGAAGAATTACATGCAAAAGGCTTAATTGATAAATGGTTTTTTATTAGATATTATGATGCACCAGGACATCATATAAGATTTAGAGTTTTACTAAAAGACATCAATTCTTTTACAGATTGTATTCAAATCATAAAAAAGAACATTGAACCTCTTGAAAAGAACAAAATCATCTGGAAAACACAAACCGATAATTACAATAGAGAACTACAACGTTACGGATATGAAGCCATTGAAGAAACCGAAACATTGTTTTTTAATGATAGCGAATGCACCCTAAAGTTTACTGATATGATTGAAGGAGATTCCGGAGAAAAAATCAGATGGTTATTTGCTTTATTGTCTATTGATCATTTTTTGAATGATTTTGATGTCAAACTTGAGGGAAAAATCAAACTTTTTAACGCTGCCAAAACTAGTTTCGGAAAAGAATTTAATCGCTCTGGAAAACTCAATAAACAAATTAATGAAATGTTTGTTAAGCATGAATCCGAGATCGAGTCTTTCTTAGACCAAGATAATATTAATGAAATGTATGAGCCTTTAATTGAGATTCTTCAGGAGCGTACCGATAAAAATGCTGATGTAGCAAAACGAATCAAGCAAATAGGAAAAGAACAGCGTCTGCCAACACATCTTGACAATATAATGTTGAGTTATGTTCATATGATTTGCAATCGAATTTTTCTAACAAAACACAGAATTCATGAGATGGTTGTTTATGATTATTTATACAAATACTACAGCAAACAGCTTCATACCAACGCTGGCAAAAAAACAAAAGAAAAAGCAGAATTAGCTGTATAAATAAGAAAGCATTGGTTACTAAAACCCTTTCTATTTAATCAAATTAAAGAGTATAAAATATTTGATTTGGATAGAGAACATAAAAAAACTTCCTTTAGCATTATTTGCTGAAGGAAGTTTTTCTCTTTATGACATTAGGATCAATTTGTATGCTA
The DNA here is from genome assembly GCF_000737695.1 of Flavobacterium hydatis. GTDB lineage: Bacteria > Bacteroidota > Bacteroidia > Flavobacteriales > Flavobacteriaceae > Flavobacterium > Flavobacterium hydatis. The sequence goes on from NZ_JPRM01000003.1 coordinate 7,457, forward strand.
ATTTAGTAACAGGAAACTACCCTGAATCTTAAAAAAACTATTTATAAAAATTTCTAAACCAAACTTTCTGCCATTCTCTTTTTAGGATTAAAAAGGAAACTTGTTCGGCTAGAATCACTAAATCTGATCCGTCTAGTTTTTTTATCTCAGCTTCAGAAACATCTATTATATAAAGTAGGTTCAAATACTCGGCAAATTTATACTGAATCATTCTGTATATTTTTTCGTGCATTTGAATTTTAAGTTCATCGGGAGAAATACTCAGCGGGAAATCAATTCCTTCATTCGCCAAGTTGAAATCTTTATTAATCTGTTCAATCAATTTAAGATACAAAGCTTCTTTCTCCGCTTCCTGAAGTAATAAATCTGTATTTTGTGGGGCTACAAACATTTGATTTAGGATTGTTGATTTATGATTAGTGATTTCAGAATTTAATGATTGAAAGATTCAAAAATCTAAATCTGGATCTGAATTAAAAAACTGATTACTGAACACTGCAACTGGAAACGGAATACTAAACTTTTCTTCCCATTAAGTTTTCACCAAAAGTGCGCAATGACAATTTCTTTTCGTCGCTAATATCCATTTTATCTAATGTTTTAAAAGCTTCGAGTGTATACATTTCTATTGCATCTTTAGTTTCTTTTGAAGCACCAGAATTATTAAATATACCCTTTACTATTTCGACTTTATCTGTACTATCCTCAGGTTGTGTAGTAAATAATTCTTTTAGTTGTTTTGCTTTTTCATCATCAGAATAAGCCAACGCTTTTAGATACAAATAGGTTTTTTTATTTTCGATAATATCACCTCCTACTTGTTTTCCGAAAGTTTCCGGATCTCCAAATGCATCTAAATAATCATCTTGTAACTGGAAAGCTAATCCTAATTGTAATCCGAAATCATATATTAAATTAGCATTTTCTTCAGACGTTTTTGCTACAATTGCACCCATTTTCATAGCTGCAGCAACCAAAACTGCTGTTTTGTACTCAATCATTTTTAAGTATTCGGGAATGGTAACATCGTTTCTTTGTTCAAAATCGACATCCCATTGCTGTCCTTCACAAACCTCCAAAGCAGTTTTACTAAAAAGCTTCGCTAGTTCTCTAAAAGTATTAGGTTCATATTGTTCAAAATATTGATATGCCAAAATAAGCATAGCATCACCAGAAAGGATTCCAGTATTAAGATCCCATTTTTCATGAACTGTTTTTTGTCCTCTTCTCAAAGGAGCATCATCCATTATATCATCATGTACTAATGAAAAATTATGAAAAATCTCTACTGCCATAGCAGCCGGAAGTGCTTCATTGTATGAAACATCAAAAACTTCAGAAGACATTAAAGTCAATACTGGACGCATCCTTTTTCCTCCAAGACTTACAATATATTCAATTGGCTCATATAAGTTTTTAGGCTCTTTGCTTATAGTTTGTTTCTCCAGATAATCGACAAAGAATTCCTGGTATTGATAAATGGCATGCATAAAAGTAATTTTTGGCTAATTTACGGCATTAAGCCTGCAATGCAAACTCCATTTCTTAATGAAATGTTAAATAATCAAAAATACTTTGGAAACTATTTTGGTGTTTAGAGTTTCCAATATACATTTGCATCGAAATTTAACAATAATTACAATGATCAATTTCCGCGTAATCCTGTTAAATACTAATTATTAATAAAATATTATTTAACGTTATGAGAACACAATGGACAATTGATTCTAGCCAGTCTGATGTTTTAATCAAAATGAGACATTCAATACTTGCTTATTTAGGCGGTTCTATAAATCAGTTTCAAGGTCACGTAGACTTACAAAATAATGAGATAGAAGATGCTACAATAGAGTTTTCTTTGGATGTAAATAACAGAGAAGCTAAACTAGAGCAGATAAATACGTACTTAAAACTGAATGACTTTTTCGACGTAAATAAGTATCCTACAATAAGTTTTAAATCGACTTCATTTCAAAAAGTAAACAAAAACATCAACTTTCTTAAAGGTGATTTAACCATAAAAGATGTTACTAAAACCGTAGAGCTGGATGTCGAACTAGTGGAAACTGACTATTATGATGGCAACAAAAAAGTTTCTTTTGAACTTACTGGCGACATAAATCGTAAAGATTTTGGATTAGACTATAATTCATTTCATCAAAGCAGTGGTTTAACAACTGGACAAGACATTAAACTTGTAGCCAATTTAGAATTTACTATCTAAGGCTTACATCAAATAGAAGTTTTTAAAAATTACAGATTAGAAGAAACAAAATGAGAGATAAAATTATATCAAAAGCGAGTGACTTATTCTTAAAATTAGGTTTTAAAAGTGTCACTATGGATGATATCGCAGGCGAAATGTGTATTTCTAAAAAAACAATTTATAAATATTTTTGCAATAAGGAGGTATTAATTAAAGAAAGTACTTCTTCTGTACACCAGAAAGTTCATGAAATCATAGACTCTATTGTTGTTAAAAATCATAATGCCATTCAGGAGAATTTTGAAATAAGAGAAATGTTTAAAAACATGTTTCAGTCTTCTATTGATACATCTCCTATATATCAACTAAAGAAACACTATCCCGAAATCTACACCAATTTGATGAGACATGAGATAGATCAATGCAGTCAATATTTTAGAGATAATATCACTAAGGGAATCGAACAGAAATTATATCGCGAGGATATTAATGTAGACATATATGTGAAATTTTATTACACTTTAATTTTTCATATAAACGAAACAACAAGTTCTGAGAAAGAAGCGCAACAAGCAGAATTACAGGCTTTAGAATACCACACGAGAGCCATGGCTACTCTCGCAGGAATTATAGAGCTAGAAAAGCAATTACAAAGAATAACCCACTAATCATCAATCCATAATCTTTAATCCATGAAAAGAATAATGATTCTCTTCGTCCTGGCTTTTGCAATAACCGCAAACGCGCAAGACAAAAACAATAGCAATCCGGCTAAGCAAGGCGCACAGACCTTGACCTTAAAGAATGCTATTTCTTATGCGCTACAAAATAAAGCCGATGCAAAAAAGGCTAAATTACAAGTAGAAAATAGTGAATACAAAATACAAGAAGTAAGATCTAGAGCATTACCACAGATTTCGGCAAACGGAAACTTAACTTACAATCCTGTAATACAAACTACAGTTATTGATGGTGCAGGTTTTGGTGCTCCAGGAACTACGATACAAGCAGCTTTTGGTCAGAAATGGACTTCGACTGCTGGAGTTTCTTTAACTCAGAATATATTTGATCAAGCTGTATTTACAGGTTTAAGAGCCGCAAAAAGTACTCGTGAATTTTATCAAATCAATGAGCAATTAACAGAAGAGGATGTAATCGAAAAGGTTGCAAATAATTACTACGAAGTATATGTACAACGATTAAACTTAACAGTATTAGACAGTAACTACGTAAATACAGAGAAAGTAAAAAATATTATTCAGGGACAATTTGATAATGGTTTAGCAAAAAAGATTGATCTTAATAGAGTTATTGTTAAGCTATCAAACATTAGTACGCAACGCCAACAAGTTATTAATAGAGTAGCGTTACAGGAAAATGCATTGAAATTTTACATGGGTATGCCTGCTGAAACTCAAATAGAAATTCCTAATACTGAATTTGAAATTACACTTCAACCCCTATCTGAAGCTCCAAATGTTGAGAATTTAAGTCAATATTTACTTTTGAAAAAACAAGAACAATTATTGGTTTTCCAAAAGAAAGCTGTTCAAGCTGAGTTTTACCCAACGCTATCTTTAAGCGCGGGATATAATTATATTGGTCAAGGTCCAGAAATGCCTTGGTTTACTAAACCATCATCAGGTGTTTACTGGTCAGACTTCTCTGCAATTGGGTTAAACTTAAGAGTGCCAATCTTTACTGGTTTTGGTACAAGAGCCAAAGTTCGTCAGGCAGATGTTGCCATTCGTTCATTACAAGAAGATATAAAAGACACAAAACTTTCGCTTGATATTGCTTATAGCAATGCAACAATCCAAATGGAAAACAGTCTTGTGACGATTAAAAACCAAAAAGAGAATAGAGAACTTGCTCAACAAGTATTGCAAAATACCAAAAACAATTATCTACAAGGTTTAGCTTCCCTAAACGATTTATTAGATGTTGAAAACGCGTATATCGAAGCAGAAAACAATTACTCATCAGCAATACTAGGCTATAAAATAGCAGAAATTCAAGTAATCAAATCAAAAGGCCAACTAAAATCACTCCTAAATAACTAAAACAAATGAAAAAAATAATAATAACAATAGTAGTCATAATTGGTGCATTAGCATTAATTGGTTTCATATTAACCAAGAACGAAAAAGAGAATAAAGCTAAAACAGATATTGTTGCAGAGAAAAACGCAGCTGTTTCAGTAAAAGTTTCTACTGTAAAAACACAAGAGGTTTCATTGGATTTCGTGGCAAACGGAAACTTTCAACCCATTCAGGAATTAACTTTCTCTGCAGAGAAATCAGGAAAAGTAATTAGTGTTTTAGCTAAAGAAGGTGATTATGTAAAAGTTGGTCAAACACTATTAACAGTAAGAGGCGATGTAATTAACGTAAACGCTCAGGCAGCTCAGGCAGCATACCAAAATGCAAAGTCTGATTACATTAGATATGAAAATGCTTTTAAAACTGACGGTGTTACTAAACAACAATTAGACCAAGCAAAATTAGCATTGACTAATGCAGAAGCTAACTTAAAACAAGCAAACATTAATGTAGGTGATACTAAAGTAAAAGCACCAATTAGTGGTTTTATTAATAAAAAATATATCGAGCCAGGATCTATCTTAGCTGGAATGCCTGCAACTGCTTTATTTGATATTGTAAATGTTTCTAAACTAAAATTAGTTGTAACAGTTAATGAAAATCAAGTTGCAAGTTTAAAATTAGGTAACGTAATTAACGTAACTGCTAGTGTTTATCCTGACAAAACTTTCTCTGGAAAAATCACTTTTATCGCAGCAAAAGCTGACGAAAGCTTGAACTTTCCTGTAGAAATTGAAATTACAAACAACCCTAATAATGACCTAAGAGCTGGTATGTACGGAACAGCACATTTTGCATCAAACCAACAAAGACAAAACTTAATGGTTGTACCTAGAAATGCATTTGTAGGAAGTGTGAGCAGTAACGAAATATTTGTAGTTCAAAACGGTATTGCTAAATTAAAAAAGGTAACTGCTGGAAGAATTTTAGGAGATCAGGTAGAAATTATCAATGGATTGTCTGATGGAGAAATTGTAATTACAACAGGTCAGATCAACTTACAAGACGGTAATACAGTAGAAATTATTAAATAATTTAAAGCAGTAAGCAATACGCCATAAGCATTAAGCTTATTGCCTAAAGTCTACAGCCTAAAGCAACATATATGAAATTAGCCGAAATATCCATAAAACGTCCGTCGTTAGTAATTGTATTGTTTACAATTCTAACACTTGGTGGATTATTCAGCTACAGCCAGTTAGGCTATGAGCTGATCCCTAAATTTGAACAAAACGTTATTACAATTTCTACCGTTTATCCTGGAGCTTCTCCAAGTGAGGTAGAAAATACAGTAACCAAGAAAATTGAAGATGCGATCGCATCCTTAGAGAATGTTAAGAAAATTGACTCAAAATCATACGAAAGTTTATCTATCGTTTCGATTACATTAACATCAAATGCAAAAGTCGATTTCTCTCTGAATGATGCACAGCGTAAAATAAACGCTATTATAAGTGATTTACCCGATGATGTTAAAACACCAGCATTAACCAAATTCTCGCTGAGTGATTTACCAATTATGACGCTTGGTGCCAACGGAAAAATGGATGAAGCTGCATTTTATGACTTAATTGATAAAAAAATTGCTCCTATATTATCTCGTGTACAAGGTGTTGCTCAAGTAAATATCATTGGAGGTTCTGAGCGTGAAATTCAAGTAAACCTTGATGCAAAGAAAATGCAAGGTTACAATTTATCGGTTCCTCAGGTACAGCAAATGATTTTGACTTCGAACTTAGATTTCCCGACAGGAAATATTCAAACTCGTGATCAAAAAATATTAATTCGTTTAGCCGGTAAATACAAAAATGTTAATGAGTTAAGAAACTTAGTAGTTTCATCTCAAAACGGAATTCAAGTAAGATTAAGTGATATTGCTGATGTTCAGGATACACAAAAAATTGCTGAAAAAATATCACGTGTAGATCAAAAAAGTGCGATCGTATTACAAATCGTAAAACAATCAGATGCAAATGCCGTTGCAGTAAGTGAGCATTTATTAAAGACAATTACGACTCTTGAAAACGATTATAAAGACAATAACTTAAAATTAGAAGTTGCAAAAGATAGTACTGTTTTTACGCTTGAAGCTGCAGACTCTGTAGTTCACGATTTATTAATTGCAGTTGTTCTGGTAGCATTTGTAATGTTGTTCTTCTTACACAGTATAAGAAACTCATTGATTGTAATGGTTTCGATTCCTGCATCATTAATTGCTACGTTTATTGGTATTTACTTTATGGGATATACATTAAACTTAATGAGTTTATTAGGGTTATCTCTTGTTGTAGGTATTCTTGTGGATGATGCCATTGTGGTATTAGAAAATATTTATCGACACATGGAAATGGGTAAAAGCCGAATCCGTGCTTCGTATGATGGAACTGCAGAAATTGGTGGAACAGTAACTTCTATTACATTAGTAATTGTGGTGGTGTTCTTGCCTATCGCAATGAGTTCTGGATTGGTATCTAATATCATTACTCAATTTTGTGTAACTGTAATTATTTCGACATTATTCTCACTTTTAGCATCTTTCACTATTATTCCATGGTTATCATCTCGTTATGGAAAATTAGAACACATTGAAGGAAAGAACCTATTTGGAAGAATCATTCTTGGTTTCGAAAGTTACCTAACACGTTTTACTGATTGGGTTTCTCATTTATTAACTTGGTGTTTGGACAACTACGGTAAAACAGTTATTCTTGTATTAATGTTGTTTTTTGGATCAATATTTGGTTTATCACCGTTTATTGGAGGAGAGTTTTTCGCAGCATCAGATAGTGGAGAATTCTTAGTTCAAATCGAAATGCCAAAAGATGCTTCGTTAGAACAAACGAACTTCATGACTCAAAAAGCCGAAGCATTCCTTAAAGGAGAAGAATACGTTCACAGTCAAATTACAACTGTAGGACAAACTTCAGAAGGTTTTGGAGCGTCGCAAGCTACTGCTTACAAAGCAGAGATTGATGTAAAAATGATCGAACAAAAAGATCGTAAAGATGACGCCTCTGTTTATGCAGCAAAAATCAAACGTAAATTAGAGAAAGTATTAGTTGGAGCAAAAGTAAAAACTGTTCCGGTTGGTATTTTAGGAACTGCTGAAGATGCTACATTAGGATTAATCGTAACGGGACCATCTACAGAAAGTGCTATGGCTTTTGCCAAATTAGCTGAAGCTGAATTACGTAGTATTCCTGGAACAACTGAGATTAAATTAACGGTTGAAGACGGAAATCCTGAGATCAACGTTAAAGTAGACCGTGATAAAATGGCAGCTTTAGGATTAACACTTCAAACTGTTGGTTTAACCATGCAAACTGCTTTTAGCGGAAACACAGATGGTAAATACAGAGCTGGAGAATACGAGTATGATATCAATATCAGATATAATGCATTCGACAGAAAAAGTATTACCGATGTTAGTAATTTGATTTTTATCAATGGTGCAGGACAACAAATAAAGTTATCTCAATTTGCAGATATTACCGAAGGTTCAGGACCTAGCCAGTTAGAGCGTAGAGACAAATCGGCTTCTGTAACTGTAAAAGGACAAAACGTTGGGGTTCCTTCAGGAACAATTGTTGGAATATGGCAGGAAAAATTAGATAAGTTGAAAAAACCTGTTGGAGTAAATTATATTTGGGGTGGTGACATGGAGAATCAATCTGAAGGATTTGGTACTTTAGGAATTGCATTATTAGCCGCTATTATCTTAGTTTATCTTGTAATGGTGAGTTTGTACGACAGTTTCGTTCACCCATTTGTAGTATTATTTGCTATTCCACTTTCATTTATTGGTGCTTTATTAGCATTAGCCTTAACGAATAACTCCTTAAACATCTTTACGATTCTGGGTATTATCATGTTAATTGGTCTGGTGTGTAAAAATGCGATCATGCTTGTGGATTATACCAATCAGCGAAGAGCTGCTGGAGAATCTATCAGAAATGCATTAATTCAGGCAAATCACGCACGTTTACGTCCGATCTTAATGACAACAATTGCGATGGTATTTGGTATGTTCCCAATTGCATTGGCATCTGGAGCTGGAGCAGAATGGAAAAACGGTTTGGCTTGGGTAATTATCGGAGGATTAATTTCGTCTTTATTCCTAACCTTGATTGTGGTTCCTGTAATCTACCAAATAATGGAAGGTATTGTCAGAAGATTATCTAAAGGAGAAAAAATCGATTACGAAACTGAGATGTTTGCAGATTATACGCCAACAGAAGTTAGTGAAGACGGTTTTAACCCAAAACACACACATTAAGATACATATCGATATTATATTTAGAAAACCTGTTCATTCATTTGAACAGGTTTTTTCATATCTTTTTAACAAATACAATCGTTTTCTGTTAAAAAACCGCAAAACGAATAAATTGAAAGTGCGTTTTTTGCTTTATTTAGAATAGATAAAAATAATTTGGTTTGTTTGCATTCAACAACTAAATTTGCCTTATCAAAAACAATTCTAAATAATTATGAAATCCAAACTTACAATATCCTTTTTGAGTTTCTGTTTTGTTATGTTACTAAGTACCACGACTTGGGCACAGCAAAAAGCAACTATCAAAGGTCAGGTTATTTTAACAGATAATAGTAGTGCCGACAATATTTCGGTAGTTCTAAAAGGAACCAGAGTAGGAACAGTAACAGATGACGAAGGGAAATATATCTTAAAGAACATCAAGCCTGGAACCTATATTATAAAAGTATCCGTAATAGGACAAACTACTAGAGAAAAGAAAATAACCGTTAACAATGGTGACGAATTAATGGAAAACTTCACCATTAGTTCAAGTTCCGAAGAGCTAAGCGAAGTAGTTATAAATAGTGGTAAAAAAAATCATTATGCTCGCAAAGAAAACCAACAAGTATCAAGATTACCACTTAAAAATCTTGAAAATCCACAAGTATATACAACTATTACTGGTGAAGTATTAAAAGAACAAGTTGTAACTACCTTTGATGATGCATTAAAAAATGCATCTGGAATCACACAATTGTGGGCTTCAACTGGTCGTGCCGGAGATGGAGCAGGTTACTATTCTTTGAGAGGATTTGCTGTTCAACCAACAATGGTTAACGGATTACCTGGTTTAACAAACGGAAGTTTGGATCCTGCAAATATTGATAGAATCGAAATAATCAAAGGGCCTTCAGGAACATTGTTCGGAAGTAGTTTAATTTCATACGGTGGATTAATTAATACAACTACAAAAAAACCTTATAGAACTTTTGGTGGTGAAGTAAATTATACTGTTGGCAGTTACGGTTTAAATCGTGCTACTGTAGATCTTAACACACCATTAAATGACAAAAAAACATTAAACTTTAGAATCAATTCAGCTTATAACAAACAAAATAGTTTTCAAGATGCTGGTTTTAGAGAATCTTTTTTTATTGCACCTTCATTATCATATGAGGTAAATGATAGATTATCATTTTTAGTAAACACGGAGTTTATGACCAATGAAAGTACTAATCCGACTATGTTATTTTTAGATAGAGCAAATCCATTAAGAGTACATAACATTGCGGAATTAAAATATGATAACAACCGCTCTTATACAAGTAATGAACTTACAATGAAAACACCTTCGTATAACTTACAAGGTCAAATGAATTATAAGATTTCTAATCAATGGACGTCACAGACAGTTTTTTCAACGAGCTCAGCAAAATCAATAGGAAACTATACTTATTTGTATGAATCAACAAGTAGAAAGGCTTTTGAATCTATCAAAGAAGGAATTGTTCTTGGCAGATCTTTTACTGATCAAGATGCTAGAGATGTCTCTACAGATATTCAACAAAACTTTATTGGTGACTTTAAAATTGGAAAATTAAGAAACAGACTTGTAGTAGGTTTTGATTATTTCAACCGAACTGCAACAGATCATAACTCTGGTTGGTTCAGTAATGGTTTAGTATACATTGGAGATGACTTACAATCTTTTAATAACGTTATTGGTCGCCCTACAAACGGAGACACTGGTGACTTAACAAAAGCTGGATCTGATGCAATTATAGGAAACAGTCCAAGAAATAATAACAAAACAAGACAAGAAGTTTACAGTGCTTATTTCTCTGACGTAATTAATTTCACACCTGCTTTATCTGCAATGGTTAGTTTACGAGCTGACCGTTTTATAAATGGTGGTGATGTTACTACTAAAGATGACAACTACAATCAAACTGCTTTTTCTCCTAAATTGGGTATTGTTTACCAGCCAATTATAGACAAAGTTTCTGTCTTTGCAAATTATATGGATGGATTTTCTAATGTAGCGCCTGGACAAAATCGTAATGCAGGTATTGTTACTCCTTTAACATTCAATCCAGAACATGCTAATCAATTTGAAGTAGGAACTAAATTAAATCTTTTTAGAGATAAACTATACGCTACTTTTAGCTACTATGACATAAAAGTTACAGATAAAGTTTATGTAATCGAAACTCCTTATGTTGACCCAACTGACCCAACTGCTGTAGTACCTAATAATCAAGTTTCGCATCAAGATGGAGGGCAACGTAATAAAGGTTTTGAAGCAGAACTTATTGCTAACCCAATTACAGGTTTAAACATTCTTTTGGGCTATAGTTACAATGATGCTGTTTTAACCGCAGGTGATCCAGATTTTGTAGGGTTTAGACCAGAAAGTGCAGGACCACAAAACTTAGCAAACCTTTGGGCTACATATAAATTTTCTCAAGGACTCTTAAGAGGTCTCGGAATAGGTTTTGGAGGAAATTACGTTGGAGATAACAAAATCATGAACAGAGCTACTGCAGGAACATTTACAATTCCTGAATACACAGTAATCAACTCATCTATATTTTATACTGCAGAGAAATTCACAGTAACTCTAAAATTAAACAACATTACAAACGAGGAAATTTACGATGGTTGGTCTACAATTCATCCAAAAGATCCAAGAACTTTTGCAGCAAGTTTTTCGTACAGATTCTAAAAAACTCACCAAAAGCATCTTTCTAACAATACCCGGAAAGATGCTTTTTTTAACTATAAAAATCATGATAACAATAGCAAGCCTTTTCGTTTTTATCTCTTTTTATACTTTATACTACACCTCAAAAAGAGCCGCCTTATCTTACGATTTTAGCTATCAAAAATGGATGCGCCAAAATCCAAAACAAACAAAAATCACAGGATTGTGTTTATTATTTTTCGCTTATTCATTATGGTTACTTACCGCAGCTTTGGGCTCGGCAACTTTATTCTTTTTTATTCAATTAATGACTATCGGTAGTTTGATTATCCTATTGGCACCTCTAAAAGTTATTAATCCAAAAGGAATCCTAATTCTATTTGCTATCTCAGGACTACTAGAATTTTACTATTACTAAATTAACTATTTGCTTATTTTAAAATATGCCTGCAAATCCTAAATACTTAACCCAATCCAGATGGCAACGTTTTGCCAAAATAACAGCTGCAATACTTGGTGGTTATTTCGTTTCAGTAAGTTTTCATCTCGCACTAGCTTCATGGGTCAGCCATGTTAATGTTATAATGACAATGGCTTTTACAGGATTTATACTTTGGGTTGTTTTAATGGTTGTTGCTTTTTTAGCCAAAAACGGCTGGAAAATCTGGGGTATCTATTTATTACTAACCTTAATTTTTTGTGGTATTATTTTTCTTGGTCAAACCTATAACCCTATTACTCGATAATTTATGAATAACAGGAACTATAATATCTATTTTCATACACATACCGTAAGTGGCATCGTAATAAGTGTCGTGTTATTTGTTATTTTCTTTGCTGGGTCTTTTTCGTTTTTTAGAGATGAAATCATCGATTGGGAACGAAGTGAATCTGTAGCAATCACAAAAAACATAGAACTAGATTACGACAAAGCTTTAAATAATCTGGATAAAGAATATACCTTACACGGAAGAAATATTTCTATATCAAAAAATAGTATCGAAAGAAGAGTTAACATTTTCCTCGAAGGCACCAAAGATTCTTTGGCTGCTGCCAAATTAAAAGAAGGGTCATTTTTCTACCTAGATACCAAAAACTTCAAAACTCATACTTATGAAGATTCATATTCATTGGGTGAGTTTTTATACCGACTTCATTTTCTTGCGCAAATTCCTTACCCAATTGGCTATTACCTTTCTGGTTTTGTTGCATTGTTTTTCTTGTTTGCCATCATAACGGGCGTTTTATTACATTGGAACAAAATCGTTTCTAACTTCTATATATTCAGACCAAAGGAAAAACTAAAAACATTATGGACAGATGCTCATACCTCATTAGGAATGATTGGTTTGCCTTTTCAGTTTGTATATGCCGTTACAGGAGCATTCTTCATGATTAAATTATTGATTGTCGCTCCAAGCGTAATGGCACTTTATAAAGGTGATCAAGATAAATTATATAAAGATTTAGAATACACTGATCCAGAATATAAATTTGACAATAAAAAATTGGCCACTCCATTTAGCATAGATGAATTGGTGGCTAAAGCCAAAAGCAACTGGAATGATTTTGAGATTACTCGTGTTTATATCCAAAATTACGGTGATACCAATATGCATGTCTTGGTAGAAGGCGAAATGAAGTATGACAAAAAATTCACCGGAATCGGGAAAGTAATTTATAAGATTGCCGATGGTAAAGTCGTTGCCAAAAAAGATCCGATTACTCAAACCACATATCTCGATGTGGTGAAGAATGTTTTGTACAGAATCCATTTTGGCGATTATGGAGGATATGCGCTCAAAATAATAAGTTTTGTACTTGGTATTATTACTTGTATTGTAATAATATCTGGCGTTATGATTTGGTTAGTTGCAAGAGATAAAAAGAATATGCCAGAAAAGAAACGTCGTTTTAATGAAGGTGTTGTTCGAATTTATCTAGCAATATGCTTAAGCATGTATCCTATTACAGCATTATCGTTTATAGCAACCAAAGTATTTTATCCATTAGGGCAATCTAATATTTATAGTATCTATTTTATAGGTTGGTTACTATTAGCTGTGTTTTTCATTCTAAAAAAGAACAATGCCTTTACAAACAAGTTCTCCTTATTATCAGGAAGTATTTTAGGATTCCTTATCCCTATTGCAAACGGAATTTGTACAGGAAACTGGTTCTGGAAAACATTTGCCAAAAACGAAGTTCAGATATTCTTTATCGACGTGTTTTGGATAGTTCTTGCTTCGATTACACTTTACATTTCATTTCGTTTAAAGAAAAAAGAAGACAATTAGATTGTCTAAAAAGTACGCAGATTAAACAGATTCGCTTATGCGAAAACGCAGATAAAAACGAATTTTTAAAGCAATAGAAAGAATCCGTTGTTATCCGCGTCTTTACTTTAGTAAATCTGTATAATCCGCGTTCCATTTTTCCTAGACAAACATTAACTCATCCAAAATAAATCGATATAATTTGTGGGTTATACATTTACAATCTACTTTTGCCTATTGCAACAATTCTAAATAAAAGATACGATACTATCTTTTAGCAAATTGAAATATGGGTTTTAAGAAAAAAATACGCTTTATACACAAATGGCTCGGATTAACATCTGGGCTTATTGTTTTTATTGTAAGCATTACAGGTTGTATATTTTGCTTTCATGACGAGATAAAAGATATTACCCGTAAAGAATGGCGTTTGGTTGAGCCACAAAACAAACCTTTCATGCTCCCTTCAGTTTTACAGCAAAAAGCTAAAGAGATACTTCCTACCTATAAATCGAGCATGGTTTCCTTTTATGGCAAAAATCGCTCTGCAATTGTTTACACCTATTCTGACACCGAGAACTTATATCTTTATTTTAATCCATATACAGGAGAATATCTAAAGACTGAAAATCCCGAAACAGACTTTTTTATCATCGTCGAACACATTCATTTATACTTACTCCTACCCGATTATATAGGCAAACATATTATTGGCGGTGCAACTATTATTTTCATACTACTTTTAATTACAGGAATCATTCAATGGTGGCCTAAACGCAAAAGCGACATCAAACGTAGCTTAAGTGTTAAATGGTCTGCCAAATGGCGCCGTGTAAATTATGACTGGCATAACACATCTGGGTTTTACATATCGATAATCATTATCATTATTGCAATAACTGGTTTAACCTTTACTTACGAATGGGTTGGCGACGGAATCTATAAAACCTTCAATTTTGGTGGTGATAAAGCTCTAGAAACTAAAGCTCCTGTAGTCGACACTACAAAGTTTGACTACAATACATTTGCCGCCATAGATCGTGCTTTAGTACAGACTATGATAAAAAACCCAGAAGCCGAAATGTTTTATGTAATGATTCCGCAACAAAAAGGCGACGTTATAAATACAGGTGCATATCCTCACTCGTTACGATACGACCACCAGAGTAATTATTATTTTCATCCTTATGATGGCGAATTAATTCAGAGCGATCCTTTTGAGAAAAAGAGTTTAGGTTTACAAGTGGTCGAAATGAATTATGGTATTCATACAGGTCAGATCCTTGATTTACCAGGAAAGATAATCGCATTTATTGCGAGTTTAATTGCAGCATCATTACCCGTAACAGGATTTATCATTTGGTACGGAAGAAAAAAGAAAAGCAAATCATCAAAAAAATAGGCACAAAAAAAAGGTTGTTCAAATAGGAACAACCTTTTTTGGTTTTATAATTAGTCTTAGTTTCTGTTTGCAAGTGCATCTTGTTTCCAGTTTTTTACTGATGCTACACGACTATCAGAATAATCTACTTCACTAAGATTAGATCCATTCCAGAAAAACCATTTACCTGTTTTTTCACCGTTCGCGTATAATCCTGTAGATTTTTTATTTCCATTTTCATCAAATGCAACCCAGACACCATCTAATTTACCGTCTTTAAAAAAACCTTCTTGCTGAACTTTACCATTTTCATAGTAATAAGTAGCTTTTACTTTTTGTCCAACAGCTTCTAATACTGGTTTAGTTTCTTGTGCAACTAAAATTCCAGAGAACAATATTGCAACTAAAATCACACACTTTTTCATATCTTTAGTTATTAATGTTTTAAAATCTATAAACAAATATAACTAATACTTTACATTAAAAAAACTTTTACTTAACAATTTGGTAACATTGAGTAAAAACTTAACATTGGAAATTAAAAGTGTGTTTAAATACAATACTTACCAATATATCAACGCATTACAAAATTATAAGAATTTTAATTCAATAATTTATCTAGCTCAACATATAACTCTGGCGAAGAAGGTCTTTGAGCATCTGCACTTATAACGTTTCCTTTTGGATCGATTAAGATAAATCTAGGAATTCCTGTTACACCATAACTCACCACAAAATCTGATTCCCAATCTTTATCAGCAAACAATTGCGTTCCTCCTAATTTCTTATCGACTACAAACTTTTTCCATTTTTCGTGGTCTTTCGCTTTATCTACAGAAATACTAACAAACTCAATATTCTTTCCATGATATTTTTCTTCCGCTTTTTGCAAGAAAGGAATTTCAGCTCTACAAGGTCCACACCAAGTTGCCCAAAGATCGATATAAACATATTTCCCTTTTAAGTCCGAAAGCTTAGTTTTTCCTCCTTTATAATTTTCAAATTCAAAAACTGGAGATGGCTTACCATTCAGCTTTTTCATTCTAGCATTGCTTTCATACGCTTCTTGTGCATAAGCATGAGATTTCTCTACTGATTTTTTTACTGCTTCTTTAAATTCAGGATCAAAATCGCCTTTCTCGATATTTGCTAAATCTGTTTTCATCTTTGCTTCCAAAAGATTTGCAAATTCAATAGCTTCTTTTGCAAAAGCTTCTTCCTGAAACTTTTCATCTGCCAATGCCGATTGAGCTAAAAAGTTACTTTCGTTTGTTCCTTTACCTTTATAAACAATCGTTTCGTCAAAAAGTTTAGCATCCATAGTCAGGTTAATATCCGAACCCGGTTTTAAGTAAAGACTTGATGCCTCAGTTCCGTCCGAAAATTGATAGAATCCCTTAGGCGCATCAAATGTTGCCACAAAAACTTGTTTCTTATCTATAGGTATAACTTGCTTAAAGCTATTTTTCCCTCTAATAACTAGTGTATCACTATTTCTATTAGAGATTTTGGCTGTAAATTTTATTTTGCTTTCACTGTTCTGAGCAAAGGTTACGCCCACAGAAAACAGCAGCAAAAAGGTCATTTTTTTCATAATTTATTTAATAAGTTCAAGTAAAAATAAACATTTATATAAACCAAAATAAAAAAATAATCAAGAAGAATAGCATTAAACAATAGAAAACTGGACTTATTTAATTTTTGTGTTTACTTTTGCAATCTAAAATTTGGATCATGTATAGAAGTCATAATTGTGGCGAATTAAACGCCTCACACATTAATACAGAAGTTACACTAGCGGGTTGGGTTCAGAAATCACGTGATAAAGGATTTATGAATTGGGTCGATTTACGCGACCGTTATGGAATTACACAACTTATTTTCGACGAAAGTCGTAGTGATAAAACCGTTTTTGAAGCAGCAAAAACTCTTGGTAGAGAATTTGTAATCCAAGTTAAAGGGACAGTTATTGAGCGTGAAGACAAGAACAAGAACAAAAACATGATTACTGGTGACGTAGAAATCTTAGTTACCGAATTAACTATTCTTAACGCAGCACTAACTCCTCCATTTACCATAGAAGATGAAACTGATGGTGGAGAAGATATCCGAATGAAATATCGTTACCTTGATATTCGTCGTAATCCAGTAAAAAACAGTTTACTTTTCCGTCACAAAGTGGCAATGGAAGTTCGTAAATATTTATCTGATTTGGATTTCTGCGAAGTTGAGACTCCTTATTTAATAAAATCGACTCCAGAAGGAGCAAGAGATTTCGTTGTACCAAGCCGTATGAACGAAGGACAATTTTATGCATTACCACAATCTCCACAAACTTTCAAACAATTATTGATGGTTGGTGGAATGGATAAGTACTTCCAAATTGTAAAATGTTTCCGTGACGAAGATTTACGTGCAGACCGTCAGCCAGAGTTTACACAAATCGATTGCGAGATGGCATTTGTAGAACAAGAAGACATTTTAAATGTTTTTGAAGGATTGACAAGACATTTACTAAAAGAAATAAAAGGTGTAGAAGTAGATAAATTCCCAAGAATTACTTACGACTATGCTATGAAAACATACGGAAATGACAAACCGGACATTCGTTTCGGAATGGAGTTTGGAGAATTAAACGAATTTGCACAACATAAAGAGTTCCCAGTATTTAATGCTGCCGAATTAGTAGTTGGAATTGCTGTTCCAGGTGCAGGAAATTACACTCGTAAAGAAATCGACGGGTTAATTGACTGGGTTAAACGTCCGCAAGTTGGTGCATCAGGAATGGTGTATGCTAAATGTAATGACGATGGAACATACAAATCATCTGTAGATAAATTTTACGATCAAGACGATTTAACCAATTGGGCAAAAGTTACAGGAGCAAAACCTGGAGATATGATTTTTGTGCTTTCTGGTCCAGCCAATAAAACACGTGCACAATTAAGTGCTTTACGTATGGAATTAGCAACTCGTTTAGGTTTACGTAAACCAGAAGAATTTGCTCCATTATGGGTAGTAGATTTCCCGTTGTTAGAATTAGACGAAGAAACTGGTCGTTACCATGCAATGCACCACCCGTTTACATCTCCTAAACCAGAGGATATGCAATTATTGGAAACTGAACCTGGAAAAGTTCGCGCCAATGCTTATGACATGGTTCTTAACGGAAATGAAATCGGAGGAGGTTCTATTCGTATTCACGATAAGGCAACACAACAATTAATGTTTAAATACCTAGGTTTTACCGAAGAAGAAGCTAAAGCACAATTCGGTTTCCTAATGGATGCATTCCAATTTGGGGCTCCACCACACGGAGGATTAGCTTTTGGACTAGACAGATTAGTTGCTATATTAGGTGGACAAGAGACAATTAGAGATTTTATCGCGTTCCCAAAAAACAATTCAGGTCGTGATGTTATGATTGATGCTCCTGCAGCAATAGATGCTTTACAATTAAAAGAATTACACATCCAAATTGAAGCAAAATAATAAGTGAATAGACTGTAAATCAATATTTTTTCTAAAAAATTAACAGTTTGTTGTCTTTTGTATTATTTTAAATCTTACATTTGCCTCATTATAAATTATTATTACTATTACAATGCGTACAGGTACAGTTAAATTTTTCAATGAGTCTAAAGGTTACGGGTTCATTACAGACGAAGAAACAGGAAAAGACATTTTCGTTCATGCATCAGGAATCAACGCGGAAGAATTACGCGAAGGTGACAGAGTAAGCTACGAAGAAGAAGAAGGAAGAAAAGGTAAAGTTGCTGCAAAAGTTGCAGTAATCTAAGCATAAAAATATAGCAATTTATTTTTTTTGCCACCGAATGCTTAAAAGCGTTTCGATTAAATTCGAAACGCTTTTTTTTTGCGTCAAATTCTTAAAAAAATCATAAAATATCAAATCTTATTTATAATCAATAAAAATTACACTATTACTACATTTCAAAACCTACTTAAATCATTTTTTAGCTTGTGATTTACATACTTGAGGGCTATCTTTGTGACTTATTTTTAAGCAAAAATTCCTTAAATTATGCATTCAGATCAAGTAAATTATATTCCAATTTTAATGCAGCTTATTTTAGCTGTTGGTTTTGTAGTAGGAACCATTATCATTTCTGGAAAATTAGGTCCAAAAAGAGCTTCTGCCAGCAAAGACAAAAACTTTGAGTGTGGTGTCGAATCTATTGGTAATGCTCGTGTACCATTTTCTGTAAAATATTTCTTAGTAGCTATTTTGTTTGTATTGTTCGACGTTGAGGTAATTTTCCTTTACCCTTGGGCAGCAAACTTTAAAGAACTAGGTATGGAGGGAATGCTAAAAATGTTAGTATTCATGTCACTTCTTTTAGTAGGCTTCTTCTACATTATCAAAAAGAAAGCCTTAGAGTGGGAATAATAACTTCTGATTTGAGATTTCTGACTTTAGATTTCTCAAATTTAAGATTTAACGATATTAAAATTGATTTTGATTAAACGGTTTACAAAAATCTAAAATCTAAAATCAGAAATCTAAAATAAAAATGAGCGATTCAAATATAAATATGGTTGCCCCGCCAGAAGGAGTTACAGGAGAGGGTTTCTTCGCTACAAAACTTAACGACGTTGTAGGTTTAGCAAGAGCCAATTCATTATGGCCTTTGCCATTTGCAACATCTTGTTGTGGTATCGAATTCATGGCTACAATGGCTTCACATTACGATATAGCACGATTTGGTTCTGAGCGTGTGAGTTTTTCTCCTCGTCAAGCGGATATGCTAATGGTAATGGGAACTATTTCTAAAAAAATGGGTCCTGTTTTACGTCAGGTTTACGAACAAATGGCTGAACCTCGTTGGGTTATTGCTGTAGGTGCTTGTGCATCGTCTGGAGGTATTTTTGATACTTATTCAGTTCTTCAGGGAATTGACAAGATTATACCTGTAGATGTTTATGTTCCAGGTTGTCCGCCAAGACCAGAACAAATTCTTGATGGTGTAATGAAATTACAAGAATTAGTAAAAAGTGAGTCTGTAAGAAGACGTAGCTCACCAGAGTACCAAGAATTATTGGCTTCATATAACATTCAATAACAAAATGGCATTAGAGACAATAGAAATTCAAGATAAATTAATTGAAACATTTGGAAATAGTGTTTTCAATTTCAATCAAGAAAGAGACATTTTTTCATTAGAAGTTGATTCTGATAAAATTACAGCTGTAATTCTTTTTTTGAAAAATGATCCAATATTACGTTTTCACTTCCTAACCGATCTATGTGGTGTTCACTATCCTGATAATGACGTTGATCATCAGTTTGCAATAGTATACCATTTGCATAACTGGTATGAAAACAAAAGAATCAGAATAAAAGCCTTTATCAATGGTGAAAAACCAGAAATAAAAACCATATCAAACATTTTCTTATGTTCAAATTGGATGGAAAGAGAAACTTATGATTTTTATGGGGTAAATTTCATCGGTCATCCACAATTGAAACGTATTTTAAATATGGATGAGATGATTTCATTTCCGATGCGTAAAGAATTCCCAATGGAAGACAGCGGAAGAACTGATAAAGACGACAGGTTCTTCGGAAGAACAATAACAAATTGCTAAGACAAAATCATATAATTTTTCACATTAAATAAATGTCAGAACTATTATTACCACCAGAGCATCGCTATGCTAAAATAATCGAACAGAAACTAAACGACGAAGGAAGTGAACTTTCTGTTCTGAACTTAGGACCAACACACCCAGCTACACACGGTATCTTTCAAAACGTACTGTTAATGGACGGTGAAAGAATTCTTGAGGCTGAAACAACTATTGGTTACATCCACAGAGCATTCGAAAAAATTGCCGAAAATCGTCCTTTTTATCAAATCACTCCTCTTACAGACCGAATGAACTATTGCTCCTCTCCTATTAACAATATGGGATGGTGGATGACTCTAGAAAAACTTTTGGAGATTGAAGTACCTAAACGTGTTCAATACTTAAGAGTTATCGTAATGGAATTGGCTAGAATTACCGATCATATCATCTGTAATTCAATTCTTGGTGTAGATACAGGTGCGTATACTGGTTTCCTTTACGTTTTTCAATTTAGAGAAAAGATATACGAAATCTACGAAGAAATTTGTGGAGCTCGTTTAACTACAAATATGGGAAGAATCGGTGGATTTGAGAGAGATTGGTCTGAGGCTGCTTTCCAAAAAATCGAAACTTTCTTAGAAGAATTTCCAGTTGCTTGGAAAGAATTCGAAAGCTTATTCGAAAGAAACAGAATTTTCATAGATAGAACGGTTAATGTTGGAGCAATAAGTGCCGATAGAGCTATGGCTTACGGTTTTACAGGCCCTAACTTACGTGCAAGTGGTGTTGATTACGACATACGTGTTGCGCAACCATATTCATCTTACGAAGATTTTGACTTTATTGTTCCTGTTGGAAAATCTGGAGATACTTACGACCGTTTCTGCGTTCGTAATGCCGAAGTTTGGGAAAGTTTAAGCATTATCCGTCAAGCATTAGATAAAATGCCAGAAGGAAATGTTTATCATGCCGAAGTTCCAGATTACTATCTTCCTCCAAAAGAAGATGTATACACTAACATGGAATCTTTAATATATCACTTTAAGATTGTAATGGGAGAAGTTCCTGTTCCAGTTGCCGAAATATATCACTCTGTTGAAGGTGGAAATGGTGAATTAGGATTTTACCTAGTAACCGATGGAAGCAGAACTCCATACAGATTACATTTTAGAAGACCTTGTTTTATTTATTACCAAGCATACCCTGAAATGATTAAAGGAGCAATGTTATCTGATGCCATTGTAATATTATCAAGTTTAAATGTTATTGCTGGAGAGTTAGACGCATAAAAAGATTGTAGAGTTTAGATTTCTGATTATAGATTACGAAATCAAAAACAAATAATAACGATTGCAGAATGTAGGTTAATGTAGATTATAGATTGAAGATTTAAAAATCTAAGGTCTAAAATCTAAAATCTAAAATTAAGAATGGAAAGAACACATTACAAACAAGAAATAAATATGACTGAAGCATTGATGAATCGCATCAATGAATTAATCAGTCATTATCCTGAAGACAAAAGAAAATCGGCTTTATTGCCAGTTTTACACGAAGTACAAGATGCCCATGAAAATTGGTTAAGTATTGAGTTACAGGACAAGGTTGCCGAAATTTTACATATAAAACCAATTGAGGTTTACGAAGTGGTAACTTTTTATACCATGTACAACCAAAAACCAATGGGTAAATATATGTTTGAGTTTTGCCAAACCTCTTGTTGTTGTTTAAGTGGTGCCGAAAATTTAATGGATTATACATCTGAGAAATTAGGTATCAAAATGGGTGAAACAACTCCTGACGGAATGTTCAGCATTGCTGGCGTTGAGTGTTTAGGTGCTTGTGGATATGCTCCGATGATGCAATTAGGCGATTTCTACAAAGAAAAACTTACAGAAGAAAAAATAGATCAGTTAATCGCTGATTGTAAGGATAATAAAATAATATTACACGATAAATAATATGTCACAGAAAATATTATTAGATAAAATCAATATTCCTGGTATTAAAACCTACGAAGTATACCGCAAAAATGGTGGTTATGCATCTGTAGAAAAAGCTTTAAAAACGCTTACACCAGACGAAGTTGTTGAAGAGGTAAAAAAATCAGGTCTTCGTGGTCGTGGAGGTGCAGGTTTCCCTGCAGGTATGAAATGGAGTTTTATTGATAAAAAATCAGGAAAACCAAGACATTTAGTATGCAACGCCGACGAATCTGAGCCAGGTACTTTTAAAGATCGTTATTTGATGGAATACATTCCTCACTTATTGATTGAAGGTATGATTACTTCAAGTTTTGCCTTAGGCGCTAACTTATCATATATCTACATTCGTGGAGAATATATGTGGGTTTTCAAAATATTAGAAAGAGCCATTGCCGAAGCGAAAGCTGCTGGATTTTTGGGTAAAAATATATTAGGATCAGGATATGACCTAGAACTACACGTTCACTGTGGAGCTGGTGCTTATATTTGTGGAGAAGAAACTGCACTTATTGAGTCATTGGAAGGAAAAAGAGGAAACCCGCGTATTAAACCACCATTCCCTGCTGTTTCTGGACTTTGGGCTAACCCAACCGTGGTAAACAATGTTGAAACTATTGCCACTGTGCCATGGATTATTAATAACTCTGGTGATGATTATGCCAAAATTGGTGTAGGTCGTTCTACCGGAACTAAATTAATCTCTGCTTCTGGACACGTTAAAAACCCTGGAGTTTACGAAATTGAATTAGGTTTAAGTGTTGATGAATTCATGAATTCTGATGAATACTTAGGCGGAATGTCTTCTAGCAGACCTTTGAAAGCGTTTGTTCCTGGAGGTTCTTCTGTGCCAATTTTGCCAGCTGAATTAATTTTTAAAACTGCAAATGGTGAAGATCGTTTAATGACTTACGAATCTTTAAGTGATGGTGGTTTTGCTACTGGATCGATGTTAGGTTCTGGAGGATTTATCGTATATAACGACACTGCTTGTATCGTAAGAAACACATGGAATTTTGCACGTTTTTATCACCACGAATCTTGTGGACAATGTACTCCTTGTCGCGAAGGTACTGGATGGTTAGAAAAAATATTATGGAGAATCGAAAACGGTCAAGGTCGTGAAGAGGATATCGAATTACTATGGAGTATTCAGAGTAAAATCGAAGGAAACACGATTTGTCCACTTGGAGATGCAGCATCTTGGCCTGTAGCAGCAGCTATTCGTCATTTTAGAGATGAATTTGAATACCACGTTCGTTTCCCAGAAAAGATAAAAAACAGAGAGCATTTTGTTGCTGAGCCTTTTTCGCAAGTGAAACATTTAGTAACAAAACAAACAGTTTAAATTAGTTTAAAGTTTTTTTTAGTTTAAAGTTTGACAACTTTAAACCTTAAACTAAACCAACAAATATAGAGATGAAAGTAACCATAGACGGTCAAAGTATAGACGTAGAGCCAGGGACAACAATCCTACAGGCTGCACGTATGATTGGTGGAGATTTAGTTCCGCCAGCCATGTGCTATTACTCAAAATTAAAAGGTAGCGGAGGAAAATGCCGTTGTTGTTTAGTTGAAGTATCGAAAGGAAGTGAAGCTGACCCTAGACCAATGCCAAAACTAATGGCATCTTGTGTAACAGGATGTATGGATGGTATGGAAGTAAACAGCAAATCTTCTGACAGAGTAACGGAAGCACGTAAATCTGTAACAGAATTTTTATTGATTAACCACCCTTTAGATTGCCCTATTTGTGATCAAGCTGGTGAATGTGATCTTCAAAATTTAAGTTTTGAGCACGGAAATCCAAAATCACGTTTTATTGAGGAGAAAAGAACTTTTGAACCAGAAGATATAGGTCCGCATATTCAATTGCACATGAACCGTTGTATCTTATGTCAGAGATGTGTACAAGTTGCAGATCAATTGACAGATAATAGAGTTCACGGTGTATTAGATCGTGGTGATCACGCTAATATTTCGACTGGTATCTCTAAAGCCATCGATAATGAGTTCTCTGGAAATATGATTGATGTATGTCCTGTTGGAGCTTTAACTGATAAAACTTTCCGTTTTAAATCAAGAGTTTGGTTTAATAAGCCTTACAACGCGCACAGAGAGTGTACTACTCCTGGATGTTGTGGTAAAACTACTGTTTGGATGTTTGGTGGCGAAATACAACGTGTAACTGGTCGTAAAGACATTTACCACGAAGTAGAAGAGTTTATTTGTAACAGTTGTCGTTTTGACCACAAAAATGTTGCTGACTGGACTATCGAAGGACCAAGAGAGTTTGAAAAAGATTCGGTTATTAACCAAAATAACTATACTCGTAAGTTAGAAAAAGTAGAAATCGCTACGGAAAAGAATATTCTTTTGGGTAGAGATGAAGACCGTAAAAAGATTAGTATGGCTCAAATTCCATTAACCAATAACGACAAAATCTCTTAGGAATGGATAGTACATTTATTATAGAAAAAAGTGTTGTAATTCTAGTGGTTTTTGCTGTAACTATGATTATGGCGATGTATTCTACTTGGGCTGAGCGTAAAGTTGCAGCTTTCTTACAAGACCGTGTTGGACCTAACCGTGCTGGTTGGGGTGGATTATTACAACCTCTTGCAGATGGTATGAAGTTATTCTCTAAAGAAGAATTTATACCTAATACACCAAACAAATTTTTATTTGTTGTAGGTCCTGCAATTGCCATGAGTACTGCTTTAATGACAAGTGCCGTAATCCCTTGGGGAGATAAATTACACTTATTTGGCAGAGATATTTTACTACAGGCTACTGATATCAATATTGGTTTATTATACTTCTTCGGAGTTGTTTCTGTTGGGGTTTATGGTATCATGATTGGTGGATGGGCATCTAACAGTAAATTCTCATTGATGGGAGCGGTTCGTGCAGCTTCGCAAATGGTTTCGTATGAAATCGCAATGGGTTTATCGATGATTGCATTATTAATGATGACTGGTAGTTTAAGCTTAAGAGAAATCTCTATGCAACAAGCTGAATTAAACTGGAATGTTTTTTACCAACCTTTATCTTTCTTGATATTTCTTATTTGTGCTTTTGCTGAAACAAACAGAACTCCTTTTGACTTAGCAGAATGTGAAACGGAATTAGTTGGTGGATATCACACGGAGTATTCTTCGATGAAAATGGGATTCTATTTATTTGCTGAATATGCAAATATGTTTATCTCGGCTACTATTATCTCTGTATTATTCTTTGGTGGATATAACTATCCTGGTATGCAATGGATGGTAGATAATGTGGGTGTAAATCCGGCTAACGTTTTAGGAATGGTTGTTTTATTTGCCAAAATATGCTTTTTCATATTTTTCTATATGTGGGTTCGTTGGACTATTCCAAGATTCAGATATGACCAATTGATGCATTTGGGTTGGAAAATATTAATTCCGCTTTCTATCATCAATATCATGATTACTGGTGTTGTAATGTTAAGAGGTGAAATTGCAGCTTATTTAGGGTTTTAATAAACGAAATACCTAGCCCTGATAGAAGTGGAAATCCTTTATTGTTTTTCTTTAAAACAATAAAGATTGTAACGGATAGCAGGATTAGCTTCAGATAAAAATAAAAGAAATAAATTTTTGAATTTGGTTTTGGAATCAAAATCGCAAATGATAAATTAAAATGTCGATAGAAACAATATCATTATCGGGTAGAAAAAAGTTAGTCTCTAACAAAGAGATGACTTTTCTTGAGCGATTGTACCTTGTTGCAATTTTCAAGGGGTTGATTATTACAATCAAACACTTTTTTAGACGTAAGAAAACAATTCACTATCCTGAACAAGTTCGTGTACGAAGCGATGTTTATCGTGGTCAACACCAATTGAAACGCGATGATCAAGGTCGTGAGAACTGTACTGCATGTGGATTATGTGCTTTGTCATGTCCTGCTGAGGCAATCACGATGAAAGCTGAAGAGCGTAAAGCAAATGAGAAACATTTGTACAGAGAAGAAAAATATGCTTCGATATATGAGATTAATATGTTGCGTTGTATTTTTTGTGGATTGTGTGAAGAGGCTTGTCCTAAAGATGCAATTTACCTGACTACGTCAAAAGTATTGGTTCCTTCTAGTTATGAAAGAGAAGATTTTATTTTTGGAAAAGACAAATTAGTGATGCCATTAGATGTGGCTATGAAAAACGCTCAACTTAAAAACGCTAATTAATGATACATATACCTGATTTTGCAAATGCAAATGCAATACAAATTACTTTTTGTATATTAGCTTTCATAACAGTGATAACTGCTTTCTTAACGATTTTTAGTCGTAACCCTATTCATAGCGCTATTTATTTAGTGATTTGCTTTTTCTCGATTGCTGGTCATTATTTACTATTAAATGCTCAGTTTCTAGCGATAGTTCACATCATAGTATATTCGGGAGCCATAATGATTTTGTTTTTATTTACCATTATGTTGATGAACCTGAACGAAAAACACGAAGTACATAAACCCCGAATTACTCGTTTGGGTGCTATTGTTTCTTTCTGTTTGATTTGTATTGTATTGATTGCAATATTTATTAACTCTAAACCAATTGTTGGTGAATATGACTCGACTGGTCAAGATTTTCAATCGATAAAAGTATTGGGTAAAATATTACTGAACGAGTATATGGTTCCGTTTGAATTTGCTTCTATTTTACTTTTGGTTGCCATGATTGGAACTGTGTTATTGTCTAAAAAAGAAAAATCGAAAAAATAATGAATAATATTTTAAATCAAATAGGTATTGAAAACTACATATTTTTAAGTGTAGTCCTTTTTTGCGTAGGCATATTTGGTGTTTTATACAGACGTAATGCGATTATCGTTTTTATGTCTATCGAAATCATGCTTAATGCAGTAAACTTATTATTTGTTGCCTTCTCTACTTATCACCAAGATGCACAAGGACAAGTATTCGTATTTTTCTCGATGGCAGTTGCTGCAGCTGAAGTTGCAGTTGGATTGGCAATTTTAGTATCGATATTTAGAAACATACATTCAATTAGTATCGATAATTTAAAAAATTTAAAAGGATAAATGGCAATGGATACCAATTTAGCTTTAGTTTTAGTATTAGCTCCTTTTTTAGGATTTTTAATCAATGTTTTCTTTGGAAAAAGTCTAGGAAAGACAGTTTCTGGCGCTATAGGAACTCTTTCTGTAGTGGTTTCATTTGCTGTTAGTATTTATTTTTTCCTTCAAATAAATCAGACTCAACAACCTATCAGCATTTCTTTATTTGAATGGATTCAGATAAGTAATTTTAAAGTTGATTTAGGTTTCTTATTAGATCAATTGTCATTGCTTTGGTTACTTTTTGTAACGGGTATTGGTTCTTTGATTCACTTATACTCTATCAGCTATATGCATGATGATGAGAAAATGCACCAGTTTTTTGCTTACTTAAACCTGTTTGTGTTTTTCATGATTACACTAGTTGTTGGTAGTAACTTATTAGTATTATTCATTGGTTGGGAAGGTGTAGGACTTTGTTCTTACTTACTAATCGGTTTCTGGTATAAAAACCAAGAGTATAATGATGCGGCTAAAAAAGCTTTTATCATGAACAGAATTGGAGATTTAGGATTATTGGTTGGTATTTTTATCATCGGTTCTATGTTCTCTTCTCTAGATTACTCAACTATAAAAACGGCAATCGCTACTGCAACTGACTTAAATGTTCCGTTACTTTCTTTAGCTGCTTTTTGTTTGTTTATTGGTGCTTGTGGTAAATCGGCTCAAATCCCATTATACACATGGTTGCCTGATGCGATGGCTGGACCAACTCCGGTTTCTGCATTAATTCACGCGGCTACAATGGTAACTGCTGGTATCTTTATGATTACCAGATTAAACTTTGTTTTTGATTTAACTCCAGATGTTCAGAGCTTAATTGCAATTATTGGAGCAATAACTTCTCTTGTTGCTGCTACAATTGGTCTGGTTCAAAATGATATTAAAAAAGTATTGGCTTACTCTACTGTTTCGCAATTAGGATTGATGTTTTTAGCATTAGGTTTAGGTGCTTACGAAGTAGCAGTTTTCCACGTTATAACACACGCTTTCTTTAAGGCTTGTTTATTCTTGGGTTCTGGTTCTGTAATTCATGCATTACATGGTGAACAAGATATGCGTAAAATGGGTGGTTTGCGTAAAGCAATGCCTGTTACGTTTATTACAATGCTTGTTTCTTCATTGGCAATATCGGGAGTTCCATTATTTTCTGGATTCTTCTCGAAAGATGAGATATTATTGACTGCTTTTCATCATAATATTTCTCTTTATGTTGTTGCATCGGTTGCATCTATCATGACTGCTTTTTATATGTTTAGACTGATGTTCTTAACTTTCTTTAAAGATTTTAGAGGAACGGAACACCAAAAAAGTCATTTACACGAAAGTCCTGCTTTAATCACTTTTCCATTAATTGTTTTAGCAATCTTGGCTACTTTTGGCGGATTGATAAGCTTACCTGGAAATAGCTGGTTGAATACTTATTTAGCTCCGTTATTTACAAAAGTAGCTGGCGAAGCACATCACTTAGGCGCTACTGAATATACTTTAATGGGTGTTGCTGTTATTGGTGGTTTAGTTGGAATTTTTATTGCCTACTTAAAATACATCAAACAAGATAATGTACCTGGTGAAGATGAATCTATAACTGGAGTTGCAAAGGTATTATACAACAAGTATTATGTTGATGAAGCTTACGATTTTGTATTTGTACGCTCTATTAATGGATTATCTAAATTCTTTAGAGATTATGTTGAAACAAGTATATCAGCACTTGTTTTCGGATTAGGAAAAGTAACCAATGAGATAAGTTATCAAGGTAGAAAATTACAAAGCGGAAGTATCGGTTTATATTTGTTTGCTTTTGTTTTGGGTCTTTGTGCCATTGTTTCTTATATATTTTTAGCTCAATAATTTAATAACTATGAACGTTTCTCTTATATTAATTATACTTTTAATTGGTGCATTTGTCACTTATTTTGTTGGTGATAAACTAGCTTCAAAAGTAGCTTTGTTCTTTAGTTTGGCCGCTTTAGGTTGTTCGATTGTATTGTTAAATCATTATAATCTTGGCGAAAGCATCAGCTATATTAGCCAATGGATTATTCAGCCTAAAATTTCATTTGTATTAAATGCAGATGGATTGGGTATTGCAATGTTATTGCTTACAACTGCTTTAACGCCTATAATCATTTTCTCTTCGTTTGGGAACTCTTACCCAAATGCAAAAGGATTCTATGCTTTGATTTTATTCATGGCATTTGCAATGGTAGGAACTTTCCTTGCTGCAGATGGTTTGTTATATTATATTTTCTGGGAATTATCATTAATCCCTATTTATTTCATTGCCTTAATTTGGGGTAATGGTGATACTGAAGAACGCAGAAAAGCGGTAGTTAAATTCTTTATCTACACTCTTGCAGGTTCATTGTTTATGCTTGTAGCATTTGTTTACTTATATACAAAAGCAGGTAGCTTCTTATTGACTGATTTATACGAAGTAGATTTATCTGCAACGGAACAACTTTGGATTTTCTTGGCTTTCTTCTTAGCTTATGCTATTAAGATTCCTCTTATTCCTTTTCATACTTGGCAAGCAAGTGTATACCAAAAAGCTCCTACTGCAGGAACAATGCTTTTATCTGGTATCATGCTAAAAATGGGATTGTATAGTATCATCCGTTGGCAATTGCCAATTGCACCGATTCCTGCAAAAGAATACATGTCTGTATTTATTGGGTTGGGTATTGCTGGTGTAATCTATGGTTCTATTGTTGCATTAAGGCAAAAAGACTTAAAAAAATTACTTGCTTATTCTTCCTTAGCTCACGTTGGGTTAATTGCTGCAGGTACTTATACATTAACTGCTGATGGTTTAAGCGGATCTGTTTTACAAATGATTGCACACGGTTTTGTGGTAGTTGGTTTGTTCTTGGCTGCTGAGATCATCTTCAGAAGATACGAAACCAGAGCTATTGCAGAAATGGGAGGAATTCGTTACCAATCGCCTAAGTTCACTTCGATGTTCTTAATTTTGGTATTGGCATCAGTTGCATTACCATCTACGTTTAACTTTGTTGGAGAGTTTACAGTTTTATATAGCCTTTCTCAAATTAATATTTGGTTTGCCGTTATAGGTGGAACTACTATTATTCTTGGTGCTTACTATATGCTTAAGATGTTTCAACACGTAATGTTAGGTGAAACGAATACTAAACCTTTTGCTGATGTATCTATCTCTGAAGGAATTTCGCTTGTAGCAATTATAGCTGTATTATTCTTTTTTGGATTGTATCCAAAACCAATTACAGATTTGATTTCTCCAAGTTTAGATGTAATTTTAAAAGTTATACATAGAAATTAAATTTTAGAATAAAGTCTAACTATTTTTGATTTCAGATTTTATCTGGTTCTTAAAAAGTTAAGCTACTAAAGAATAAATAACACATTTTAAATAAAAATAAATTAGGGCATCATTAGTTTTAGATTCCTAAATCAAAAAAACAAAAATGAATACATTAATAGCTATAATAGGATTGGGTGTTTTTTGCCTACTGTTTGAAATTCTTAATTTAAGAAAAGCCATTATTCCAGTAACTATAATTGGTTTATTAGGCGTTTTGGCAATAAACTATTCTGAGTTTGGTTTAACCGAAAGTTATTACAATAACATGATTGCTGTGAGTAAATACTCTACGGCGTTTTCATCTTTGTTTATTGTTTTAACTATTTTCTTAGTGGCGTTGAGTTACAATTTCTACGAAGATCACCAAACTAAAATTTCTGATTATGTAGCCATAAAAATATTCTTATTGGCTGGTGCTGTTGCAATGGTTTCTTTTGGAAACTTAGCGATGTTCTTTTTAGGAATCGAAGTTTTATCTATCGCATTATACGTATTAGCTGCAAGTGATAGAACTAAAATCAAAAGTAATGAAGCCGGAATGAAATATTTCTTGATGGGTTCTTTTGCTTCTGGTATTATCTTATTCGGAATCTGTTTGATTTACGGTGCTATGGGTAGTTTTGATGTAGTTGAAATTAGCGACTTATCTCAATCTGCTGAGTTGCCTATTTGGTTCCCAATTGGTATTGTATTATTAACTGTTGGTATGTTGTTTAAAGTTGCTGCTGTTCCTTTCCACTTTTGGGCTCCAGATGTTTACGAAGGTTCTCCTGCTTTAACAACTGCTTTAATGAGTACTTTGGCAAAAGTTGTTGCTATTGCTACTTTATACAAACTATTAACGATATTGAATGCGGAACTTTCTGAAAGTTATGTAATCGTAATCGTAATTGTTTCGATGTTGTCTATGACTGTTGGTAATATTATGGCATTACGCCAAGTTAACGTAAAACGTATGCTTGCTTACTCTGGTATCTCGCATGCTGGTTTCATGTTAATGACATTATTAACTTTAGCTACTTCTGCAGGAACTCTTTTATATTACACAACTGCTTATGCATTAGCAGGTATTGCTGCTTTTAGCGTTATATTATATGTTTGTAAAAATCAAGATAACGAGGATATCACTAATTTCCACGGTTTAGGAAAAACAAATCCTTTATTAGCAGCAATCCTTACGGCTTCGCTTTTATCGATGGCTGGTATTCCGATTTTTGCTGGATTCTTTGCTAAGTTATTCTTGTTTAATCAAGTATTACAAGCTGGTTATTTAGCATTAGTAATTGTTGCTGTAATTAACTCTATCATAAGTGTTGGTTATTACTTCAAATTAATATTAGCAATGTACACTAAAGAACCTAACGAAACTCGTACAGGAAGACCTTTCCTTATTTATGCTGTTGCAGTAGTTTCTATACTATTAAACATCGTGATTGGTTTATTCCCTTCTTTAGTTTTAGATCTTTTGAACTAATCCTAATTACATAAAAATACAAGCCATCAAGTTTAAAACTTGGTGGCTTTTTTGTTTAAACCATTTAAGTAATTTAAGAAAATATAAGCTTCAGCTATTTTCCTTTAATTAACTTATATGACTTAAATGGTTAGCTTTTCATTTTTTATAGCTTCATTAATATCGCAGATTTCTTTAAAGCTATGCAGAATGAATTGCGTTCAGTAAATTCTCTCGCAAAGACGCCAAGGCGCAAAGTTTATATTTAATCGCTTGGCGGCTTTGCGACTTGGCGTGAAACTACTACTTCTACCTTTATACGAGAAAGTGCTACTTGATAGCATTGAACTAAATCATCGGGCAATTCATAAATAAAATGTGCTTAACAAATCTCTTCTTGGGATAAAAAAGGCATAATCCAATTGTTAAAATATTTATAGCAATTAGACCAAATATCAAAATATGCGCTATATTTGGTACGTTTTAAAATCAAAATATATTATGGCTTTCAATTCTAACAATCCGTTTTTAAGTAACAAACGTTTCTCTCCAACATCGGTTGCAGCTAAAAGTGACAATCCTCATCAAGCTAGAATTATCGATTACGGTAACGAGATGACATTATCTGGTACTATAAATAAAACTCTTATCTTATTTTTATTGCTTACTGCTACTGCAATGATTACTTGGTGGATGTCTTTTAACGGTATCAACCCTATGCTTCCTACTATTGGTGGAGCAATCGTTGGATTAATTTTAGTTGTAGTCGCAGCATTCAAACCACAACTTTCTCCATACTTGGCTCCAGGTTATGCCTTGTTTGAAGGTTTATTTATTGGTGGAATATCCGCAATTTTTGAAGCAATGTATCCTGGAATCGTGATTCAGGCTGTTGGTGCTACATTTGTAACATTTATGGTTTGTCTTGGTTTATATAAATTTAAAATCGTAAAAGTAACAGAGCAATTTAAATCAGTGGTTATGGCTGCTACATTAGCAATTGCTACTTACTACTTAATCTCTTGGTTATTTTCGATGTTTACAAGCTTTACACCTGTACATTACGGTAACTCTATGATGAGTATTGGTATTAGCGTTTTTGTAATCGTTATTGCTGCTTTAAACCTATTCTTAGATTTTGATAGAATCGAAGAAGGTGTGCAACAAAAAATGCCAAAATTTATGGAATGGTACGGTGCAATGGGATTAATGGTTACTCTTGTTTGGTTGTATATCGAATTCTTAAGATTATTATCTAAATTAAATAGCAAAAACTAATACTTTTAAATACATATAAAAAAGCCTTTTTGATTTTCAAAAAGGCTTTTTTTATGCTGCTTTCTCAAAAGCTATGAAATGGGTTAGCTTCCCTTTTAAATTAAAAACAGGAAAAGCATTTACAGTACAGAGATAAGTTTCTCCGTTTTTCTTATAGTTAAGTAAAGTCTTTTCGAAAATTTCTTGAGATTCAATCGCTGCTCTGATCTCGTTTGTAGTAATAGAACTTGTTTCGGGTCCTTGAAACATTTTAGGTGTTTTACCCAAAACCTCAACTTCTGTATATCCTGTCATATTTACGATTCGGTTAGAAGCAAAAACTATCTTAAGCTCTAAATCGGTAATAACAACAACTTCATCTTTCAATCGTTCTAAAACATCAAACTCGGATTCGTCCCAATTAAATTGCTTAGAGATATTGTTTACTCTTTGCCAATCGGTATAATTAGTTTTTAAGTCATTTAAAAACTCATGATGAAAGTCCCATGAAATTACAGGGACAACATTGCAATTCATACCTTGATGGTATTTTGCAATTGCAGCATCATAAGCATCTAAATTAAACATAAATGATAGTTTTTATCAAAGGTAATAATGAAAACAACATCTATCATAGCGATATTACGCATTTAACGGTTGTTTAATCGATTTAAAAGTCAAACTTGAGCTGTACAACAATAGCTTTCTTTTCTTCGGTATTAAGATTACTTAATGAAATTCCGAGTAATCGAACTGAATCTTTCATCCGTTCCTGATACAATAACTCTTTTATTGTTTCCATTATCAAACTTTTGTCGGCAATAAAATAGGGCAATGTTTTACTTCTGGTTTGCTGAGTAAAATCGCTATACTTAATTTTAAGTGTAACTGTTTTTCCAGAAACCTTATGCCTTTTTAAACGTCTTTCTAATGAAATTGCAATTCGCTCGAGTTGTTCTAACATAAAAATTTCCGAAGAAAGATTGACATCAAAAGTATGTTCTGCTGCGACCGACTTTG
This sequence comes from Flavobacterium hydatis, assembly GCF_000737695.1. GTDB lineage: Bacteria > Bacteroidota > Bacteroidia > Flavobacteriales > Flavobacteriaceae > Flavobacterium > Flavobacterium hydatis. Next base: position 42,141 of record NZ_JPRM01000003.1, read on the forward strand.
TAATTCTATCTGCTTTGACTTCGCTGTTATGAACTCCACGCACAACATGATAATAAAAAGTGCCTGATTTACCGAAATGCTTTTCGAGAAACTCCAGACTTTTACTTTTTAAATCAGTACCAGTAAATATCCCAAGCTGGTACATTTTTTCGGTTGTAACCTTCCCTACTCCATAAAATTTTCGAATAGGTAATTCTTCGAGAAAAGGAACAACCTCATCTGGATTAACCGTTTTTTGTCCGTTTGGTTTATTATAATCACTAGCTACTTTTGCTACAAATTTATTAATCGAAATTCCTGCTGAAGCTGTTATACCAACTTCATTAAAAATTCGCTGTCTTATTTCTTGTGCCAATAAACTTGCACTCGGATTTCCTTTTTTATTAACGGTAACATCCAGATAAGCTTCGTCTAGCGAAAGCGGCTCGACTAAGTCTGTATATTCATGAAAGATTTTATGAATTTTTCTTGATATCTCTTTATATCTATCAAAACGGGGCGGTACAAAAATAAGTTCTGGACAATATTTCTTGGCAAGAACTCCGCTGATTGCACTACGAACTCCAAACTTACGAGCTTCGTAACTTGCTGCAGATACAACTCCACGATTTTCTGATCCGCCAACAGCAAGGGGTTTACCTCTCAAAAAAGGATTATCCATTTGCTCTACCGAAGCATAAAATGCGTCCATATCTATATGGATAATTTTTCGATATGTAGGCATTTCAGACATGCTACAAATTTAGACAGGAAACTGTTATAATGGATTCTAATGACACCAAAAAATTTTGATAAATACGTTAAATTTTATCTATAATCTGGTAAACCAAAACAATCCAGATCAACGTAATAAATTATACAAAATAGATAATCTAACATTTTTGTAATAATAAGAAACATTAACAACTGAATAAGCAAAAACCAAATCAATTTCTGCTATTTTTGTAAGTACATTACAAAATATTAAAATGAGAACATTCGTTATCGGCGATATACATGGTGGCTTGAGGGCTTTGAAACAAGTCATGGAAAGAGCCGCTGTAACAGACAAAGACACCTTGATTTTCTTGGGTGATTACGTAGACGGTTGGAGCCAGTCGCCGCAAGTAATTGATTTTTTAATAGACCTCAGACAAAAACAAAACTGCATTTGCATTCGTGGTAATCATGATGATTTACTACAACAATGGATGAGGGACGGTAAAAACAACGAATTATGGTACCATCACGGTGGCGAAGCAACTGTGCTTGCATACGAATCGATAAGCGACAGCCATAAAGAAATACATATTGCTTTTTTTGAATCATTACAAAATTACTATTTAGACTCTCAAAACAGATTATTTGTTCATGCTGGTTTTAGCAATATGAATGGGGTTACTTATGAGTATTCGAGTGAAGCCTTTTATTGGGACAGAACACTCTGGGAAACCGCTCTGGCATTAGATCCGAATATGAAAACTGATTCTTTATTTTATCCAAAAAGATTAAAACACTATAAAGAAATTTATATAGGTCATACTCCTGTTACAAGAATACATGAAACTGTTCCTGTACAAAAAGCTAATGTATGGAATGTTGATACTGGAGCTGCATTTACAGGAAGATTAACAATTATGGACGTTGACACTAAGGAGTTTTGGCAAAGCGAACCTTTAAACGAACTCTATTTTGACGAAAAAGGTAGGAATTAAGATATAAAAAAACTACTTTTGCAAAAAAATTAAATCAATAAATTTTATGAAAAAGATTATTACACTTGCGTTTTTATTGGCATTTGGTTTAACTCAAGCACAACAAGCTTTTAGTGGTAAAGGTGACACTAAGGTTAATATTGGTGCAAACATTCAAGATGGTGGTTCTGGTATTCAGGCTTCTATTGACTTCGGTCTTGGAGAAAATTTCTCAGTCGGATTTGTTTCAAATTACTTATTAGGAGTAAATGAATATTCAGGTTTTTATGGTGTAACTCAATATTATGGTACAAAACCAGATTTTCAAGATCGTTTTGATGCTAAAGTTAGATTTAATGCTAACCTAGGAAGCGTTATTAATGTAGATAAAAAATTAGACGTTTATCCTGGATTAAGCTTAGGTTTAAGAAATTTTGGTGGTCACGTTGGTGGTCGTTATTTCTTTACTGATGGTTTTGGAGTATTCACTGAGCTTGGATTTCCTATTGCAAAATACGGAAATGATGATAGAGTGTTTTACAACTTAAACAATCAATTTACTTTTAGTTTAGGAGCTTCTTTCAATTTGTAAAAGATACATACGCAAAAGCGTACAAATATTTAAAAAGACGATTTTGGAAATTTCAAAATCGTCTTTTTTTTATGATTTTTTTTTAATCTTGAATTAATTATTCAAATACATTTGTACTAAAATTTTTATATTTTAAATTATGAAAAAATCAATAATCAATACTTTAAGTTATGCCGTATTAGGGATTTCCTTGCTAACGATTGTATCATGCAAAGATCATAAAAAAGAAGTAAAAGCAGCGCAAAACGAAGCTTTTACAGGAACTTGGGTCGCAAGACAATTTATTGATAGTTTAATTACCAACAACGGAATTAAAACTAACAGCAATGGTGTTACTGAAATTATTATCCCACAGAATCTAAAAGATAGTATTACTTTTTTAAACGAAGATTTAGAAAAAGGAAAATATGCCGCAACAATTAAAAATGATACTTTAGTAAATCATATAGGTGAATCTAAAACTCAAGAAGCCGTTTTAAGAAGCGGAAAATTAATACTGTTGCCGCTAGATGAACGCTATCAGGAACAGAAATATATAAAGGTTAATAACACCTTGACAGATGCAGCTAAAAAAGCAGGAGTTTCGGTGGTTCGTATCTTAATAAATCAAAATAAGCTTTTTGCTCATCATACATTTTCTAAACCGGGTTCTACAAATAGTGACATTACATTTTCTGGAGGAAAAGTATCTGGCTTAGAAAACTTTGAAAGCTATTATATAAACATAAATGGCGATGAAGCTAATGTTGAGGAAATAACCTCAATCGATTTTAAGACTAAAGATGGGAATTCAAAAAAAATGGGAATTCAATTTTATGATGATAAAATCGAATTATACGATGCAATTCTTACTACGAAACCAGACGAAAAACCATATTACAAAAAAGGGAAACTACTATATTCCCTTAATGCGATAAAAACAAACATATAAGTATTCGATTAAAATAATCTTTACTACACCCATTCTAAAAGCAACTCCTATCGAGTTGCTTTTTTTGTGTCTAAAATCATAAACTATCAAACTCCAGAAGAAAAACACCTCGTTTTTCAACAAATAAAGAATAAACACAAAAAACAAAATACCCTTATACAATAACCATTCAAACATTGATTTTTTTATACTATGTATATTTTTTTGACAAATTAATTATTAATACAGAAATTTTATTTACTTTCGTGTAATCGATTACATTTTAAATTAAAATTACAAACCTATTGCAACCAATTAATTACCAAACCATTATTAAAAACCACGATTATGAAAAAATTTCTACTTTTATTGACAATTACACTTGTCTCTGCACAAGTTTGGGCGCAGCAAGTAAGCATTAATGAAGCTGCAGGCTGGCTAGAATCTGCTTATGCAAAATGGCAACCTGTAGCAAATGCTCAAAGCTATAATGTATATTACTCTGGCATGGGTGTAACCGACCAAAAAATAGATGGTCAACTTATACGAAGTTATGGAACTTACTACCGTGCAGACATACCAGGGATTAAAGCGGGTACGTATACGATAAAAATTAAACCTGTAATATCTGGCGTAGAAGGTACAGGATCTACAACAAGTTCTGTTATTGTAAAAGCCCACGATCGTGCAGGATTTGCTTTTTCTAACGGTCGCGTTCCGGGTGCCTATAATGCAGATGGTACACCAAAAAATGGCGCTGTAATTTTGTACATAACAGAAAGTACTAAAAATACGGTTTCGCTTGCAGTAACTGGAGCAACACCAAGTCCATCTGTTGGATTACAAACTATCTTGGATGGCTATAAAAAAGGGAAAGATTTACGCCCATTGATTATTCGTATGATCGGACAAATAACAGACCTAGACTATATGCTGGCTGGCGATATTGTAATCGAGAACAATAATAATGCCTCTAGTTATATAACGCTAGAAGGAATTGGCGATGATGCTGTAGCGGATGGATGGGGAATTCGTGTAAAAAATGCGTCGAATATTGAGATTCGTAACATTGGTACAATGAATTGTAATAGTGGCGAAGGCGACAATATAGGTTTACAACAAGACAATGACTATGTGTGGGTGCATAACTGTGATTTCTTTTATGGAAATGCTGGAGGCGATGAAGACCAAATAAAAGGAGACGGTGCGTTAGATTGCAAAAAATCGACTTATATCACGTTTTCATACAATCACTTTTGGGATTCAGGAAAATCTAATCTTTTGGGTTTAAGCGAGAATACTACAACAGGATTATATATAACATATCACCATAACTGGTATGACCACTCGGATTCACGCCATCCTCGTGTACGTTTTTACTCTGCTCACGTATACAACAACTATTATGATGGAAATGCAAAATACGGTGTGGGATCGACTATGAGTTCTTCGGTATTTGTAGAGAACAACTTTTTCCGTAATTGCAAATATCCAATGCTTACTTCTATGCAAGGCACAGATGTTTATAATGGAGCATTAGGAACGTTCTCTAAAGAAGATGGCGGAACAATAAAAGCCTATAATAATACTATGAGCGGCGAAAGTCGTTTTGTTGCGTATGATGCCACTAATTACCCTGTAGAATTTGATGCTTATGTGGCAACTACAAGAAATGAATTAGTGAGTAGTAGTATTGTTTCTAAAAAAGGGGCAAAAACATATAATAACTTCGATACCGATACTTCTGTAATGTATCCTTATACACCAGATAGTCCCGAGGTTGCCAAAACAAATGTTATGCAATATGCTGGGCGTATTACTGGAGGCGATTTTAAATGGACTTTTAACAATGCTGTAGATGATGCCGAATCTTTGGTCAATGCGCCATTAAAAGCAGCTCTCGTAGCTTACAGAACAAGTTTAGTGGCTGTACAAGGAGAGAACAATACGCCAATAACTTCTCATACGCTAACTTCTACAGGAAACAATGATCAAACTGTTGCTATTGGAGCAGCAATTAGCGCAATTGTGTTTACTTGGGGCGGAGATGCTACCGATGTAACCGTAACAGGATTACCTGCATCAGGAATTAGCTATATAAAAAACCCGATAACTAAAACAATTAGCATTACTGGTTCTCCAACTGCTACACTATCTTATACGATTACTACTACTGGTGCTGTAGGAACACCTGCCACTGGCTCAGGAACTATCACGGTTTCTACCAATGGCAGCACTCCTACGGATAAAACACATAATTTTACTACCGATGCTAAAACAAATGCGTTCTATACTATTACAGGAAATATGAACTCAACCGCAGGATCTGTAACCTATTCTGGTTTAACATTAACGGCACGTTTAAAAATGGAATCAAGCACCTCTATAACCTATACCACAACAAGTGAGTCAACCCTAACATTGGTATTTGATAATACATTTGCTGGAAAAGTAAAAGTAAATGGTGTAAATTATACGGCAGTAGCAGGAATTGTAACTATATCGGTACCGGCTGGTAACAATACAATTACAAAAGGTGATACTACAAACTTATTCTATATAAGTACTGAGTACAAAACCACATTACGTATTGACGATAACATCATGCCTACACAATTAATGTTATACCCTAATCCGGTGAAAGATTATTTACGCATATCAAACCCAAATCAGAATGTAGAGAAAGTAACCATTTATAACATGAACGGTTCAATAGTAAAAACTACAGGAAAAAACATAGAAACAATTGATATGAGCCATCTCATTCCTGGAAATTATTTGGTAAAATTACAAACGGGAGAAGGTACATTAAACCAAATAATAATTAAAAAATAATTCATAACAGATTACTATTCAACGCAAAAGGCTTCCAAAATTGGGAGCCTTTCTTTTATTGCAACTAAATTGCATTATCTATTTATAACATAAATTTATTTCTGAATTTAATCCCTTAAATCTAAAAAGCAACTATGTTGCATTATCTATTTCTGTTCCTAAATTCCTGTTGTTCTGACATTTTACCGAACTCTTTAACAAACTTTTTAATTGTGCTAAGGTTAAACATTACAAAGAATAACATCCCTAAAAAGATTGTTATCCAACTATAAACAAGTTGTACTCCAGATATATCTGAAGCTACTACACAAAAAATAATAGTTGGTAATATCGCCAACAACAATGTAAGTCCTAAGCTTAGTAATAGCGGTGATATAAAATAACTAATAATAGCGGTAAACCCAATTTTTCTGAATATGGCTGCAATTAGTACTAATCCTAACATACCAAATATCAAAGTCGCAAATCCGTAGATTAAGACCGAATCTGTTACTTTATTGATTTCGGTTTCATAACCGAAGAATGTATTAAAATTGAATCCCATTATATGCTTTTTCTTCTGTTGAAACTTCAAATAACGTTTGTGTATGATAACCTAACATTTTTGCCAAAATAAGATTAGGGAATTCCTGAATTCCGATATTATAAAGATTTACACTATCGTTGAAAAACTCTCTTCTGTCGGCGATTTTATCTTCCATTTGTGAAACTCGTCTTTGTAATTCAAGAAAATTTGAATTAGATGCTAAAGTTGGATAATTCTCTGAAACAGCAAACAACGTTTTCAAGGATTTAGAAAACTCATTTGCGTTTTCTATCTTCTCATCGACAGTTTTAGAATTTAAGAAATCAGTACGAAGCTTAGTCAAATTAGTTAGCATAGCAGTTTCGTGTTCCATAAACTTAGAGGCAACTTTAACCAATTCTGTTACTTCATCTGCTCTTTGCATCAATATAACATCAATGTTCCTAAAAGCTTTTTCGAAGTTATTCTTGAGCATAACCAGCTTGTTATAGGTGCCGATAAAAAAGTCAACTAGTATAATTACCAGAATTAACCCCACGATTAAAGCAATATTTTGTGCAGACATAATGTATTTAGTTTAAAATGATATAGATAAGTATAAGTGTAATGAAAAATAGTGTTGTTAAAAATGAAACTAGCAAAGGTTGGTATTTATTCCTGAATGAAATACTTTGAGGTATTGCAACGCCAAAAATCCCATTAGAATCACCTTTTCTTAGAACGGTATTACCTTGGTCTGAATCGGCATAACCAATGAGCAGCATATAATCATTGTGTTTTAAATAGGTTTCAGAATATCTCTTTTTTCCTCCCATTTGCTTATCGATTCTATCAAAATAGAATTCTAATCCTTCTCCATTTACAGTAACACTTCCGGTTTCGTCTTTTATTTTAAAATTTCCTACTTTTAGTTCTGTAAATATAGTTCTATAGGATCTTTTCCCATCATCATCTGCAGGACCTTCTTCTTCGATGGTATAATAATATCCTATGCAGGGTTTACTGAAATAAGGGGAAATAATAGGCTCAATTTCTTCTAAATCTCCCTCTACTTCTACCAATCCCATCGCAATCGCATTCATCTTAGAAGTGGGCAAAACTGCCTGAAGCTTAAGAAACTTGCTTTTGTTACTCGGAAAGAAAATGAATTTTATAAAAATAAGTCCCGGAATGATAAAGAAAAGAAAATGTGCTTTCTCTATATAAAGCAACCAAAAAAATCCCCCAACGACCCCAACCATCATAAGCAAACCTAGGAGTTTCTTACCTAAGGTAGTTTCTTTAATGTTATGTTTACTATTGAATTTTTCTCTTTCAGCTTTTTCAGTTTTACTACTTCTAATTCCTGAGTAAAACATACCGATAATACCAAGTATGAAAACAGATGCAAACAAAAAGAAGAAAACCATAAGTGTATATTTGGAATCTACCAGAAAACTCAAACCAATAAACAATGGACATAAAACAAAAAATAGCCAACTGGGGAATTTTAAGTTATATAAACCAGAGAGTATTATAGTTTGAAACAAAGCAATCCCAAGACTGAAGAACATAAGGAAAACGACCATACCGCCATCTACCTTGTTTTGATCAAAAAAAGCAAAAAATTCGTTCATTATTAAAAATTCAAAAAAAAGATTATCCCGTATTCGGTACTATTAAAACACAACTTCAACTTGATTAGAAAGCAACCTTCGAATCTTATTTCGTTCTGAATCAGAAATAGGATTATTACTTAAATCTAAACCTATTAATTCTTGTAATTTATTGACTTCGTTAGGAATTTCACCAATATTATTATTACTTAAAATCAAAAACTTAATATTCTTAAATTGCAAAATTGCTACCGGAAAGGTATCTAGTTTAGCATTAGATAAATTTAACTCTACTACCATTTCGGGTTTTAACTTTGCTTCTTCTAACTTATAAAAGGTTGACTTTTCTTTTTTCATCCCTTCTTTCCTTTGTATTAAAAGACCAAAAGCAGCCAAAATAAGTGATGCTACAAAAAAGATACACAGAAAAGCAACCCAAACAGGAGTATCATCTTTTTCATGAGTAAAAAGCCTTAAATAAACGAAATAGGCTAAGCCGCTAACCATGGTTAAAAACAATCCTAGTACTACTAAGAACAAAACACTTTTAAAAATCGAAAGAAGGACTTTTTTAACTCCAGTTCTATTCTTACTGAATATGATGTATGCTGCCAATGCAAAAATTAGAGTCCAAAATACAGCCACACCAATTTGTGCTATTTCAGTCCCATTCTCTATAATCGAAAAAGATATAGCTGTGGGAAACATTAAAACAAACCAAATAACAAAAGCAGTTAATCCTACAGAGAGGCAACCCATTTTTTCTTTTTTGCCAGATGCCTTAAGCCACATATAAGCAATTAAAACAGAAAGCGCCATCACTCCTAAAAAACCATATCCAAAAGGCGTAAGTCCTGCTAAAAAAATCAAACTCATTTTAATAATTTTTCAAAATATTATTTGGTTACTCTATTATCATTTCTACTACTATTTACCTAAAATGGCATCAGAAATAACAAAACATTTCATACTTAAATGCTAATTTAAATAAAACACTATGAATTAAGCAATAAAAAAAACCGCTTCTCCCAAATAATATGGAAAAAAGCGGTTTTGATATAAATGATTCTAATCTTACAAATCAAATTTTATTCCTTGTGCCAATGGCAAACTTGTAGTATAATTGATAGTATTAGTTTGGCGACGCATGTATATTTTCCAAGCATCAGAACCTGATTCACGACCTCCACCAGTTTCTTTTTCACCACCAAAGGCTCCACCAATTTCTGCACCAGATGTTCCGATGTTTACGTTTGCAATTCCGCAATCTGATCCTACAACAGATAAGAAATACTCAGCTTCACGCAAGTTGTTAGTCATAATTGCAGAAGATAAACCTTGAGCAACTCCGTTTTGTATATCAACAGCGTTTTCTACATTTCCGCTGTATTTTATTAAGTATAAAACTGGAGCAAATGTTTCGTGTTGTACGATTTCAAATGAATTTTCTGCTTCAGCAATAGCAGGTTTTACATAACAGCCACTTTCGTAACCTTCTCCAGAAAGTACACCACCTTCTACAAGGATTTTACCTCCTTCGGCAACAACTTTTGTCAGAGCATTAGCATACATCTCTACTGCATGAGTATCGATAAGCGGACCAACATGGTTATTTTCATCCAAAGGATTTCCGATACGTAATTGTTTATAAGCCGAAACAATAGCATCTTTTACTTTGTCATAAATACTTTCGTGAATGATTAAACGACGTGTAGATGTACAACGTTGTCCTGCTGTTCCTACTGCTCCAAAAACAGCACCAATAACAGTCATTTTAATATCTGCATCTGGAGTAACAATAATTGCATTATTTCCTCCTAACTCTAATAATGATTTACCTAAACGTCCTGCAACTGTTTGAGCAACAATTTTACCCATACGAGTAGAACCTGTAGCTGAAACTAAAGGAATACGTTTATCTGCAGTCATTAACTCCCCTACTTTATAATCTCCATTTATCAAACAAGAAATACCTTCTGGAAGATTATTCTCTTTAATTACCTGAGCAATTATATTCTGGCAAGCTATACCACAAAGAGGTGTTTTCTCTGATGGTTTCCAAACGCAAACATCACCACAAATCCAAGCCAAAGCCGTGTTCCATGACCAAACTGCCACTGGGAAATTAAATGCCGAAATGATTCCGACAATTCCCATTGGGTGATATTGCTCATACATACGGTGTCCTGGACGCTCTGAATGCATTGTTAATCCGTGAAGCTGACGTGATAATCCTACTGCAAAATCGCAAATATCGATCATCTCTTGAACTTCACCATATCCTTCTTGTAATGATTTCCCCATTTCGTAAGAAACCAATTTACCTAAAGCTTCTTTATTCTGGCGTAATTTTTCTCCAAACTGACGTACGATTTCTCCACGTTGCGGCGCTGGCATAAGTCTGAATGTTTTAAATGCCTCAGTTGCTGTTTGCATTACTTTTTCGTAATCGGCAGCTGTAGATGTTTTTACCGATGCTATTAATTTTCCGTCTACTGGCGAAAAGCTTTCAAGAATATCACCTGAAGAAAAGTTGTTTATTCCGGTTGATGTTCCTTCGTTTATGGCTTTTATACCCAATTGCGCCAATGCGTCTTTCATTCCGAATTGCTCTGCTATTGTTATCATTGTAACTTTTTGGTTAGAAATTGTTATATTTTTTTTTATGTAAATATATTTGATTTTATCTATCTATTAAAATTTATTACGCGTGGTTACATAATGTTTTTCTTTTTAAACCATATATAGATAAAAACACACATGACAAACATAAAAATAATTGCGTACAAATAACCATATTTCCATTCCAATTCTGGCATAAATTTAAAATTCATCCCATAAACACCTACTAAAAAGGTTAAAGGCAAGAAAAAAGCAGAGAAAACTGTTAATAATTTAACAACATCATTATTTTTCTGAGCCGTTACAGACAAGAAAGTGTTCATTAAGTTGATGGCATCCTCCATTGCTTCCTCATAAGCAAGAATAAGTCTAACAAGATTATCTTTTACATCCTCAAGCGCCGATAAATTTTCGTCAGGAACTTGAATTTTATTGATTACATTTTGCGTAAGCACTAATAATTTCTTACTAATCCTTGTTTCTGCTTTCTGGAAATACAAATCTTCCAAAGATATTTTGTTTTCCTTTTTCAAGAAAATAGTTTTTTCTACTTCATCGACCTGATCGGTTTGCCATTGCGAAGGTGCATCGTATGTTTTAACGATTTCTTTAAAAATATGAATAACCAGTTCATAAACTGATTTACATTTTAAATCAGATTTAAAAATATCTTCTAAGAATAAAAACGGCGTTCTATGAATCGTAATCAACTGACTTTCATTATAAAAAAAAGCAACTTTATTAGACAGTTCTTCTACCGTAGAATTATTATCAAATTCATTTGCTGTATAAGCTCTTAAAATGATAAAATCATAATTTTTTATCTTTTCAATTTTGGGTAAGTGCCCATGTTCCAGAGAATCCTTTACAGGAAAAACCTCTAGATTATACTTTTTAGCAATATCTTCTAATTGCGCTTCGGTTGGTCCTTTTATGTCAAGCCAATGAAATGATTCAAATGATTTTTCGGAGATATTTTTAGTCATTATACTGTTACGTTTTTAATTAAGATTGAGCCTTTCGAGTTAAAAATATAACAAGAATGCCAACCATATAAGTAATGTAAGTACATTTTAGTTTTACACTTATATTAGCTTAAACCACTTATATGGTTAAGATAAATTATATAAACTATTATACGTTTAAGTTCTAAAGATAGTCAAATGAGTACTTCAAGCACAAAAGTTAACTATATAACTACTAAGATTTATTATTAAAAATCTACGTACATCAGCTTAAATCTTGTGTAATCTGCGTGAAAAAACACTTATATTTTAATTATTGTAAAATTAGATGACAAGTTTAAAACATATTCTTTTTCTTGAACAAGAAAACACCACAAATTGATATTAATAATGAAATCAACAAGATAATAAAGAATCCGTGATTGTTTTCCTGAAGATTATTAGGAACGTTCATTCCATACAAACTCGCCACCAATGTTGGAATCATTAAGATTATCGAAATCGAAGTTAACCTTTTCATGATAACATTTAAGTTATTTGAGATTACAGATGCATAAGCATCCATCATTCCGGTTAAGATATTACTGTAGATATTTGTAGTTTCTTCAGCTTGACGTAACTCAATTTCAACATCTTCGACTAAAACAGGATCAAAATCGTCTCTGTGATTTTTTAGGTTTTTAATTCTATGAAACAACATATCGTTGCCTTTTAGGGAAGTAATAAAGAACACTAAACATTTTTCTATTTGAAGCAATGCTTGTAATTCTTCATTTTTAATCGATTTTTCCAGATTATCTTCAGCCAATCGAATACGCTGATTTATTTGTTTTAGGTATTTTAAGAACCAAATACTTGAAGACAAAAGCAGTTTTAAAACTAAATCGAAGTGACTGCTGATATCCGATTTTTTGCGTTGGGTATATAAAACGAAATCGGGTAAAATCTCGGTTTGATGAAAACTAAGCGATACAAAAACATCGTCTTTAAACATCAATCCTAAAGGTGCGGTATTAAAAGGTAATTTTGCATCATTGCTCTTAAAAGGAATTCGCAAGATGATAAGAAACCAACCGTTTTCGATTTCTATACGAGGTCTTTCGTCGATATCTTCAATATCATTATAAAAAGCTTCTGGGATTTGTAACTCCTGGAGTAAGAATTTAGTTTCTTCCTGAGTAGGGCAAACTACATTAATCCATTTGTTGTTTTCGCGGTTTTCTGTTGGGAATAATCCGTTGTTGTTTTTGTAAAAGGTAATCATAATGCAAAACGTTATTATAGGAATAGCGCATGCATTAGGCAACAACTATTCCTGTTTATCTTTCTTCTTCCTCGAATAATAATCGTCCATGTGGATAATTTATTTTTTTTTTGCAAAAGTATATCTTTTAAATAGAAAACACAGAATTATTTTTTAGCCACAAATCTTGGGTCAGATTCCATTACAGTTCCGCATTTTTTACACGTTCTCAAATCTTTAGAATTATAAAAATGCTCGAAGTGTGGCAAGAAATCTTTCTCGATATTATGAAGCTCAAAGAACACTTCATATAATTTGTGATTACAATTGTCACAATGCCAAAGCAATCCATCTTTATAACCTTTACCGGCACGTTTTCGCTCGATTACCAAACCTATAGAACCTTCTGAGCGTACTGGAGAATGTGGTACACGAGCAGGATGAAGATACATATCTCCCGCATGTAATTCCATTTCCTTGCGTTCACCATCTTCTTGGATGATAACTTTTATGCTTCCCTCAAGTTGGTAAAACAATTCTTCGGTTTCATTATAATGATAGTCTTTTCGGGCATTTGGTCCCGCAACAACCATTACAATATAATCGCCTGATTCAGTATATAAATTTTTATTTCCTACAGGTGGTTTAAGTAAGTGACGGTTTTCATCAATCCATTTAGTAAGATTGAATGGTTTAGCTATTGCCATATTTTTGAAGTGCTAAGTTACTAAGCTGCTAAGTTAGTAAAAAAGTATTCAGTCGCAGTTTTTAGTACCAGTATTCAGTCTCGATGTTCAGTTATAGTATCAGTTTACCGTACCAGTCGAAGTAGCGATTGACAACTGAAAACTGTGACTGGTACTGTGACTAAAAACTAGAAGCTCATCTCTTTAATAAGATAAACATAAACTGGAAAATGGTCACTGTAACCAACTTCGGTTGTGGCATGCCGTAACGGATATCCTTTATATTGTCCTGAAGTTTGTACTAAATACGATTTATTGAAGATTCCTGCTTTCCAGAATCGATACGAACTAAAATCGGTCTTGATTAAGGATTCCGTAACCATGATCTGATCAAAAACATCCCATGAATCGCGATACGCAATAGTTCCCATTCCCTTCTTTGCCATATCTTCAAAGGGATTGTAAACCCCAAACTCAGGTACATCGGCCTTATTGGCTTTCGCGCCAAGCGCAACTTTTACACTTTTATTATAAGGCCCATCATTAAGATCACCCATGGTAATTACTTTAGCATTAGGATTTATTTGCTGCAAGGAATCGATTATTTTTCTGTTCAAAGCTCCAGCAGCTTCTCGATACGGACTCGATTTTTGTTCGCCGCCAGAACGTGACGGCCAGTGATTTACAATTATATTAATTTCCTCTCCATCTAGAAATCCCGTTACAAGCAATTGGTCTCGGGTAAATACCCGATTCTTCTTATTCTCTATTGTATCTATACTATTTTCTATTGGTTTCTTATAAATAACGAGCGGAACATTAGAAAAGGTAACTGGTTTGAAATATTTTTTCTGATATAGTAAAGCCACATCGATACCTCGCTGATCTGGCGAATCGAAATGAATGATTCCGTATTCTTTATCTATTAATTTAGGTTGTTTTATTAAATCCTCGAGAACTCCCCTATTTTCTATTTCGGCACAGCCAATAAATGTTGGCGCATTAGGATTCTCGGGCGTTCCAATTTCGGATAAAACCTGAGCAAGATTGGATAATTTCTTAAAGTATTTTTTGGATGTCCAATGTCGTGCACCATTTGGCGTCCATTCGTCATCCATAATATTTGGATTCTTTATGGTATCAAAAAGGTTTTCTAGATTATAAAAAGCCACTGTATGAATCGTGTACTTTTTGGTTTGTCCGTGTAGTTGTGTCATCAATAAATTGAAAAATATAAAGATAGAAAAGGTAATTATTCTCATAACGATTCATATTAAAAAAAGAAAAACTTTTAATTTAAAGAAATTTCTTTCAATTATAAATCTAATTCATTTAAGTAAGATATTTCAAATTACTTTTGATAATGGCTATCTTTGTCTTACAAAATCTAATTTATCCCCTAAAAACAAGGGATTGACATTTATAATATTGATATAAAATGAAACTTTTTGCGACAACTATACTCGTCTTTATATTCAACTTTACTTTTGCTCAAGCAACTTTTAAAGTAAGTAACTTCTCTAAGGATTATTATGGAAAGATATTTATCTCGGACACATCCGAAGTTTTTTCTCAAGGTTGGGTTGCGATTTATGATACTAAATCCCAAAAACAAATTATAAAAGTAGAAGCTGAAGAACTAGCATTGAGTTTACACGACGGAAAAGCACTAGCAAACATAAAACAAGTGCCTTATGGAGAGCAAAGTTCGATAATGTATGAAGATTATAACTTTGACGGAATTAAAGATTTTGCGATCGAAGACGGACAGAACAGCTGTTACCACGGCCCTTCTTTTAGAATATATTTAGGAAGTAAAAGCGGGTTTAAATTCAGCCCCGAATTTACAGCACTTGCTCAAGAATATTGTGGTATGTTTCAGGTAGATTATAAGCAGAAACGAATTAGTGTAATGACAAAAAGTGGCTGTTGCTGGCATCAGTTTTCGGAATTTATTGTCGAGAATAACAAACCAAAAGTGGTTAAGATAATCGAAGAGAATCAAATGGGGTATCCATTTAATAATTACAGCGAACAAAATTGGGATGGTAAAAAAATGGTATTAACATCCAAAAACACAATTAATCTAGACGAAGAGGGTATAAAAACTATATTATCTTTTACGGTAGATAAAAATCAGAAACAGGTTGTTTTGTTTAACATCAATGACCGGACACTTAACTATGTTTTAATTGATAAAAATGATGAAGTGGAGTTTTCTTACCCTATAAATACGGCTTATGAGAATCCTGATTTTAATTTTGACAGAAAAAACAATACTGTTACCTTCAAGAATAAAGATGTTGTTTATACCATTTATGATAACAACAATACTATAGGAATTACAATAGTTACTGGCGGTAAAACGTACAATTGGATAGGAAATAGCACAACCAAAAAAGGAAAACTAACAGATATAACTACAACACAATTAGACAATGTTGTTGTAAACTAAAAACAAAAAACATGATTACAAACCAATTCCAATACATAAAGAAACATTTTGCTTTTTGTAAATTCGCATTTCTTATTATAGCATTACAATCATTCACCTGTCAATCTCAACAAAACATGATAACACCACCTTATTTACAAAAAGGCGATACTGTAGCACTTGTAGCAACTGCCCGAAAAAACATCGATGATAATTTAAAACCTACTATAGACTTGCTTAAAAGCTGGGGAATAGAAACTGTAATTGGAAGCACAATAGGTTTAGACACAAATCAGCTTGCTGGAACCGACGAACAACGTGCAGCCGATTTTCAGCATCAAATGGATAACCCAAACATTAAAGCTATTTGGTGTGTTCGCGGTGGTTACGGAACGGTTAGAATGATAGATTTACTTGATTTTACAAAATTTAAACAGCATCCTAAATGGGTTATTGGTTTTAGTGATGTTACCGTTTTACACAATCATCTTAATACGATGGGATATAAATCTATTCACGGTATTATGCCTGTAAGTGTCCCACGTGCAACTCCAGATGCAATTGCTACTATGCAAATGGCTTTATTTGGCAACCCGATTTCATACACTGTTTCTCCTGATCCTATGAATCGTTTCGGGAAAGCAACTGGCGAATTAGTTGGAGGTAATTTATCTATACTATATAGTTTATTAGGTTCTAAATCGGCTATCGACTGTCAGGATAAAATACTTTTTATAGAAGATTTAGATGAATACCTATATCATATCGATCGTATGATGATGAATTTAAAACGCAACGGTTGCATCGAAAACCTAAAGGGAATCGTGATTGGAGCAATGACTAAAATGAAAGACAACGATATTCCGTGGGGGAAAAATGCCTTAGAAATTATAGATGATGTTACCAAGAAATACAATATCCCAGTCATTTTTAATTTCCCTGCAGGACATATCCAAGACAATAGAGCATTAGTAATGGGAAGCACCGTTACAATCGAAGTTAATGCGGCGGGAAGTATGCTTGTTTTTAATAAATAGCATAAACAATACCTAGTCTAAGTACCTATTTAATTAAGTACAATCTCGCAAAGACGCAGAGTCGCAAAGAAACCTAATCCAAACTTTGCAACTCTGCGTCTTTGCATGAAAACTAATAGCATAAAAAAACTGAGACTGAAACTGAATACTAACCTTTCAATAACTAAAAAACATGGCTGAACACAATGAGCTCGGAAAAAAAGGAGAAGATCTTGCTGTGGAATATCTTCAAGAAAACGGCTATAAAATTCTAGATCGAAATTGGACTTTCCAGAAAGCCGAAATTGATATTATTGCAACCAAAGAAAATATCCTCGCTATTGTAGAAGTAAAGACAAGATCGAGTCTGGATTTTGGTTCGCCACAAGATTTTGTCGATGCAAAAAAAATCCAACTTCTTGTAAAGGCAGTAAATGCCTACATAAACGATAGGGAAATAGATTTTGAAGTTCGTTTTGATATCATCGGAATCCTTAAAAAAAAGGAATCCTTTGTAGTTGAACATCTTATAGACGCTTTTTATCATTTTTAACATAATTTTCTGATTGTTATAATTGTAACAAATTGTTTTTTAATTTATATTTGTAAAAAAATATAACACAACAACTAACTAAACCAACCACACTAAATTAGTAAAAAACCAGAAAATTATGAAAACTGTTTCCTCCATCGTAGAAAATTACATCAAAACGAAGCCTTTTTTATTAAATGCATTATCACTCGGCATTATTAACCTGACCTCATTGTCTAGAAATATAATGACAGAATTAGAAAGCGAGTTTGGCAAAGAAGTAAAACAAGGCGCTGTAGTAATGTCTTTAAAACGATTAACGGAAGAATTAGATTTCAAACTGAATCACAAAATCAATAAAGTAATCAAAAATATCGGTGAGATTACCGTACGCTCTGAACTTACGGATTACACTTTTGCAGCATCAGAAACTGTTTTAAACAAACAAGCTGATTTGATCTCAGACATTAATACTTTATCGGACATATTTTATACCTCATCTCGTGGTGTAAACGAAACCAATATCGTAGTTAGCAGCAGTATAAATCAATTAGTTGAAAAGCATTTTGCTCGCGAAAAATTAATTCAGAAACTGAGCAACTTAGCTTCAATTACTGTAAAATTACCAAAAGAAAATATTGTAGTTCCTGGAATTTACTATTTCATATTCCAACGTTTGGCTTGGGAAGGAATTATAATCAACGAAGTAATTTCGACTTCAAATGAATTTACAATTTTAGTAAGCGAAGATCAAGTAGATATCGCTTTTAAAGTAATCAAAGACTTGAAGAACTAGATTCTATTAAATATACTCAAATCCCTTTCTCAATTTAAAAGTTGAAAAAGGGATTTTTTTATGCATTCTTCTCAATACTTGTAACATATCAAATTGATTAAAAGAAAACTTCTTTAAACATTACCATCAAAAAACCAAACTGATTTGTACTGGTAGGGTTATTTTCGAATCATTCCAAAAAAAATATACCGCTCTCCCGCTAAAACTTTTAGTATTAAAAAAGAATAGATTTCAAGACTTAATTGTACTAAAACTCATACTTAAAATTTTACTTTGATAACAGAATCATTTCAAAAAAATAGTTTTTAAAAAGATAAAATACAATTAAGAGATTACTTTAAAATATTATCACTTATACATTTCACTTAATATTACAACGAAAAACCTTGCGCTTTTTCATCTTTCAGACAAATTTTACTGCATATCTGTTTCCTCTATATTAATTTATGAGCATTTAGAATCATCCTATTTTTTTGATTTTCTAACCTCAATAATCTACCAATTTTATCACTTGTTAAAATGGCACACTTGGCACATTTTTTTTTGAGCATCAAAAACAAACTGGTAGGTACTGGTGTATTTTATATATACAATCTTCTAAATTTGGATTTCATTATTCTTAACAAAAAGCATTCAAAAAAATAAATATCACTTTTTTAAAAGAAAAACCCATTCATAATGACAAAAAATTAATAACCACCACGAATCCCCTCCTCAAATAGAATAAAAAGCTTAACCACAACCAGAAACCAAAAACTAACACCAATGAAACAATTAAAAAACTTACTTAGGAAGCCTTTTCTAATGCCGATCATTCTCCTTTTTTGGCTGCCTAATACCTTGCTTGCGCAAGAAAGTCAGGCAAAAAAAACTATCTCTGGAAAAGTTACAGATGATAAGAACAACACTTTACCAGGTGTGAGTATATTTATAAAAGGGACTAAATACAACGCTGCAACCGATTTTGATGGGTCGTACTCGTTAACGTATACACCAAGCGGTACAAATCAAACTATTGTTTTTTCATACGTAGGTTTTATAGAAAAAACAGAAGCACTTGATAATCGTAGCGTAATTAATGTATCAATGCAAGAAGAAACCAATAAACTTAACGAGGTAATCGTGATTGGTTATGGTACGCAAAAGAAAGGTAACGTTACTGGAGCTATCTCTTCTGTAAAGAAAGAAAGCCTTGAAACACGAGCTACAACAAATCCTGCCGAAGCTTTACAAGGCTTAGTATCTGGAGTAAATGTGCAAAAAAGTGGTGGTGTTGCAGGTGCTGATGTACAAGTAAAAATACGTGGGGTAAATACTTTTGGCGCTACTGAACCTCTTTACATCATTGATGGATTTCAAGGAAACATAAATACAGTTAACCCAACAAATATAGAATCTATGGAGGTTCTTAAAGATGGTGCTGCTGCTGCAATTTACGGATCTGTTGCCGCCAATGGAGTTATTATTGTTACAACCAAAAACGGTCAGAAAGAAGGCGTAAAAGTAGATTTTAGTTCCTTTTTAAGCATCACCAATCCATCTAAAACGTTGGATTTATTAAATGCTGATGAATACAAAACTGTACACAAAAGAATGTACGATGAATATAATAAATATGCTACTTCTCCTAAACCACTTCCAGCATATATATCCGCTCCATCTACAACCGATACCGATTGGCAAGATGAGGTTTTCCGTTCTGGACTTACTCAAAATTACGGTTTAGGTATCCAAGGAAGACAAGGTGATATTAAGTTTGCATTATATGGTAACTATGTAAAGCAAAAGGGAATTGTAATCGATAATGAATTTGGGCAACAAACTGCTAGTGCAAGAGTTAGTTTCAAAAAATCAATCTTCGATGTAGATGGAAAAATGGCATATATAGCAACACAAAATGAGCTGCCTAATTTTCAATTAAAAGAAGTGTACACCATGTCTCCGCTAGTTCCTGTTTATGATGCTAACGAACCTTATGGTTATGGATTATCAAACAAAAATGGCTTACCAGCTGGTACAAACCCAGTTGCCGAAGAACATTTTAGAGATGGTATGAAAAAAGGACAGGATTTAACGGCAAATATTGCCATAACTGCAAACTTTGCTTCATGGCTAAAATATAAAATAGCGTACTCTTACCGTGTAAAAAACAATCAGGAAACGTACCATTTCCCTCCATATATTGCCAACCCAAAAGAGATACATCAATATGCTACACAAGAAGAATTAAGAACATTTTGGGACGAGCAAATATTAGACAACATTATTACAGTAGATAAAACTTTTGGAAAACACACCTTTGGTTTAATGCTTGGTAACACTATAAATGGTGTTTCGTCTAACTGGAATCGAGTAGGCGTAGAAGGAAAAACAACCGATTATACTGTAGAGAATGGACAATTGGTTTCTATCGATCGTCCGTCTGGGTTTCTAGATCCTGGTTTTGCAACTATCGGAGCTGGTAAAGGAGGAACATATTCTGCTGATGGTTCTAAATTTCAATACAACCGTGTTTCTTTCTTTAGCCGATTAAACTATTCTTTTGATGATCGTTACTTACTTCAAATGACAGTAAGAAAAGATGGTTCTTCTAAATTTGGCGAAGACAGCCGTTGGGGAACTTTCCCATCTATAGCAGTAGGGTGGAAAATAGAAAAAGAAGATTTCTTTCCTAAAGATTTCATCATATCTACTTTAAAATTACGTGCTAGCTGGGGGCAATTAGGTAACGAAGCTGCCTTAGGATATTACTCTGCAAATACATTAATTAAAACTGGTAACGGTTTAGGTTCAGGTTATGTACAAGGAAGCGGAAGCAACCCTTGGCCAGGAAGTATTGCAACAGCACTAGAAAATAGAAACTTACAATGGGAAACAACCGATTCTAAAAATATTGGTATCGATTTTACGCTTAAAAACGGGAAAATTAGCGGTTCTATGAACTACTACCACAATGTAACCGATAATTTATTGATTACAAAAAGGCTAGCTCCATCTGCAGGAGTAGATAACCCAATCCTTAACGTAGGTAAAATTAGTAATAAAGGATTTGAACTTGAAGTTAATTATCGTGATCAAATTAATGAGTTTAAATACAACGTAGGCTTTAACCTTACAACGCTTAAAAACAACGTAGAATCTCTTGCTAATGAAGGACAGACAATTTACGGACAAGGATTAAAATTTGGCACAGAACATTTCCCAACTCAAGCACGTGTAGGAAGTCCGATTAGTGCATTCTACTTATACAGAACCGATGGTATTTTCCAATCTACTGACGAAGTAAATGCGCATAGCAAAAATGGTGTTTTATTACAACCAAATGCACAACCAGGAGATATTCGATTTAAAGATTTAAACGGAGATGGTGTTATAGACGAAAATGACAAATCATACGCAGGAACAGGATTACCAAAAATGGAAGCTAACCTAAGTTTAGGAGCTAGCTACAAAGGTTTTGATTTCTCTGCTTTAATAGGAAGTGGTTGGGGTAACAAATTATATAACGGAAACAGATATTTTTACGAATCTATGAATTCAGGAACAAATATGTTGGCTACAACACTTAACTCTTGGACACCAGAAAATCATAGTAATACGCCTCGTGCAGTACTACAAGACCCTAATGGAAACAGTCGTGAGTCTGATCGTTTCTTAGAAAGTGGAGATTTCATCAGAATGCGTCAATTACAAATAGGATATACAATACCTAATAAAATGTTAGGTGGTGCCAAAATAGACAAGCTTAGATTTTATGTAAGTGTCGAGAACCTATTTACAATTACAAATTACTCAGGTATTGACCCAGAATTCTCACGTGACTCTGTTCTTAATACAGGAGTAGATCGTTTTGTGTATCCATTTACAAGATCATTTGTATCTGGTGTTCAATATATATTTTAATACTATTATAAAAAACATAATCATGAACAAGATATTTTTTATATTATCCGTTATAGGTTTATTCACAATCACTGGTTGCAGTGATTATTTAGACCAACAATCGCCCGACGAACTTACCTCAAATAATTTCTGGAGGAACAAATCTGATGCCGAATCTGCCCTTGCAGCAACATATTCTCAACTTGAAGCTGCTACAGATAGATGGACTTTTGCCGAAATAAAATGGCCTGTTGAGGCATACCGTGAAGATATTTGTGATTTAGGTAGTGATGCATTAAATTACCAAAACTGGGTAGAACTTTCAACATTTACCTACACCAATGGTAATAGCCAATTTACCGAATATTGGAGAATCAATTATAGAGGAATTAGTAATGCTAATCAAGTTATTGATAAATTACCACAAGTTCCAGCATCAACTATTACCGATGCAGACAGAGCACAAATAGAAGCAGAAGCTCGTTTTTTACGTGCGTATTATCACATGAAATTATTGCTTAACTGGGAACAAATTTATGTTAGAAACAAATACGTTACTAAAGAAAGTGATTTAAACATTCCTTTATCTACACGTGCCGAAGCTTGGGATTTTATTACAAGCGAGTTTAAAGCTGTAGCTGCAATATTGCCTCTTAAACAATCTCAGGACAAAACAGGTCGTGCTACTAGCGGAGCTGCCAATAGTTACTTAGGTTTTGCTTATTTAACCAGAGCTTATGAAGAAACGGCTCAAAAACAAACATACTTAAACGAATCTCTTACTGCATTAAACAAAGTACAAGGATATGATTTGGTTAAAGATTATGTGTCTATGTTTGATGGAACTAATAAAAACACTAAAGAATCTATATTCGAACTACAATTCTCAGAAACAACTGCCAATGGAGCATTCTATCGTAATGCACTACATTATTGGATGGCTTCATCAGAACTTGGTGGATGGGATGAAATTCTTCCGAGCACAATGCTAGTAAATGAATTTAAAAAAGAAGGAAAAATAGCGACTACAGGAAACTACGATTCACGTCTTTATAATACACTTTTCTTTAAAGATCCTTATTTTAATGACCCAGATAACCCAAGAGTGTTAGGAACTACTTACGATGAAAAATTTGGAGGTGCAGACAAACCT
The DNA here is from genome assembly GCF_000737695.1 of Flavobacterium hydatis. Taxonomy (GTDB): domain Bacteria; phylum Bacteroidota; class Bacteroidia; order Flavobacteriales; family Flavobacteriaceae; genus Flavobacterium; species Flavobacterium hydatis. The sequence continues at coordinate 65,601 of NZ_JPRM01000003.1, forward strand.
GTGTTCCGTAAATTCATACCAAGTACTCAGGAAAAAATGGATCAGGAATTTACAGCAATCAACATTCCGCTTATGCGTTACTCTAATGTATTGTTGATGCAAGCTGAGGCATTAAACGAATTAGGTCGTACACCCGAAGCTATTCCTTACATAAACAAAGTTCGTGACAGAGCCGATATGCCTGCAATGACTGGTACAACTGGTAGTGAGGTAAAAGCTCAAATCGAACACGAAAGAATACTAGAATTCCCTCTAGAAAACTATCGTTTTTATGACTTACGTCGTTGGGGCAAAGCAAAAGCTGCACTTGATGCTGTAGGCCGTACAGGTTTTGATGCATCAAAGAACAATTTTTATCCAATTCCATTAACAGAATTACAAGCAAATTAATCCATTGAATTATTTTAATTTTTAAAAGAATAGCCCTATATTTCTTGGGCTATTCTTTTTATCTACTGATTTCATATTTCTCTATTAATCACTATTTAAAAAAGAGAAATATATCTCAAACCAAAAACATTCAATAAAAAACGAAACAACATGAGCAAAAGGCAAACACTTTTTATTCTTTCATTCTTTTTTATATTACAATCCAGTTGGGCACAAAAAGACTTTCCGATTTTAGAATCCTCAAAAAACAGTATAAATTACAAAGGAAACCCTGCAAATGCAACCGACAGAAAATCATTAGTTTTCTCGGATAAAGGCGCTTGGTTCGGATTCGGATTCTTAGAACCATCCGAAGTTCAGGCTGGTTTTTCTGGTCCTTTTTTAATGACAGAACAAAACGGAGTTTGGTTAAGTCCCTCATTTGTTTCCTTGCAACTTAACGACGAGAACAAACAAGAAGCTATTAACTGGAAAACAGCTTTAGTAAGCCAAAACAGCTACAATAGCCACTTAGAGCAACAATTTAAAAACGAGAAATTAGAGATAAAACAACAACTTGTTTTTTTATCAGGACATTCGGCATTACAAAAAACAAGTATTACCAATAAATCAGGAAAAACAATAACACTTTATCCATCTTATGGTTCTACTCTTTTTATAGATGATTTACAGTTATCTAAAGAAAATAAAACATTAAAAATCGTTTCCACGAAAAGTACAGCTGTGGGTTATATTCAGTTTTTTAATGCAACCCCAGAAATTGAAATTACAAAACAAGGTTATAAAACTCAAACAGAAAAGCTAACCTTAAAACCAAACGAAACTAAAGATATCGTTGTTTCTCAATCCTTTATTTTCTCACAATACTCATGGAAAAAAGAGAATGAAGTTATAGCAAAAACAGCCTTCAATACCCTACTTAAAAACACACAAAAAGAAAAAGAAACTCAACTAGCACAATTAATAGCCAAGAAAAAAGCCATCTATAAAGACAATACCTATTCTGATTTAATTGCTAAACTAGTACTTACATTACAAAACAATACCCGAATTGCTGCCGAAGGTTTAAAACACGGTGGGCTTTTCCCGAGTTACAATTACGAATGGTTTCATGGCTTTTGGGCATGGGACAGCTGGAAACATGCTGTTGCTGTCGCCAATTATGATTCTGAACTAGCAAAAGACCAAATGCGTGCCTTATTTGATTATCAAGAACCGAACGGATTTATTCCAGATTGTGTTTACAGAAACAATCTAATAGAAGAAAACAATTACCGAAACACAAAATCTCCCCTTGCTGCATGGGCAATCTGGAAGATTTATGAGAAAACGAAAGATGCCAATTTTATAAAAGAGTTTTATCCAAAACTAAAATCATATCACAACTGGTGGTACAAAGAGCGTGACCATGATCAGGATGGAATATGCGAATTTGGTTCTACAGATGGTACATTGGTCGCTGCCAAATGGGAAAGCGGAATGGATAATGCTGTTCGTTTTGACGATAGCAAAATCTTAAAAAACGGTGATAAAGCCTATTCGCTAGATCAAGAAAGTGTTGACTTGAATTCGTTTTTATATGCTGAGAAGAACTATTTAAACAAAATGGCTCAAGTTTTAAAATTGAATGAAGAAGCTAAAAAATGGCAAGACGAAAGTGTGGCATTAAAAGCTAAAATCCAAACTCAATTTTGGGATCCTACAACAGGTTGGTATTACGATACCACAATCGACGGTAAAACATTAATAAAAGCAATGGGATGCGAAGGATATTTGCCTATTTGGGCTGAGGTTGCTACTGCCGAACAAACCAAGGCGATGAAAGAAAACATGATGAATCCTGCTATCTTCAATACTTTTGTTCCGTTACCAACATTGGCAGCAAATCACCCAAAATTTAAACCAGAACGTGGCTATTGGAGAGGACCAATTTGGCTTGACCAAAGTTATTTTGGTATAAATGGATTAGAAAAATATGGTTATACAACCGAAGCAAACCAATTGGCACATAAACTCATTCATAATGCAGAAGGAGTTCTGGACAAAGGCACATCTATAAGAGAAAACTACCAACCACTTACAGGAAAAGGAATGGAAGCTTTTAACTTTAGCTGGTCGGCCTCACATTATTTAATGCTACTTTTAGAAGATAAATAATTAAAAAATACCACAAATTCGATTAACTCAATACAACCAAGAATGTTCAAGCAAAATATACCATTAGTCAAAATTTTATTTACACTATTGCTTATCGCAAATTGTAATTCGAATCCTGTTTTTTCTCAAACTAAAAAAACCACTGCTACAGAGAAGAAAGACCCACAACGTTTTTTCTCTAAACCCGATTTAATGCAAATTGGCGTTTACTATTATCCTGAGCAATGGCCAAAAGAACAATGGGAACGTGATCTAAAAAACATAAAAAAACTAGGATTTGAGTTTACGCATTTTGCCGAATTTGCTTGGACTTATATGGAACCAGAAGAAGGTAAATATGATTTTAAATGGCTTGATGATGCACTTGCTATAGCCGAAAAAAACGGTTTAAAAGTGATTCTTTGTACTCCTACCCCAACTCCACCAGCATGGATGGGAGACAAATATCCTGAAATTTATTTGGTAGATGCAAGCGGACGTCGCAGAGAACACGGCAATAGAGCTAATGTATCTATAACAAATGAAAAATACCGAGAATATACAGATCAAATAGTTGCCGAACTTGGAAAAAGATACGGTAAAAACAAAAATATCATGGGTTGGCAAATCGACAATGAACCTTTAGGTACTGCCGATTTTAGTCCTTCTGCTCGCAAAGCATTCCAAATTTGGCTTAAAGCCAAATACGGAACAATCGAAAAACTAAATACGGAATGGGTTGGGAATTTTTGGAGTACCCGTTATAATAACTTTGAACAAATAGTTTTACCTAATGCCGAAATTTATTTTGAAGATAAATTAAGTCCGCATGCAGTATTAGATTTTAAAAGATTTACATCAGATGCTCAGGGTGAATATTTGAATAGACAAGCCGAAATACTTCGTAAATATGTCGATCCAAAACAATGGATAACAACCAACTTTACCAATGTAATTTATGATGCCGACCCAAGAAGCGCCAACAAAATGGATTTCATTACCTATACGATGTATCCTGTAAGTGGGCAAAATCCTTTGGGAGGAGATAGTTTTAGAATGGGATCTCCTAACAAAATATCTGAAGCCAATGATTACTATAGATCAATAACCGGTGTTACTGGTATTATGGAGCTACAACCTGGGCAAGTAAACTGGGCTGGGATAAACCCACAATTACAACCCGGAACGGTTCATATGTGGATATCACAAGCTTTTGGTGGTGGTTGTTTTTTTACATGTACATATAGATACAGACACCCACTAGGAAGTAGCGAAATGTACCATGACGGAATCGTAGGAACCGATGGTGTAACACTTACAACAGGCGGAAAAGAATTTGTACAATCTATTGAGGACATGAAATTGCTTCGTAAAGAATACAATCCTAAAGCGGTAATTCCACAAGAAATTGCAAAGAGAAAAACAGGTTTTTTATGGAGTCATGAAAATCTTTGGGATTTAGAAAACCAAAAACAAACGGAATTCTGGAGTACTTGGAGACATAGAAACACGTATACAACCGCTATAAAATCGACTGGCGCTCCAGTAGATTTTATTACCGAAAATGATGATTTCTCTGCTTATCCATTTATCGTTGCTCCTGCTTACCAACTTATAGATCAAAAATTAGTAGATAAGTGGACTAAATATGTTGAAAACGGAGGAAACTTAATCCTTTCTTGCCGTACTGGTCAGAAAGATAGAAACGGACATTTCTTTGAAGCCAATTGGAGTGGTCCAATCGTACCGTTAATTGGTGCCGATGTAGATTTTTTTGACATGCTTGTTGCCAATGTTAACGGAACAATAACAGCAGGAAGCAATACTTATAAATGGAATACTTGGGCAGATGTCTTGAGTCCGAAACAAGGAACAGAAGTTCTTGCAACTTATGCTGACCAATTTTACAAAGACAAAGCAGCAGCAATTACAAGAAAACTAGGCAAAGGAACAGTTACTTATATTGGAGCAGAAAGTAAAGATGGAGGTCTGGAAAGACAAGTTGTTCGTACAATTTACGAACGTGCAAAAGTCGCTATCGAAGATTTACCAAAAGGAGTATTTATAGAATGGAGAGATGGTTTTTACGTAGGTGTAAATTATACAAATGAGCCTATAAACTTACCAATACCTCAAGGAAGCAAAATTCTTGTGGGACAAAATCCATTACAACCAGCACAAGCCATTATTTGGAAATAAAAAATAGCCACGAATTTTTTAAAACAAAAGCAATCGATAATTTGTATAAATTCGTGAAATTGCTTCGCCTGTTCGCTATTGCTCGGGTCGTGGCAAAAACTTCAAAACAAAACAACTTAATAAACAATACCAATGATTTTTTCAGAAACAGACATTCAGCAATTAGCGATAGAACATTATGGATTATCCGCTACCGTAAAAGCATTAGACGGATATGATGAATTGAACTTTATCTTAACCGATGAAAAAAATCAGAAGTATATATTAAAGCTTTCTGATGAAAATCAGTCATATCCATTTCTGGATGCACAAGTAAAAATCATTCAGCATTTAAGCAAAAGCACATTAGCCGAGAGTTTTCAGCAGTTTTCTATCAATAAAAACGGAGAAGCTTTAACCCAAATCATCAGAGATAACAAAACATATTACATACGAATCCTTAGTTTTCTTGAAGGTACTTTTTGGCACGAACAACCCAAAAAATCAAGTACTGCACTTTATAATTTAGGTGTATTTATGGGAACTATGGATAAATCACTTCAGGACTTTTCTCATCCAGCAATGCAACGTCATTATACTTGGGACATTAGTCGAGCAAGTGATGCTAATGAGAAACTAAAATACATTACCAATCACGAACGAAGACGAATTGCAGGATATTTCCTTTTGCAATTTGATACCGAAGTGCTTCCGCAAATACACACCTTACGACACGCATATATTCATAATGATGCTAATGATTGTAATGTGATGGCACAAGGAGAAAAGACAACTGGTTTAATCGATTTTGGCGATATGGTTTATTCCGCTTTAATCAATAACCTTGCAATAGCATGTACCTATGCAATTCTTGAAAGTGAAGATCCGTTAACAGACGCTTCATACATTGTAAAAGGATATCACGAAACGTACCCTCTTACAACACAAGAATTAGATTTATTGTATTATTTAATTGCAGGAAGGCTTTGTATAAGCGTAACACAATCGGCTTATAACGCATCGCTAAATAGCGATAATGCCCATCATTTCCTGACCGAAAAGCCTGCTTGGGAGTTATTGTACAAACTCATCAAAATAAACCCGATAAAAGCTCAGGATGTTTTTAGAAAAGCATGCGGATTTGATGGCGTAATAAATAATTCCGATTATTCGGACTTATTACAAGTTCGTCAAAAAAATGTAGGTCGAAATTTAAGCATTGGTTACAACCAAAAACTAAAAATCGTAAAAGGAGCATTACAATATTTATATGATGATAAAGGACGAACATTTGTAGATTGTGTAAACAATCCATCTCATGTAGGGCATTGTCATCCTGTAGTGGTAAAGAAAATGCAAAAACAAATTGCGACTTTAAATACTAATACAAGATATCTTAACGATACAATCTTAGAATATGCCGAAAAACTTACGGCAACATTACCATCGTCATTAAGCGTTTGTTATTTCGTAAACTCTGGTAGTGAGGCCAATGACCTTGCTATACGAATGAGTCGCCACTTTACTAAGCAAAAAGACATTATTGTATTGGATCATGCTTATCACGGAACCTCAACTGTGGCAATGGAAATGAGTCCGTATAAATTTGACAGCAAAGGAGGTTTTGGCCAGATGCCATGGATTCACAAAGCTATTAACCCAGACTTATATCGAGGTCCTTATAAATATGGTGATGCAAATGCAGGGGAAAAATATGCTGCCGATGTACAACGAATTATTGAAGACTTAAAGAAAGAAGATAAATCACCCGCAGTATTTATTTGCGAAACTTTATTGGGTGTTGGAGGTCAAATTCCGTTACCAGAAAATTATTTAAAAACAGTATATGATTATGTAAGAGCTTCGGGAGGAGTTTGTATTGCCGATGAAGTTCAGGTAGGATTTGGAAGAGTTGGTGATAAATTCTGGGGATTCGAATTACAAGATGTCGTTCCCGATATTGTTGTACTAGGAAAACCTATAGGAAACGGCCATCCGCTTGCAGCAGTAATCGTAACAAACGAAATTGCCGATGCTTTTAACAACGGCATGGAATACTTCAATACTTTTGGCGGTAATCCTGTATCAATGTCGGCAGGACTAGCCGTTCTAGAAGTAATTCAAAATGAGCAAATGCAACAACATGCCTTAGAAGTTGGTAATTATCTTATGGATTTACTAAAAGGATTAATGGCTAAATTCCCAATTATTAGTGATGTTCGCGGACATGGTTTATTCATTGGTGCCGAAATGGTAAAAGACAGAACAACCATGGAGCCTGCAATTCCTGAAATTGATATTGTAGTCGAAAAAATGAAAGAAAAAGGATATTTGCTAAGTACTGATGGACCTTTGCATAATGTTTTAAAAATAAAGCCACCAATGCCTTTCAACAAACAAAATGCAGATGAAATGGCACAATTCCTTGAAGAAATTTTAGAAGAAGTTCATGTTTAAATAAATTAATTGTCAAATAGTTAATTACAACAATCGGGTATCGTTTCTATCCCGATAAATAAATAAGGGCGTATGAAGTTTTCATACGCCCTTATTTATTCGGAAATAACCTAAAAAATAATATCTGATTTTTTGATATTATTTTACAATTCCATTATTTTACGTCAGAAAACCAATCAAAAAAAACGAATGAAAAAAAAATTACTTCTATTGTCAATCCTTCTAACCGGGTTGACGACATTTACTTCATGCTCTAGCAATGATTCTGGTGATGACGCATCGCCATCTACAGCAATAGTAGAGCCATTACCCATTACAATTACAGCCACTTCATCTGAAGTTCTTACAATTGGAGAAAATTTAGAAATTACAGGAACCAATTTTTTTAATAAAGATTATCCAACCAAAATTTTCATTAACGGAACAGAAACAACAGTAAAAGAAATTTCAAATACTAAAATTGTATTATCTATTCCAGAAGGCTTAACAACAGGTACTAATACTTTAAGATTACAAATAAAAAATGTAAGCAGCAAACCTATTAGTTTTTATAGCATAACAAAAGGGTGGACTAAATTAACAACACTGGGAAATTTAGATATCCAATCATCAAGCGTTCTTGATAATAGTAAAACTATATTTTCATTTGTAAATAATATTACATCTGGTGACGGAAGCTTTTGGGGGGCACCAAAAAAACTAGAAGCTAAATCTAAAGGCTATGAAGAAGTTTACATAAATCAGGCTGGAAGTTATGGAGATTTTAAAATGATCGACGATAAAACTGGAGCTTTAACAAATACTGTTGCTGGCTTTTTTACTGACAACGGTTTTGAAACACAAAAAACAATTAGTGTCAACAACCGCTTTAGTCCAGCAATTAATGGCGTAAAAGTTGGTTATCTTGATAATAACATTTGTATTCTTACAACAATGGTTAGCGGTCAGATTTACACCGCAGATAAAGGGGCAACAACTATTAAAAGCGACCCTCCTTCTTGGGCTACCATCATTAGTAGTGGCGGAGGTGTAACAACCAGATTGTCAATTTCAGCTTTTGGAAAATCGGTATCTGACAATAAATTTTATCAGCTTGGATTGCTTTACGATTCTAAAAATGGCCTATATAATTCAAAAAACGTAATCCTGCAATCTGAAACAGGGTACAACAACTGGGTTGTCAAAGACTCTATTTCCAAACAAGCCAACTCAAAAATATCTTCCATTAGTTATAAGTTTGTAAATATCAATAAAATACTTGCATTAAATGTAGACGATAAATCATTATATGCATCTACAGATATGCTTCAAACATGGAACGTTATAAAGGCAGATGTAAAGGCTTTCTTCCTTAGAACAGAAACCCAATGGTATATTCAATCCGGGGATAAATTGTTTGTAACAAAAAATTCTGGTACTTCCTGGGAACTAGAACTAGAACTTCCTGCAGGTTCAGTTGTAAACGACATCTCTTTTGCTAAAAATAAAATAATTGTTTCTGGAAATAAAGGTTTACATTATCTAAAATTAGAATAATAATTAGATTTTAATTTAATCATAATAATGGCGTATGAAGTTTTCATACGCCATTATTATTTTTAGAAATAACATCATCCAAACGACACTAAATCAACATTGTATTTAAAAGAACTCTTACGCTAAAATGTTTTATTTTTGCCCCTTCTTCAATTCAATTAAAACTAACTTGTAAGTGATAAAAAACAAACCTTATTTAAAAGAAGTCTCACTCAAAAAAGAGTTGATTACAAATTATGAAGAATATCCCTTTACGATACCCTCCATAAAAGGGTTGGATAAAATAGAATTTCACTCTGATGTTACTTTTATTGTAGGAGAAAATGGTTCAGGAAAATCTACTCTGATTGAAGCTATCGCTTTAAGCATGGGATTAAGTCAAGAAGGAGGAAGTAAACATGCTCGTTTTAGTACTCACGAGAATATATCTGGGCTTTTTAATTTCTTGAAGATTGTAAAAAGTCATAGTCTTCCAGAAGATTATTACTTTCTTCGTGCTGAAAGCTTCTATAATCTTGCAACTTATATGGAGGAAACAGACAACCTTCAGGGTACGGGTCACTCCTTGCATGAATGTTCTCACGGAGAATCTTTTATGAAAATCCTTACTGAAAGATTAGGCGGAAATGGTCTTTATGTTTTTGATGAGCCTGAAGCTGCTTTATCTCCCATGAGGCAACTTACGCTGTTTACCGCAATAGATGAACATGTAAAAAACAATTCGCAATTTATAATCGCAACCCACTCTCCAATTCTTTTGGCTTACCCGAATGCAATAATATATCAATTGGATGAAAACGGAATAAGACAAATAGATTATGAAGAAACTGAACACTACTTAATCACCAAAGGGTTCTTAAATAACTATAAGAATATGACCGAAATACTGTTGGATAATAAAAGATAAAATTTTACTATAATATTTCTAATACATACTAAACAGGTTTTAAAAACCCGTTTAGTATAGTCTAATATTATTCCCCCAACATTTCCATCAATTCGAGAGCACGTTTGGTTGATTTTACATTGTCAAAAGTTAATAAAAGTCGTAAACCATTTGGCGTTTGTTTTTCTTTCATTGTACAAAGATTACTGTGTGTTTGCACAAATTTTATCATCTTATGAAAACGTTTGGATTGGTAATAATCAGATTGTTGATCTGAAACGAAATAACCAATCATCTTGCCTTTTTTCATCACCAGTTTTTCAATACCAACAGCTGTCGCAATCCATTTGATGCGAATACTATTCATTAAGGCATTGGCACGCGGTGGCATTGGCCCAAAACGGTCAATTAATTTGTTTTGGAAAATAATTAATTCGGCTTCATTTTTTACAGAACCTAACTCGTTGTATAAACTCAAACGTTCGGTGACATTGTTGATGTATTCATCTGAAAACAACAACTCAAAGTCAGTATCTATTTGTAGATCTTTTACGTATTCCTTGGTTTCAATATCGTTCTCTTCCGGATATAAGTCTTTGAATTCGTTTTCTTTTAATTCTTCAATGGCTTCGTTCATGATTTTTTGGTACGTATCAAAACCAATTTCATTAATGAAACCGCTTTGTTCGCCACCTAATAAATCTCCTGCTCCACGAATTTCAAGATCTTTCATGGCAATGTTGAAACCGCTACCAAGTTCGCTAAATTGTTCTAACGCCTGAATACGTTTACGAGCATCTTCGGTCATTGATGAATATGGCGGACAGATAAAATAACAAAATGCTTTTTTGTTACTACGTCCTACTCGACCTCGCATTTGATGCAAATCAGATAATCCGAAATTATTGGCATTATTAATAAAGATTGTGTTCGCATTTGGTACGTCAAGTCCACTTTCGATAATTGTTGTAGCAACCAGAACATCAAAATCGCCGTTCATAAACGCCAACATTAATTCCTCTAGTTTTGCGCCTTCCATTTGTCCGTGTCCGATTCCTACTCTAGCATTTGGAACTAATCGCTGAATCATTCCGGCAACTTCTTTTATATTTTCGATTCGGTTATTAATAAAGAAAACTTGTCCGTTACGCTGAATCTCATACGAAATTGCATCACGAATTACTTCTTCACTAAACCCAACTACATTAGTCTCGATAGGATAACGATTGGGTGGTGGCGTTGTAATAACGGATAAATCTCTCGCTGCCATTAACGAAAACTGAAGCGTTCTCGGGATTGGTGTTGCTGTTAATGTTAACGTATCTACATTTGCTGCAATAGTTTTAAGTTTGTCTTTTACGTTTACTCCAAACTTTTGTTCCTCATCAACAATCAATAAACCTAAGTCTTTAAAAACAACATTTTTATTGACTAATTGATGTGTCCCGATTACAATATCGAGTTTTCCTTCGGCTAAATCTTTTAAGGTTTGTGCCTTTTGTTTCGCAGTTCTGAATCTATTCAAATAACCAATTGAAACTGGCATATCTTTTAATCGCTCTGTAAAAGTTCTGTAATGTTGGTAGGCAAGAATTGTAGTCGGCACCAAAACAGCAACTTGTTTGCTATTGTCAACGGCCTTAAAAGCAGCACGAATGGCAACTTCCGTTTTTCCGAAACCTACATCACCACAAACCAAACGATCCATCGGTCGGTCGCTTTCCATGTCGGCTTTTACTTCCTGTGTCGATTTTACCTGATCTGGCGTATCTTCATAAATAAACGAACTTTCTAATTCGTTCTGCAAATAACTATCTGGCGCAAACTGGTATCCTTTTTCTAAACGACGTTTTGCATACAACTGAATCAAATTGAATGCAATATGTTTGACACGCGCTTTGGTTTTTTGTTTTAAAATTTTCCAAGCATTCGAACCTAACTTATAAATTTTAGGTGGCGTCCCGTCTTTTCCGTTGTACTTGGATATTTTATGAAGCGAATGTATACTCACATACACTATATCATTATCTGCATAAACCAACTTAATGGCTTCTTGCGTTTTTCCTTCAACTTGGATTTTTTGCAAACCTCCAAATCGTCCAATTCCGTGGTCGATATGCGTTACATAATCTCCAACCGATAATGTGGTAAGTTCTTTTAGCGTGATATTCTGTTTTTTAGAATATCCGTTTTTGATATTAAACTTATGGTATCTCTCAAAAATCTGGTGATCGGTATAACACGTAATCTGATTTTCTTCATCGATAAATCCCTGATATAGTGGTAAAACTATCGTATGATATTGCTTGCGAATATTCTCTGAATTGGCTTCATCCAATGTTTCAAAAATATCATGAAAGCGTTTCGCCTGAGCATCATTCGAACAGAACAAATAATTCTTATATCCATTAAAATGATTATCACTTAAGTTATTAAGCAATAAATCAAATTGTTTATTAAATGATGGTTGCGGCTGAATATGAAAATCGTATTTCTTTGTCGTTTTAAAAATTGGCTTATTAGCTAATTCTACAATCGAAAAATCTAATGCTTTTTTTATAAACGATGACTGATTTAAGAATAATTGATCTGGCTCTGCACGTTTAATTTCTTTTGATAGTTTCTCATAAGCTTCTTCGGCTCTTGCAAATTGCTTATCTAACTGACTCAAAAATCCATCTGTATTCTGGATAAAAAGAACTGTTTTTTCAGAAATATAATCTAAGAAACTTTCTCTATTTTCCTGAAATATCTTGTTTTCGACATTCGGGATAATCGTGATTTTTTTATGTGTTTCTACAGATAATTGCGTTCCTACATCAAAGCTTCGGATACTATCGACTTCGTTCCCAAAAAACTCAATACGATACGGGTTATCATTTGAAAAAGAAAACACATCGACTATTCCTCCTCGAACAGAGAACTCTCCGGGTTCGGTAATAAAATCTACTCTTTTAAACTCGTATTCGAATAAAACTTCGTTGATAAAATCAATCGAAATTTTATCGCCAACTGATACTTTTAGGGTATTCTTATCTAACTCTTTTCGAGTCACTACTTTTTCAAATAATGCTTCTGGATAGGTAACAATTATTGCAGGTTTTTTACGGGAATTAATTCTGTTTAATACCTCTGCACGCAACAAAACATTAGCATTATCTGTATCTTCTATCTGGTAAGGTCTTTTATAAGATCCTGGATAAAACAATACATCTTGCTCACCAACCATTTGCTCTAAATCGTTAAGGTAATAAGCCGCTTCTTCTTTATTATCTAAAATAACAAGAAATGGTAATTCGGCTTTCTTAAATAAAGAACGAATTATAAATGAAACCGCCGATCCTAACAAACCATTAAGATGCAATTTCACTTCATTATTTTCTAATAACTGATTGGCAATTTGCTGGGTTTTGGGCAAATTATCATACGTAGTATATAAAGCACTTTTACTCAACTCTAGGAATATTTGGGGTCACTTTTTCATTAGGAATTGCTCTTGCAGTATCCTTTATCATTTTCATTAATTCTGTCTCCCCGTCTTCTACAGGAATTTTACTCTTTACAAGAATCTTATCCATTTGTCTTTGTAAAGCCATTAGCTCATTATTTATTTCTCTGATTAAAATACTAACCTTTTCGTCAGGAATTCTATCCAAATGAATATATAAATCCATCATTTTTATTTTGGTAATTATGATGGCGATTCTAGTTTTAACTTGAGGTACATTAAGTTGGGCTGGAATATTATTATTTAAAGCCTCGGCACTTTTAGTAATTTCCGTAGATTTTTTTTGAAATGCTCCAATCGTTTTTTGAGGTGTTCCTTTTAATACTTTTAAAAACTGATGCCATTCATTCCATTGGTTTTCAATTTGCTCAGAAGCCTCATTAATAGAACTATCGTAAAAAACCCAACTGTTTCTAATATTATTAAAAATCAATTCTTTCTTTTTGGCTTCTTTTTTATTTTCGGCAAGTCGCTTTTCGTCATTATTTTGACATGAATTTAAAAGAAAAACAAAAAGCAGGAAAAGAGATATTCTATATTTCATTGGTTCAAACATTAAGCTACAAAGTTACAAAGTAATTTTACAATTACGAATTCTGTTTTTTGCTAAAGATTCTATAAATGAGTCGTATTTTTTTGCCACTCGTTCTGGAATCCATGTCTGAAAAATTTACCGCAAAGTTCGCAAGGGTTTACGCAAAGTTCGCAAAGCTCTGTATTCATCTAGCTTTGCGAACTTTGTGTTTATAAAATGGCTTAATTATAAAATCTTTGCGCGCTCTGCGGTAAAAACAATCCGTGTTTCTAGAATCTATATTTGAAAAATTTAACCGCAAAGTTCGCAAGGGTTTACGCAAAGTTCACTAAGCTTTGTATTGATCTAGCTTTGCGAACTTTGTGTTTATAAAATGGCTTAATTATAAAATCTTTGCGAACTTTGCGGTAAAATAAACTTATCGTAAGATAAAAATCTTTGTGTGCTTTGTGGTAAAAACAATTAAACACCTCAACGGAGAATAATCCAAAAAACAAACTTCATCCTTGTTAAATTTATAATTTGTTATTCTGAAAAGTAAAATTATTTGCGAAAACGTTATATTTGCGTTACTAAAAACAACACATAATGAATCCAAAAATATTAATCATTGGCGCTTGCGGTCAAATCGGAACGGAGCTTACCCAAAAACTACGCAAATTATACGGAACTGAGAATGTAATTGCTTCTGACATTCGTAAATTAAATACTGACGTAGTTAATTCTGGACCTTTTGAAGTAGTAAATGCCTTAGATTTTAATCAAATCGAGCACCTTGTAGAGGTTCATAAAATAACTGATATTTATTTGATGGCTGCTTTATTATCAGCAACTGCCGAAAAAAACCCAGCATTTGCATGGGATTTAAACATGAACTCATTATTCCATGTTTTAAACTTAGCCAAAGCAAATAAAATCAAAAAGGTTTTCTGGCCATCTAGTATTGCTGTTTTTGGACCAACCACTCCTAAAGAAAATACGCCACAATATACCGTTATGGAACCTTCGACTGTATACGGAATTAGTAAACAAGCTGGTGAAAGATGGTGTGAATACTACCATAACATTTACGGTGTCGATGTACGTAGCATCCGTTACCCTGGTTTAATTAGCTGGTCTACTCCTCCTGGAGGTGGAACAACAGATTATGCTGTTGATATTTTTTACAAGGCTATTGCCGATAAAAAATATGAGTGCTTTTTATCATCTGAAACAAAAATGCCAATGATGTACATGGACGATGCTATTGATGCTACTATTAATATCATGAAAGCTCCTGCCGAGAAAATCAAAATTCATTCTTCATACAATTTAGCGGCGATGAGTTTCACGCCAACTGAAATTGCAAATGAAATTAAAAAACATATTCCTGAATTCACAATTACTTACGAGCCTGATTTCCGTCAGAAAATTGCTGATAGCTGGCCTGCTAGCATTGATGATTCGCAAGCAAGAGAAGATTGGGACTGGAAACATACTTTTGATCTTGAGTCTATGACAAAAGATATGCTTGAGCATTTGGGAGACAAAAAATAAACAATCCCTTTATACGATAAAAGCCCGTTTTTAAAAGAAGTTTCTTTTAAAAACGGGCTTTTGCTTTTATATAAATCTCTTTAACTCATTAAAAAACAATTATTCACCCTATAAAACTGATTGCGTTATAATTTTATTACTTTTGGTTGCGTTAGCAATAACACAATATTCACAAACAATCATTAATCAAATCACAAAAATAACGTTAATCGAATGACAAATTCTTATCAACCTATCGAACTAAGCAAAAGAACTGCTATTATCGATATTCTCAGAGGCTGGGCAATTCTAGGTGTTGCAATTGGCAATTACAGCGATTTTCTCTTTATTGGTTTACCTTCAAAAATCAATAATAATCTCGTTTCTAATATTCTCCAAATAATTAATCGTTATTTTTTTGCTGCAAAATCCTGGACATTATTAACTGTATTATTTGGCTATGGATTTGCTATTCTAATCAATAATATTGCAAGTAAAGGCAGAAATCCTGTTGCTTTCTTTTCCTGGAGAATGATTTTACTTTTTATACTGGCTTTTATTAATTCTTCTTTTTGGTTTGGCGACATCTTAAAAGATTATGCTTTTTTAGGGCTTGTTTTATTATTGTTTTACAAAGCCTCAACAAAAACTTTAGCAGTAATCTGTAGCGTACTTCTTGTTTCAATTCCATTTTTGATGGCTTACGTAAATGGTCTTCATATGGAACGCCTTGAGATTACAACTAACCCAGAATACTTAAAGCTATATAATTCTGGAAATTTGCTGGATTTTTTTAAATTCAATTTATTGGCTACTGTCCATGAGCAAATAATTGTTCCGGGATATGCAATTACAGCACATCTTGTAATGCTGCTTTGTATGTTATTTGGTCTTTTACTTCAAAAAATAGATTTCTTTGTTGACTTGGACAAAAAGACTAAACTCCTGAAACGTATTCTGTTTATTAGTTTATTTTGTGCCATTACTATCGGAATTCTTTTTACAATTGCAATCAATCAAAAAGCCGAATTTCTTAAATTTTTCCATCCTCTTTATTTGCTTATTTTAAGCACTATGATTTTTATCGCTACAGGAATTACGTTATTGTACATAAACTGTAAGCTAAAAACCATATTTAGTTATTTTCAGGTTGCAGGAAAAATGACCCTCACAAACTACATATCTCAAAATATACTGGCAGCTCTTATTTTTTCAGGAATTGGTTTGGGAATTGGCAACTCAATGCCTTATTGGTTTTATTTTTCATTGGCTGTTTTTGTATTCATTGTTCAATTATTTATAAGCAAATGGTGGCTTTCTAAATACAATTATGGTCCAATAGAATGGTTATGGAGATGTGCTAGCTACAGACAGTTCTTTCCGTTTAAAAAACCAATTCAAAACAAAATTATTTTAGAAACTAATACTGAAGCGGCTGAATAATTTATTGCTAAAGCTTTTTTGCAAATAAAAAGCCCTTAAAGAACACCGTTTCTTTAAGGGCTTTTTGCATTTATATAAATGTCATTAATTTATTGAATAACAATTATTCGTCTTATAAAAAAACTGATTACATTATAATTTTGTTATTTTTGATTGCGCTAGTAATAACACAATATTTGCTAGCAATCATCAATCAAATCACAAGAAAAACGTTAATCAAATGACAAATTCATTTCAACCTATTCAGGAAGATAAAAGAATAGCTATTGTTGATATTTTAAGAGGCTGGGCTTTATTAGGAGTCGTGATAGGAAATTATGTCGATTTTAGATATATCGGATTGGAACGTTTTATTCTTAAAAAAGGTATATTTTCAGAAATCATCAGCTACTTTAATCTGTATTTTTTTTCTGCTAAATCATGGACTTTATTAAGCGTTTTATTTGGATATGGATTTGCTGTTCTTATTAACAATGTGGCTGATAAAGGCAAAAACCCAGTTTATTTTTTTTGCTGGAGAATGTTTATCCTGTTTATTTTTGCATTTATAAATTCTGCATTTTGGCTGGGTGATATATTAAAAGATTATGCTTTTTTAGGGTTATTCCTTTTATTATTTTACAAAAGTTCAAAAAAAACAATTCTTATAAGCTGTGTAATACTTCTTTTAACTGTTCCGTTTCTTAACGCTTATATTCATTCTATAAAACAAACATTACCTGACGTACAATCGAATGCTAAATACTTAAAATTATTTTATTCTGATAACTGGTTAGATGTATTCAAGTTTAATTTACTCGGAACTTATTATCAGGAAATGATTAATCTTGCTTACGCTATTACTGTGCATGTTGTGATGTTTGCACTTATGCTTTTAGGTTTCTACGCCCAAAAAATCAATTTTTTTAATCGTTTACCTGAATTTAAAAAAACACTAAAAAGAACTATTATAATTACACTGATTCTTGCAATAATTTCTGGTGTTCTTTTTGAAATTGCAATTAAGCAGAAAATAGCTTTCACCTATTTTCATCCCGTTTTTTGGATAATAATAAATACAATGGTTTGCATTGCGTCTGGAATCTGTCTATTATATACAAACGGAAAACTGAAAACAATTTTTAGTTATTTTAGAGTTAGCGGCAAAATGACACTTACCAACTACATGATGCAGAACATTCTTGCTGCTTTCCTTTTTTCCGGAATTGGTTTCAAAATTTACAATACTTTACCTTATTGGTTTTACTTTTTCTTGGCTGTTTTTGTTTTTACAATTCAGTTATTCATAAGCAAATGGTGGCTTTCAAAATTCAATTATGGTCCTGTTGAATGGCTATGGAGAGTGTTAAGCTACAGAAAGATGTTTCCGTTTAAAAAACAAAAGCAGACCGCTATTTCTTCGGAAACCAATGCAGAAGCAACAAAATAATTATTTCAATAAGAAAACTATTTTTCGCAAATAAAAAAGCCCTTAAAGAACAATGTATCTTTTAGAGCTTTTGCATTTATACAAATGTCGCTAATTTATTGAAAAACAATTATTCAGCTTATAAAAAACTGATTGCGTTATAAATTTATTATTTTTGATTAAACTGACAATAACACATAGTTCACTCACAATAATTAATAAAATCACAAGAAAAAACGTTAATCAAATGACAAATTCGTATCATCCTATAGAACAAAGCAAAAGAACTGCTATTGTAGATATTCTTCGAGGCTGGGCCATATTAGGCGTTGCAATTGGCAACTATTCTGGTTTACCACACATTGGTTCAACACAAGAACCCAAGAACAGTATGTTATCTGAAATATTAACGAATTTCGATCAGTTTTTTTTCTCCGGAAAATCATGGACTTTATTAACCATCTTGTTTGGCTATGGCTTTGCTATTTTAATTAATAATGTCGCTGCGAAAGGCAAAAATCCAGTTACTTTTTTTAGCTGGCGAATGTTATTGCTTTTTGGCTTGGCTTTTATCAATTGTTGTTTTTGGTTCGGGGACATCTTAAAAGATTATGCTTTTTTAGGACTTGTATTATTGCTTTTCTACAAATGCTCTACAAAAACGCTAAGTATAATTTGCGCTATTCTTATCCTTATCACTCCATTTTTAATGGCTTATATCAAAGGCTTTAATTTTGAAAGAATAGTTATTATCTCCAATCCTGAATATCTAAAATTATATTATTCTGGAAACTGGCTAGACTTTTTTAAATTTAACCTATTGGCTTCTTATTACCAGCAAATCATTTCTCCTGGCTATGTTATTATAGGATATACTGTAATGCTGGCTTGTATGCTTTTTGGGGTTGTGCTTCAAAAAACAGATTTTTTTAATCGTTTAACCAAAATGAAAAAGGTTTTAATGTATGTACTTGCAATCAGTCTGCTTATTGCTGTTACAACTGGTATTGTTTTTTACTATGCAATTGAAAATAAAGCTGGTTTTCTCAAATTCTTCCACCCTTATTACTGGTTTATTTTAAGCACAATGATTTTTATCGCAACAGGAATATGCTTGTTGTACGAAAATGGTAAACTCAAAACAATATTCAAATATTTTAGTGCAGGAGGAAAAATGACTTTGACAAATTATATAACTCAAAATCTACTTGCTGCTTTTATTTTTTCAGGAATTGGTTTAGGCATTGGTAATTCTATGCCCTATTGGTTTTATTTCTCATTGGCTGTTTTTATATTTATTATTCAGTTATTTATTAGCAAATGGTGGCTTTCAAAATACAATTATGGACCAATAGAATGGCTGTGGAGATGTGGCAGCTATAGACAGCTTTTTCCGTTTAAAAAACAGAATCAAGACAACGTTATTATAGATACCAACACCAAAATAGCAGAGTAAAGTATTGCTAAAGCTTTTGCAAATAAAAGCCCTTAAAGAACAATGTGTCTTTAAGGGCTTTTTTATAGAATATAAGCAAAGATTTACTTTACTTCATATACATTATTCGCAGCTTTTATATCAGCCATTAATCCGCTTGGATCAATAGTGATTTTCTTAATTGCGCTTTTGCTTTTTGCAATTGTCAAATTATAAGTTGGCATCGCCCAAGCCCAATCATTTGAAACGGTTCTTTTCATAGAAGGATTAGGATTCTCTTTTATAAAATTCATCATTCGTAATGGAATGTAAAAGCTCTCTTTTGTTCCATCAGTATATTCTACAGTTAAATCAATAGGCATTGGCATTCTTCCAATTCTTTCTAAAGTCACAACTGTTTTATCTCCGCTATCGCTTACTTCTTTAATACCGTAATCAATTGTATTTGTAGTTTCTGTCCAATCGATTAAATACCAATCTAATTCTGCTCCCGAAACACGCTCAGCAGTTCTCTTGATATCATTTGGTGATGGATGTTTGAATTTAAAATCACTATAATATTTTTTTAGTGTTTTATCTAAATTACTCTCCCCTATCAAATATCCTAATTGAGACAAAAAGATACTTCCTTTTACATAAGAAGAAATACTGTAAGGTCTGTTCTCATCGTAACGATCACCATGTGTAGTTTGTGGTTGCTCTTTACCAGATTCTACTAATTTATAATATGCAGCATAATTTCCTTTAAACGGATTTTCTACTTTTTTATCTCCAGCTAATTCATTCAAAGCTAAATCTTCGATATAAGTTGTAAAACCTTCATCCATCCATGGGTGTTTAGATTCGTTAGAAGCCAAAACATGCTGGAACCAAGAGTGTCCTAACTCGTGTGTTGCTGTTCCTAAGATCCCTTCAAGAGTTCCGTTTCCTAACATCAAAGTACACATTGCATATTCCATTCCGCCATCTCCACCTTGTATAAATGAGTATTGTTTGTATGGATATGGTCCTACTTTATGATCATAAAAATCCATTACTTTAACCATCAAAGGCTCTAGTTTTTTCCAGTTCTCTGTAGTCTTTGGATTGTTTTTGTATAAGAAATGTAAGTCAACATCATTTGGTCCTTTTACTATATCATGCGTATATTCTTTATCGGCTGCCCAAGTAAAGTCGTGTACCATTGGCGCAACAAAATGCCAAGTAAGTGTTTTTGTTTTTTTAGGATAAACTACAGTAACACCAGCATCTTCATATCCGTGACCGATTTCATTTTTGTTTTGTAAATATCCAGAACCTCCGATTGTGTAATCTTTATCAAGCGTAATTTTTACATCAAAATTTCCCCAAACACCATGAAATTCTCTTGCGATATATGGATCTGCATGCCATCCTTCAAAATCAAATTCGGCTAGTTTAGGATACCATTGTGACATTGACAAAGCAACACCTTCTGAATTATTTCTTCCTGCACGACGAATTTGTACTGGAACTTGTCCGTCAAATTCTAATGTAAAAGTAGTTTTTGAATTTGGTAAAATTGGCTTAGCCAAAGTAACTTCCATAATAGTTCCCGAAACTCTTGTTGTAGCAGCTACACCATCTTGTTTGAAATTGGCAATATTAAGAAACCCTATTTCATTAGGCTTTAAAGTTTTCATGCGGCTTTCTTTAACATCTTTGCCATCAACTTTTACCTTATTTATCATTCTTCCATCAGGATCTTTTATAGTCTGGATTCTTGCATCCATTTCGCTTCCTGGCTGAAATGCATTAAAAAACAAATGGTAATATACTTTTTTCAAAGTATCTGGCGAGTTATTAGTATAAACCAATTCTTGCTTGCCTTTGTACAGATAGTCTTTTACATCCATCGATACATCCATTTTATAATCTACATGTTGTTGCCAATAAGGTGCATTTTGGGCAACTAGAGAGCCAAAACTAAGGCTCAAAAAGGAAAGTAATATAATTTTTCGCATGGGCTATATAATAAAAAATGGAAGGGTTGCCACCCTTCCATCGGATTAATATTCTTTACAATTTATTTTTTTGACATTTTTTCTGCCATCAATAACGCATTATAAGCATTTACCATTTTAGCCGTTTTTGACGACTCTGTTGATGAAACTGCTACTGGCTTTTGGTCTGGATTTGGGTTTTCGCCCAAAACTACCATCGACGGAAGTAAAACACCAGAATCCATTAATATCTGTTTTACTTGTGAAGCTTTTAATTTTGGATAATAAGAACGAATTAAAGCCGCAACTCCTGCAGCATTTGGAGCTGCCATTGATGTTCCTTGTAAATATTTATATTTATTATTTGGGATCGTCGCATAGATTTCTTCTCCTGGAGCATAAACATCAACATTTAACTTTCCAAAATTAGAAAAACTTGCAATTACATTCTCTTCATATACTTTATTTATCGCACCAATAGTAATTAAATTATTTGCAAATTCTTTTACATTGTCTTCTGAGTCATTTGGGTAATTGATGTTTTTGTTAATATCTATATTATACCCATCATTTCCAGCTGCGTGCACAATTAAAACATCTTTTTTAGCAGCATATTTTATAGCATCATAAACCCATTTTTTATGAGGAGAAAAGCTTTTTCCGAAACTTCCGTTGATTACTTTTGCTCCATTATCTACCGCATAACGTATTGCCAATGCAATATCTTTATCGTACTCATCTCCATCAGGAACAGCTCTTACTGTCATGATTTCAACATTATCAGCAACTCCATCTCCGCCTAAATTGTTATGACGAACCTGAGCTACAATACCAGCTACGTGAGTTCCGTGTAATGCTTTTTCTTTATCTGGTCCTGCAACATTATTATTACCATAACGAGTATCTTTAATATCCTCAGGGTTATCTCCTACAATTTTACGACCATCAAATTCTTTGTTCAAATTATAATTTAACTGATCATAAACATATTCCCTATATTCTTCTAAGCTAATTTCAAAATCAGGACCTGCATTAGTTAAAATTTGAGTCATTACATCCTTACTTCTAATTACAGCTCGATCAACCGATGTAATAGCACTAAGATCTTCAAGTGTATATTTATCTTTCTTTAAAAAATCTTTTATTGTTTTATTTGCATCCAAATAAAAATCAATCATCTGTTTTTCTTTTAAAGCTTTCTCGTATTTTTCATTATACTGTTCTAACGCATTTTTATAATCAGCAGAACCATCATCCCCTTTCTTTACAATACGGGTCATTTCTGTATTCTCGTTTACAGCATCACCAAGAAAGTTCCAACCATGAACATCATCTATAAAACCATTCTTGTCATCATCGATTCCGTTACCAGGAATTTCTTTTGCATTGGTCCAGATTTTCCCTTGTAAATCCTCGTGATCAATATCTACACCCGAATCAACAATACCTACAATTACCTTAATTCCTTTTTTATCTTTTAGTAATTCAGCATACGCTTTATCAACACTCATTCCAGGAACAGTATCTTTTACTAAATCCAGATGACTCCATCTTTTTAAATCATTTTCAGAAAGTGGGGCTTTTTTGACAATAACTAAAGGCGCTGTAATGGTTTCTTTAGAAGTTGAAACTTGTGCTTGCACTGTAGCACTACCAGCCAAAGCAAGTATTACCCAAGCTGATAAAGTAAAAGGTTTTATATGACTCATGTGTCTATAATATAATAAAAGTTAAAATATGGGCCTAAATTATGGATTTTTGCTACAATATACCAATCCTTAACAGTCAATTATGATTATTTACATAATAACCTTATATAAAAAAACCGAGTTTTTTAAACTCGGTTTTAATAAAAATACTTAAATACTACCCTATGACATTATTTCTTGATAAGTCATTAGATATACATCTTCAGCAGTAACTTCGTATGGAATTCTCCTTGAGGCTGGCCCACCAATTCCTCCGTTAACTTCTTTCAAATTATTACATTCAAGTGCTACTACACCCAAATCATTAGTTTTTTCAATAAAATCGTTTAAATTCATAATCTAGCAATTTATTTTTTCACCTACTCATTAGCTTTTCGGCATCCGCTGTATTTGAGCTAAAATACAAACAAATACTACAAAATAAAAAAGAAAAGTAAATAAAAACTTATTTTTAAAAAACAATTCAAATTACTACATCTATAAAAAATTACATCTCCTTTAAATTTTATAGAAAATAATATAAACATTCTAATAACAAATAGAAATATTGAATCTGATTACAATCGGAAGAATAAAATTTTAACACGAAATCATTTGTAATTTGTATTATTGTATATTCTAATTCAAATAGTTAAAATTATGATTAAAAAACTACTCTTACTTGTTTTATCAGCATTTTCCTCAACTTACGCTCAAACTTCTACTGTCCCAACATACGTGCCTAAAGATGGATTACTTGCTTATTTCCCTTTTAATGGTAATGCAAATGATACTAGCGGAAGTGGAAGCAACGGAAATCCTACCGATGTTACTCTAACTACCGATCGTTTTGGAGTTGCCAATACAGCCTACTCTTTTAATGGTGTCAGCAGTAATATTGATGCTCTAATAACTAATATTCCTCAAAACAATTCTCCTAGAACAATTTCGGGATGGTTCAAGACGAATAATGCCTTTACAGCCCCAGACAAATATGAAATTTGTATTTTTAACTATGGTGCTTTAGCAAAAACACAAAGACTTTCTCTTTCTGTTTACTCAAAAGGATATCTCAATGTAGTAAATGGCCCTGTTTTTACTGACGGCTCTTTTTATGTAAACAACTTTGATTATTCAAACAATGATTGGTATTTCTACACACTTACATACGATGGAAATAAAGCTTCATTATTTATTAATGGCGAATTTGCATCTGAAAACTTCATAACTTTAAACACTACAGGCAATACTTTCAAGATAGGACAAAGAATTCTTGGCGATACTACCGATGAAAGCTTCAAAGGCAAAATAGATGATATTGGAATTTGGAATCGTGTTTTAACTCCAACAGAAATCATGGCTTTATATGAGTCTGGTGACACAAGCAATTTTTACACATTAATCCCAGACGCAAACTTTGAGAAAAAGTTGATTGCCTTAGGTTATGATTCTGGTCCTATTAATGGAAAAGTAGTGACAGCAAACATTTCATCTTTAACTTCCTTAGACGTCTCTGCCAGCCAAATAACAGATTTAACTGGAATTGAAAGCTTTGCAGCTTTACAGGTCCTTAATTGCAGAGCTAATTCCTTATCAAATTTAAATGTTTCTAAGAATACTGCTTTAACATTTTTAAATTGTAGCAGTAATAAACTAAAAAATTTGAATATTTCTAATAACACTAATTTAAAAACGTTAAGCTGCGATAGCAATCAATTAACCAGTTTAGATGCCTCTAGCAACATTGCTTTAACAACTTTATATTGTAGCTCCAATAACGTACTAGCAAATCTGAATGTTTCTAAAAATACTGCTTTAACATATTTACAATGCAGTACCAATAAACTAACATCTCTAGATGTTACCAACAATACTGCTTTAACATATTTAAATTGCAATGGCAATCAATTAACTAGTTTAGATGTTGAAAAGAACATTTCTCTAAATGTTTTATCAGTAGCAACCAATCAATTAACAAATTTAAATGTTTCTAAAAATGTTGCCTTAACAGAATTATATTGTACTGTTAACCAATTAACCAATTTAGATCTTTCAAAAAATATTGCTTTAACACATTTCACTTGTAGTGAAAACTTACTATTAAAAAGTCTGAATTTAAAAAACGGAAAGAATACTCTTTTAAAAAGTTCTAATTTGGAATTAATTTACAATCCAAATTTAACTTGTATTCAAGTAGACGATGTTGCTTATTCTAATGCAAATTGGTCAAGTAAAAAAGACGCTGCGGCCAGTTTCAACACCGATTGCTCTCCAAAATACATACTACTACCTGACAATAATTTTGAACAAAAATTAATTGATTTAGGAATTGATACTGATGGTTTAAACGGAAAAATAACAATTGCAGATATAACCTCAGTTACCTCTTTAAATCTTTCAAATAGTAATATTTCAAATTTAGCTGGTATCGAAAATTTCACCTCATTAACAGATTTAGATTGTAGCAATAACCAAATAAGTACTTTAAACCTAAATCAAAATCTACTTTTAGAAACACTTAATGCGTCTTCTAACCAAATTACCACTTTGGATTTATCAAAAAACACCAATCTTAAAATCATATACATTGTAAACAATCCATTAATTTCATTAAACCTGCGAAACGGAAATAATACAAAACTTATCGTCCCATCAAAAGCTGGAAAAAAAGTAGTAAGTATTAGTACAAGCTTCCTTGGTCTTAATAAACTAGGATGCATTCAAGTTGATAATGAAGAATATTCAAATGCAAATTGGTTTAACATAAAAGAACCAACAACTACTTATTCAAACACTTGTAAAACTTTAGGCGTTGAAGAATCCATATTCGATAAAGTTGTAATTTATCCTAACCCAACAAAAGGAGAATTACACATAAATAATATTTTACTAGACAAAGCGACAGTTTATGATGCATTGGGTAGGCTAATAAAAACAACAACTTTTAGTACAGGTAATAACGATAATGTAATTCATTTAGCCGGTTTACCAAAAGGTATTTATTATGTATATCTAGAAAGCGAAGGCGCAAATACTGCTAAAAAAGTTATCGTAGAATAACCATAATTAGCTAAACTAAAAATCCCATTTTTCGATATAATGAAAATGGGATTTTTTTGAGGTAATTTTTAAAATATGCAAAAATTTAAAACTTATTCTAAACATACTTAACAATTTTATCATAAAAAAGATACAAAATATAGAATAAAATCAAAAAAGAAACCATTTCTAATTTGTATTATTGCATTACCTAACTTTTCAAACCAATCTATGAAAACAAAACTACTCTTATTGCTATTACTAGCAAATTTTTCTATTTATGCGCAACAGTACACCTCCATTCCTGATGTGAATTTTGAAACCAAACTGATTAGTCTGGGCATTGATTCAGGTGCTCCCGATGGAAGAGTTCTGACATCCAAAGTAGCTTCTTTAACTTTTTTAAATGTTGAAAAAAGCGCCATCACAGACCTTACCGGAATTGAAGCTTTTACAGCTTTAAAAGAATTGAGATGTTCCTCCAATCGACTGACACAGTTAAATCTATCTAAAAGCATTGCTCTAACCTCTCTGGAATGCAGCAACAATCTATTAACCACACTTAATATATCTAATAATTCATTATTACTAACATTAGACTGTTCTCAAAATGTACTCACGGCGCTTGATTTTACAAATAATACAGCACTTAAAACTATTTATTGCTCCAGCAATCAACTTACAACTTTAAATGTCTCTAAGCTGTTAATGCTGGAGCAATTTTATTGTGATACCAATAAAATCGAAACTCTCGACGTGTCTTCTAATGTTAATTTGTACCGCTTCGCGTGCCATACCAATTTACTAAGAAATCTGGATCTAAGCAAAAACACCAAACTCAATCGAGTACAAGCCCATGACAATCGTTTGATCAGTTTCAATATCCAAAACGGGACAAATTATTTGTTTAATGATTCTTTTTCTACGTTAACCTTCGCAAGCCCTAATCTAAAATGCGTTCAAGTAGACAATGTAGAAGAGGCAAATGTGCGCTGGGCTAGCGTAAAGGCTGGTGCACAATACAGTACATATTGTTCCCCTTATACCATAATTCCTGATGCCAATTTTGAAAAGAAACTAATCGCTCTGGGTATTGACAAGGATGGTGAGAACGGCAAAGTTCTAACAGCAGATATTACTTCGGTAACTTCCCTGAATGTTTCAAATAGTTCTATTACTGATCTGACTGGTATTGAAGATTTTCACAGTTTAACTAATTTATCCTGTGACGGAAACCAACTTAGCACGTTGAATATTACCAAAAACATCTATTTAACAGCCTTAAGCTGTAATCAAAATAAAATAACTACTCTGAATCTAGACCGTAATCCTGCTCTAAAAACGCTGTCCTGCTCTTCTAATCAATTAACAAAAATTGACTTGATTTACAATCGTTCTTTGCAAAGTATTGATATCAGTCAAAATAAATTCGAAAAATTAGTGACGGGCTATAGTGAAGCATTAACTTATTTAAATCTAAATGAAAATCTAATAACAAGTTTAGATTTATCAATCAACCGAGCATTAACTTCTTTATCTTTAGACGCAAATAAATTAACGACTTTAAATCTTACTAATAACACTTTACTTACCAATGCTGTCTCTTTCAAATCAAATCCAGATTTGTATTGCGTTCAGGTAAGTGACGTAGCAAAAGCAAATACAAATTGGTTCGATAAAAAAGATATCACAACATCTTTTTCTTCAAGTCCTTGTTTACTTTTAGATTATTTTACCTTAATTCCTGATGTTAATTTCGAAAACAGACTGATTAGCCAGGGTATTGATTCAGGAGTTGCCGACGGAAAAATTCGCACAACCAAAGTAGCTTCATTGACCTCTCTGAATGTGTCACAGAGCTCCATTTCAGACCTTACCGGGATTGAAGCTTTTGTTTCTCTAAAAACTTTGAATTGCGCAAACAATCGATTAACTAAATTAAACGTGTCTAAAAACACCGCATTAACCTCTTTAGAATGTAATAATAATCAGTTAAGCACACTGGAAATATCTAATAATCCATTATTACTTGTATTGGAATGCTCTAATAATAATATATTCGGGGTAAATTTTTCTAATAACACAGCACTTACATCCATTAGATGTTATAACAATTTTATATCTAATATAAATGTTTCTAAACAATTAGCATTACAAAGTCTGGATTTTGGCTTCAATAGGGTACAAAATATCGACTTGTCTTCCAATACGAACCTGCAGTCTCTAATCTGTAATAACAATTGGTTAACGAGTCTTGATTTAAGTAAAAATAATAAACTGACCAATATGCTTGCCTTTGTCAACGAGCTAAGCAGCCTAAATATCAAAAATGGAGCAAATAACCTATTCTATAATCCTGGCTCAGCCATACGCTTCGATTACAACCCTTATCTAGCATGTATTCTGGTTGATAATGTAGAAGAGGCGAATGCGCGATGGTCTAACCAAAAAAACCCAAAAGCAAGTTTTAATACAGATTGTACACCTTACACTTTAATTCCTGATCTTAATTTTGAAAAAAAATTGATCTCTTTAAGCTTTGACTCTGGAGAACCAGATGGAAAAGTACCCACTATAAACATTCAATCTTTAACTAGTTTAAATTTAATGGATAGCGCTATTAAAGATTTAACAGGAATTGAAGCATTTAAAGACTTAAAGGATCTGGATATAAGTATCAATCAAATAACAACATTAGATCTTTCTGCAAATACCAAATTGACCTCACTAAATGCAGTACAAAACAAATTAAAAGCCATAAATATTAGAGCAAATACGCTATTGACACATTTATATATTAGTAAAAACGAATTAACTACATTAGATATAAGTCAAAATACAAAATTAACGAATATTGGTATTCGCGACAATAGCTTAACAACTCTTAATGTTTCTAAAAGTTTAGATTTAAGAAGTTTGGACTGTTATAATAATCAATTAAACTCACTCGATATTTCTGAAAACACCCAATTAATCTCCATTAATTGTGGCTCAAACAAATTAAAGACTCTTGACATTTCTAAAAATTTAAATTTAAAATCTGTGATCTGTGATAATAATCAAATAGCAGATCTTAATCTGTCCCAAAATAAAAGTTTAATTTCTCTATATGCATATAAAAATAATCTAACAGCTCTCGATCTTTCTAAAAGCATCGCTTTAGAATTTATTTATTGTTCTGAAAACCAACTAACGTCTATTAACCTTCCTGACAGTAATAGTTTGAAAAAAATAGATGTAAATGACAATAAATTAACCGATCTTGATCTTTCAAAATATCCTAATTTGAATAATCTTTGGTGTGCTAACAATCAATTGACTAGCCTTAATGTTACAAAAAATCTAAATCTTAATGCACTACATTGTTATACCAATCAAATAACAACTCTTGATGTTTCTAAAAATCAATCTTTAAAGGAGCTATATGTTTATGAAAATCAATTAAAAATAATAGATATCTCTGATAACAAAGCCTTAGAAATTTTTTGGTGTTATAGTAATCAACTAACAACTCTTGATGTTTCTAAAAATACAGCTCTGAATAATTTAGTTTGTTCTAAGAACAATTTAAACAATTTAAACGTAAAAAATGGAAACAATGTTAATTTAAACCTTAACAACACTGGCTTTTTAAATAACCCAAATCTAACTTGTATTCAGGTTGACGATGTTGCCTTTTCTAATACAAACTGGTCAAACAGAAAAGATACTACTGCCATTTTTTCTTCTACCCCTTGCCCCGTAATAACACTTTATACCTTAATTCCTGATTCAAATTTTGAAGATAAACTAATAGCACTTCAAATTGATAAAGACGGTAAAAATGGTAAAGTAGCAACAACCAGTATTAATAGTATCACAAAATTAGATTTAAACAATTCGGGAATCAAAAGCTTAATAGGAATTCAGGATTTTGTCTCTTTAAAAACTTTATCTCTTAAAAACAACCAATTATCAACTTTAGACATTTCTAGTAACAATGATTTGATAAATTTAGATGCTTCTCTTAATCAATTAACAAGTATAGAAATTTCTAAAAACACTAATTTAACAAGTTTAGACGCTTCTCTTAATAAGATAACAAGTATCGATGTTTCTAAAAATATAAAATTAGAAAGTTTGATTATTACAAATAATGAATTTACAGATCTAAACATCTCTAAAAACACAAATTTAACTGCATTATACATTAATTACAATAAAATATCCACTATTGATATTTCTAAAAATACATTACTAACTTCTTTATACGCAGTTAGTAATAAATTGGAAAGTCTAAACCTTACAAACAATAAATATTTAGCTACAATAGATGTAGCATCTAACCAAATATCAAGTTTGGATGTTTCACAAAATACTCTTTTACAAGTCATAAAAGTATCAGAAAATATTTTAAAGACATTTGATGTATCTCAAAACCCAACTTTGAATTTTTTAACTGTTAATAATAACCAGTTAACAAGCCTTAATTTAAAAAATGGTAAAAACACATTATTAACTAGCGGTAATATCTCTCTTTATTCAAATCCAAAATTATATTGTATTCTTGTCGATGATATTACCTATGCCAATACCAACTGGTATAATAGAAAAGATACTTTCGCAGCTTATAATACGGAGTGCGCCGGAGAATTAATTTTACCCGTTAACAATTTTACTGTTGAAACTAAAGGAGAATCTTGTATTGGTGAAAATAATGGAGAAATAAGCATTGTTGCAAAAAACTCATTTGCATATACTGCAACGATCAATGATAAAGTATACGCTTTTACTAACAATAGTTTAAAAGTAGCTAGTTTAACTCCGGGTGTTTACAAAATCAAAATCACGATTCCTGAGATGATTTTCGAGCAAAACTTTACTCTTACTATTGCAAAAGGCGCTACAATTACAGGAAAATCAAGCATGACATCTAAAACAGTCGATGTAGAAATTACAGCAGGAACTGCACCATTTACAGTTTTTGTTGATGGCACTGAACAGTTTCAAACCAATGATGCAACATTTTCTGTAGATGTTACTAAAAATGCCTTAGTAGAAGTAGCTACTGCAAAAGCTTGTGAAGGTGTTTTTGCCAAAAAAATTTCAGTTACAGATTTCCAACCACAAATTTTATTGGCTTATCCCAATCCTACTACAGGTAGTTTAGCAATTGAAATTCCAAGTACTAAAGACAAAGTTAAAATAGAATTATACAATTTCTCTGGTCAATTAATTTCGACTAAAACATATTCTATCGAAAGCGGAAAAACACAATTGAATCTTGAAAATCAACCTTCAGGAATTTATGCTGCAAAAATTTATTTAGACACTCCAGAATACATTAAAATTATAAAAAAATAAAAATGAAGAATTTAATATACCTATCCATCATTGGTTTTTTATTCACAGCTTGCGGCGGCAGCGGAGATGATTCAGACCCTACTCCCGAAGCAAATGTAGCACCAACAGCACCTGCATTAGTCCTTCCGGCAGATAATAAACTATGCGTAGACAATACTGTTTCGTTTCAATGGAAACTTTCTACAGATGTCAATAAAGACCTTATAACGTATCAAATTCAGGTAGCAAAAGACAATACGTTTATTCAAATCGTAAAAACAAACGAAGTTACAGTTGATAATTCTTCAATAACTTTAGATAAAAACACGGCATATTACTGGAGAGTAAAAGCTACTAACAGCAAAGGTTTATCTAGTACTTATTCGCCTACGTATAAGCTGTACACAACTGGTGAAGCTGTAGTGAATCATTTGCCGTTTTCTCCTGAATTAGTACAGCCTGCTATTAATTCTGTATTGAATACAACAACTGCAACTTTAAAATGGAAGGCGACAGATGTTGACGTAACAGATGTTCTAACTTATGATCTTTATTTTGGAAGAACAAATCCACCTACAGCAAAAATAAGCGAGAATACAAGTGCTACTTCATTTGATCTTACTCTTGAATCTTCAACTCAATATTTCTGGAAAGTTGTCGTAAAAGACAATAAAGGAGGAGAAACAATTGGACAAGTTTGGAAATTCAAAACCAACTAAAATTTTAATAATTACAATTAACTAAACTAAAAATCCCATTTTCAATATAATGAAAATGGGATTTTTTATGTTTTAATTTTCTTCTATAGAATCTCTTCGCAAGTAAAAACATCTTTAAGACGAATACCTTTTTCGGTATGTTCTACAGTTATGATCTGATTATGTGCATCGTGCTCCAAAAACAAATAATAGTTATTATCTGCTGCGGCAGTAAGGAATTTTGATTTTTCAGGCAATGTTAACAAAGGTCGCGTATCATAACCCATAACATACGGCAACGGGATATGTCCGGCTGTAGCCAATAAATCAGCACAAAAAACAATCGTCTTATCTTGATATTGAATATGTGGAATCATTTGTTTTTCGGTATGTCCATCAGCAAAGAAAATACCAAAACCAAGTTCAGACGTTGAAAGAAAATCACCTTCAGGTCTTTTTATAAAATTCAATTGGCCACTTTCCTGCATAGGCAAAATATTCTCAGACAAAAAAGAAGCTTTCTCACGAGCATTAGGATTCGTTGCCCATTCCCAATGATTTTCGTTACTCCAGAATTTTGCATTTTTAAATGCTGGCTCATATCCTGTTTTATTTGCGTTCCACTGTACACTTCCACCACAATGGTCAAAATGCAAATGCGTCATAAAAACATCAGTAATATCATCTCGATGAAAACCATATTGAGCCAATGATTTATCTATAGAATGTCCTCCCCAAAGCGAATAATATCCAAAAAACTTTTCAGTTTGCTTATCACCCATTCCGGTATCTATTAAAATAAGTTTGTTTCCGTCTTCAATAAGTAAACATCTTGCCCCGATATCTATTAAATTATTAGCATCGGCAGGATTGGTTTTATTCCAAATAGTTTTAGGCACAACGCCAAACATAGCACCTCCGTCTAACTTAAAATTTCCAGTTTCTATAGGATATAACTTCATTATTTTTTTTATTATAAAATTAGACATCAAAAAAGCAAAATCACGATATATTCAAAAAAACTATTAAATAGCACTTTAAATTATCAAAACTTTAAACTTTTTGAATAATCCTGCAATTTAACAAAATCCTTTCGCATTAAATCAAATCAAATAGACTTTATCTATTTTAACATTTGTTATAATAATGTGAACCGTTATGGAAAAAGGTTTTTATATAGTATCTTTGCAAATAATTTAGACAATAATCTATATAACAATGATAAAGGTTTCAGATACTGCCAAAAAGAAAATTATCGACTTGATGCAAGACGATGGTTTTGATGCCGCACATGACTACGTAAGAGTAGGCGTGAAAAGTGGTGGGTGCTCCGGTTTATCATATGATTTAAAATTTGACAAAACCAAAGGGGACGACGATAAAATATTTGTAGACAATGATATAACTATTGCTGTCGAGAAAAAATCATTTCTGTATTTAGCTGGAACAATATTAGAGTTCTCAGGTGGATTAAACGGAAAAGGATTTGTATTTAATAATCCAAACGCAAGCAGAACTTGTGGTTGTGGAGAATCTTTTTCTCTATAAATAATTAAATGATTGCAAAATTTAAAGATTTAAAAATTGCGTAAGTGATTTTAACATTTAAATCCTTCAATTTTTAAATCTTTCAATAAAAAAACAATGAGCAAATACACAGAAGACGACTTAAAAATCGAACTCGAAACTAAAGAATACGAATACGGATTTTATACAAATATAGAATCGGAAACGTTTCCTATTGGGCTAAACGAAGATATTGTTCGTGCCATTTCTCTAAAAAAAGAAGAACCTCAATGGATGACCGATTGGCGTATTGAAGCTTTTCGTGCATGGAAAGAAATGATTGAACCAGAATGGGCAAATGTGCGTTACGAAAAACCAGATTTTCAAGCCATTTCATATTACTCTGCTCCTAAGCAAGTAGATCCGAATAAAACATTAGACGATGTAGATCCAGAACTTTTAGAAATGTACAAAAAGTTAGGAATCTCTGTCGATGAACAAAAAATGATGAACAATGTCGCTATGGATATTGTTGTCGATTCTGTTTCTGTTGCAACTACTTTCAAAAAAACATTGGGAGAAAAAGGTATTATTTTTTGCCCAATTTCAGAAGCAATTAAAGAACATCCAGAATTAGTTCGTAAATATTTAGGAACAGTTGTACCTCAAAAAGACAACTTTTATGCGGCATTAAATTCAGCTGTTTTCTCTGACGGAAGTTTCTGTTATATTCCAAAAGGCGTTCGTTGCCCAATGGAACTTTCAACTTATTTCCGAATCAACCAGGCTGGAACTGGACAATTCGAGAGAACATTAGTTATCGCAGACGAAGGAAGTTATGTATCATACCTTGAAGGTTGTACAGCACCAAGTCGTGACGAAAACCAACTACACGCAGCTGTTGTAGAATTAATCGCTTTAGATGATGCCGAGATTAAATACTCGACTGTACAAAACTGGTATCCTGGAAATAAAGAAGGAAAAGGTGGAGTTTTTAATTTTGTAACCAAAAGAGGTTTATGCGAAACTAACGCAAAAATTTCATGGACTCAGGTTGAAACTGGTTCTGCTGTTACTTGGAAATATCCTTCTTGCGTTTTAAAAGGTGACAATTCAGTAGGAGAATTTTATTCAATTGCTGTTACCAATAACTACCAACAAGCAGATACTGGAACAAAAATGATTCATTTAGGAAAAAACACTAAATCGACTATCATTTCTAAAGGTATTTCGGCTGGAAAATCACAAAATAGCTACCGCGGATTAGTACAAATAAGCCCTCGAGCAGATAATGCTAGAAATTTTTCTCAATGTGATTCCCTTTTAATGGGTAACAATTGCGGTGCACATACTTTTCCTTATATTGAAAGCAAAAATCCTTCTGCAAAAATAGAACACGAAGCTACAACAAGTAAAATTGGTGAAGACCAGGTTTTTTACTGTAACCAACGTGGAATTCCAACTGAAAAAGCAATTGCATTAATCGTAAATGGTTTCAGCAAAGACGTTTTAAATAAATTGCCAATGGAATTTGCTGTAGAAGCACAAAAATTATTAGAAATTTCTTTGGAAGGTTCTGTAGGATAAATTAAAAAACAATCAGTTATGGACGTCATTTTAAAAAATGTAAAGAAAAAAGATTTTCCTGTTTTAAAATCATTAGCTAAGTCTCTTGGTTTTGAAATCATTGAAGAAAAACCATACAATCCTGAATTTGTAAAAGAAATTTTGGATGCTGAAAAAAGCATCGAAGAAGGCAAAGGAGTAAAAATAAAACTGGAAGACTTGTGGAAGTAATTTATTCCGAAAAGGCCCAAAAAGACAGAGAATATTGGAAAAAATCCGGCAATAAAGCAATTATGAATAAAATCACTGCTTTAATTAAAGATATTCAATTACATCCTTTTGAAGGAATTGGAAAACCGGAACAACTGAAACACCAATTATCTGGAAGATGGTCAAGAAGAATAAATCAAGAACACAGAATAATCTATAGAATTACCGAAGAAAACACAATCGAAATATTAAATATCCTTTCTTTAAAAGGGCATTATTAAAAGAAAAAACACATTAATAAAGATGTTATCAATAAAAAACCTTCACGCCTCAATTGGCGATAAAGAAATTCTTAAAGGAATTAACATAGAAGTTAAAGCTGGCGAAGTACATGCCATCATGGGACCAAACGGTTCTGGAAAAAGTACCCTTTCAGCAGTAATTGCTGGAAACGAAAACTACGAAGTAACACAAGGTGAAGTTTTTCTTGACGGAGAAGATTTAGCCGATTTAGCACCAGAAGAAAGAGCACATAAAGGTGTTTTTCTTTCTTTTCAATATCCTGTAGAAATCCCTGGAGTAAGTGTAACAAACTTCATGAGAACTGCAATTAACGAAACTCGTAAAGCAAACGGACAAGAGGAAATGCCGGCTAACGAAATGCTGAAAGTAATTCGTGAGAAATCTGAATTATTAGAAATTGACCGTAAGTTTTTATCACGTTCTCTTAACGAAGGTTTTTCTGGTGGAGAGAAAAAACGTAATGAAATTTTTCAAATGGCAATGTTGGAGCCAAAACTAGCAATCCTTGACGAAACAGATTCAGGTTTAGATATCGATGCATTAAGAATTGTTGCTAATGGTGTTAACAAACTAAAAAGCGACAAAAACGCAA
Source organism: Flavobacterium hydatis (assembly GCF_000737695.1). GTDB lineage: Bacteria > Bacteroidota > Bacteroidia > Flavobacteriales > Flavobacteriaceae > Flavobacterium > Flavobacterium hydatis. The sequence continues at coordinate 101,913 of NZ_JPRM01000003.1, forward strand.
TTATCGTTATCACACACTACCAACGTTTATTAGATTATATCGTTCCAGATTTCGTACACGTCCTTTACAATGGAAAAATTGTAAAATCTGGCGGAAAAGAATTGGCCTACGAGCTTGAAGAAAAAGGATACGACTGGATTAAAGCAGAGAATTAGTTTGCAGTTACAGTTTACAGTTTACAAAACTCATAACTCATAACTCCTAACTTACAACTAACAAAAATGGATTTAAAAGAAAAATTAGTATCGTCTTTTATGGCTTTTGAAGAAAGTGTTGATGTAAATTCAGACCTTCACGAAATCAGAACACAAGCGATAAAAAACTTCGAGAATAAAGGTTTCCCAACTAAAAAAGAAGAAGCTTGGAAATATACATCGTTAAATGCCATCCTAAAAAATGACTTTACAGTATTTCCTAAACAAGAAAATGCAATCGAATTCAACCAAGTAAAGAAGTATTTCATTCACGAAATAGATACCTACAAAGTAGTATTCATCGATGGTGTTTTCAGTTCACATTTATCTTCGACCACGCATGACGGAATTGATGTTTGCTTAATGTCTTCGGCATTGACCAAACCTAAATATAAAATGATTATTGATAAATACTTTAATCAAATCGCCAATAAAGAAGATAGCTTAACTTCTTTAAACACGGCATTTGCAGTTGAAGGAGCTTATATCAATATCCCAAAAAAGAAAGTAGCTGCTAAACCTATTGAAATCATGTATTTCTCTACAGGTAATGAAGCTGCACTTATGGTTCAACCAAGAAACCTGGTAATCGTGGGTGAAAATTCACATGTGCAAATCATTGAGCGCCACCAGAGTTTAAACGAAAACCCAGTTTTAACCAATTCTGTTACAGAGATTTTTGCTGAAAAACGCGCCATTATCGATTATTACAAAATTCAAAACGATAATAGTGAAGCCAATTTGATAGACAACACTTTTGTTTCTCAACAGCAAGAAAGTCATGCATCGGTTCATACATTTTCATTTGGTGGAAACTTAACCCGAAACAATCTTAATTTCTATCACTTTGGTGAAAGATTAACAAGTACGTTAAACGGAATAACTATTATAGGTGAGAAACAACACGTAGATCACTATACATTGGTAAAACACGCTACACCAAACTGCGAAAGTTTCCAAGATTACAAAGGAATCTTTACAGACCGTGCTATAGGAGTTTTTAACGGTAAAGTATTAGTTGAAAAAGAAGCGCAAAAAACAAATGCATTCCAAAAAAGCAACAATATTTTATTGAGCGATAAAGCAACTATAAATGCAAAACCTCAATTAGAAATTTTTGCCGATGATGTAAAATGTTCTCACGGTTGTACAGTTGGGCAATTAGACGAAACAGCAATGTTCTACATGCAATCTCGTGGAATTCCTCAAAAAGAAGCTAAGGCATTACTTATGTACGCATTCTCGAATGCTGTTATAGAAAGCATCAAAATACCTGAATTAAAAAAGCGAATCACTACAATTATTGCCAGCAAATTAGGCGTAAAAATGGGATTTGATTTATAATAGAATTTAACTGGAAGCTTTGCTGATTTAACCGCAAAGCTCACAAAGGTTTACGCAAAGGGCGCTAGTTTAGTAATTAAACTTAGCGCCCTTTGCGATTTTCTTCTTTGCGAACTTTGCGGTTAAATATTTCATTATTTAATTGCAGAAACTACCTCCTTCAAAAACACATTAAAATCGAATTCAAGATCGTCCGTTAAACCCATTCTCACGATTACTAAATCTAAAGATGGAATAATAAATACTTTCTGACCTTGAAAACCACTACAGTAAAACATATCTCGAGGAGCATCCTTATACTTTCCTCCTGCATTTAACCAAAATTGAGCCCCGTAATCACCATTTGATGTATTGGTCGGTGTAGATACATATTTCACCCAACTTTCGTCGAGAATTTGCTCTCCATTCCAATTTCCTTTATGCAAATACAACAAACCTAATTTCGACCAATCTCTAGTCGTAGCCCAAGCATAAGAAGAACCCACATAATTACCAACCATATCCGTTTCGATAACCGTAGAGTTCATTCCTATTTTATCTATTAAACCCGAATACCAAAAATCAAGATATTCCTGATGTGTTTTAAATTGCTTTCTTAAAATAGCCGATAGTAAATTACTTGTTCCCGAAGAATAGTTCCAATGTGTATTCGGTTTAAACATAGCGGGCTTCTCTAACTGCACTTTTGCCATATCTTCAGATCCAAAAAGCATAATAGTAGCATCACAAATTGTATTATAATTCTCGACCCACTCTAAACCCGAGTTCATATGAAGCAAATCGTTGGTTGTAATATTTTTACGTTCATCATTTTGCCATTCGGCTATTGGCGCAGGCTTATAAATATCAAACTTTTTTTGCGCTTGTAAAACTCCAAACATAGTTCCTGTAATACTCTTAGTCATAGACCAACCAAGTAATTTACTGTTTTTAGTAAAGCCATCCGCATACTTTTCGGCAACTAATTTATCTTTATACAAGACCAAAACTGATCGTGATCTTTTCGTTTTTCCTCCTGCTACATCAAAAGCATTTGAAACAGCTTTATTCAATTTTGCATAGTCAATATTAGTAAACACTGTATCCTTTGGCTCATTATTCCCGTAAGGGAATGGCAAATTATTTACCAGTTTAGCTCTTTTAGGAACTTCGTATGGTTTGGTTACATCAAAATTATCATTAATCAAGGTCGCTCCGATACCTTCACGATATATTGCTTTCCGTTCTTTTAAACCGTAGACATTTGAAGTAACAAATTTTCTCGCTTCATTGATTTTACTTGTAGCCAAATCAAGTAGAGGGATATCATTATCCTCTTTCTCTATAGATTCTAGCGAACGATTATCGATAAAATGGCATGATGCAATACTTTTGGATGTAAAGCCAGAGATCAAATCAAGCTTGGGGTAAGTAGTAAATCTGAAATAAACAATTATTATAACCAGAAGAAGAACGAGAAGTTTTAAGATTTTTTTCATACTAAGATTATATTTATTTATAAATGACTCGAACAATAGCAAACAAGCAAAGTAATATGACAATACCGACCCTAATTATGATTTTGAAATAAGGTAATTTCACAAAATCATAGGTTAATTTACACTGCAATATAATTATAATTTCTTCATAAATTAACTTTGAAACCATTCAAAATCAAATACAAACCACTAAAAAATATCAAATACGCAAGACAACATTGTATTTAATGGGATTATTTAAAACCAGAAAAGGAAATTTAGCAATTGCTATTTAAAACAATTTAGTTTTAGTACTTTTGTATGTAGAATTTTTCTAAATAAGATATGCTAGATATTCATAAAATAAGAGCTGAGTTTCCGATACTTTCACAAAAAGTAAACGGGAAACCTTTGGTATACTTTGATAATGGTGCAACATCACAAAAACCACAAGTTGTGATTGATGCAATTTCAAAATATTATCAAGAGATTAATGCAAACATACACCGTGGAGTACATACTTTGAGCCAGTTAGCAACCGATGCTTACGAAATTTCAAGGGTAAAAATCCAACATCATATTAATGCCAAACTTTTGCACGAAGTTCTTTTTACTTCGGGAACAACTCATGGGATTAATTTAGTGGCAAATGGTTTTGCTTCTATATTAAAACCTGGAGATGAAGTAATGGTTTCGGCTTTAGAACATCACAGTAATATTGTGCCTTGGCAAATGTTATGCGAGAAAACCGGTGCTATTCTTAAAGTGATTCCGATGAATCAGGACGGAGAACTTGATATTATCGCATACGAATCATTATTATCTGATAAAACCAAAATTGTAACTGTAAACCATATTTCGAATGCATTGGGAACAATCAATCCGATAAAATATATGATTGAGAAAGCTCATGCAGTTGGCGCAGCAGTTTTAATAGATGGTGCACAAGCAGTTCCGCATTTAAAACCTGATGTTCAGGATTTAGATTGTGACTTTTATGCATTTTCAGGACATAAAATGTGCGGACCTACAGGAACTGGAATTTTATACGGAAAAGAAAGTTGGTTAAACAAATTACCTCCTTATCAAGGTGGTGGTGAAATGATTAAAGAAGTTACTTTCGAAAAAACCACTTATGCTGATTTACCTCATAAATTTGAAGCCGGAACGCCAAATATTGCTGGCGGAATTGTTTTAGGAACTGCGGTAGATTACATGAATAGTATCGGTTTTGAGAATATTCAACAACAAGAAAATGAATTATTAGCTCATGCTACAAAACAATTACTTGAAATTGAAGGTTTAAAAATTTATGGTACTGGTAAAGAAAAAGCTTCGGTTATTTCATTCAACATCGACGGAATTCATCCTTATGATATTGGTTCGATAATTGATAAATTAGGAATTGCTGTGCGAACAGGACATCACTGTGCACAACCGATTATGAATTACTTTGAAATTCCTGGAACTATTAGAGCATCTTTCTCTTTTTATAACACAAAAGAAGAGATTGATTTAATGGTCGAAGCAGTAAAAAAAGCCAAAACAATGCTATCTTAACAACACGACATATGAAAATACTATCTTTTTTACTTCTGACAATTTTTATAGGAAACAGCTGTGCTAGCCAAAAGAATACAGATATGAGTACAACACAGATAGAATATTCGGCTATGTCACGAGGTTATTATCAGAAGGTTGTGGTAAAGGACCAAATGGTTACTATCACAAAAAGCAGAGGCGAAGAACCTGTAGCCAACAAAATAAATGGAATGCAATGGGCAAAAATTACTTCTGAATTTAAAAAAATAAATCTAGAAGCTATTCCAAATTTAAAAGCACCTACCGAAAAACGTTTTCATGATGGAGCTGCCATTGCAAATTTAAAAATAACGCAGAACGGAAAAACCTATGAAACTAAAGGATTTGATGATGGTTTTCCGCCAGCAGAAATAGAAAAATTAGTAACTTTATTAGTTGCTTTTACTCAAGAATAAAATGACAATAAAAGAAATACAAGACGAAATAGTCGATGAGTTTTCAATGTTTGATGATTGGATGCAACGCTATGAATACATTATCGAACTTGGTAAAAATCTTCCATTAATAAAAGAAGAATATAAAACAGACGAAAACCTAATTAAAGGTTGTCAGTCGAAAGTTTGGCTTCAAGGTGAACAGAATGGTGACAAAGTTGTTTTTACAGCCGATAGTGATGCTATTTTAACCAAAGGTATAATTGCAATCTTAATTAGAGCTTTCTCTAACCAAAAAGCAGAAGATATCCTAAAAGCAGATGTTGATTTTATTGATGAAATCGGATTAAAAGAGCATTTATCCGCAACACGTGCAAACGGTTTGGTTTCGATGATCAAAAACATCAAAATGTACGCTTTAGCATTCGACTCGAAAAACAAAAATTAAATAGGTCGAATTTTAAACCATTAAGCTATTAAGTTTCATTAAGTACTAAGCTTAATATCTTAATGGTAAAAAAATAAAAACACTGAGTGTTGAAAAATACAAAAACAAAAAAATGGAACAAGAAATAGACACTAACGAATTAGGCGAATCAATCGTAAAAATTTTAAAAACAATTTACGACCCTGAGATTCCTGTAGATATATACGAGTTAGGATTAATTTATGATGTAATGGTAAACACTGATTACGAAGTAAAAATCTTAATGACACTTACATCTCCAAACTGTCCAGTAGCCGAAAGTTTACCAAGAGAAGTTGAAGAGAAAGTAAAATCTATCGATAACGTAAAAGATGCTGAAGTTGAAATAACTTTTGACCCGCCTTGGAGCAAAGAGTTAATGAGCGAAGAAGCTAAATTAGAATTAGGAATGCTTTAAAAAAGTATACAGTTTACAGGCTCAGTCGCAGTGAAATACTGTGACTGAAACTGTGACTGAAAACTAAATAAAAATGGAAGAAATAATCAATAAAGTTGCCAATAGTACTTTAGAAGTTTTTGACCTAGAGGATTATTATCCAAAAGGATTACGTGCGCAAATTGATATTTCGCAATGGCTTCTGGAAGGTTTTCTTTTAAAAGAAAAAGACTTTCGTGAACACCTTAAAAATCACAATTGGTCACAATACCAAGATGCTTATGTAGCAATTAATTGCAGCACAGACGCGATAGTTCCAGCTTGGGCTTCTATTTTGGTTGCTGTACAATTAGCTCCATTTGCTAAAAAAATTGTTAATGGTACATTAGAAGATTTAGATTCTAGTTTATATGAAGAAATTCTGCGTAACCTTGATTATTCAGCATATAAAGGTAAACCTGTCATAATAAAAGGATGTTCTAAAAAACCTGTTCCTACACGTGCTTACATCTTAGCGGCACATTATTTACAACCTTTTGCAAGGAGCATTATGTATGGTGAAGCGTGTTCTGCCGTGCCTTTGTACAAAGAAAATAAGAAATAAATTACAAATAAAATTAAGTAAGCTTTAACAACTTCAGGGTTTTTAGTATATTTGTTTAAATCAACTTTTAAACAGGATCATATGAAAAATCTTCTTCAACTCCTTTTTATCTTCCTAACAAGCATAACGTTTGTTGAGGCACAGAACACAGAAAAAGAATTAGTAAAAAACACAGAAAAAGCGGTAAAATTCATATCCGACACTACTGGAAATGGATGGAAAAGCACTGGGAATATCTCATTCCTTTTTAACCAATCTAATTTTAATAACTGGATTGCTGGTGGTGAAAACAACGTATCAGGAAACTTAGGTCTTAATTACAACATTAACTACAAGAAAGATGACATTAGTTGGGACAATAAAATCCTGGCTTCTTATGGAATCTTACAAACCGAAAATTCTGATTTTGAGAAAAAGACGGATGACCGTTTAGAAATTAATTCTATTTACGGAAAAAGGGCATTCGGAAATTGGTATTACTCCTTTTTTGGTAATTTCAGAACACAGTTTACTAAAGGATATGTTTACGGACAAGATGCAAATGGTGCAGAAATAAGAACTGAGAACACTAATTTCATGTCTCCGGGTTATCTTACTTTTGGTCCAGGTATTTTCTGGAAGAAAGATGACAATCTAAAATTAAACTTTGCTCCTGTAACCTCAAAAATGACTTTTGTAGACAAATTATACACTTCTGAAGTCGGATATGTCGATGAATCGTATTTTGGCGTTAAAGCGAACAAAAGGATGCGTTATGAGCTTGGTTTCTATGCTTCGGCATATTACAAACTTAATATAATGACAAACGTTTCTGCAGAGAACATTTTAAACCTATATTCTAATTACTTAGAAGATCCTCAGAATGTAGATATTGATTACTCATTAAACATTGTAATGAAAATCAATAAATTCTTGTCGACCAATTTATCTTTTCAAGCAATTTATGACGACAATGCTTTTCAAGGGTTTCAAACCAGAGAAGTATTTGGTTTAGGAATCAACTACTTATTCTAAAACATAAAAAAAGCGCTTACAAATTGTAAGCGCTTTTTTTTAATCTTCGTCTTCTTCTTTCTCTATTGCATCTTTATAATCTGGATACAAAAACTTATTGTATGGGAATCGGGTTATATGAATTTGTCTAACAGCTTCATAAACGCGCTCTCTAAACTCTTCGAAGTTTTCTTTATTGGTAGCAGAAATGAACAAAGCATTTTGCTCTCCTAAGCGGTGCATCCAAGTAGTTTTCCACTCTTCGAGTGTATAATGTCTTGGTGTTTTTTCGGTAATTAAATCGTCCTCGTCGATTGTTAAATGTTTGTAAGCATCTATCTTATTAAAAACCATGATAACTGGTTTATCGTGAGCTTTAATATCTAACAAGGTTTGATTTACAGATTCTATATGATCTTCAAAATCAGGATGAGAAATATCTACAATATGCAGTAGTAAATCGGCTTCACGAACCTCATCTAGTGTACTCTTAAAAGAATCTACTAATTGAGTTGGTAATTTACGAATAAACCCTACCGTGTCCGAAAGCAAAAAAGGTAAGTTCTTAATAACTACTTTACGAACAGTTGTGTCCAAAGTAGCAAACAGTTTATTCTCTACAAAAACATCACTTTTACCAACTGCATTCATCAATGTCGATTTACCAACATTGGTATATCCTACCAAAGCCACACGAACCATTGCACCACGATTACTACGTTGCACGCCCATTTGCTTATCGATAGTTTTTATTTTTTCTTTCAATAATGCAATTCGGTCACGAACGATACGCCTGTCAGTCTCAATTTCGGTTTCACCAGGTCCACGCATTCCGATACCTCCTTTTTGACGTTCTAAGTGTGTCCACATTCCAGAAAGTCTAGGTAATAAATACTGACATTGCGCTAATTCTACTTGAGTTCTCGCATAAGAAGTTTCGGCTCTTTGAGCAAAAATATCTAATATAAGGTGCGTTCTATCAAGGATTTTACAATCTATAATTTTGGATATATTCTTTTGTTGAGATGGTGATAATTCGTCATCAAATACTAGAGTCGAAATACCATATTCTTTTACAAAAAGATTGATTTCGTCTATTTTACCTGTTCCAACAAAAGTTTTAGGATTCGGACGTTCCATTTTCTGCGTAAAGCGTTTTATAACTTCTCCGCCAGCGGTAAAAGTCAAAAACTCTAACTCGTCCAGATATTCATTTAACTTTTCTTCACTTTGATTTTGAGTTACAATCCCAACAATGGCTGTTTTTTCAAAATTTAGTACTTCTTTTTCTAACATAACTTTAAATAAGCTACAAATTTAGTGATTTGCAAGGTACTAAAGCCAATTGAAGTCTTTTTTTAAATATAAAACCAAAGACTTCAATCGCTATTAAGTAATTCTTTTTATTCGTAAATGTATGTTTTATCAATTTTTACAATACCATTTTGCTCTAAAAATGAAGATGATATTGGATAATTTGAAGCATTATACTTGTATTTTCCTGTAACTCCAGTGTAATTTGTAGAAGATGGAATAAAGGCTAATTCATTATTATAAGAGATAGACTCAAAGTCAAACTCTTCTTCATGAAAAGAAATTAATGGTACAATTACTTTATAGTTTGGACCAAATAAATTCTGAACAATTAATAAATCAACTGATTTTTTATCATCGAAAGTAAAATTATTAAACATTTTTTCTCCAAGTACTCCTTTGTGTCTTATAACATTATCATTAGAATACACATATTCGACTTTATTAAAAATCTGCTGATTTCTATCTCTAGAGGAACGTCTAATGATAAGTCCGTTTTCAACCACGTATTCAATATCCTCAATTACGGTATGAACATTACTTTTTTTGGTAATGGCTTTTATTCTTGCGCCTTCGTAAGTCATTGTTACTGTCTTGGTAACAGACTCACCATTCTCATCATATTTTTTTAAGAACTTGGTAATTCTGTCGTCTTTGTCATAACTATAATTTACAACCTCTTTCCAGTTACTTCCAACTCTTTCTTTTACAGTCATATCCAAAAGTCCTTTTGGATTATAAAAAAAACTTTGTACAACGTCAGATGTTTTAATTGTTAAGAGTTTACCATCCTTAAACAAAACCGTTTTGTTTTCAATCTCACCACTTTTTAGATCGCGGTAATTGGTCTTTACGACATTAATTTGCTTTAACTTAACTTGATTTTCTTGATCTTGACTGTGGATCAAACATTGAAAAGCCATCATAAAAATGGCAATGAAGTAGTTTTTCATCATGGTATTTATATCGATTTGGGATGACCAAAATACAAAAATCATCGAAAGAATACCGTCTTTACTTTTAAAAAACTAAGTCATATAACAAATCCTTAAAACAAGATTTAATTTATCATTTGAATACCAGTGCTTTACAATCATTTCAAATAATTCAATAAAATTACAATCACTACTTATCTCCTACAATTACAACATCGTCTACCATAAAAGCTCCGTTAAGCGTTTTATCTTTACCTGACCCAATATATTTAAATGCAACATGAATATTTCCTGAGTAAGCAGATAAATCGATCCCACCAGAACTTATAAACTGACGGGTAGGCGTTGATAACGAGGCAACTTTTGCCGTTAATTTTATCCATTTAGCCTTAGAAATATTAGAGCCATCAAAATTATTTGATACATAGACTTCTAAAGAATTTAATGGAGAATCGACTTTTAAATCATGTTGTGCACTCCTAAAAGATAATGTAGCGTTTTTATAATCAGCGGTGTTGATTTTAGGCGAAACCAACCAAGCAACGTTTTCGGCTGCTGTGGTGCTTGTGGTATTAAACTCAGCATAACCATTACCAGCATAAACAATACTTTTCCATAATTTGGTAGCCTTTTCGACAATATTACTCCAACCTGGTAAACTAAAATTCACATTGTGTTTGACTGATTGAAAATCTTCTGAGAAAAACGGAATAGTTCTCTTCCCCTCCATTACTACATCTTTTTCTGAGCGTACCATTATTTGATAATCAGTACCGAATTTTGTCAATATTCCTCGTACTGTTCCACTTCCGTTTGGCACTAAACTATTTGCAAAATCGGCATAACTGCTGGTTCTAAAAATAACCTGATTGCCTGATTTATCTCGCAAATTCCAATTGGTAGCACCTCCTACATTATTTGCTTCTTCAAAATAATGGCGTCCTAATGCAGCATCGGCAAATTGAACATCAGACAATTGTACGAGCGTATTTATATTACTATCATTTAACAATTCTGACATTGAAAGGGAACGAACTAACATGCTTTCATCAATTACAGTACATGAAGTATTCAATACATTTTTATACTCATTTTGCGCAATTCTACCAACTGTTGCTTCTCCATAAGCATTAACATATAAACTCCCAATTCTCATTCCGCCATAGTAAATATCAGTAAATTGGTTTTTTAATTTTATAAACACCTTACTCCCTATTCTATAATCGATATAAGAGTTTGTCGCGTCAAAACCTATACTAAATCCTTGTGCAACGCCATTTATGGGTATTGTTTGAAAAGAAATTGTTTTAAAAAAATTACCCGATTCGTCACTAGAAACTACATATCCTTCTATAATATCATCATATAAATATTTTGCTGCAACAGGATTAGCCGCATTGTAAATTTCGGCAACTGTTTTATTTACGGTTAAGTTAGGCTGATTACAAGTGAGCTCAGGAATTGCTGTTTCATCTCCTGCGCAACCAAAAAAAGCAAGAATCACAATTACTAAAAAACACGATGAGTTATATTTATTCTTCATATTAAATACATTTTAAGTTTATAAATTAATTGCCAGATTTCCGAAATAGGTTCTTCCGTATCCATAAAAATATTTTGGAGCAAATGATGGCGTTCCGCTCGAGGCTTGTTGATCTAATCGTCGGAAATTGGCATTTCTTGCTTGCTCAAAACCACCTGTTTTATAAACAGTATTCAACACATTATTTATACTTGCAAAAAAGGAAACATTCTTTCGGCGAATACGCCAAGATTTTCCTCCTGTGATATTTAATAATGTAATCGGATTAAACTTTTCTTGCTTCAGTAATACCCTAGCTCTTTCTTCTGTAGCCTCAGAAAAAGGAAAACCACTTTTAGGATTAATAAAAAACTGCGCCGTTCGGGAAATTGGAGAAACATCTATATAAGAATTTGCGAGGTAATTTATATTAGTACCAAGCCACCAATATCTAGGATTTCGATATTCTATCCCGAGCGAATAAGCCTGTTGTGGCATTCCTGGTTGTTTATAATTCTTGAGTGCAGCAGTTCCGAAATTATAAACTGGGTTACTATTTGTTAAAGACGCTTGTGCATCATTTGTAATTGTAACATTAGGGTTACTATCATACGTATATTGTCCGTAAGCAGCAGACAAAGTAGTTTTAAAAGTAGGCAGAATTTGATATTCAAAACTAAGCTCTGCACCAATGTTCTTTTTGTTTAAATGTGTTAATGTCTGACTCACAAATGCATTCGTATTATCATATCCTGCGCCATCATCAAAAATTCCTTCGGCATAGAAAAACGAAGTTTGTGTTGCATTTTTTATCAAAGTATAATAGCCTGTAAGCCGTGTTTTTAGTTTAGGCGAATGAAAAATATAATTTCCTTCGAGACTACTTATATTCATACTTTCTATACCGTCGACTATACCATTATTCAATCGAGCATTAGGAAATGTATTTCTTATTGTAGGTGCTTTGGTTAAATGTGCTCCATTAAAAAACAACCATTGTTTACCAGATATTTTATAAGTCAATCCACCCTTAAAAGCAAAGTTCTCAAAATTAACTTTCTCGCTTTTGCCAAAAGAGTTTGTCGCATAAATTCCGTTTTGATACAAACCGTCTCTTTGATAAGTAGCACTTGAGAAAGCTTGGGCAAGATAAAAATCGACTTTACGATAAGAGAATTTAAATTGCGTAAAAACATCAACTGTATTCGCCAGATAATTATAGTTATATCCATACGTATCTCCTTCTCCCACTTGACGATTTGGATGTAGCAAATCCGATTGCGCTTGGTCGCCTTTGTAAAACAAATCAATATCTACAAAATACGATCCTCCCAATAAATCAGTGAGAAGTTGATAATTATGTGATTTTAAATTTCTAAAAGCAATTCCGCCATTAAAGAAGATATTCTCTGTTAATTGGGCATTTAAAGTGGAGTTAAATGACAATGTTTTATCGTCGGTTCTGTCTTCATATAAAACATAATGACTTTGTGCGGGCATATAACCATTTACAACTCCTTTAGAATCGGTGGTTACTGTTCGATTAGACCAATATAATTCATCCCAATTTATTTGAGGATTTGCTAAAAACTGAATTCTGTTTATCTCGGCATTTTCATAATCGGGGGTAAAATTACCAGGATATTCTCCTTGATCTTTTGCATAAAGCGAACTATAATAACTGGGCATCTTACGATAATATGTAGGATCAGGACTATCGGCATTTTGATAATCAATATTGCTATTACTTATTTTCCCGAACTGATATGTTATACTAGAATTTAAAATTGTTTTATCATCTATCTTAAAAAAATGATTCAGCATTAAAACAGGTTCTTCAACGGTTTTTATTCTCGCATTTCTTTTCTTACCATCTTGCCAGCCCCAATACGAATTATATTGTTCGTTAGTAAGTTCTGTAACTTCTCTTGTATTTGGAGAATTTTTCCCTCTTGAATTTGGCGTATAAAATCCTGTAAAATTAAGTGAATGACTATCACTTAATTTCTTTTCGACACTCATAAAAAAAGAATCGGCATCGTAATTTGTTCCTTCAAAATAACCTTCACTTGCCCAACGTTTCCCCGCAGAAACTACAAAAGCCCAACCCGACGGCATTAATCCTGTAGCATAAGTTGCCATTGCACGCAAACTATAGTTGGTATTACTTCCCGAAAATGTAATTCGGGAACTTGGTCGGTAAACTGAAGCTCGGGTATTAATTTGTTGTGTTCCTAAAATCCCTCCAAATGTATAATCAGATGTTGCCGTTCCTACCGAAAACTCTTGATTTCTGGTAGCATCATTCAGACCTCCCCAATTTCCCCATTGTGGTCTGCCATCATACATTTTATTCATTTCGACACCATTAATTGTCATTTTAGCATGCTCGCTATCTAATCCTCGCATCCTAAAGCGGGCTTGTCCCCAATTAAAAGCCGATGCTTGTAAGAATGCATCACGTGATGATTGCAAAAGTCCCGAAGTATTTTCGGATGTGCTATTATCATCTGTCAAGTCACTTTCAGACAATGTAATTAAAATAGTTTGTGAACCGATTTGATTATCTTCTTCTAAACTCAAAACTCCCAAGTCTATCATTTGTCCTGAAACTACCTTTACAGGAAAAAGCAAATCTTTATATCCCTGACTGTGTAGTAATAACAATTGATTTCCTTCGGATAGTAAAAGTAATTTAAACGCTCCATCACTATCTGTTAATTGCATTGTTGAAGAATTCTGAATGCTAACCACAACATATTGTAAAGGCTTTTGCGTTCTGGAATCGATAATCTTCCCATGAAAACCAGTTTCGCTTTGCGCGAAAGAAATCGCGACTTGTGAAATAAATAAAAATACTGCCATCCACTTTTTCATAAACATTTTACTTTTTAAGTTTTAAAATATATCATCGAAAAATGGCGTTGAAGAAAGTATTTTCGAAAGCACTACAACCCGAAAGGAAGGACTCTCAAGTTATAGCACAATCAGAAAAAAATCTATTTTTGGAATAGTGCCTTAATCAAAAAACAGGTGGTATTTGAAATTCTCTATTAAAAATTGTACGTTTTTTCTTTAATTTAATTTCAAATATAGTCAATTTTATATTTAACTATATTTTTCTTGTTAAATAAAACCATTACACATAGAAAATCTCTTTATGAATAGCTAAGAAAATTAAAGCATTACATCATTAACCTCAATATTTGAAGTTCTAAAACTTAATTTGAACCATATAAGTAATGAAAGTAAACATAAGGCTGACTAATCAGCATAAAAGCATAAATGACCTTACATCACTTATATGTTTTACTTCTTTTCACAATTTTAAAATAATATGATTATTCTATGGCTTTGATTCTGGTAACCATAAAGGCGATAAAGAATCCGAAGATACCAATAAATGCAAAAGAGAAACGAAGTCCGAAAGCTTCGGCAATATGACCGATAACAGGTGGCCCCATTAAAAAACCAAGGAAACTAACGCTCGATACGATAGTTAAAGCTTCTCCTGCAGGAACCGATGGATTTTTACCTGCAACGCTATACAGAGTAGGTACAACTGTAGAAACTCCTAAACCAACAAACATAAAAGCAATTGTACATGGAATGATATAAGGGAAAAGTACTGAGGTAAAAAGCCCTAGCGAAATAACTAATCCGCTTATTTGTAGCACTTTTTTTCTTCCGAATCTAAGAATTAATCCATCGCCAAGAAAACGTCCGCTTGCCATCATAATCATAAATGATGTATATCCTAAAATTTCTAATGCTCCTGGAGCTTTTGCAACATCTTTAAAATAAACACCGCTCCAATCAAACATTACTCCTTCGCTTGCCATACAACAAAACCCGATTACACCAAGCCAGATTAATGAACTGTCTGGTTTTGTAAAAAGCTTCTTTTTCTTTTCCTGTACTTTGATTTTTTCTTTGGCTTTGACCAAAAATTTATAATTAAAAGCAATCATAACAAGCACAATCCCAGCTACAATTACAAAGTGATAATATGGTGATAGTTTTAAAGCTAACATTCCTAAACCAACTAAAGCACCTGTAAATCCTGCAAAACTCCACATGCCATGAAAAGAGGACATTATTGTTTTTTTGAAAAGTACTTCGGTATAAACTCCTTGTGTATTTACAGCAATATTAGCCAGGTTTCCGAATACTCCAAAAAGAAATAAACCTATAGATAACTGCCAAGATGTAGTTGCCAGACCTAAATTAGTCAAGCTAAAGGCATAAAATAACAACGAAAAAATTAAGATTCTGTGACTACCAAAACGGGTTACAACTTTACCTGAGAAAGGCATAATTAATAATTGCCCTAATGGTAATGCAAACAGAATAGAACCTAATTCTCCTTCGCTTAAATCTAATGCTGCTTTAATACTCGGAATTCGGCTTGCCCAAGTAGCAAAACATAATCCCATTGCAAAATAGAACATTCCGACAGCAAAACGGATTCGGTTTAAGTACGAAGCTTTAGCATTTTTATATGTTTTCTTGAATTTTGCTTTACTTCTGAATCTGCCTAGGAAGTTTAAATCTATCAAAATGAGTTATTTAAAGTTTAATTGGCAAAATTACGAAAATCATTCTTAACATTAATTCAACCCAACTAGTTAGGATTAATTATAACGTTATTGTTTATAAATTTAATGCGACGTGAATGGAACGCGGATGAAGCGGATTCGCCAAGGCGAAAACGCGGAAAAAAACGGATTCCCTATCTTTTGTTTAAAAAAATCCGTGTCTTATCCGCGTCTTTACTTTAGTAAATCCGTTTAATCCGCGTTCCATTCGCAAAGAATTAAACACCTACAAATTAATCACTTTGTGTTGTGCATTACTCACAATAGCAGCTTCGATGATTTTCATGGTTTTAACTCCATCTTCGGCAGTAACTGGTTCTGTTATATTTGTTGCAATCGAGTTGTAAACTCCATCAAAGAACTCATAATAATTCCCTTGGAAAGTTGGGATTTTCTCTCTGATAACTTTGCCATTAATTTCTGTATGTAAAATTCCGTTTAAACCTTCTGCTTCGGTTCCCCAAGTTGTTGTGTCAGGTTTTTTACCCAATTTTAAATCATCTTCCTGAACATCTCCACGAGGTTTTAAGAACGAGCCTTTCTTGCCATGAACGACATAAGCCGGATTAGCTTCTCTCACAAAGAAACCTGCTTTTAGTCGAACTCTAAAATCATCGTAATATAATAGTAAATCGATATAATCATCGACCAATGAATTTTCTCGTGTTGTTCTGATATCTGCAAAGACAGATTTTGGAAATCCGAACAAATGCAATGCCTGATCTATTAAATGCGGGCCTAAATCTTTTAGGATTCCGGCGCCAGAATTGGCAGTTTCTTTATGAGCTTTTATACTCAATAAAGGATTATAACGGTCAAAATGAAATTCGGCTTCGACCAAATCTCCTAAAACTCCATCTTTAACAACTTTCTGAACGGTTTTAAAATCACTGTCCCATCTTCTATTCTGGAAAACGGCAAGTTTTAATCCTTTTGCTTTAGCAAAATCTGCCAACTCTTGTGCCTGAGCAACTGTGGTTGTAAATGCTTTCTCAACTATTGCATGTTTTCCTGCTTCTAAAACTTTTTTGGCAAACTCGTAATGGGTTTCAACTGGAGTATTTACAATTACCAAATCGATATCATCTGCAAGAACATCTTCTATTGTTGGGTAACTTTTTACTGTTGGATAATCTTCTTGTATCAATTTCTTGCTTCGTTCCCAAGAACCTATAAGTTCAAATCCTGGGTGAATTGCTATAAATGGTGCGTGAAAAACTTTCCCCGACATTCCGTATGATAATAGTGCTGTTTTTATTTTTTGCATTTGTATTTGGTATTATTGTTTTGCCGCAGATTTTAGGATTAGAAAAGAGTAACCACAAATTTCGCAAATTTCCACAAATCGATACGTTTAAAAATTTTTAAATAATTTGCGAGAATTTGTGGAATTTGTGGTTAAAAAAAATCCTTTTAATCCTAAAATCTGTGGCTAAGAAATATTAAATCTTAGCTCTTTCGTATTGTTTTGGCCATTGGATATCGGAGTTTAACTCGGATGCAAAATGCAACGCCAAGTTTGGATCACGAAGCGATTCTCTAGCAAACAGAATTAAATCGGCTTGACCAGAAGTTAAGATAGCTTCGGCTTGTGTTGCTTCGGTAATTAAACCTACTGCTCCTGTTAAAACTCCCGTGTCTTTTTTTATCCTTTCGGCAAAAGGAACTTGATAATTCGGTCCAAGTGTAATTTTTTGATGAGAAACCAATCCTCCCGAAGAAACATCTATAACATCAACTCCTTTTGATTTTAAAATTAGAGAAAGCTGAACTGATTCTTCAAGTGTCCAACCTCCTTCTGCCCAATCGGTAGCCGAAATACGAACAAACAAAGGCAAATCTTCAGGCCATTCTGATTGTACTGCATCTACGATTTCTAAGGTAAGACGAATTCTGTTTTCAAAACTTCCACCATATTCATCTGTTCTTAAATTAGACAATGGCGACATAAATTGGTGTAACAAATACCCGTGCGCTCCGTGAATTTCTAGAACCTGATATCCTGCAACAACTGCTCTTTTAGTAGTTGCCTTAAAATCGGCAATTACTTTCTGGATTCCCTCTTTGTCCAACGCTATTGGAGTAGCTTCATTATCATGATAACCAATAGCACTTGGCGCAACGGTTTGCCATCCGCCTTGAGCGATATCTAATTTTTTGTTTCCTTGCCATGGAGACGAAACACTCGCTTTACGTCCCGCATGTGCAATCTGGATTCCCGGAATGGCATTTTGTGAAACAATAAATTTATTGATTGTTTGTAATTTTTCTATTTGTTCGTCTTTCCACAATCCTAAATCCTCGGGTGAAATTCTTGCTTCAGGCGAAACTGCTGTTGCTTCCTGAATTATTAATGCTGAACCTCCGCTTGCACGTGCGCCTAAATGTACCAAATGCCAATCATTAGCAAAGCCATCTACAGCCGAATATTGACACATTGGCGAAATAACGATTCTATTTTTTAAGGTAATTTTTTTTATCGTGAGTGGAGAAAATAATAATGAAGCCATATAATGTAACTTTTAGCTGATTTACACTACTAATATTTAAAATAGTGTTTAAAAAGTAAAGTTACAGCATCTTCTTAAAAGTAGAAATCTAAATGTTTATTAATTAACAAACATTTAAAAGCTTATGACTTATATTGCACTATGAATTAAAATAGAAAACGTTACTTTTGTGCGTTATTTAAGAACTAAAATTAAACAATGGATATAGTTATCAAGCTTTCTCAATTTTTATTGAGTTTATCATTACTTATTATTCTTCACGAATTAGGGCATTTTATTCCCGCAAAATTATTTAAAACAAGAGTCGAAAAATTCTATTTATTTTTTGATGTGAAATTTTCACTTCTAAAAAAGAAAATTGGCGAAACTGAATACGGTATCGGATGGTTACCTCTAGGTGGTTATGTAAAAATATCTGGAATGATTGACGAAAGTATGGACAAGGAACAAATGGCTTTGCCACCACAACCTTGGGAATTTCGTTCTAAACCAGCTTGGCAACGTTTAATCATTATGTTGGGTGGTGTTACGGTAAACTTTATTCTTGCGTTTATTATATATATAGGTATGGCATTTGCTTATGGCGAAACTTATGTTGCTAATGCTGATATAAAAGACGGTCTTTCTATCGAAAATCCTGTTATGATTAAAGCTGGTTTTAAAACCGGTGATAAGATTCTTGCTATCGATGGTAAAAAAGTAGAGCGTTTTGACAACGAGATTAACATGGCCTTAGTTATGTCTAAACAAGTTCTTATTGAAAGAAACGGTGTTGAGCAAACTATTAAAATGCCAAACGACCTTATTGACCAATTATCTAAACATGAAAAAAGCCCTCTTGCTTCTATAAGAATGCCTTTTGTAATTGGAAACATTGCTGCTGAATCTCCAAACAAGGAATTACAGCCTAAAGATTTGGTTACTTCTCTTAACGGACAGAAAGTAAAATATTACGACGAGGTAAAAGCTATACTTGAAAGTAATAAAGGAAAAACAATTCCTGCTGTAGTTTTAAGAAACCAAAAAGAGACTCCAATTAATGCTATTGTTACCAAAGAAGGAAAACTTGGTGTAAATGTTGGTACTCTAGGAATGGAATCTTTAGAAAAATTAGGCTACTATAAAATAAGTACTAGAGAGTTTGGCTTCTTTGAATCTATCCCTGTTGGAATTGAAAAAGGAAAAGATCAATTGGTAGGTTACGGAAAGCAACTTAAGATGATTTTTAATCCAGAAACTAAAGCATACAAACAAGTAGGTGGTTTTGCTGCTATTTACAATATTTTCCCTAGTACTTGGAGCTGGGAAATGTTCTGGTCTATCACTGCAATTTTATCAATTATGCTTGGAGTTATGAATTTATTGCCAATTCCTGCTCTTGATGGTGGTCATGTGATGTTTTTATTATACGAAATAATTAGCGGCAAGAAACCAAGCGATAAATTCTTAGAAAACGCGCAAATGGTTGGGTTCGTTTTACTTATAACATTGCTTTTATTTGCTAACGGTAACGATATTTATAAAGCAATCGTAGGCAAGTAAAATTTATTAATAAAAAGTGCGAAAAAATTTTTTAGAAACGAAAAAACGTCTTATATTTGCACTCGCTAAAAAGAACAACAACTTCCTCCTTAGCTCAGTTGGTTAGAGCATCTGACTGTTAATCAGAGGGTCCTTGGTTCGAGCCCAAGAGGGGGAGCAACTTTTTTTTAGCAAACATATTTACCTTTAAGGTGATTCCTTCTTAGCTCAGTTGGTTAGAGCATCTGACTGTTAATCAGAGGGTCCTTGGTTCGAGCCCAAGAGAGGGAGCAAAAAAGACTATCAGAAATGATGGTCTTTTTTTTTGTTTAATTCTCACGCAGTCTTATCACCCGATAATGCGGATTCATTGTTTGTGGGTTTTACCGCAAAGAGCTCAAAGAAAAAACGCAGAGGTTCACAAAGTTTAATCAATAGCTTTGATAACCTTTTTGTCCGACAACACGGTTTTCCATATTTTATTCCCTCCCAATCTTGTCACGTGATAACGCGAATCTATTGTTTGTGGGTTTTACCGCAAAGAGCGCAAAGAGAAAAACGCAGAAGTTCGCAAAGTTTAATCAATAGCTTTGATAACCTTTTCGCTCGACAAAACGGTTTTCCATATCTTATTCCCACCCAATCTTGTCACCCTGAGGAACGAAGGGTCTCCGCTAGTAGCTCGATTACAAAAGCTGAGGATTAACTAAAAAGACTATACCGCAAAGAGTGCTATTGTTTGTGGGCTTTTACCGCAAAGAACGCAAAGAGAAAAAGACGCAGAGGTTCGCAAAGCTATTGATTAAGCTTTATAATTCTTTGCGCTCTTTGCGGTAAAATTAAACGTTATTATATTACGGCTGTTTTAAACACAAATAAGCGCCGTAAAGACATTATTAAGCTTCTTTAATCCCTATACAAGCTTCTTCTATTTGGCTATCAGAAAACGACTCTAATGCTTTTACTAGCGTTTTAATTCTCAAATCCTGGTCATTGCCAATTTCTGTTTTTAAAATATCTTCGAAGATTTCAACTAAATAATCTGGTTGACACCTAAACTTCCATTCAAAGAACAGAAAGAAATCTTGCTATAGATTGCATTACCTCATCATGAAGTAATGGAATATGATTTTCTTTTTGCATTTTTATATTTTTGTTTTCAATCGCTACCTATGCGAAAAATTGTACTTTTGTTTAACACATCACAATTAAGCAATAGATTGTACTGTACCGAATTATTTGCCTGTACCGTACATACCTAAATATGTTTTTTACATATTGATTGTTATTATACTTAATTATTATCTTTGAATTATGAGCACACTAACAAAACCAAATCATATAGGGCGAAAAATTAGCCGTATTCGCGAACTTCGAGATATGAAACAAGAAGCATTAGCACAAGCTTTAGGAACAAACCAACAAGCTATTTCGGCTATTGAAAACAGCGAAACGATAGAAGATGAAAAACTTGTAGAAATAGCAAAAGCTCTTGGCGTGTCTGTTGAAGCAATTAAAAATTTCTCAGAAGAAGCAATTTTCAATATTATTGGTAACACAGTTAACAATCATGATAATGCATCAATGAATGCAAATATTCAATATCAACCAACATTCAATCCTCTTGATAAAGTTGTTGAACTTTATGAGCGTTTGGTTTTGGCTGAAAAAGAGAAAATTGAATATTTAGAGAAATTATTGAAAGGAAAATAAGTTTTCTTTTACGGAAGTATGTATAAAAAAGAGGTCTCGTTTGAGACCTCTTCTTATTAAAGGCGATGTAAAAATCCTATTAGGAAGGTTGCTTCATAATTTATTTCAAAGGAAAAAGACCATATCTTCCATATTTATCATCTTTAGTAAAATATTCAAAATTTAACTTTGACACTATTTTATCATCTTCGTTTTTTCCTTAAATAAATGTTTTTAAATTAAATAAATTTCCATAAACTCAATAAAGTTCATCTCTTAAAACAAATAAAATCAATAACCCTTTCTATATATTACGAAAAACCATAAAATCATTTTTGCATTTATTTTTTAATTTATTGAATATCAAATATAAATTCATTACTTTTATAAATAACACACCTGCACTCGCAGGTTATAAAAAAAATAATTACATTTGCAAACTTTTTACAATCAAATATGAATAAAAATTTAGCATTTGAATATTTTGTTTCACAACTTCTAAATTGGCATCAAGAAGTTGTTGGTGACAATGGAAGAAATGATTTTAGTACATTAAAGGTTTTAAAACTTTTATTTTTTGCAACTGCAATTGGTACGGAAAAAGGTCAAAGAGAAACATTACTCGATTCTCCATTTAATACTTTTTATGCAATGCCTTATGGCCATGTTGAAAGTGAAATTTACGATACTATACGTAATAATCAACTACCAAATTTAAAAATAACAAACTCTTCTTCCTCTTTTATAAATACTATTGATTATCCTGATGGAGAATTAAAAAATAAAATAGATTTTTCTATTAACAAATTAAAGTCCGAAAACATTAATTTGATAAAAATGAGTCCTTTTGAACTAGTGGAATTAAGTCATGCATGGTATTCTTGGAAATTTTATATTGCAAAAGCGAGAAGAAACGGTGCGTACAGTGAGCTAATTCCAAATGAAATCATCAAATCTGAACAAAAGTTTTTTCATTTGTAATTTTAATCATTGATGGAGAATTACATAGACCAGATTATTGCTTGTATAAATGATTTTGAACAAAAGTTTAGCGACTTTCAATCCGTTAACACAACAAGCTCAGATGTTTCAGAAGAAATTCAAATAAGTACTGAAATAGAAGTTTCTAGTGAAACAAGCTCTCAACTCCCAAATATAACAATGGGAGAAATACCAGAAATAGTGGGAGAAATTCAAATAAGTATTGAAGAAGAAATCCCTAGTGAAGCAGACGCTCAACTCCCAAATATAATAGAGGAAAATGCATTTAATGAATCAAATGAAGATGCTCAAGAGCTTGCAACCGAACTTTTCATACAAGAAATAGAAAATTCAACTATTGACATTGTAAGATTATTTTGCTTTTCTTTATTGTCTGGAGAATATATTTCTATTAGCGATTTATTAAAAAAACTTAAACTAGTCGATGAAAAAGTTAAAGATTTAATAAAAAACGGAGACTTTTTACCAAATAACATTCAGACAAAAATTTTTGAATATACCTCTGCTATAACTATAATAGTAGAAGGATATAAAATTTTCACTCACGACATATCAAACAAATATTCTTCTGATAGAATAAACTTTCTATTTTCGGAAAATAATAAATTTGAAAGCATATTAAGAGAAAGTAAATTATCTAAAAAATTACACTCATTAACAGATTATTTCTTTTGTCTATTAGGAATTAATCATATTGACCATTGTCCTTCCAACGAAAATGATTACATAACTGATTTATTTGATCTCGAGAAGAAAATAAAAAACCTTAAAATACAAGAATACAACGACTTAACTAAAGATATTCTAATTAAAATTAAATTTTTACAACATAAGTGGAAACAGAGAAAAGTTAGCGAAAATCCTAGTGCTCATCTTTATTTTTCAGATGGCAGTGTAAAAGCAGTTGAAGATTTTAAAGATGAAAATGAGAAATTAAAAGAATGGTGCGAAATTATTCAAACTCAATATGAACTTATTTCTAAAAATTGGATATACATTTTAGAATTAAGAGTAAAATCTTACAAAAATAGCAAATTAGAGGACCTGAAAATTTCAGAAATCCATCAGCTAATAAAATACTATAAAGATGTTAAGCCTAATTCTTCCAAACTTCAGGAAATCTCAACCTTTTTTGAAAATAAAAATGTAGAGACCCTAAGTAGTTATGATAGATATGTAAACATAATTGAGACAAATTATTCTTTAAATAACTCTTTTTCACTTTTCGTCGCTAGCAACAAAAATAATAATTTTATAAAAGAGGAATATCTTCTCGTCAAAAAGAGAATAAAAGGTGAAATAAATAATTTTTTTACAGAGTTTAAATATCTTGATTACATTACGAATTTTCTAATTAAAAAGATAAATGAAGAAGACAAAATTCGATTTATTGAAGTATATGATGATATTATCAAAGGTCATTGTAAAGAAGAATTTGATTCATATTTTTTAAAAAAAGAATGGTCTAAACTTAATTTTAATTATGTTTTTATTCTACCTTTTAAAGAGTCATTAGTCCCTAGTAATGTAGATGATTTAACCCATATTTTTTATGCATCTTCATTTGTATTACCTCCATCTAATAATCAAATTGAAAACGATTATTTAGATATTAAAGAACAATATGATAAATTGCTTTTATTCGTAGATACAGGAAAATACTTTAAAAAAGAAATTCAAAAAATTGAAGAGTTGAATAAAGAACTTGACAAAAAAGATTTTAAATCGATTGAAATTATTAGCATTTTTACTGCTATAATTACTTTCGTATTATCCTCCATACCAACTTATAAATTTGTTGAAAGTGTATATGAAGCCCTTCTATTTATGCTTTCGTTAGCAACAGCTTTAGGTATATTTATTACATTAATTTTATTTTCAACGAGAAATTTATATAAAAACATCTTAGCCTACATCCCTATTGCTTTATTAATCTTAGTCTGTTTTTTTGGGTTTAATACTTTGACAAATTTTGAGAAGAAAGAATACAAAATAGACCTCGTTACAAATAAAAAACTAGACTCGATTTCTATTGTAAAGGTTGATTCAATTTTAAAAAATAGAACTATAAAAGTCAAACATGAAAAATGACGAATTTAAGATTTAGATTTCTTAACTTTTATCTTAATTAACAATTCATAATAGCGCTTATCTCTTAAAAAATCAAATCAATACTTCAAATATATTTTAAATTCCAAACTTAACGAATATAATTTTTCTAAATCAGTTTTAAATTGGTTCGATAAAATAATATCAAAGAGCACAAAGGTTACGCAAAGCTTAATCAACAGCTTAGCGAACCTCTGCGTCTTTTTTCTTTGCGCTCTTTGCGGTTAAATTGAGCGTTATTATTTATGGCTGTTTTACATGTAAAATAAGCGCGTTAAAGCACTATTAAGCTTCCGCAACCCCAATGCAAGCTTTTTCTATTTGTTTATCAGAAAACGGCTTGATAGGGCGGATTTCTAATTCGTACCCATAACGGATTCATGATAAAAGCAAAAAGATATTATTCCTGGTCACAGATTGAAAATTCCCGCTGTTATTACATGTACTCTAACAGTTGAATCCCAATAGTAGCTCAACAATTTAAAAATATTATATGTTAATTTCTCGCGGAGACTCTTCGTACCTCAGGGTGACAAGTTTGTGTAAAGTATGTACAAAAAAAAAGCGCCGCAATTACTTGCAGCGCTTTTTCTAAAATATAAGTGTAAAAGATTATACTCCTAATTTCTTAGCAATATCAGAAGGAAGTCCTCCTTTGTTTACCATAAGAGCGGTAGTTTTATATTTTACAAAATTTTTGGTCACGAATAAAAACCCTTTGTAATCATTAGTTTCTCCCCAAGAGTTTTTTACGATATAGTATTCTTTTCCTGTTTGATCTTTTGCCAAACCAATAATGTGCATTCCGTGATCATCTGTAGTTTGATAGTTATCAAAAGCAGCCTGACGCATTTCGGCAGTTATTTCTGGTTCTTCTTTTGGTCCGTTAAACATGTTTGCTTTTTCATCTGCAGTCATGTCATCGAATTTTTTAGTAGGTACATACGCTACTCCATTTTTCCAGCTAAAGCTTTTTTCACTTACATCTGTAGCCCAAGCAACTGTATATCCTTTTTTTAATGCATTATCAATAACATCGGTCATATCATTAACTTTTACATTGTAAACTTGATCAAATGACCAGTTGTCTGGCACAGCCAATAATGTTTTTTGGTAATATGGCGCTGTTGTAAATGATGACATCTCTACATACTCATCTGGATTAATACCTACAATCTCTTTTGCAAATGATTGTGGTGTATAATTTTTTCCTTTGTAAGTAAAGTTTTCAGGCACTTTTCCTAAGTAAGAATCAATAACTGCTGCGTATGCTTTTTCCCAGTTTGGAGTAAGTTCTCCGTTTGGATTTTTTACTACTGCTGTTAAAACTCCTTCGTTTATAGCTGCCATTTCGGCAAATTTATTTTTATCTGTTCCGTAGTTTAATCCTGTATATACTTCTCTAGGAACTGCTCCGTATTTTCTGTACATATTAACTACATCATGTAATGAACCTCCGTCACCTAATGTTACTGCTCCATGCATACGCACGTAGTTTTTACCTTTTTCTACATACACATTTCTTGCAGAGAAAATTTGAGATAATTCAACAGGTTGTTTCCCTAGTCTGATCATTTCTGACTCTAAGAAAGAATTTGTTGCATAACTCCAACATGTTCCTGATGAACCTTGAGATTTTACCGATGTTGTTCCTAAGTTAATTTGCTCCGTAAATTTAAAATTCTCTTTACTTTTTTCGCTAGCATTTAACTTTAAAGAATTAACCAAAATGTCTTGTGCAAAACAACCGCTCACTCCTACCATAAAGGCAGATGCAGCGAATACCGATTTCATCGTAATTTTATACATAATCAATAATTTAAATAGTTGACTAATTAGTAGCCTAGATTTTATTTTTGTTACAAAACAATTAAATAATAAATAAATAAACTAGCCTAAAGCAGTTAATTTTTATACAATGTTTTTATTAAGCTATAAAAACTTACAAAATACTCAAAACAGGTATTCTTTATGTAGCAAACAAATAATATCATTCTATTGTTTCTAAATAAGTAGTATTTTTAATTCCAGCTATGTCACGTAATAAACATGAAGATGTACGAACTGGAAAAAGAGAAATACTTAGGGAACACCAAAAACATTTTCAACAATACTCAAGGACTTGCGGTTGTTGAAACGGAGTATCAAAATAAGGTTTACGAAGGTTGGCATTCGCATAATAATGCACACATAACTCTTTTCCTGAAAGGCGGAACTTCTGAAAAACGAAAAAACTCTAGTGAAACCATTGGCCCAGGTTCTTT
The DNA here is from genome assembly GCF_000737695.1 of Flavobacterium hydatis. Taxonomy (GTDB): domain Bacteria; phylum Bacteroidota; class Bacteroidia; order Flavobacteriales; family Flavobacteriaceae; genus Flavobacterium; species Flavobacterium hydatis. The sequence continues at coordinate 128,811 of NZ_JPRM01000003.1, forward strand.
GTTATTTTATCATAGTGATGAATTGCATTTAAATCAAGACACCCTTTTTCCGTCCAAAAACATTAATATCGAAATTGGAGAAGATTTACTTAAAGAACTTCAAATTAGTGAAGCCATAATCGAAAAATCAGTTCAAAACGCAGCGCTTACTAAATTTCTGATTCTTAAAATCTTTAAAGAATCTCTTGTTGCCGATACTTTTTCTGGCGATACTATTACCATGCTGTTTGCTCAATTATCTAATAACAATAGTCATCTAGATCGATTTGAAAAAAGTCCGTTTTGGGTAAAAAGCTTAAACGAATTGCTGAATGATTGCTGGAACGAAAACCCAAGCCTACAAGATTTAGCACAAGTTCTGAACTTAAATCCTATTACGATATCCAAACACTTCCCTAGGTATTTTGGTTGTACTTTAGGTGAATACATGCGACGCATTAAAATAAATCGTTCGCTTTCGCTGATAAAATCCGACAATGGTAATCTTACTGAAATTGGTTTTCAATGTGGTTTTGCGGATCAAAGCCATTTTATAAGAACCTTTAAAAATCAAACTGGTTTTCTGCCTAAACAATTTCAAAAATTATAAAACAGGCAAATTTCATTCTATTTTTTGGCTTTTGGTCTGAGCTACATTTGCTCGAACTTAAAACTAAACCAAATCAAAATGGAAACTTTTACCACAAAACAAAAAATATTTAATTTCCCATTAACTAAAATCATCCTTGCTCTAATTATCTGCATGGCGTTTGTGATAATCGGACAACAAATAGCTGGGAAATTATTAGGATTAACTCCTCTTGATAAAAATTACCGAAATCTTATTAAAGGAATTATCGTGTCGCTATTGGCAATTACGAGTTATATTATATTCTTTAAAAAATATGAAAAAAGAGAAGTAACAGAATTATCTACTAACGGAATTGCTCGAAATTTAATCGTTGGAACTCTAATTGGTGCAGTTTTGCAATCTCTGACTATTTTGGTAATTTACCTTAACGGAAGTTTTAGCATTATATCGGTAAATCCTGTTTCGTTTATTATAATTCCGCTAACAATTGCTTTTACGATTGCCATTATAGAAGAAATCCTAATTCGTGGTATCATTTTTAGAGTTATGGAGGAAAAACTAGGAAGTTATATTGCCTTGATTATTTCGGCACTTATTTTTGGAGCATTACATTTACCCAATGCTGGCAGTACTTTACTTTCGGGATTGTGTATTGCTGTAGAAGCAGGTTTATTACTTGGTGCTGCTTTTATGTATAGCCGAAATTTATGGTTTCCTATAGCGCTACATTTCGCTTGGAATTTTACTCAATCGGGAATATTTGGTGCAATAACTTCGGGAAACGAAAAATCTAATAGTTTATTGGTTACCAAAATAGAAGGTTCGACTTTTATAACCGGAGGGGAATTTGGTCCGGAAGGCACAATTCAAGCAGCAATATTCTGCACAATTGCCACTGTTATTTTGCTGTTTTTATGCCATAAAGAAAACAAAATAATACTCCCTTATTGGAAGAACAAATAGGAATTGTTTCTTAAAAAAAACCTGATAGCAATTGCTATCAGGTTTTAGGACAATTATTGAATTAACTAACTAACAGATACTTTTTTTGAAATAGTCTAACGAAGCCAATTGCTTCCGAAAACTACATAATATGCCCAATCTTCTGGACCTCTTGCTACATCGACTCCCATTCGTAATTTAAACTTTCTGGCAATTAAATATCTAAAACCCGATCCGTAACTATAAACAACTGGTTTAGCAAAAGCTTTGTCCCAATTATTAAAAGCGCTTGCCACACCTCCATACCCCATAAGACTCCATCTTCTGTACAAATCCCATCTTAGCTCTGCTTCGGTAACAATACTAGTTTTACCTTGGTATCTGGCAGAAGGAATACCTCTTAAGTTAATTCCTGGTCGCAGATAAAAAGGAGGATTCCCAAATGCCTGTTCTCCTTCTAGTCTTAGTCCGCCAATTAATTTTTTAGCAATAGGATAATACCCAATTGCAGATAAATTTACCCTCCAGGCATCATAATCGCTGCCTATTGCATTATCTGACCAGAAAAAGTCAAATTGAAATCGCATTCCTTTATCTGGTGTAAAGATATTATCACGCCCGTCAAACTGAATAGCTCCACCTAATTGGCTAACTACACTTTTAACATCACTTAATTTAGCAAATGATGGAAGATTATTTAAATCTGGAAAATTAATTTTAGAATCGAGAAAAAAATACTGAGGCCCTGCGCTCCATTTTCCATTCCTAAACTGTTTCATAACCCGAGTATAGAATGCAAATGATTTAAAATTAAGATCGATTTCTTTATCTTTTACGTTGGGTAAATTTTCATAAAAAGACATATTTACATTTCCATACCCTCCTCCTACACGATACAATATTCTTGATTTTATGAAACTTCCTGCTCTAAATGCTCCTGCAACCCAACTTTTGTTTCCGGTATACATTCCCATTGCTCCTGTTATATCAGGATCTATAAATCTTTTCTTTCCATTTGCATCTATAACCGGGTCGTGCTTTTTAAGAAAAATTGGTAACACTGCACCCCCGATTCCTCCTAAAGCTGGCTCGGTAATAAGTGTAGGAACAACTATAAAACCATGTGCATAAATTATATAATCACTTAAATCAAAAGCTCCGTCTAGGGAATCTTTCATGCTTATATGCTTATGTTCTTTGTCTTGTCCTAGCATTGTTGTCGTTATGAGAACAATAAGAAACAGAAATACTTTTCGGAGTAGGTTTATTTTTTTCATATTAAAATCCAAATCGGTAATTTACCGAAGCTAAAATTGAAGAGCGTCCGCCAAAAAAACCTGTTTCGGTTCTAAACTGCCAGTGATGATCTAATTGAAATTGTCCGCCCACAGACATACTCCAAGGTGATAATGCTTTCTTTTTGAGTGAATACGAAATTGAAGCATCTTCTGGATCAAGTTTATCTAATTTGTCTTTTATTTTATCTGCAATTTGCTTGACAATCACTTTATCTGCAGCAGGCAAATTTTGATACCAAGTTTTATCTTCAACATCAAAATCAGCAGAATTTCCGTTAACGCCCAACTCCGAAAGATTAATAGTTCCTTGAGTAACTCTGTTTACAAAGAGTCCCTGAACACCTATCCATGGTGCAAAATTTCTATTTGGTCTCTTTCTGGACTGAAAAACATATCCAAATCTTGGCGCTAACATTTGTGAATGAATAGCTCCTTCTATCTGATCAAATTTTGTCCATGTATTATTGTAATCTAATGTTCCAAACACATGTTTATAAGCTCCTCCTAAAGTCATTCCGACTCCAAAAGTTCCTCCTTCAAAATCGACTTTACTACTAAAATTCATTGGTGAAACCACATTTACACTTGTGCTTGCCCATGTTTTGCCCACAACGGCATAAATATCTACAAAAGGCAATGCCCAAACATCTATACGTGAAGTAACGGAGTTAAGTGAAGCTTTGGTTTCTCCAAATTTTACAAAATTAAGAGGAACTAATGGGCTGTTGTTTATTCCTACTTCTAAGTCGCTAATAACAACTTTTTGGCTTCCTGTAAAATAATTTATCATTATTCCTATCGGATATGGCAAATCGACTCCTCTTTTGGTAATACGTTGTCCCCAAGCTGGTAATCTATACGCCCAAGTAGATGTTTTTATACTATCGGCATAAGCTTGGCGTAAATCTTGTTTTTGGGCAAATACTATATTTTGATTTATGATAATAAATATCAGCACTAATAATACTTTTAATTTCATACGTAGGTATATTTAATTACTTATTAGAAATTTCACACCTTTATCGATTAAGCTATTTATACCAATTTTATTATAATTGGTTATCTATTTTTATTTCTTGGTACTAAAAACATGAGCCAGAGTTATAAAAAAAGTATTTCCTTTAAATCTGTTAATAGACTCAACTTCTCCAAACCAGCGTAATCCTGCTGAAGTACTTGAGCTAATATGAAAGTAATTTACCTCGGCTCCTAAAGCCATAACTCGATCTTTGTTACCCGAAAAAATGTAACTCCCAACAGGTATTTCATCACTTGTTGCTTTAAACTGCATATAATAAACCAAACCTGCATTAATTATAGATTTTGGAGCTGGTGCATCTGTAGTACCTCCCATTACATAATATGTTTTCCCAAATCCACCTTCAAGGCTAAAAAGATCCCCTGTTTTAATATCGGTTCCCTTTTTCTTGCTATTCATTTCATAAGAAGCCAATGCAGATAAATGCAACGTTTTTTTATCATTAAAAAAAAGTGTTGTTCCTGCCGATAGTTCATTTATAAACATCCCTAAACCACTATTATCACTGGCTCCAATATCAAATTTTCCTGTTGGTAAATACATCGCATAGGTAAAAATAAAATCGGCTTTTTTATTATGCCAACCCAATTGTACAGGTACGATATAAGTATCTGAATAAGCAAAAGAACTTTTTGAACTTACATAATTTCCCTGAATTGTATTTGTAGCAAATGGCAACAATGCCGATACTCCATAATTTCCTCCTAAAATCTTAATATCACTTACCCAACTTACACCTACAGCAGTAAGAAACATATTTAAGTTTGGATCTGCTACTGCAACATCTCCATCGTCATTTCGTAAAGAAGTTGTGTTATAAAAATAAACAGGTACAAATACAGAAAGGGTATTTTCGGGTGTTTGAGTACCCGATTGTAATCCCATCGCTCCTAGGAAATGTCCTCCTTTAAGTTGCGCATTACTAAAAAAAGAAAGTAATAAAAGTAGTGTTGTAACAACTGTTTTTATAGATTGTATGTTTCTATTAAATATTGTTTTCATGATTTTATAATATTTTATTAAATAACTTTAAAACACTTAATCGATAAAAGAATCCCGTATTACAGGTTCTATCTCGCTCTGTTAATGAAATTATTTTATTGAGAATTCATTTCTGGTCTCAGAAGATATTCGAATAAATTTAAAATACTCCGATGGCGATTTACCTGTATGTTTAACAAATGCTCTAAAACAAGTTGTTCTGGATTTAAATCCTGAACCCCATGCCATTCCTTCCAGAGACAAGTGTTTCCAATCGATATCATTTACTTTATCTTTAAAATATTCGATTCTTTTAAGATTTACATAATCCTGAAAATGAAGATTGTATTCGCTGTTTATCAAACTCGAAAGATGATGGACTGGTATTCCTGTTTCTTCGGATAAATCCCGAATGACAAGATTTTTCTTTAAGAAAAGTTTTTTACTAAGAAAGGCTTTTTCGAGTGTTATCAAATAAGCTATTTTCTTTTCATCTGTAAGTAAACTCAATATTGGCAAAGAGTCCTTTACTTCTTCTACCTTTATGGGGTTGCTGCTATAGTTACGCAAAATGGCAACTGGCTCTCGCAAACCATATAAAACCTGAGGTTTAAAATACAACCAGCTCACTGTAAAAAGAAGCATAAAAGATACCATTGCATTGTAAACAAAATCAATATTAATTATAGAACTACTTAAAAAACGGTGCACAAAAAGTGTCGAAAAAAGTACTATAATCATAATATTAAAAATCCTCAACCAATTAATAACCTTGTCATTATAACGCTTAAGTTTACTTGTACTTTTTAAATCAAATTTTAAAATCATTATTGTTTGCACAAAAGCATAACCTAGCCATGTTATTATTATGATTAATGGAAATGCAGCATTTACCTTAACAGATAAATAATCGGTCATTTGAATTGTATCTTCATTAAGCAAACCACCTAACTGATTCACATATCTATCTGAAAATGAAAACACAATATAAATGAAACACGCTATGAAAGGCGTAAAATGTATCCAATCGTATTTTCTGATCATTTTTCCTGGTAACAGAACATTTCTGATATATAAAAAAGAACAGGGTGCTACCAAAAAAATAAAAGAACGAGCCATTATAAAGAAATTCGAAAATTCCTTTAATACACTGGCAGACAGATAAAAACTATAAATACTTCCTATTGCCAAACTGAACAGACAAAGACTTAAAAAGAAATTCTGATTAAGATTTTTTTTTGTAAAAATGATCACAAACGAAACAGCAAAACCAGCTATTGATGCGATAAAGAAAAAAAGAGATAGTAATATATAAATCATGGGGAATAGATTTAACATTTTATTCTAAAGTGATTTTACTCATAAAATCAATATTCTTAAAGACACCTTTAGTTGCCTACATTATAAAACGATTAAACTTATCTAGTAGGGAGATAAGTTTAATCGAGTTGTAGTATACCCGTTGTAGAACTTATTTTTTTACAACTAAGCCAGGAGGGAATCCGGCTAAAATTTTCTTAACAGAAGTAGTAATAAATTCATCTGGATTGTCTGGTCTTTTGTCCAGTTCGGTATTACCGATTCCTTGCCAAACCAGTTTTTGTGATTTTGTAGACACGATATCTATTATCAAAGATCCATCAACATAATCATAAGTGTCATACGTTGTTGTACCTGTTAGCATTCCGCCACCAGCACCCCAATATCCGTACGGACGATACATACCGCCATAACCGTAGAAATTAGAATTTGCTGTAACTTGTTTTTTGTCTTTTAAGATTGTAACCGCATTAACTTTTAAATCTGGATTACTAGTTGTTTCTGTAAATCCTTTACTAATCATTTCTGCACGAATTGCGTTAGTAACTCTATCCACATTTAGCTGGCTTACTTGCCCTTCTTGTGCTTTTAAGTCATAAAGCGCAAATGTTTTGTACTCTGTGAAATTAGCTGCATGGTCGTAATCGGTTGTAACTTTTACGCTTGGAGCACAACTGTAAATCAAACCCAACACTATAATTGGGATTATGAATAAGGTTCTTCTTGTGTTCATTTTATTAAATTTTAAAGTGATTAGTAAAAAAAATTAGTAAACTATTAAACTCTTAAATAAATGATCAAATTTTGAATGAACGGAAATTCCTGTTAAGAATACTGCTTTATTTTAGTTAAAACATTCTTAAATTTAAATGGTATTTTCATTAAAGGTAAATTATTTTATTTAATTACCGCAAACAAATTCAATTAAATATTTAACATTACAAACTGAATAACAAATATTTACACTCAAATAATGAGCTTTTTTAAATGCTCAGTATTGATTATTTCCCTTGTACTACAACGTAGCTATCCTGACCATCTTTAGATATTGGTTGGTAATACACATTGTTATAAAGTAAGTATTTTTGTCCATCTATGGTCTTTTCTTCTGCTCCTTCGGGAAGGTGTGTTACAACTGCTCCAACCGGTGCTGTTACAACTTTATATTTATCCGAAACTTTGCTATAATAGGTTCCTCCGTAATAATAATACTCAGCTCCCGAGACAGATATTGTTACATATCCTTTGGGCAAATCAGATATTGTAGCGCCCAATGGTGCTGGTACAACTTTATACCCTTCAGATTCTTTTACGTAATACACACCATCATCATAATTATAGTTTGTATTCTCTACAGATACAATTATGGCAGCGGTAGTTAATGTTGCCAAAAAGAAACCTACAGGATACCATGTTGGTCCCCAAACATACGGTACAAACGGATGGTATATATATGGATAAGGCACAGGATAAGGATGAAACGGTACCGGATAGGGTCTCGGATATGGATGCGGCGGCGGTGGCAATGGTCTAGGCGGAATTGGCCTAATCGGTTCTGGGCGAGGCATCGGTCTTATTGGCTCAGGACGAGGCATTGGTCTAGGCATCGGGCGTGGGGGTGCAAAATGACCAAAACGCTGAGCTATAACCGTTTCTGGAGTTATTAATAGCATTGTAAGCAATACCATAATAAATATCGAAATTCTATTTGATTTGTATGATTCCATAAAGATTCTATTTATAAATGAATTATTTAACACCTTCTCTTGAAGCAAATTTTATCTTAGATGCCTTAGGAGGAACTTTAAACTCAAACATGGAGTCTGGTAAATCGGAGTTTATTACCCAATCTTTATAAACAGCTTCGAATTGTGGGCTTCCTTTTTGATCTGTATAAATTATTACCATTTTGAGCGGTAAAAACAAATCATCATTTCCTATCCAAAACTGGAAACTTTTGGTTTTATCATGTCCTGCAATATGATAACACTCTTTACCATCGAAGGTTGTTTTTCCTAAAAAGACCAAATCGTCACTAGACGATTGGATGTCGCTGGCAAAGGAAGGATAGAAAAAATCAGCTGCCGAAAACTCAATCCCAAACTTTTTACTAACAGCATCTATGGTTTCGATTACAGAACCTGGTGCTGTAGTTGTAGCGTAGCTATTATTATCATAAGAATAATAATTTAAGTCCCTTCCATTGTATGATAAAACTCGATTGCCTTTATCTCCACTAGAACTGACTTTCATTTTCTCAGGAAACTTAATAGTAACTTTATCTGTTATCGCATGTTTTACAAGTCCTAAATTATCTGTAGGAATATCATAAGTCGTTACTGCAATAAAACGACAAGATTTTATATCCTGCATTGTTTCGGTGGTGCGATTTAAGATATAAACAGCTGTAGAATCTATACGCTGTTTTTGGGCATTTGCTGTAATGACCGTAATCATAAATCCGATTAAAAATAAAAACTTCCTATTCATACGTTTGTTCTTTACTTATTAATTTTTAATACTGAATTAGCATTCCACTGGTATTGGCAATCTTCCGGTTTTAATGGCTTCCAGCATCTTTTTATAATCTGCTTCATTTTGGTTTGCATATGAAACTGAGAAATTGGCAATTGCATTTGCAAACTCATCATTCTTACCTATATAACCTGATAAAAGCGAAGGGTCTCCAGAACGTGCATGTGCTCTTGCCAAAACCCATCCGCAGGCTTTAGCATAATCCGTAAGATTTTTGGCTTTCATAACTTCAAGAACAGGTTTTACCTTGGCATCCCGAAGTTGCCGTATATAAAAAAACTTACCACTTTCTCCGTCTGTCCATCCTAAAAACATATCCGATGCTGACTGCATTAACTTCTGTCCCATCACAATCCGTTCTCCTTGATGTTTATAGATACTTTTGGTTTTTAAATGAGGCTCTAATACGCTTTGTCTCGCTTCTTTAAATTGTAAAAAAATAGGTTCGCCTGTGCTCGACATTAGTAAGCTAATTCCGCAAAGTGTTCCTACGCTTCCTACTCCTACCACTTTTATAACAATATCATGTACCGAATAACGGTTTAGGAGTATTCGCTTATCTTCTGAGAGTGATTTGACATATTTTTTATGAATCGTCTCAGCTTGTCGCAACATATTTTCTTCATCTTCACCCGTTAAATGATAAATAAGTGGTGGTTCATCTTTAATACGTGCCCGTTTTCCTTCTCTATAAGTCAGTTTTGCAAACTCTTTTTCATGAGCTGTATATTCAGCCGCTTTTTTTAATCTCTTTTTCTGGAACAATTTTATTTCATCATCACTACCTAATTCTATCAAATCAGCAAGGTCTATATGTGCATACCATATCTGGAGTGCCGATAACTTGCTATATTCCAGCATGTGTTTTTTATAACTATCAGCAACTATCCAAGCAACTTCTTTACATATTTTTGGAGAAAAATTCTTCCATCTTGCTGCGATGGTAAAACTTGTTGCCAATCTTTTTAAATCCCATTCCCAAGGGCCAGGAAGCGTTTCATCAAAATCATTAATATCAAAAACCAGCTTACGTTCTGGTGTAGCAAATCCTCCAAAATTCATTAAGTGACAATCCCCACAAAGTTGCAGTTCGATTCCTGTAGTTTGAGTTCTTGCCAAATCGGCTGCCATAATTGCCGCCGCACCTCTGTAAAAAGAAAATGGAGATTCCATCATTCGGCTATAGCGAATGGGCAATAAACTTTCGACTCTTCCTACACTTGTATTAATTAGTATTTCTACTGGGTCTTGTCTATCTTTTGCAGCTTTCCATTCACGATGTATGGTACGTGGTGTTGCGTTACGAATTGCTTTTCCTTTGGCAAATCGTTCCGTTTTTGATACACCTGAATCAAATCTGTTTTCATTGGTTTCTTTGAATTCATCACTCATAGCTCCTAAATTTTATTTTCTTTTAAAGGGCAAATCTGTCGTAACCGTAACTCGTATCGTATGATTCATTCTGCTAAGACCACTTTCGGTATCGGGTGATTTCCAGAAAATCTGATTCATATAGCCTACTTCTAATCGTATTTCTCTACGTCTATCAAGACTATACGCCGTTCCTAAATACAATCGGTTTTGGTCTAGATAATTCTCATCACTGCTTGCTGCATTGGTTCTTATATGTACCTCATCGTAAACAACCGCAGCCCATCTTTCTTTAAACCATAATTGATATCGCACTTGATACCGCAACGTGTTTTCGAATTTGTAATAATCAAAATGGTCACTATCACTATTTGGGTCGTCTTTTCTTCCTAACCATCTTTGTTCCATCCTAAAACGTTGTGACCATACTTCTTTTCCTTCTTTCTTAACGATGCGCCAGATAAATTGTTCGTATATCCTATAATCAGGATTATTGTATGGTAATGAAATTTCGTCATAAGGCAAATCCCATTGATAAGCAACTCCTGCTCCCAGCCTGTTTCCGTTTTTAAGATAATAATTGGCTCCAACTCTATAAAAAGATCCCTGAAGTTCGGACACCAATTCGTTCCCTTTAGAATATCCTTCTAATAATAATCCCCATCTTCCATCTTCTTTAAAAGGCAAATACAATTCGTAACCTACCCATGCTGCAACATTCTGCTCCATTTTTTGGGCGTTTATTTTTACACTTCCAAACAGTGTAAATACAATTACAAAACATATCGTTCTCAAAACATTAGCTACTTTCATATTATAGTTGAATCCGTTGGGTTATTTCACTTCTGTAACATCACCCATTTTCCAGGTTTTATCAAAAAATCCTTTTTCAGGTCCGTAGAAACGTGCGAGTAATTCAAACTTGCCTTTAGGATCTGTTGGAACCCAGTTTGATTCTTTTCCTGTTGGGGCTTTTGCACCAAAATAAATATCAACGGAACCATCAGGATTAGCTTTAAGTCCAGGTGTTGTAGATGCCCTGCTGAAATATTTCATGTCTTTGATTAATGCATGAGTTTCGCGGTTATATGCAGTTACTGACCAATATAATTTCACAGGAACATTTGCAGGTAAATGCAATTGGTATGTTTTTGAACCGTCAAATGACTGCCCTTTATCATCTTTAATGGACATTAGATAAAATTGTCCTGTCCCTAAATGCTTAGCACTAAAATAAGCCATCGAATAACTTATTGCCCTTTCGCTTACCGGATAAATGTTAGGCGCCAGATAATTTGCCATGATAGATTTTACAACATCCTGAGAAGCTGGTAAAGCCCAATTTGTGCCATCATAAAATGGTGGTTTAAAAATAGCTTCATATCCTTTATCCAGATATTGATGTGCATCTTTTATAGCTGCATTTAGAATTTCTTTTCGCTTGGTATCAGCTGTAAAAGGCTTTCCTTTTTCTATACCGATTGATTTTAAAAAATCAATCATAACTAAATCTCTGGTTAACCAAGGTTCACGCTGAACAAACTCGTTTAAAACTTCAAAAAAGTGAAAATTGTAAGGAATCGTATTACTGAATTCAACCTCTAGTAAGTCAATAAATTTTGTTGCTGGTGGGTTTGCTACTTGAGAATAAGGATAAATCTTCACTCGTTTTCCATATTCAACTGCACGTTTAATATCATTTGGACTTCCGTCTGTAAGATTAGATCGAAGTATTGCAAAACCGGTATATGTCGATGATGGCATTGGAATATAACCTTGCGGAACTTTTTCTTTATAATTAGGAGGCAAAATGAGATACTTTCCTCCTTTTCCTTTATCTACTCCAGCAGGTCCTATATCTTCGATAGCTGTTTGCCAGCCATCATCTAGACTTCCTGTTAACGAAGAGGAACCTTCAGCAGGTGGAATTTCTAATACAACTGGACCTTTTCTTGTATCATACAAAGGGTTAATGTAAATGACATCTGGATTTGGCGTTAATGTCTGATTTTTTGAATTAATTAAACCTGACCAATAAACAATTTGGTTAAAACTGCCTTTTGTTTTGCTTAGACTTTCATTCAACAACTCAAAATTTACGGCAGGCATTCCCCAAATCACAGCTTCAACAGCTCGATTATATGTTATTTGCTCATCAATACTTTCAGGTTTAAAAGCTGTTGTCTGTGCAGCTTTACTATCATTGGCCATCTCTGTTTTAGCAGATGGGTTATTGCACGATAACAATAGTCCAAGAAAAACAAATGGAAAAATTTTTGTATTCATTTTTTCTATATTTAAAATAATAAATTTTAATAATTACTCTAAAACTAAAGGTTTTTAAAACCCGTTTATGATCCTAGGAAAACTAAAGCTACAACAGCTCTTAATCCCCAATCTGGTCTTGATGATGATGGCCCGTCTATTGGTATTAATGGCATTACGGCAAACTGAACCACCTGACTTCCTAATTTTGTGACTGCTCCTATCGAAGGGTTTAAAGAAATATTTGTTGTATTGGCCTCCCAATTTTGTGTTATCTCTGCATTAACCCCTAAACTGGCACCACTTTTATAACTATGCGAAAGGAAAATCTGGGTATAAAATTGATTAAAGTCACCTCGGTCTTTATTTCCTGCAACCGACCATATCTGGTTGGCAATAAAACCTACCGAAAGTCCTTTGCCCTGATGCATTATTAATACACTCGGTCCTATCCCAAATTTTTCGGTTCCCAATAATTTATCTGTTGCTATTGGAACCAAAAAAGCGGGGCCAAATCCGTAAATTAACTTTTCGCTTTTGGGTGCAAGAAAAGCCGTTACGGTGGCATCACTCAATCCGAATTGATGTGTATTTTCTCCTGTAATATCTCTCTGATCTACAATTGGAACTATATAACGGGTAATTAAATTTAAGTCATCACTTAATTTAAAAGGAATTACCGGTTGCACGTTAATTGTATATTTAGATCCATTAAAAGGCCCAATACCATAACTAAGATTATTTTGCAACGGAACACTTATAAGACTTGCGACTGGATTTGCCAGTTTATCTGCAAGTTCCTGTGCACTTGCCCCTGGTTTTTCTTCTTGTGCAATTATAGTACAGTGTATTAATAAAGTTGCTACTATAATTAATACAGTTTTAAGTTTAAAATATGAGCCAGAACATTTCATATCGCTTTTTTTTATATTTTTTTAATCATCCAAAAACATTAAAGGATACAGCTTTTAAACAAACAAAAAAGCTGTATCGCTTTAAAACCTAACCAAAAACCAAATTATTAGTCTGCAAAAACTTTTTTCCAATCATCTTTCATGTTTATCACATGCCAGTTGTTTTTTGCAGCTGCATTCAATGATGCATTATCTTTTTCCTGATAGCTAAATTCTCTTATCGAATCATTATGATTTACCAACATTTGAAATGAAGGATATTTGTTACCCTGACTATATTTAAGCATAGCAATATCGCCCGCTCCACCTTCATTACCGCAAGCAAAAACAGGACGTTGCCCAATATGCAATTGTATGCCCACAGGTTTTCCTTCTTTATCATTAAAATGATCTAAAGCTGGTTCTCTCTGAATAGCATTTTTATCTGAATCGTATTTATATTTAAAAGAAGTTCCTACAACCTGATCTTTTGGAATTCCATAAAATTCTTCAGAAATTCCACGAACTACTTCAACTGTACCACCGGTTACGATAAACGTCTTAAAACCATTTGCACGTAAGTAATTCAACAGTTCCAACTGTGGTTGGTAACGTATTTGTTTTACTGAAACATTTTTACCTGGGTATTTAGCATCTTTATAAAAATCTGCTACTGATTTTTCAAACTCATCTTCACTCATTCCTGTATGTGTTGCACCTACAAGTTCTATAAGAGCTTTGTCTCCACCTTTTTCAAAATAACTTTTATCTTTTTCAACTACCGCTTTAAAAGGTTGTTTTTGTGCTAAAGCAGGATTAGCTTCAACCATTTTCTTTACTCGATAAAAAGCAAATAATTCCTGCACATATGGTTTTTCAGCCCAAAGTGTTCCGTCATTATCAAAAGTGGCGATTCTACTTTCTATCGGAATAAAATCTGGACTTCCCTCTTTGGTTACTTTTTCAACATAAGCAATTATGTCCTTTTTTAAAGTTCCATCGTTCCAACTTGGTAGCGGATCTCCACTTGTGGCAACATTTTCAGTACTGTCTTTTGACTTTACAGTTGCGTTTTCTTCAGATTTATTTTTACATGAAACAAACAAAAATAAAAATAGGGTTGCGAAATATAATTTTCTATACATAATATGATTCATTAAAAAATTAAGCCCAAATTATTAAGGATAACTTAGGCTTAACTTAAGATTATTACTTTATTTTTTCTTTTTGGATGTGTCTTGCGTGTCTTCTTTTAGTTGAGGTAAAACATTCTTCTCAATATAGTTTCGCGCTTTAATATCTCTCATTGCTTCTTCCATAATAGTGTAAGCAGAGAAACTTGGCGGAATTGATCTAGGTGGATAATCTTTAAATGTTTCTGCAAATACAAGAACATCATGTAATGCTCCATATACCAATGGAACATGATTCATCTGCCAATCCCAGAATGTGTTTGATGTAATATCTGCTCTTTCAAAAGGATCTTGGTATAAATTGAATATCTTTTGCAAACGTAGTTTTGTAAAAGGTTCCGCCCACACTCCCATTGTACCTGCTAAACGTTGCTCTGCAAAAACATATTTATAATCACCTTCACGCAAACCAACTAATAGACCATCATCATCTGTATAAAAGAATTTATCTCTGGCACTTTTTTGAGTTTTACCACGTAAAAAATTACTTTGGTCGAAGCCATCTAGATGTATTTTATAATTTTTTCCATTTGCAGTATATCCTTTTAAAAGTTTATTAACTATATCTGGCTCTCCCGCAATAGAAGCAAAAGTTGGTATCCAGTCATTATGACTCATTAACTCTGTAGTTACAGTTCCTGGCTTAATAACTCCTGGCCAACGTACAATACAAGGAACTCTAAAAGCTCCTTCCCAGTTGGTATTTTTCTCAGAACGGAAAGGTGTCATAGCTCCATCAGGCCATGTATTCATATGAGGACCGTTGTCTGTTGAGTACACTACAATTGTATTATCAGCAATTCCTAATTCATCTAATGCTTTCAAAATGCTTCCTATAGTTTCATCGTGTTCGATCATACCATCAATATATTCACTGTCTCCATGTGTATATCTTCCTCTGTGCTCTTTTCTAACGTGTGTACGAAGGTGCATACGAGTAGCATTAAACCAAACGAAAAATGGTTTACCATCTGAATTTTGTCTTTTAATAAAATCAATTGCTGCTGCAGAAGTTTCATCATCTACAGTTTCCATTCTTTTTTTTGTAAGCGGACCTGTATCTTCAATTTTTTGTTTTCCAACTCTTCCAAAACGAGGATCTGTAGTTGCATCATCAACATTTGTTGCTTTACATTTTAACACTCCTCTTGGTCCAAACATTTTTAAATATTCAGGATCTTTAGGGTAATCTGGCAATTCTGGTTCTTCTTCAGCATTTAAATGATATAGATTCCCAAAGAATTCGTCGAATCCGTTTACTGTTGGTAAACTTTCATTACGATCTCCTACGTGATTTTTTCCAAACTGCCCTGTAGCATATCCTAAATTTTTCATAATCCCTCCAACAGATGGGTCTAACTGACTCATACCCATTGGTGCTCCTGGAAAACCTACTTTAGTAAGTCCTGTTCTAAGACCATGTTGTCCTGTTAAAAAGGCAGCACGTCCTGCGGTACAGCTTTGTTCTCCATAATAATGTAAAAAACGAATTCCTTCGTTTGCCAAACGATCAATATTGGGTGTAGTGTATCCCATTAATCCATCACTATAGGCACTAATATTGGTAGTTCCAATATCATCACCCCAAAGTACCAAAATATTGGGCTTTTTACTGTTTTGAGCCTTCAGCTGGGGAACTGTAAGACATCCCGCCGCAAAAATGAAAATTGCGCCTTTTAATCCACACTTGTTTAATAATTGTTTCATAATAATAAATTTTGTTAATAAACTTCTACTCATATTAATACTATGGAAATGCAAACTATTAGGTTTAAATTTTACCTTTAACCTAAGGGATAAATATGTTTACATTTTTCTTCTTTACTATTCTCATCAAAATCATTACTTATCTAATTTTTAGAATAAAACGCATCAAGTTGAATGGAGTTCACCAACTTTTTTATTCCTTTCTAACTAAACTGTCAATAGTTACACTATAAAAACAAAAACACTCATAATCAAATAAATAAGAACAATCTCTTTAAATCCGAAACAAGAATTTTCTTAAAATTATCATAAGGCAATCAAAATTAAATATTAAAAAAGAGCAACATGAGTAAGATTATCTAACGTTAGTTTCATTTTGTAAAATGGAACGCCAAAAAATTCGCTTATTTCGTTTCATTTTTTAATTTGAAACCTTAATAAAAAGCAAATCAATCACTATGTAATCTATAAAGCTTATTTTATATGGGTAATTTTTGTACGCTTTGTAGTTTTTGTTTTTTTGTGGGAAATGGAAAAAAATGATTAAAATGCCTTTATTAAGAATTTGAAAATGAAGCCTTCAATCACATAAAAAAAGTTCCATGAAAACTGTTTTCATGGAACTTTTTAATAATTTAAGATTACGTCGAAAAATTAGCCATAATAAGTATGTAATTAATTTAAGTTTTACTCTGATGGATTGTCATTATATTTACTTAAATCCCTTACATGAATAAAATAGCTCATAAAATCTATTTATTACCTAATAAAAGTAACTCGGTTATAACGACTTCGGTTATAAAACGTTTTTCTCCGTTTTTATCATCGTAACTTCTGTGTGATAATTTTCCTTCTATAGCTATTTCTTTCCCCTTAACCACATATTTTTCGATAATCTCGGCAGTTTTTCCCCAAGCAACAAGACGATGCCATTCGGTTTTTTCTACTTTTTCTCCTTTGTCGTTTGTATATCTTTCGTTTGTAGCAATCATTAAATTGGCTAACATTTTCCCTCCTTCTAGGTTTTTAATTTCAGGATCGTTTCCTACGTTTCCTACTAACTGTACTTTGTTCCTTAATGTACTCATGGCGTGTATGTTTTAAATATTTAGTATTGAAATGTCTCTCAAATCAACGAGGCAAAGATGCGGCATGATAGTACCGTTAATCGGTTGGTAACTACTTACTTTCGACTGTAACTAATTGTAAGCGTTTGTAAATGGGAATAATTCATTATATTTGAGGAAAATCTCACAATATGCAGGCAAAGATTAATAAAGTAGAATTACGGAATTTAGAATTTGAGGACTACAAACAGCTAAAAAATTCTATGGTGGAATCTTATCCTGCCATGGCCGACTCTTACTGGAGGGTGGAGCATATTGAGAAATTACTCGAAATTTTTCCCGAAGGTCAATTGGTGATTCTTGTAGATGGAAAGGTAGTAGGCTCGGCGTTATCGCTTATTGTCGATGAAAAATTAGTCGACAAAAGACACAATTATCTACAGATAGTGGGAAACTATACGTTCTCGACTCATAATAAAAATGGTGATATTTTATACGGAATAGATGTTTTTATTCATCCTAATTATCGTGGTTTACGTTTAGGTAGACGTTTATATGATGCCAGAAAAGAATTATGCGAGCAACTTAACCTGAAAGCTATTGTTTTTGCAGGCAGGATTCCAAATTATGCACAACACGCTAAAAAATTAAGCCCTAAAAATTATATTGATAAGGTAAAGCATAAAGAATTACATGATCCGGTGCTTTCGTTTCAGTTAAGTAATGATTTCCACGTTATCCGAATCATGAAAAATTATTTGGAAGGCGATGAAGCTTCGATGGAATTTGCCGTACTCCTAGAATGGAATAATGTGTATTATGACGAAAGTCCGAAGTTGATAAACTTAGACAAAAGCATCATCCGACTTGGACTGATTCAATGGCAAATGCGCCAACTTAATAATATTGAGGCTCTTTTTGAGCAATCGGAGTTTTTTATAGATGTAGTTTCGGGTTACGGAAGTGATTTTGCTTTATTTCCTGAACTGTTTATTGCGCCGCTTATGGCCGATTACAATCATTTATCTGAAGCTGAAGCGATTAGGGAATTAGCCAGACATTCGGATCCTATTCGTAAACGTTTTCAGGAATTTGCTATTTCATATAATATCAATATTATTACTGGTAGTATGCCGTATATGGAAAACGGTAATTTATACAATGTTGGCTTTTTGTGTAAGCGTGACGGAACATCCGAGATGTATAGCAAAATACATATAACTCCAAACGAGGTACAACATTGGGGTATGAAAGGTGGATCGGAAATTAAAACCTTTGATACGGATTGTGGTAAAATAGGAATTCTGATTTGTTATGATGTGGAGTTTCCTGAGGTTTCAAGAATAATGTCTGACGAAGGCATGAATATCTTGTTTGTTCCTTTCCTGACGGATACTCAAAATGCGTATGTTAGGGTTAAACATTGTGCGCAAGCCAGAGCAATAGAAAACGAATGTTATGTTGCTATTGCAGGTTGTGTGGGTAATTTGCCTAAGGTGAATAATATGGATATTCAGTATGCACAAGCGGCTGTTTTTACACCATCGGATTTTGCATTTCCGAGTAACGGGATTAAAGCTGAGGCAACTCCTAATACAGAAATGACGCTGATTGTAGATGTTGATCTGGATTTATTAAAGGATATTCATGAACATGGTAGCGTAAGGATTTTAAAAGACCGTCGACATGATTTGTATGAAACTAAAAAACTAAAGCCATAAAAATATCAAGATGGGTACAATAAGAAAGAAACCTTTATTCGAAATATATGTTGAGAATGACTATTTGGTCATTAACAATACTGATTATGTTAAGGACAATGGAAGCTTTAAGATTGATAGTATTCTTAATGTGGAGTTGTTACAAAGCTTGTCCATTTGGAACAAGATTATTGAAGTAACTTTTCGTTTGAACGTTCCCACAAAATCGAATGAATTCCGGATTAATCTGGAGAATGGCTTTAAGGAGATTGTACTAACAAATTGTGATATTAAAGAGGTTAAGAAATTAGTTTATGAGATAAATGAACTAATCTTAAATAAGAGAAACAATAATTCTCATTAGCCCTGATAGAGCCGATATCCTCGTAACGTAGTGGAGAGATAAAGGCGAAAGCAGGAACGATGTTAACAAATAAAAGCTATTAACTCGCTCATAATAATAAAATAAATGAGCTGTTTAATATAAAAAAGTGAATCCATGAAAACATGCTTGGAGTGCTCTGAAAAAATTGTAGGTCGAGAGGATAAAAAATTCTGCTCGGACAGTTGTCGTAATGCTTATAATAATAAAATAAACAAGGATAGCACCAATTTTATGCGTAATGTAAACAATAAGTTACGCAAAAACTATCGCATCTTGTCGGAGTTAAATCCCGACGGAAAATCAAAAGCTACGAGAGATAAAATGCTTAGTAGAGGGTTTGATTTTGATTTTTTTACCAATATTATGGATACTAAAAACGGAAATACCTACTATTTTTTATACGACCAAGGATACCTTTCTTTGGAAAACGATTATTATTTGCTTGTTAAGAAAGAACTATAGCCCCCCAAATACCACATGAAAAAAAACATTCCCTCCATTTTATCAATACTAGTCATTATAGCTGTACTAGCATTTATTTATGTCACTCTTAAACCACAATGGGTTTCTAAGGGTGAAGAAGCTCTTGCCGAATTTTCGACCGACAGGGCTTTGGCTCATGTAAAAGAGATTGCGCAAAAACCTCATTATGTAGGTTCGGCAAATCATGAGATTGTTGCTCAATATCTTGAGTCGGAACTTAAGGAATTAGGTCTGGAAACTTCTGTTCAGGAAGGTTTTACAATGAGCGACTGGGGAAATCTGGTAAAATCTAAAAATATTATGGCTCGCATAAAAGGGTCTAATAATAGCAAAGCATTATTATTACTGTCTCATTATGACAGTGCTCCGCATTCTTCCTCTCATGGTGCAAGCGACGATGCATCGGGTGTTGCGACGATTCTAGAAGGTGTTCGTGCCTTTTTGTATAGCAAAGAAAAACATAAAAATGACATCATTATTCTTTTTACTGATGCCGAAGAATTAGGTTTAAATGGTGCTGCTCTTTTTGTAACACAACATAAGTGGGCTAAAGATGTAGGTTTGGTTATAAATTTTGAAGCTCGTGGGACTTCGGGACCAAGTTATATGCTGATGGAAACTAATAGCGGAAATGCTGAAATGGTTAAAGAATTTGCCGAAGCAAAAACGACTTATCCTGTTTCGAACTCTCTTATGTACAGTATTTACAAAATGTTACCTAATGATACAGACCTAACTGTTTTTAGAGAACAAGGTAACATACAAGGTTTTAATTTTGCTTTTATAGATGATCATTTTAATTATCATACACAACAGGATGACCTTGCTCATTTAAACAAAACAAGCTTAACACACCAAGGTAGTTACTTAATGCCTTTGCTTAAATATTTCTCTAACACTGATTTAAATGATGCACCGACTAAAGAGGATTTTGTTTATTTTACCATTCCGTTTACATTTATAAATTATCCTTTTTCTTGGGTTTTACCAATGACTCTTGTAGCATTAGGTCTTTTTGTATTTTTGATTTTTATAGGAAAAGCTAAAAGAATTATCACTTTCAGCAATATGTTTAGAGGTTTTATCCCTTTGCTTGGTGCAATAATTGTTGCTGGTCTTGTTACTTTCTTGGGTTGGAAGATCATATTGCAAATTTACCCTCAGTACAATGACTTACTAAATGGCTTTACTTATAACGGCCATGCTTATATTGCTGCTTTTGTTTTACTTACAATTGCTATTTGTTTCTCTTTTTACAATAGTTTTTCTGACTGTAAAGTTGCAATAGATCATTATGTAGCTCCTTTATTTTTGTGGATTATCATTAATGGTATAATTGCAAATAGCTTAAAAGGTGCAGGTTTTTTAATCATTCCTGTTTATTTTGGGTTAATCTTATTAGCAGCTTATATAATCACTCAAAGAATAAACTTATTTATAAGTCTTTTGTTCAGCATTCCTGCTTTATTGATTATTGCGCCTTTTATCCAAATGTTTCCAATAGGTTTAGGATTAAAAGTACTTTTTGGAAGTGCAATTCTTACTGCGCTAACTTTTGGATTATTACTTCCTGTTTTTGGCACATTTACTAGAAAAGGAATTTGGGCTTTATTCTTCTTTATTGCTTCTATTGGTTGTTTTGCCTGGGGTGGTTATACTGCTGGATATGAAAACGGCAAGGCAAAATCGAATAGTTTATTGTATATATACAGCGCAGATACTGACAAAGCCAAATGGGCAACTTACGATGTTAACCTAGACGAATGGACTCAAAAATATCTAGGGCAAGACCCAAAAGATGCTATAGCGTTAAACAATCTTCCGCTTTTTAGCAAATACAGCTCTGGGTTTACTTACAGTACTGATGCTCCAAAAATAGCATTGGCAAGACCAACTATTGCTTTTTTACAAGATAGTGTGAGAGGTAATACGAGATTCTTAAAAATAAAGATTACGCCTAACAGAAACGTAAATCGTTATGATATTTTTGGAGATCCTAAAATGACTTTCAATAATTTTAAAGCTAATGGTACGGCTCCGCTTGGACAAAAAGGAAGCCAACTGGAACGAAAAGGCGCTAAAGTATTAAGTTATTATGTTGTAAATAATGAACCACTTATAATGCAGTTTAGCATTGATGCCAAAACGGTTTTTGACATGACTTTAATCGAGAGTTCTTTTGATTTATTGACAAATCCATTACTGAAGGTGGAGAAAAGAGCTTCTTGGATGATGCCAACACCTTTTGTACTAAACGATGCTGTTGTAATTAAAGAAAAAATAAAACCTTCGGCTGTAGTTTTAGATACTCCCGTAGAGACTACCACAGCCAAAGACAGTTTAAAAATTGCAAAAGATAGCTTAAGACCGAGCACAATAGTTGTTCCTTAAGATACGGTTTACACAAAAAAACAAATCCCAAATTATCAAACTGATAGTTTGGGATTTTTGTTTACTACAAGTAAGCATTCTTCATTTATTGTTATTGGTTTTTCCTTCTTTTTATAGTTGATGATAAAAACTCCTAGAATAATCAGCACAGTAGCAATTATAAAATCAATAGTGATTACTTCGTCTAGCAACAACCAGCCTAAAAACACTGCTATTATAGTATTGATGTACGACAAAATAGAAATTTGAACCGCCGTAACTCGCTTTATCGCATAATGGTAAGAGAAGAATGCGAGTACTGAACCAAAAACTGATAGATATAAAGCTGCCGAAATGCTTCTTAAACTCCATGAACTTATATCTGGATTGGGCGAGAAAATAAAAGCCAAAACAAGTTGAACCAAAGTTGCTATTGCAAATTGGTAAAACAAATTGAGTGCGATTGTATTCGATTTATGCGCATGAGCTTTGGTATAAATTGTTCCTGAAGCCCAACCAAAAATTGCCATGCTTATAAATATAAGCCCGTGTTGGTAATTAGAATCTAAAAAATCTCCAAGTCCATCCTTGAATATAAAAACCACTCCCGAGAATCCGATTATTACACCTACAAACCCTTTTAAACTTGCTTTTTGTAAACCAACAAAAACGCTCCCAATAAAAATAAGTATGGGAGATAATGCGCTCATTACCGATGCAAGTCCGCTTGGTAAGGTTTGTTCGGCAATTGTTGTAAACCCATTTGCAATAACAATCATTAATAAAGACGGAATTAGCTGATGTCTGAAATTTGTCCAACCAATCCATTTAAGTTCTTTTTTAAATAGTAAAATAATCATTACTATTAATCCTGCCAATCCCTGCCTAATAGAGGTTACAAACCAAGGCGGAATCGTTTCGACTGCAACCCGAATTCCTAAAAAGGTTGTTCCCCATACTATTCCTACTGTTGCCAAACAGAGTAATAATTTATAATCTGGACTTTTTTCCATTATAATGAAATTATGTTTTTTTAATAAATGTGGCTTTAGCCAAATAACAAAGTATTAATATTATTGGTTTCTAGAAGTTTCATAGATTTTAAATCAATTATTCATTAACAAGCGCATTCAATTTTCAATCCAGCTTGTTTTCCATTTGTGCCTTCGGTAGCATAACCGTCAAATTTCCACCATTCGATTCCGCCCAATAATTCTTTTACCCTAAAACCCAGTCGTGTCATATTAAGAGCGCCTTTTGTCGATGCGTTACAACCAATCCCATCGCAATAGGTTACATACAAAATTTCTTTATCAAGGTGTTTTGTACTTTCAATGGTCATTTCGCGATGCGGAATATTAATCGCTCCTGGTATATGCTCGGCTTCAAACCCAAAAGCTTTTCGGGCATCGAGTGCAATTACTTTTTCCCCATCGTTTAATGCATCAAATAAATCTGATGAATCCATTTCAAATGCAAGTTTGTTTTGGTAATACTTAATTTGGTCTTCCATTGTAGTATTGTTTTTAGTTATTTAACAATCCAAAATTAGAGCAACCACAACTGTAATAAAAACGAAAAGAATTCATCTATTGCATTACTTTTTTTCATGCAAATGCAAGAGTAAATTTTTGTTCCTTTGTGTAAACAACGCTCAAAAATGGAAATAAGACATTTACGATTAATAAAAGCAATTGTCGAAGAAGGAAGTATTACCAAGGCTATTGATAAACTACATCTCACTCAATCGGCATTAAGCCACCAACTAAAGGAGGCAGAGTCTCAATTGGGTACCAAAATTTTCCTGAGAGCAAATAAGAAATTAGTCTTAACCAAAGCTGGTGAAAAGTTATATGGGATTTCTAATGAAATTCTAGACAAAATATCAGAAACGGAGCTAGAAATAAAACAAATGGTTTTTGGCGAATATGGCGAAATCCGTATTAGTACCGAATGTTTTTCCAGCTATCATTGGCTGCCATCTGTCTTAAAGCAATTTCACTTTGTATATCCAAATATTGAACTCAAAGTTGTAACCGAAGCTACACATCATCCGTTACAAAAATTATTAGAGAATGTAATAGATATTGGTATTGTAAGCGATCTTATAAAAGATGATAGAATAAAATATCTGGAACTTTTTCAGGATGAATCTGTAATGGTTGTTTCCGAAAACCATCCTTGGGCAAATAAAAAATACGTTGTAGCCGAAGATTTTACCAATGAGCATCTGATTATTCATTCGCTACCTATGGAAACAGTTACAATTCATCAAATGTTTTTGGCTCCAGCCAAAGTAACTCCAAGAAAAATAACGCCATTGCCACTTACCGAAGCTTCTATCGAAATGATTAAGGCCGATATGGGAGTTATGTCGATGGCAAAATGGGCAGTATTGCCATATTTGAAAAATAGTCCGTTAAAAGCGGTAAAAATTGGCAAAAACGGATTAAAAAGAAAACATTTCATCGCAATTAGACAAAGCAAAGAATATCCAGACTATTTTAATCATTTTATAGAATTTTTACAAACCGAAATTCACCATCAATGGAATTTATAATACGAGATTGCAACAAAAGTTAACCATATAAGTAATGTAAGTAAATATAAGCATGACTAATAAATGTAAAACTTAAATAAACTTACATTACTTAAATGGTTGAAAAATCTCATTGAATTATAAAGAAGTTTTAATAATGGTAAACTTTGCGACTTTGCGAGACAATTTACAAATAGCATAAAAGAACAAACACAAACTGATTACAAGAAACAAAATGACAAAAATTAGTATTTTAGGATGTGGATGGTTAGGATTTCCTTTGGCGAAAGCCATGATTACAAAAGGCTTTTCGGTAAACGGATCTACAACCTCAACAGAAAAATTATCGATATTGGAAGAATCTGGGATTAGTCCGTTTTTAATAAATATTAATCCTAACGAAGAGAATCCGCCTTTCGGCAAAAGTACATCAGGACAAATTGAAGCTTTTTTGAATGAAAGCAGTATTCTTATTATCGATATTCCGCCCAAGTTGCGTGGCGAAAACGCAGATAGCTTTGTAGATAAAATCGCTTTTCTGATTCCACTTATCGAAAAATCAACTATTGAGAAAGTACTTTTTATAAGTTCGACATCTGTTTATGGTGAAAGTGATTTATTGATAACCGAAGAAACAAAACCTGATGCCGATACTGAAAGTGGAAAACAATTGATAATTGCCGAAACCCTTTTGCAAAGCAATTCCAATTTTAAAACTACTGTTCTGCGTTTTGGCGGTTTAATTGGTGAAGACCGAAACCCAATTAAATTTCTTGCCGGCAAAGGAAATGTTGAAAACCCCGATGCGCCTATCAACTTTATTCATCAGGAAGATTGTATTGGTATTATCCTAGAAATCATAGCATCCGACTCATGGAATGAAACTTTTAATGGCGTTGCTCCTTTTCATCCTATGCGTAAGGAATATTACACCCAAAAAGCAGCCGAAAAGAATCTAACTCCTCCTAAGTTTAATCACGACAAAGAAAGTTTTAAAAAGGTTATTTCGAGTACAAAAATAGAAACGGTACTTGGGTATAACTTTGTTAAAAAGCCTTAAAGAGGTTCAAAGGTTTTTGAAAAAAGGTTCAAAGACGCAAAGGTTTTCTGTAGAGACGCACCGCAGTGCGTCTACGTAATATAGGTTTTCCATAATCTGAACGTATGCGAGGCGGAGCCCTACAAGTAACTAACATAACGTATTCCTCTAGATTGTGGAGCAACTAACGGAGATCCCTCAATTCTTCGGGATGACAGGATTGTCTACATAACCATAGCCCATGGTTTCAACCATGGGATACCAATTAAGATAATACGCTACAATAATACATTGCGCTCCAACGGTTGAAACCGTAGGCTATGGTTGTAATGTGTTATCAATTACTCACGAACTAGTCTACAGATTGTTTTGCTGACAAAAGACAATAAAAAAAGGGGCTGCTTTAATAAAGCAGCCCCTTTTTTTGTAAACTAGATATTACCAGATTTTAACTCTTTTCTCTGGTTCTATGTACATTTTATCTCCTTTTTTAATAGAGAATGCTTCATAGAAAGAATCCATATTCTGGATAGGCACATATCCACGGTACATTCCTGGAGAGTGCGGATCTACTTTTACTTGATTTTTTAAAGCTTCATCACGTGATTTAGTTCTCCAAACTGTAGCCCAAGAAATAAAGAAACGTTGCTCTGGAGTTAATCCGTCGATTAAACCAGGATTACCATTTGCTTTTAAGTACAATTGTAAACCATCATAAGCAGCATTTACTCCACCTAAATCTCCAATGTTTTCACCTAAAGTAAATTTACCATCTACGTGAACTCCTGGAAGTGGCTCTAATGCACTATATTGATCTGCAAGAGCAGTTCCTAATTTTGTAAATTCTTTCAAATCATTTTCTGTCCACCAATCAACAAGGTTTCCATCTGCGTTATAACGTGCACCAGCATCATCAAAACCATGAGAAATTTCATGTCCTATTACAGCACCGATTCCACCATAATTTACAGCTTCGTCTGCTTGGTAGTTGTAAAAAGGAGGTTGTAAAATAGCTGCAGGGAATACAATTTCGTTATACGATGGGTTGTAATATGCATTTACCGTTTGTGGAGACATTCCCCATTCAGTCTTATCAACTGGTTTTGTCAAATCAGAAAGTCCTTTATTAAAACTCCATCTTGAATAGTTTTTCATGTCTTCAAAATAGCTTCCTCCTTCTGCAAGGCTTTTAACTTCTAAAGCTGAATAATCTATCCATTTATCAGGATAACCAATTTTTATAGTAATCTTGTTTAATTTTTCAATCGCTTTAACTTTAGTTTCAGCAGACATCCAAGTTAAATTATTGATTCTGTTTTGGTAAGCCAAGATTACATTCTGAATCATTTTCTCTGCCTTCGCTTTAGCTTCAGCTGGGAATAATTTCTCTACATATAATTTACCTAAAGCCTCACCTATTGTTTGGTTTACAACCTGAAGTGCTCTTTCTTCACGCGGACGTTGTTTGATTGCTCCAGTTAACGTCTTTCCGTAGAAATCAAAGTTTGCACTTTCGATATCAGTAGATAATTGTGATGATGATGCACTCAATAAAGACCATTTCATATATTCTTTCCAAGCAGCAAGATTATTTTCTTTGAAAACAGTTTCCAAAGCTTTCATATATCTTGGTTGCAATACAACAACAGTATCCACTTTAGCCATTCCAATTCCCGTAAGGTAATTTTTCCAGTTAATAGTTGGTGTCATTTTTTGCAAATCAGCAATCGAAGTCGGATTGTATTGTAATCTGCTATCTCTGCGCTCTACTCTATCTAATCTTGGTTTAGACATTTCGATTTCTAATGCTAATATTTTCGCTGCATTTTGTTTTGCTGCTGCAGGAGTTTCTCCTATAAATTGCAACATTCTAGCTACGTGAAGCACATATTTTTCACGTTTTTCTTTTGAATCTTTTTCTTCAGATGTGTAATAATCTTTATCTGGTAAACCTAATCTACCTAAACCAAGACTTACAGAGTTTTTATTACTGTTTTTTTCATCAGCACTTACATATACTCCAAAAAATCCAATTCCGCCAATAGGCTCCGTTTCAATTAAAAACTTCTCTAAATCAGCAACATTTTTTATTGCATCGATTTTTTTAAGATATGGTTTTAAAGGCGTAATTCCTTGTTTGTTTCTTCCTACTGTATCAAGGATTGCATTAAAAAGGTTTATTGCTTTTCCCTGATCTGTATTCGATTTATATTTTGGATCTTTTGATGCTTCTTTTAAAATAGCCAGCGAATTTGCATCTGTACTCTTCAGCAATTCATTAAAACTTCCCCATGTAGTTCTGTCTTTAGGAATTTCGGTTTTATCTAACCAAGTTCCATTTACATAACGAAAGAAATCTTCACTTGGCTTAACTTTTTTATCCATTAAGGATACATCAATTCCAGAAGCTGAAGGTGCCTGACTTTGAGCCTGACACATTGCAAAACCCAACACTGCTGGTATTGCAAATAGCAAATTCTTACTATTGTTCTTTTTCATTTTTAAATACGGTTTTATAGTTACTCACAAACTTATTGTTATTATTTTTAATAAAACGTTAATTTTTGTTAGATTTAAGTTTGTAAATCGATTGGTCTACCTTTTGAAAATTTGTTACATATTTAGATTAAAAAATGTAAGCAAAAAGTAAATTATATGATATTAATTCAAAATTATTTCTGAATATTTACATCATAAAACGATCAGTACGTGAGAGCTAAAATTCAGCAGGCATTTTCTAACAAAATAGAATCTATTGGTTTACCAATACTCGCTTTATGCTGGGTTAGTT
Organism: Flavobacterium hydatis; assembly: GCF_000737695.1. Taxonomy (GTDB): domain Bacteria; phylum Bacteroidota; class Bacteroidia; order Flavobacteriales; family Flavobacteriaceae; genus Flavobacterium; species Flavobacterium hydatis. The sequence continues at coordinate 157,300 of NZ_JPRM01000003.1, forward strand.
TTTTTTGGGGAACAACATGGTTAGCATCCAAAGAAGGCGTAAAACATATGCCCGCGTTACAACTCGCAACTATCCGACAATTTATAGGCGGAATTTTATACGTTGGTTATTTCATACTCAAGAAAGAACCTTGGCCAAAAGGAAAACAATGGCGAACTATCTTGGTTTTAAGCATCCTGAATTTTGTTTGCAGTAACGGTTTAAGTACTTGGGGCGTAAAATATATTAGTAGTGGTTTGGGTGCGATTATTGGCGCTATTTTCCCAATCTGGATTGTGGTTATTTGTTTCTTTAAAGGAGAACGAATTGCCCGACTTGCCGTTGCGGGAATCTTAATATGTTTTCTAGGCGTTTGTATCATTTTTAGTGATCACTTAACCGATTTCCTAAATCCTCAATTTCAATTCGGAATCTTCTTATCTGTAGCTTCAACTATAACTTGGGCTTTCGGGATTTTACATACCATGAAAAAAGCAGCTAGCTTTAATCCTTATTTTAGTTTGGGATTGCAAATGCTTATTTCCAGTTTTATTCTTTTTGGTATAACCGAAACATCTGGAATTAATATTCCTTTTAATTTAATCCCTGCAGTTTCTTGGTGGTCAATTGCCTATTTGGTTATTATCGGGTCGGTTCTAACCTTTATTGCATTTATCTATACATTGCAACATTTACCAAAAGAAGTTAGTAGTATTTATGCTTACATTAATCCTATTGTTGCCATTTTGTTAGGTTTCATCCTTTTTGACGAAACACTTACTCTCGCCATTGTTATTGGAGTTTTGGTAACTTTAATTGGTTTGTATTTGGTAAATTCTTCTATTAGAAAGATAAAGAAATAGACTAATTAGACTTCTTAGATTATTAGACTGGCTTAGACTTTTAGAATTCTTAAATATTAGCATTTAAGAAAAATAGATTTTAAGCACAAAATACTTAATACTTAATACTTAATACTTAATACTTAATACTTAATACTTAATACTTAATACTTAATACTTAATACTTAAATAAAAAACGGCTGCCTTATTAAAGACAGCCGTTTTTGTATTTTTATTTTACCAAATCTTAACTCGTTTTGATGGTTCTATATACATCCCATCTCCTGGTTTTATAGAAAATGCATCATAAAAAGCATCTACATTTTGCAACGGCACATAAGCTCGGTACATTCCCGGAGCGTGTGGATCTGTTTTAACCTGACTTTTTATTGCTTCATCACGGCTCTTAGTTCTCCAAACTGTTGCCCAAGAAATAAAGAAACGTTGTTCTGGTGTAAAACCATCTATTAATCCAGGGTTTCCATTGGCTTTCAAGTATAATTGCAATCCATCATAAGCTGCATTTATACCACCTAAATCGCCTATGTTTTCACCCAATGTAAACTTTCCGTCTACGTGAATTCCAGGTAAAGGCTCTAATGCACTATATTGATTTGCCAATGCAGTTCCTAAAGCTGTAAATTGTTTTAAATCATCAGCTGTCCACCAGTCCACTAGATTACCATTTGCGTTATAACGCGCACCCGAATCATCAAAACCATGAGAAATTTCATGACCAATTACAGCACCAATTCCGCCATAATTTACTGCTTCATCAGCTTGATAATTGTAAAATGGTGGTTGCAAGATAGCTGCTGGAAATACAATTTCGTTATACGATGGGTTGTAATACGCATTTACCGTTTGCGGAGACATTCCCCAAACCGTTTTATCTACAGGCTTTTTATATTTAGCAATATCCTGATTATAGTTCCATTTGGCTAGGTTAATACTATTATCAAAATAACTTCCTCCCTCAGATACATCTTTAATAACCAACTCGCTATAATCTTTCCATTTGTCAGGATAACCAATTTTTATGGCAATTTTATTCAGTTTTTCAATTGCTTTAGTTTTAGTTTCTGCAGACATCCAAGGCAAATTGGTAATACGATTTTGGTACGCCAAAACTACATTCTGAATCATCTTTTCGGCTTTTACTTTAGCTTCAGCTGGAAACATTTTCTCAACATACAGTTTACCCAAAGATTCTCCAACCACTTGGTTTATTACCTGAAGTGCTCTTTCTTCTGCTGGACGTTGTTTTATTGCTCCAGTTAATGTTTTTCCGTAAAAATCAAAACTAGCATCTTCTATTTGTGTAGTTAACTGCGAAGATGTTTTGTTTAACATACTCCATTTTAAATACTCTTTCCAAGCCCCTACTTTATTTTCGGTAAAAATGGTTTGTAATGCTTTCATGTAACGAGGTTGCGTTACAATAATCGTATCTATTTTTACCATTCCTATACCCGCAAGGTATTTATCCCACTGTATTGCAGGAGTCATTTTTTTAAGATCAGCAACAGCCGTCGGATTATATTGCAGTCTTCCGTCTCTACGCTCTACACGATCTAACCTTGGTGAAGACATCGCAATTTCTAAAGCTAAAATCTGTGCAGCGTTTTCTTTTGCCTTTTGTGGAGTCTCCCCTATTAATTGCAACATTCTTGCAATATGGGTTTCATACTTAGCACGTTTTTCTTTAGAGTCCTTATCTTCAGACACATAATAATCTTTATCCGACAATCCTAATCTACCTACGCTTAAGCTAACCGCATTTACATTACTATTCTTTTTATCTGCTCCGATATAAAATCCAAAGAAACCAACGCCTCCCTGAGATTCCATTTCTGCTAAGAAATTCTGCAAATCGGCTACATTTTTAATCGCATCAATTTTCTTTAAGTAAGGTTGAAGCGGTGTAATCCCTCTTTTATTTCTTCCTACAGTATCTAAGATTGTATTAAAAAGTGCAATTGCTTTTCCTTGATCGGTATTCGATTTATATTTTTGACTTTTTGAAGCTTCTTTCAAAATTGCCAAAGCATCGTTGTCTGTCTTTTGGCGTAATTCATTAAAACTTCCCCAAGCGTTTCTATCACTAGGAATCTCGGTTTTGTCCACCCATGTCCCATTTACATATCTAAAGAAATCCTGACTTGGCTTAACATTTTTATCCATTAAGGAAACATCAATTCCTGATGTTTTTGGCGCCGTGCTTTGCGCCTGACACACTGCAAATCCTAACATTGCTGGAATTGCAAACAACAAATGCCTGTTAATTTGTTTTTTCATATTTGTTTTTAGTTTAGTATTTACAAACATATCGTTATTATTTTGAATAAAATGTTAACGATTGTACGATTTTTAGCCAGAAAAATCAAAAATATCTAGTTGTTTCATAACAAAACAATTAATACTACAATACATTCTTATCTTCTTGGCAGAAATCACCTGCTATAATTTGGTTAAAAAAAACAATGTTACCGTATTTAAAAAGAGGTTTTTGTACTTTTGCCCCAAATTTTGTTTATGAAATCTTTACTCTATAAGTACAGGAAATTTTTCTTGGTCCTATTCGTATTTTCAGCCGTCACAATTTCATTGTTTTATTCAGCATTAAAACCGAAGAAAACATTGCCTATTTTTAATCCAGCCGATGTAAACCCAGAACTGGTTGATAGCACTATGCAATACAAAAGCAAGTATCATACAATTGCCGATTTTTCGTTTGTAAACCAGAATGGCGATACGATTACTCAAAAAGATTATGATGGAAAAATATACGTAGCCGATTTCTTTTTTACTACTTGTGGTTCAATCTGTCCTAAAATGACAGCAAATCTTGCCGATGTACAAAAAGCGGTTTTAGATAATCCTAAAGTAAAATTACTTTCGCATACCGTATTCCCAGAAACTGATAGTATTCCTGTTCTAAAAGCATACGCTGTAAAAAATGGTGTTGTAGATAGTAAATGGAATTTGGTTACTGGCGACAAAAAAGAAATTTACACCATGGCAAGAAAATCTTATTTGGCTGTAAAACTAGGAAGACCTGACCAATTGTACGATATGGTACATACAGAGAACTTTATTTTGGTAGATCAAAAAAGACGCGTACGTGGTTTTTATGACGGAACCAAGAAAGAAGATATTCAAAAACTTATAGAAGATATTAACTTTTTGTGTACCGAATAACTTTACGGTTTTAAATTTCCTCTCAAAATCGTTAAATCTCTGAATAAATGGTTTTCATTTAACTTTTAGAAGAGGCAATCCTATATGTGAATTATATCTTAAAACATTGAAACCATAGGGGAAAACTGGCTTAAATCAATATTAAATGATTAATATTGCAATATTAATTCAATCTAAATAAACTTGAAACATTCTATCCACACCCTGAAAAAAGGCGAAAAAGCCATTATCAAAGAATTTGATATTGATTTAGTTCCGTTGAAATTATTAGAAATGGGTTGCTTGCCAGGTAACATGGTCGAATTGCTTCAAATTGCTCCGTTCGGAGATCCTTTATATTTGAATATTAATGGTTCGCATGTGGCTATTCGAATAGAAACGGCACGTGTAATAGAAGTAGAAATAATCAAATAGAATTTGCAATGAGTATTCAAAATATAAATGTTGCCTTAATCGGTAATCCAAATACAGGAAAAACTTCAGTTTTTAATCAATTAACAGGTCTTAATCAACAAGTAGGAAACTATCCAGGAATTACTGTTGAGAAAAAGATGGGATTTTGCAAATTACCAAATAACATTAAAGCCAACATTCTCGATTTACCGGGAACATACAGTTTAAATGCCAGCTCTATTGATGAGAATGTGGTAATTGAACTTTTATTAAACAAAAACGACAAATTATATCCAGATGTAGTACTTGTTGTTACAGATGTTGAAAATCTAAAAAGAAACTTACTTCTTTATACTCAGATAAAAGATCTTGAAATCCCAACAATATTAGTCATTAACATGGCTGATAGAATGGAATCTAAAGGGATTACTCTAGACATCCCATATCTAGAGGAACATTTAAAAACAAAAATTGCTTTAATAAGTTCTCGTAAAGGTCACGGAATCGATGAGCTTAAAAACTTGATTGTTTCTTATAAAACTATTCCGAACGAACCGTGCTTAAACGCATCGGTTATTGACCCGGAGTATTTTAAGAGTTTACAACACGCTTTCCCAAACCAGTTATTATACAAACTGTGGTTGGTAATTACTCAAGATGTGAACTTCTTGAATTTAGATAGAAACGAAGTTAGAAGTACGTTTACCAAATCGCATTCAGAGTTAAAACGTTTGCAACAAAAAGAAACCATCAAGAGGTATCAATTTATAAATGATGTCCTAAAAGAAGGTTTAAAAGTAGACCATACTGTTGCTAAAGATTTCCGTGCAAAACTAGACCGTGTATTAACCCACAAAGTTTGGGGTTACGCCATCTTTTTTGCCATCTTGTTTATTATTTTTCAATCCATTTTCCAATGGTCAACAATACCAATGGACTTTATCGATAGTACGTTTGCATCATTAAGCACAATAGTTGCAGAAAGATTGCCAAGCGGAATCTTAACCGACTTATTATCTCAGGGAATTATCCCAGGAATTGGCGGAATCTTGATATTTATTCCGCAAATTGCCTTTTTATTCCTCTTTATTTCCATACTTGAAGAAAGTGGTTATATGAGTCGTGTGGTTTTCCTTATGGATAAAATCATGCGCAAATTTGGACTATCAGGAAAAAGCGTTGTGCCTTTAATTTCAGGAACTGCTTGTGCAATTCCGGCAATTATGGCAACTCGTAATATCGAAAACTGGAAAGAAAGATTAATCACGATTTTAGTAACACCATTTACAACTTGTTCGGCTAGATTACCTGTTTATGCTATTATTATTTCATTAGTAATACCAGACGAGCGTATTTTTGGATTCCTAAATATGCAAGGATTAACATTAATGTTATTATATCTTCTAGGATTTGGGATGGCGATTTTGTCTTCTTATATCTTAAATAAAATACTAAAAATAAAATCCAAAACATATTTTGTAGTCGAAATGCCTAACTACAAAATGCCTTTATTCAAGAACGTTGCTATTAATGTTGTTGAGAAAACTAAAGCATTCGTTTTTGGAGCAGGAAAGATAATCTTGGCTATATCGGTTGTTTTATGGTTTTTAGCCTCATACGGACCAGGAAAGAACTTTAATGATGCTGAAGCTATCGTAACCGAAAGACACAAAGAGAAGCCTCTAGATGACTTTGAATTTGAAGAAGCAGTTGCATCTCAAAAAATAGAAAACTCTTATATCGGTTTAATGGGTAAAACCATCGAACCTGTAATATCACCATTAGGATACGATTGGAAAATTGGTATTGCAATTATAAGCTCATTTGCAGCCCGTGAAGTATTTGTGGGAACGCTTGCAACTATTTACAGTGTAGGTGGTACCGATAATGAAACGACCATAAAAAACAAAATGAAAGAAGAAATCAATCCGCAAACGGGTGAAAAAATCTTTAATTTTGCTTCAGGAATCTCATTGTTACTCTTTTACGCCTTTGCATTACAGTGCGCAAGTACACTTGCAATTACCAAAAAAGAAACAAACTCTTGGAAATGGCCAATGGTTCAGCTCGTGTTAATGACCGGCTTTGCATACATTACTGCCTTACTGGCTTTTCAACTACTAAAATAATGTATCATGATACAGGAAATAATAGCATTTGGAATTTTATTCATCTCTATCGCATTTTTAATTCGTAAGTTTTTCTGGAAATCTTCTAAAAAGAAAGATAACTGCGGAGGAAGTGATTGTGGATGTCACTGAGAAAAGGTACTGAGGTACTAAGAAACAAAGGTTCAAAGGTTGCTCGGTTTATGTTTAAACTCGACAATCTTTGAACCTTTTCTTTACACGATTTTTTCATCCTGAGCCGTGTCGAAGGACGTACGAGGCTTCGACAGAGTTTATCCTGACAAAATTACGAATAGAAAATCCGTTTTTATCCGTGTCTTCGCTTTTGCGAATCTGTTTAATCCGCGTTCTATTTACGATGAAGTTTGTGGGCTCCGACAGAGTTTATCCTGACAAGATTACGAATAGAAAATCCATTTTTATCCGTGTCTTCGCTTTTGCGAATCTGTTTAATCCGCGTTCTATTTACGATGAAGCTTGTGGGGCTTCGACTCCGCTCAGCCTGACAAGATTGAGTAATAAAAACCTGACTTTACTAAGACTGAAACTGAATACTGCGACTGAAAACTACTGTACCTTCACAAAAAGATTCGAAGCTATTTTATTAGAAATCGTTAGTTCCTTATCGTTTACTTTAATTTTTAATGACAAATCGAAGCTTTCTTTTGATACACATTCGATTTTTGAACCTAAAGCAATTTCTTGTTTGTCTAGATATTGCAAGAATTCCGATGAAGTATCTTTTACGCCTACGCAAACACCAACTTGATTCTCTACAAGTTCAGATAGTAATTGCTTTTCGACTTTAATGATTCGACCATGAGCATCAGGAATTGGATCTCCGTGTGGGTCTTCGGTAGGATTACCCAGAAAATCATCCAACTTATTAATTAATTGTTCTGATTTAATGTGTTCTAATTGTTCAGCAATATCATGTACTTCATCCCATGAAAAATCTAGTTTATCTACAAGAAATACTTCCCACAAACGATGTTTACGCACAATCATCTTGGCAGCTAATTTTCCGTTATCGGTTAATGAAACCCCTTGGTATTTTTTATAATTTATCAAATCCTTTTCGGATAGTTTTTTTAGCATATCTGTTACCGATGAGGCTTTTGTTTCCATCATTTCGGCAATAGCATTTGTACTAACCTCAGCTTCAGAAGAAGTGGTTAAATGATAAATAGCTTTAAGATAGTTTTCTTCTGAGAAAGTCATTTGATTTTAGATTTTAGAATGTTGATTTTAGATTTCAAATTTAGAAAACTTCACGTCTTTGCTTATCTGAATCTTTATCTCACTAATGAAACGTTTATTTTATTTTGAGGTTCTAAGAATGTGAGGTTCTAAGCTTTTTTAAGAATCTAAAAAAAACCTTAGAACCTTGGCAACTCAGTACCTCAGCAACTTTATTTAACAATAAACAAAGGTATCGAAATTTTATGACGCAACTTATCGACTGTGGTACCAAAAAGCAAATCTTTAAACCCAGTATGTCCATGAGTTCCCATTACCAGAATATCAAAACTTCCTTTGTTTACAATGATTGGAATGATATTGTTGGGTTTACCAAATCCAAGTTCGGTTTCAATCTTGAATCCTTTTGCCATGAGCATATCTTTATATTCTAGCAGCAGTTTTTCATCGATTGTGGTTTCGTGATCGTCTACATTTTGACCATACATATGAGCGCCAACTGTTTCGACCACGTGAATTAAAGTATAATTAGCATCTATTCCTCCCAACTCAAAAGCACTATTAATTGCAGCTTCATCCGCATTAGAGAAATCAACTGTAATGGCGATATTCTTCTTGCTATACGTTTCTTTTACTGAAAAATGCAAGCTAAGATTATGAGGTGAATGATTCTGAATGTTAGATTTAGCTTTGGCAACAAACGGTTTCACAACAATATAAAGCAGCAAAACCAAAAACGCTATTGCCAGCGGCACAACGGTAAGCCAAAGCACAATCGGATTTTCCGAAGCTGCTAACCAGCCACTTATTTCATCAAAAACTAATTTTCCATTTAACGAAACGATGATTAAGGCAATTATCCATGCTGTAACCTGAGTTAGTCGACCAATGTGAAACCCTTTCATCTTAGTTTTATCACTCACAAAGTGTATCAACGGAATTATAGCAAACCCTAATTGCAAACTCAATATTACCTGACTTAAAATCAATAATTTTCCCGTGACGCTTTCCCCATAAATCAGGATTACGATTACTGCTGGAACAATTGCAATAATACGAGTTAAGATTCGGCGTACCCAAGGCTGGATTCTCAGGTTTAGATATCCTTCCATAACAATCTGTCCTGCTAGAGTTCCTGTAATAGTAGAACTTTGCCCAGCAGCAATTAATGCTACAGCAAAAAGGATTGGCGCCCATTTGGTTCCTAAAAGTGGTTCCAGAAACTTATGCGCATCTTGAATCTCGGCTACCTCAAACATTCCGTTACGATGAAAAGTAGCTGCCGCTAAAATTAAAATGGCAGCATTTACAAAAAAAGCAAGATTAAGCGCAATTGTCGAATCAATAAAATTATATTTTAATGCTTGCTTGATTCCTGCGGTGCTGCGGTCAAACTTTCTTGTTTGAACCAAAGAGGAATGCAAGTATAAATTGTGAGGCATTACTGTTGCACCAATAATTCCGATTGCAATATATAAAGCAGCAGAATTTGGTATAGATGGTATCAGTCCGTAAATAACTTTATCAAGTTCGGGCTCCGCAAAAATCATTTCAAAAACAAAAGAAAACCCAATTATTGCAACCAGAACGATGATAAAAGCTTCCATCTTTCGGATGCCTTTATTGATAAGAAACAACAACAAGAAAGTATCAAGAACAGTTATTAGAACTCCTTCGATAAGCGGAATATCAAATAACAGATTAATACCAATTGCCATTCCTAAAACCTCAGCAAGATCGCAGGCTGCAATAGCCACCTCGGCAAGAATATATAATATATAATTGATGAATTTAGAATAGGTTTCTCTCGAAGCCTGTGCCAAATCGCGTTGGGTTACGATACCTAATCGGGCACTAAGACTTTGTAATAACAAAGCCATTAAATTACTCATTAACAAAACCCAAAGCAAGGCATACCCAAACTGACTTCCTCCTGCAATATCGGTCGCCCAGTTTCCCGGATCCATGTAACCGACACTCACCAAATAAGCTGGTCCAAAAAATGCTAATATTTTTCTAAATACTGAGGTTTTATTTTGCGTATGAACCGATTGGTTAACTTCTTCAAGAGATTTAGTCATTTCATAAAAATTATTAAAGCAAATATATACAAAAATAGTATTGCTCAAATATTTTTTTTAGCCTTGTCTAAATCTTAAATGATTTTATAAACAATTCGGACACAATCCCGAAAGGGTAAAATTTACGTCGTTGACCTTGTAATTACGGGGAATTATATAGCTTGGTTGCACGTTTTCCATACAAGTAACTTTCAAACATTTTTCACAACTAAAATGTACGTGATTATGAATATGAACATGATTTGCATGATGACATTTGGCATACTTGATAGTACCGTCAAGATTGACGATTTTATGAATAACATCTTCGTTTACCAATCGATCTAAAATTCTATAAATGGTAACGCGATCACATAAATCTTGGGTAAGTTTATGAATCTCTGAATGGGACAATGCCGTGTCTGAATTAGTAATTAATTCTAAAATGGCTCCCTTAGCCGCGGTATTACGGGTAACTTTCATATGTAAAATATTAACGCAACATAGTTGCATTTAAAATTATTTTCTATATTTGCAACATTATTGCATTAAGCAAATATACACGAAATGAAAACAAAAACAATCTTTAATTGGGACTTATTAGGAATTTCGAGCGCATCTATCTGCTTGATACATTGCTTAATTTTTCCCATCATCACAATCATTCCTTTAGGGATCAGTCACAATCCTTTAATCGATTTATTATTTGTTTCAATAGGATTCTTTGCTGTTGTAAAAATAATAAAGAAATCCAATCTTTTGGTAAGTAGTATCCTTATTCTGTCGTTAACGCTAATTTTTGCAAGTATTCTCATAGAAATAGTGTTAGATGTACATTCCTATTTAATCTACATTGGGGGAACTGGTATGATTATCGGACATTTTTTAAATTATAGAAATCATAATAAAAGAAAAGCAAATGAATAAACTACCTGTAACTGTATTAAGCGGATTTCTTGGAGCTGGAAAAACAACTTTGCTTAATCATATTCTGCACAACAAAGAAGGTTTAAAAGTTGCTGTGATCGTTAATGATATGAGCGAAGTAAATATTGATGCACAACTAGTAAAAAACGAACACACATTGTCCCGCACCGAAGAAAAACTGGTCGAAATGAGCAATGGATGTATTTGCTGTACATTACGAGAAGATTTAATGATTGAAGTAGAAAAACTGGCTAAAGAAAATCGCTTTGATTATTTACTTATCGAAAGTACTGGAATTAGCGAACCTATTCCTGTTGCACAAACATTTTCTTTTGTAAATGAAGATGAAAACATCGATTTATCACGCTTTAGTTATGTCGATACAATGGTTACGGTTATAGATAGTTTAAACTTCTTCAAAGATTTTAGTTCTGCCGAAACATTACAAGAAAGAAATGCTTCGGATATAGAAAACGATAACCGAACAATTGTGAATCTTTTGGTAGATCAGGTAGAATTTGCCAATGTAATTATCCTGAACAAAACGGATTTAATAAATCCTGAATCACTACAAACACTTAAAGCTTATATACAAAAACTAAATCCCGTTGCCAAAATACTTACTTCGATTTTAGGCAAAGTTAATCCAGCTGAGATTATAAATACAGGATTATTCAATTTTGAAGAAGCCGAGAACTCAGCAGGATGGATTAGGGAATTAGAAGGAATTCATACACCCGAAACCGAAGAATACGGAATAAGTTCATTTGTGTTTCGTGATCCAAAACCGTTTCATCCACATCGCTTTTGGCATTTTATTAAATCTGATTTCCCTTCAAATATAATTCGTAGTAAAGGATTATTATGGATGGCATCTCGTCCTGAGCAAGCCATAAACTGGAGTCAGGCAGGAGGATCAATGAAAGCAGAGGGAGCTGGTGTCTGGTGGGCAAGTATGCCGCTTGGCGAACGTATGTCTTATAACAATTTTGTAGAATTTCAGGATATAATCGAAGAACGCTGGACTTCCGATTTTGGCGACCGACTTAATGAGATTGTTTTTATTGGTCAAAAAATGAATGAAGAAAAAATCACCAAAGAACTAAAAAAGTGCCTTTGCTCCGAAGATGAAATTATTGATTATCAAAAAGGAAGTTTCTCAAAAAAAGACCCTTTCCCCATACCTAGAATCTTTTCATAAACAATAAATACAAAACGATGATAGACAATAATAAATATGATGTTATAATAATTGGAGGTAGCTACGCAGGGTTTTCTGCAGCAATGGCATTAGGTCGTTCCTTGCGCAAAGTATTAATAATAGATAGCGGGAAACCTTGTAACCATCAAACTCCATATTCACATAATTTTATAACGCACGATGGCAAGAAACCTTCGGATATTAATGCTAAAGCAAAAAAACAAGTCCTAAAGTATTCAACAATAACTTTCTTAGAAGCAAAAGCAACTAAAGCTATAAAGACTGAAAATGATTTTGAAATAGAAACAGAAAAAGGAGAAACATTTACTTCCCGAAAATTACTTTTTACAACAGGATTAAAAGATATATTTCCAGAAATTAATGGGTTTGCAGAATGCTGGGGAATTTCAATATTACATTGCCCATATTGCCACGGATATGAGGTTAAAAATGAAAAAACCGGCATTGTTGCAAACGGGGATATCGGATATGAATTTACTAAGATGATTTCGAACTGGACAAAAAACTTAACTGTTTTTACGAATGGCAAACCTACCTTAACAGAAGAGCAAATCGGTATTCTTAAAAAAAATAATATAACTGTCGTAGAAAATGAGATTGATTATTTCCAGCACAATGAAGGTAAACTAATGAATATCGTTTTTAAAAATGGAACTAAAACCGCTATAAAAGCACTTTATGCCAAACCTCCTTTTGAACAACATTCTCTTTTACCACAGGAATTAGGTTGCGAAATAACAGAACAAGGTTTAATAAAGGTTGACAGTTTCCAAAAAACAACCGTTGCTGGCATTTATGCAGCAGGCGACAATAGCACATTTGGTCGTTCGCTTGCTCTTGCAGTTTCATCGGGATCTGTGGCTGGTGCATTAATAAATAAAGAACTTATCGAAGAAGATTTTGTTTAATTACAATCAGAAAATAACATTTTAAGAATTTTGGGTTTTGTTAAATTCCAATTGTTTTGGTTTGCGGTTGGAATACTAAGCGGTTCATTCTTAATAATGAATCGCTTTTTTTAATGCAAAAATATATTTTTAAGCATTAGAATTTTGTTTATCAAATATAATTTTTAGATTTGTCTAAAATATAATTTAAATAAAATGAAATATTTATTTACAATACTACTGTTTTCAATACTTCAGGTTTCTTTTTCACAAAATACTAGTTCAATTTCAGGAAAAGTATTTATTGAAAATCAAGAAACACCACAAGCTAATGTCCAATTATTAAAAACAAATTATAAAACCCAAACCGATAGTTTAGGTAATTACAAATTAGAAAGTATTCCACAAGGAAATTATAAGATTCAGATTTCATCACTCGGTTTACAAACCATAACCAAAACTATATTGGTTAAAGAAAATCAACCACTTATTTTAGATTTTGAATTATCTAATGACGAAAACGAACTAAACGAAGTAGTAATTTCCGGAACTTTAAAAGCCGTAAAAAGATTAGAAAGTGCCGTTCCTGTAGAGGTTTATTCGCCAGTTTTTTTCAAAAAAAATCCTACTGCAAATATTTATGAAGCATTACAAAACGTAAACGGTGTTCGACCTCAACTTAATTGTGGCGTATGTAACACAGGAGATATTCATATAAATGGTCTCGAAGGTCCTTACACTGCTGTAATGATTGATGGAATGCCAATTGTGAGTAGTTTATCCACTGTTTATGGATTGTCTGGAATTCCGAATTCATTAGTCGAAAGGATTGAAGTTGTAAAAGGTCCAGCCTCATCTTTATACGGAAGTGAAGCTGTTGGAGGTTTAATAAATATTATCACCAAAAGCGCAGCAAACGCCCCCACTTTCTCAGCCGATGTTTTTACTACAAGTTGGTTAGAAACAAATGTAGATTTAGGAGTAAAATTTGATGTAGGTAAAAAAGCAACAGCATTATTAGGCGTAAACTATTTTAACTACAATCAGAGAATCGATAACGATAATGATGGTTTTACCGATGTTACGTTACAAGATCGTATTTCGGTATTCCAAAAATGGACTTTTAAAAGAAAAGAAAACAGACTCTTTACCATTGCCGCACGCGGAATGTACGAGGATCGTTGGGGTGGTGATGTACGCTGGGAGAAAAAATATCGTGGTGGCGACGAAATTTACGGGGAGAGTATTTACACCAAACGTGGGGAACTTATAGGAAGCTACCAATTACCTACAAAAGAAAAACTAGTATTCTCTTTTTCTGGTAATGTACATTATCAAGACAGCCGCTACGGAACTACATCTTATATTGCAAACCAAAAAATAGGTTTTGCACAACTTACCTGGGATAAGAAAATTAGAAGTAACGATTTGCTTGCCGGAATAGCTTCTCGTTACACTTATTACGACGACAATACAACTGCTACATTACTGCAAGGGCAAAACAATCCAGAGAAAACATGGTTACCGGGTATTTTCCTGCAAGACGAAATAACCCTCAACGAGAAAAATAAAATTCTATTAGGGCTTCGTTACGATTACAACTCTATTCACGGGAATATCATAACTCCTAGATTTGCTTATAAACTAAAATTCAACGACAATAACATTCTTCGTTTTAATGCAGGAACAGGATATAGAGTTGTGAATTTATTTACAGAAGACCATGCTGCGTTAACTGGCTCAAGAGAAGTAGTAATTGCAAACAATCTGAATCCTGAAAAATCGGTCAATGCCAATTTAAACTACATCAAAAAAATATACTTCCCAAGCGGAACATTCGTAGGAATAGAAACTACAGCCTTTTATACTCGATTTAGTAATAAGATAGTTTCAGATTATATAACTGATCCAAACAAAATTATTTACGACAACATTAATGGTTATGCAGTAAGTCAGGGAATCAGCACAAACATTGACGTGAACTTTACTAACGGATTAAAACTAATTACTGGCGCTACAATTATGGATGTTTCCAATGTACAGGACGGAGTTCGAGAAAGACCATATCTAACAGAGAAATTTACAGCAACTTGGAGTATTTCATATAAAATAGATCCGATAGATTTAGCTATAGATTATACTGGAAATCTTTACAGTCCTATGAAATTACCATTGTTAAGCGATACCGATCCAAGAAGTCCAAATTCCCCTTGGTATAGCCTACAAAACATTCAGTTTACGTATACAGGTTGGAGGAATTTTGAATTGTATGCAGGAATTAAAAACCTACTTAACTTTACACCTAAGCGAAACAATCCGTTCTTGATTTCGAGAACTAATGACCCTTTTGACAAAAATGTAGAATACGCACCAAACGGAACGGTACTTGTAACACCGAGCAACCCGTATGGTTTAACATTCGACACAACTTATGTTTACGGGCCAAACCAAGGAATACGCGGTTTCTTTGGATTACGATATAACTTGAGATAAACAGTTATTGCAACAGATTGCACATATTAAAAGAAGTTAGTAGCGAAAAAAGAACGCTGATAAAACGGATTTACAAAAGTAAAGACGCGGATAAAAACAGATTTAAAAAAAGTTAAAAAAAGTTAAAAAAATCCGTTTTTATCCGCGTTTTCGCCTTAGCGAATCCGTTTTATCCAAATTCATTTTAAGCCAAAGATGAACCTTTGCGGTTAAATTTTCACTTTAAAAACAAAACAAATGAAAAAGCTAATACTAATTATTCTCTTCTTAGGAATTACCTCTACTGGTTTTGCTCAACTAAGCTTCTATTCGTTTGAACAAATAGATAGCTTACAGCAAATTCAGAAACGAAAAGTTATCGTTTTTATCCATACCGATTGGTGTAAATATTGTCAGGCAATGAAAAATTCGACTTTCAAGAACGAAACAATAATAACACAACTCAACAACAATTTCTATTTTGTTGATTTTAATGCCGAAGAAAAAAGAACAATCCATTTTAATAATCAAACCTTCAATTACAAACCAAACGGGAATTCAAGCGGAGTTAATGAATTAGCGATTCAGCTAGGAACAGTAAACAATCAAATAACTTATCCCATTGTTTGTGTTCTAAATCCCGAAAACGAAATCATATTTCAAGATACAAGTTATCGCAATGCAAAAGACTTTGAAGTGATTTTGGCGAAGCTGAAGGGATAAAAAATTAACCATATAAGTTATATAAGTCCATTTAAGCAAAACTTATATTTACTTAAATCACTTACATGGTTATAAATAATTTCATCGATTAAACCCAACGAACTAAAATTACCTATTTTTGATAAAAATAGATTTCCCACAACATGAAGCATTACGATTACATTTTTACAGGAACCGGTTTATCTGCAATGATGACGGTTTATAAAATGGTGTTATCTGGGAAGTTTGCCGAAAAATCTATTTTATTAATTGATGAAGACGCCAAGAAAACCAACGACCGAACTTGGTGTTTTTGGGAAAAAGGACAATCAATCTGGGAGAATACTATTTCAAAAAAATGGGATTCGGCATTATTTGCCAACGAAAACTTTAAACGTAATTTAGAGTTAAAGCCTTACCAATACAATCAAATTCGCGGTTTAGATTTTAACAACTCTGTTTTCGAACTAATAGGAAAACAAGAAAACATCACTTTCTTAAACGACAAAGTAACCGATATTAACGAACTTGAAACTCATGTTTTTGTTGCAATCTCAACAAATACGTTTACTTGCAACCAGCTTTTAAACAGCATTTATAATAAAGCATTGGTTGAAAGTCAACAAAAATATCCCGTTTTACAACAGCATTTTATCGGATGGTTTATCAAAAGTAAGCAAGCCGCTTTAAATCCGGAACAAGTTACCTTCATGGATTTTTCGGTTGTACAAAAAGGAAACACGCGTTTTATGTATGTTTTACCAACATCTACAACCGAAGCTTTATTCGAATATACTTTGTTTTCACATTCTCTTTTAGAAAAGCAAGAATACGAAGCGGAGATTAAAAACTACATCAGGAATCTAGGCATTCATGATTATGAAATAATCGAAAAAGAACAAGGATGCATCCCGATGACTTGCTACCCTTTCTGGAAAAGAAATACTAATCGTGTGCTGAATATTGGTACAGCTGGCGGTTGGACCAAAGCAAGCACAGGTTATACTTTTAAGAAGTCCGATAAAAAATCAACACAATTAGTGTCGTTTCTTGAAACACAAACTGATTTCAGAAAATTTCATCAAAAAGGTAAATTCTGGTTCTATGATTTGCTTTTATTGGATATTCTCGATAGAAACAATGAACTCGGAAGTTCCATTTTTTCAGATATGTTTCAGAAAGGCAATCCTGCATTGATTTTTAAATTCTTAGATGAAGAAACGAACTTAATCGAAGATGTTAAAGTTATTTTAAAGTGTCCAAAAACACCATTTATTAAAGCGTTATTTAGAGTGGTTTTTCTTTCAAATAAATTCTAACTTTAAATCTTAGCAATTGAAAAAAATTATTTTAGTTCTCCCTTTTTTTATCACAATGCTTTCTTTAGGTCAAATGCCAAAAGACAAAGCTCAAGAAGCTATTGTTAAACAAGCTTTAGACAGTTGTGCTTACAAACACAATTATGCAATTGCAATGTCGGAATGGCAAAATTGCATAGATGAAGGCTTAAAAAAAGACAGTACAATAGCCTATTTGTGGCAGCAAAAAGCAATGCCCTATTTTAAATGTAAAAAATATGAAATCGGAATGCCATTTCTAGACAAAGCTGTTTTATATGATAAGCAGGAATGGTTGCCTTATAGAGGCTTTATGAAATGTATTTTCACAAAAACATGCAGAGATGCCATTAAGGATTTAGAAGAATCTATAGCTCTTTATGGCAACGGATATAGAATGGATCATCCGTATAGTTTTTATATTGGGCTTTGTTACTTACAACTAAACGAATATGACAAAGCAGAAAAACTTTTTGATGATTATGTAAATGACATTTATAAAAACAGACAACAACTAGAACATCCCACAGCCTATTTTTACCAAGGAATAGCCAAATATGAACTAAAAAAATGGGACGAAGCTATTGCTATTTTTGATAAAGCCTTGAAGATTTATCCGCAATTTTCGGATGCGAAATGTTACAAAGCAATTTGTATGCTTAAACAAGGAAAACCAAAAGAAGAAGTTATTGCTTTATTCAATGCTGGAAAAGAAGATGCTGCGAAAGGTTTTACAATTAATGAAGACAATACAATTTACGAGACCTACCCATATCAAGTAAAGTTCCCCAAATAACCTTTAATCAACAAAATACTGAAATCTGCAAAGTCTCTCGACTTTGCAGATTTTTTTATACCCAAATAGCTCCATATAATTCTTGAATTCGCTAAGATCTTTTTATCGAAAAAAGTAGTGCATACCTTGAAAACTGAGGTTAATTCGGCAAACAAAAAAAGCAAATTATTCATTTAGCAATATCGTTTGCCAGAACAATAATGTCTTATTCTTGTACTTTAAGGTTTTTTTGAGGCGATTACGAAGGCTCATTGCTATCTAGCTTTGCAAATTCAAAATAATGTTCAATTCATTATTAAAGAAACCAAAGTTGAGAGAAAAAAAATGAATAAAAAATCTACAATTAATGATGTAGATATAATGTAATCGTTCATTAACGATAATGAATAAATTGGAAAATTATGGGAGTTACTAAACACTTAAATTTTGATATAGAAACAAACGCAATAGGAAAAATTTGTAAAGCACTTGGACACCCAACGCGAATACAAATTATGACTTTGTTATGGAAAAAAAACAACAGAACTTGTGGAGAAATCGTTGAATTAATTCCGCTGGCACAATCAACAATATCAAAACATCTATTAGAATTAAAAAAAGCAAATCTTGTAACTGTAAAGAATGAAGGAAAGAAAACAATTTATTCTATTGATGTTGAAAATATACAACTGCTTAAAAAATATTTGAGTAGTTATCTTTCGACTATCGAAGTTCCTGAACAAAGTAAGACTACGGTTTTAGAAACCAGACATAAAATAAGAGGTCGAAATAGTCATTATAAACAATACAACTATCAATTCCCTGATAAAATAATAAAACAGGCAATGTAAATATTCCTGATTTCCCCATTGAAAAACCATAAAGTAAAAGAAAATTTGAAGGAAAGTATAGCTTTATCTTCGACTTAAAAATAAACTTTAAACTATTACAAAAACTTTATCCCGTAATTAAAATTCTTGCTTTTAAACTTTGTAACTTTACAATTAAGACTAATGTATATTTAGTGTAATCGCTCAATAACGATAATAAATTAATTTGCAAATTTATGGGAGTTACTAAACACTTAGATTTTGATATCGAGACAAAAGTAATAGGGGAAATTTGCAAAGCACTAGGTCATCCTACGCGAATTCAGATTATGACCTTACTCTGGAAAAAAAACAACAGAACTTGTGGTGAAATCGTTGAATTAATTCCCTTAGCACAATCAACAATATCCAAACATTTATTAGAATTAAAGAAAGCAAATCTTGTTATTATAAAAAATGAAGGAAAAAGAGTCGTTTACTCGGTTGAAGTCGACAACATGCAAATACTTAAAAAATATCTAAGCAGTTATCTTTCAACTATTGAGGTTCCTGAGCAAAATAAGTCAACCGTTTTAACAACTAAACATAAAACAACAAGTTTAAATGGTCGCTTAAAACAATACAACTATCAATTTCCTGATAAAAATAAAACAGCAACTAAAGACATTTCAGATTCTTAGCTGTCTAAAATTCACGAAATAGGGAAAAATTCAAAAGAATATTATACTATATGATTAGATCTAAAAACAAACACTAAACTATAACAAAACTTTATACCGGAATTAAAGTTCATGTTTTTAAACTTTGTAACTTTGCAATTCTTAAAGTTAAACTAAAAAATAAAAAATATGTATCCAGAAGAAATGGTAAAACCAATGCAAGCTGAATTAACAGCAGCAGGTTTTCAAGATTTACATAGTGCAGCAGAAGTTGATAACGCAATCAAATCAGAAGGAACAACATTAGTAGTTGTAAACTCTGTATGTGGTTGTGCAGCAAGAAACGCACGTCCAGGAGCAAAAATGAGTTTAGATGGTGCTAAAAAACCAGACCACTTAATTACTGTTTTTGCAGGTGTTGACAAAGAAGCTGTAGATGCAGCAAGACAACATATGTTCCCTTTTCCTCCATCATCACCAAGTATGGCTTTGTTTAAAAACGGAGAATTAGTTCACATGCTAGAGCGTCACCACATTGAGGGTCGCCCAGCTGAATTAATCGCTGAGAATTTGCAAGATGCGTTTAACGAGTTTTGCTAATTTTTAAGGGACTAAGGTTCTGAGTTGCTGAGGGACTAAGATACTAAGGTTTTAGGCTCAAAGTAACAAAGATTCAGAGGCACAAAGATTAAAAAAAAGAGGTTGTTCAATCAGAACAACCTCTTTTTTTGTTTTAAACTCTTTATCAAAACCTTAGTATCTTAGTCCCTCAGCAACTCAGAACCTTAGAAGCTCCATCCCCCACCAAGTGCTTTATACAATTGTACCATAGAACTTAGCTGACTTTGAGACAACTGCGATAAACTCAATTGTGCTTGAAATAGATTGCTTTCTACATCTAAAACTTCCAGGTAAGAGACATAACCGCTATCATATCTTTCATAGGACAGTTTATAGTTAATTAAGGCCGCTTGCACTTGTCTGTTGCGTGCAGCCCATTCCTCTTTATATGTTTTAATGTCTTGTATCGATTGTTCCACTTCTATTACAGCATTAATGTATGTTTTTTGGTAGCTAAATTTTAGTTCTTCTGCCTGTTGCTTATAAATTTCGACTCTTCGCTTATTTCTTCCAAAAGCAAATATGGGACCAGCGATTCCAGCAGAAGCATTTTGCGAGTACGAACTTCCTAAAAACAAATTACTTAAATCGGCACTGGCAAATCCACCAATCGCAGCAAGATTAAGAGAAGGAAATCGCATAGCCTGAGCAGTTCCGATTCTCTCATTTGAAGCTTTATATTTTAATTCCGCAGCTTTTACATCTGGCCTGTTTTCAAGTAATGAAGAAGGTATCGATAACGGAATTTCGCTTACAATTCGTAACTCAGTATTCGATTTACCTCGTGGAATTTCGGTAGGAAGTTGTCCTGTTAGCAGCGATATTAAGTTTTCCTGAAATGTTATTTGTCTTTTTATGTTTGGAATAGTAGCTTCTGCAATAGCAACCTGCTGTTCAATTTGAACTTTATCGACTTCAGAGATATAACCGCTTTCAAATCTTTTAGTTATAATATCATAATATTTCTCTCTGGTAGAGAGCGTTTGTTTCGCAATTTCCAGTTGATTATCTAAATTTCGCATCTGAAAATATGCTGTAGCGATACTGCTTACAATATCTGACAAAACAACTTTTCGTGCTTCTTCTGTAGCGAGAAGTTCATTTTGTGTCGCATTATTTTCATGACGGTATTTTCCCCAGAAATCAATTTCCCATGACATACTCGCTCCCACATTTGATGGAGTTAAGTTTTTTTCATTGCTGTTTATGGTTGCTCCGTATTGAAATGTGGGCAATAAATTTGTTTTAGAATAGCCTAACTGTGCTCTAAGCTGATCAATTCTCGCGACAGCAATTTTTAGATCATAATTATTTTGAAGGCCTTTTGTAATCAGATCTTTTAAAACATCATCATTAAATAAATCAAACCATTTTAAGTTGGTTACAGAAGCCAGAGTATCTAAATTTCTTTCGTTTTTATAAGAATCGGATTTTTGCTGTTCGGGTTTTGTATATTTTGGTCCCACCATACAGCCCACCGGTAATAGCGAAAGTGTAAATATAACTACGATTATTTTGTATTTCTTAATCATGATCTGTAGTTTTTGAGTCCATATTATTTTCGGATATTTTGACCGTATCATCTTTCTTTTTTCCGATGTTTTCGATCATGACAAATAAACCGGGTACAATTAATACGCCCAGTACAGTAGCAATTAACATACCGCTAAATACTGCCATTCCCATTACAATACGAGCTTGAGAGCCAGCTCCTGTAGCAGTTAAGAGTGGAACAACACCTAGAATAAAAGCAAAAGCTGTCATTAATATTGGTCGAAAACGAAGTTTTGCAGCAACCATTGCCGATTCATAAAGAGGTTTACCTTTTTCATATTCTTCTTTGGCAAACTCAACAATAAGAATAGCATTTTTAGCTACTAACCCGATTAGCAATACCAGTCCAATTTGAGCAAAAACATTGTTGACATAAGCATCACTTCCAATTCTAGCTAAAAGCAGTCCTAAAAATGCCCCAAATACGGCAAATGGAGCTCCAAGCAGAACACTAAAAGGCAATTTCCAACTTTCATACTGCGCAGCGAGAATCAGAAAAACAAATACTAATGCCATTAGAAAAACAGAACCTCCGCCGGGCGAATGTTTTTCTTGATATGAAAGGTTGATATAATCATAACTCATATCTGCTGGCAAAGTTTGTTTAGCTACTTCTTCCAGAGCTTCTAATGCTTGGGCACTACTATAGCCATCGTTTGGTGCACCTCCTATTTCAGCAGATCGAAATAGATTTAATCGATTGGTGAAATCTGGACCTGTAACTTTTGTTGCGGTAACTAATGTTGATATTGGCAGCATATCGCCATCATTATTTTTGATATAAATTAAATTTAAGTCTTCGGGCTTAACTCTATTAGCCGCTTCACCTTGTATATAAACTTTGTACTGACGCCCAAAACGATTAAAATCATTGACATAACTTCCACCCAAAAAAGCACCCAATGCTTCTGTAACTTTCGAAACAGGCACACCTAATTTCATAGCTTTTTCGTTGTCAATATCTAGTTTAATTTGTGGAGAACCAGCATTAAAAGTGGTATAAATACGTTTTATTTCAGGGCGCTTCTGGGCAGCTGCAATAAAGGCTTGTGTTTGCTCTGCTAAATACTGCGGCGGATTACCTCCTCTGTCCTGAATCATTAAACTAAAACCTGCCGATGCACCAAGACCCTGAATTGCTGGCGGACCAAACGCAAAGGCAGTTGCAGTAGTTATTTGAGTTGCAAGTTTTTTATTTAATCGATCGATAAATTGTTTTGCAGTTTCTTCTCTATCTTCCCAAGGTTTTAAGGAGATAAAAACAAAAGCACTGTTAGGTTGGTATGAATTGGTAAGCATACTAAACCCATTTATTGTGGTGTAAGACAGTATCGATTTTTCTTCTTTCAGAAAGCTGTCTACTTTTTTCGATACTTCATCTGTACGCTGTAATGAAGATGCTGGCGGTAAAGACAAATTAACTAACACATAACCTTGATCTTCCTCAGGAATAAATCCTAACGGTATTTTTTTGCCCAATAATACAACTGAGGCTAAAATGACTACCAGCAAAATGACTATTCGGGTTGCTTTTTTAGCAAAAAAAGTGGCTCCTGATATATATTTGCCTGTAACTTTTTCGAATATTCTATTAAACCCTGCAAAAAACTTCGATAGCCATCCTGTTTGTTCTTCGATTGGTTTTGTTGGTTTTAATAACATAGCACATAAAGCAGGGCTCAATGACAAAGCACTAAAGGCAGAAAATGCTACAGATACTGCAATGGTTATGGCAAACTGCTGATAAAAACGACCTGTAATTCCCGGAGTCATAGCAACAGGTACGAATACAGCAATTAAGATTAAAGCAATTGCGATTACTGGCCCAGATACCTCTCGCATGGCTTGAATTGTTGCTTCTCGCGGACTTTTGCCTTTTTCGATATGATGTATTACAGCTTCTACAACCACAATTGCATCATCGACTACGATACCAATAGCTAATACTAATCCTAAAAGCGAAAGTGTATTGATAGAGAATCCTAATAACGGGAAAACGGCAATTGTTCCAATTAAGGAAACAGGAACTGTTATAAGCGGAATTAATGTGGCGCGCCAATTTTGAAGAAAAATAAACACTACCAAAATAACTAATAAAACAGCTTCAAAAAGGGTATGGACAATATCCTCAACTCCAGCTGTAATAGCAAGAGTTGTATCTAAGGATTCTTGGTACTCAATGTCTTTTGGGAATTTTTCAGACATTTCTTTCATAGCATTTTTTGCTAATGCAGCTACATCGAGAGCATTACTACCGGGCATTTGATAAACTGCAATTACCGCACTAGGAGAACTGTTTCGACGTGCAGAAGAACTATAATTTTCTGTACCTAATTCGATTCTGGAAATATCACTAAGTAAAACCTGAGCGCCGTCTTTTTTGCTTCGAACAACGATTTCTCCAAATTGCTTTTCGGTTACTAGTCGATCTTGTAATGTAACACCATAAGTAAACTCGGTTCCTGGTGGTGCTGGCTCAGCTCCAAATTTTCCTCCGGGGCTAATCATGTTTTGAGCATTCAATGCATTTTTTACATCATCAACAGTAACACCTAGTTTGCTCATCACATCGGCTTTTAGCCAAACACGCATTGAATAGTCGCTTCCTCCAAATAAGGAAACTTCTCCAACACCTTTTATACGAGCCAATTGATCTACAATATTGATACTGGCATAATTATTTAAAAATTTAGCATCATATTTTGGATTGGTCGAGGTAACCGTAAATAACATCATCGGGAATGACAGCGACTTCTTTACCACAACACCTTGTTGCTTCACGCTTGAGGGCATAAAAGGAGAAGATTGATTCTGCCTGTTTTGCGTAAGCATATTAGCATTATCCAAATTGGTACCCACATCAAAAGTTACCTCAATAGTACAAGCTCCGTCTGAGGTATTGGTAGATTTCATGTACAACATGTTTTCTACGCCATTTACTTTTTGTTCAATTGGTGTGGCAACGGCTTGTTCAACATTCAACGCATTGGCTCCTGTAAAACTTGTAGTTATTTTTACAACAGGCGGATTGATGTCAGGATACTGTGAAATAGGTGTTTTTTGTAATGCCAATAACCCAAGTATTACAATAATAATACTAATGACAATAGCAACGATTGGTCTTCGAACGAAAAATTCTCCCATAATACTATCTTGTATAAATTATTTAGCTACTCCAGCTTCAGTCTGACCTAATTTCCATTGAATTACTTTTGGTGTAATAACACTTCCATTCTTTAATAACGAAGTACCTCCCATGGCTATTTTATCTCCAGGTTTTAAGCCATCTTCAATAACGTATCCATCTTTTACCGATGGGCCTGGTTTTACGATCTGCATATTGACTTTATTGTCTTTTCCTAGAACATAAACCTGATAAATGCCTTGTACTTCTATAACAGCTCGCTGCGGAATCACAATTGCATTTTTACGAACATCTGTAAGCAAACCAATTTTTACATATTGTCCCGGACGCAGTAATTTGTCTGGATTTGTAAATGACGCTTCAAATGTTATGGCGCCAGTAGAAGGATCAATCTGTCTGTCGGCAAAACTAACTTTACCCGTTTCAGGATAAGTCGAGCCATCTGATAATTTTAGCGAAACTATTGCACCAGATCCTTTTAAAGCAGAACCTGGTTTATTGAATTCTCTAAATAAACGAAGAAATTCCTGTTCGCTCATTGTAAAACGAACTCTTACATCGCCTAGATCAGAAATTGTATTTAGAACAGATGCCGCACCAGGTCTCACATAATCACCAACTCTTACTTTTGATATTCCGATTAAACCTGAAATAGGCGCTAGAATTTGGCAATAACCCAATTCTATTCTTGAGTTTTCTAAAGATGCTTGTGACGCTTTAATTTGAGCTTGTGATGCATTGTAGGCTGATTTTGCCGAAATTAATTCTCTCTGACTAACAGCATTTATCTTAGCTAATGGTGCAATCATGTCTAAGTCTGATTTTGTTTTTGCCAAACGCGCTTGTGATTCTGCCAATGTTCCTTCAGCTTCAGCAACTTTTGCGTTATAAGGCAACGGATCAATGCTGTACAATAACTGACCTTTAGTTACAAAAGCACCTTCCTTAAAATTTAAACTTGTAATGATACCATCCACTCGCGGATTTATTTGAATATCTGATTGCCCGTATGTTTGTCCAGTATATTCAGATTCAACGTTTACATCCTGATTCAAAACGGTAAGGATAGAGATTTCTAGTGGTTTAGGTGCTGGTGGGGTTTCTTTTTTGCAGGCTGTAAGAAAGAAAAGAATTAGAATTGCTGAAAGGTAAATTTTGTTCATTTTTAATTTATATTAAGATGCATTAATATTTAACTAATTAAGAACCAATTAAGTCCAAAGCTAAGTTAACATTTTTTTAATAAAAAAGTAAAAAAAGTGTATTTCATTTTTCTTTGCCTCAAAAAGCATGTATTTGATTGATTATCAGTAATTATTAAGGTTTTAAGTGGACGATAAACAAAACTGTGTGAATTTATCCAGCTTTTTAATCAAAAAAATCAGATAAAATGTTAATAGAATTTTTAATCTCAAAATAAACCTTATTTTTGCACCCGAATTCAAAAAGTGAATTCATATTTTAATTTCTTAACTTAAAACTGTTTATAGCATGCAACTGTATAACACTTTGAGCGCAGAAGAAAGAGCCATCATGATTGATGATGCTGGTAAACAACGATTAACGTTGTCTTTTTATGCGTATGCCAAAATTCAAGATCCCAAAAAATTTCGCGATGATTTATTTGTAGCCTGGAACAAGCTCGATGCTTTAGGCCGAATTTATGTTGCTAACGAAGGTATAAATGCTCAGATGAGTATTCCTGCCGAAAATTTGGAAGCTTTTAGAGAAACTCTTGAAATCTATGATTTCATGAAAGGTATACGATTGAATGAAGCAGTAGAACATGATGACCATTCATTTTTAAAATTAACCATTAAAGTTCGTCACAAAATTGTCGCTGACGGTTTAAACGACGAAACTTTTGATGTTACTGATATAGGCGTTCACCTGAAAGCCAAGGAATTCAATGAAATTCTTGATGATCCAAATACCATTGTTGTTGATTTTAGAAATCACTATGAAAGTGAAGTTGGGCATTTTAAAGGAGCTATTACTCCAGACGTAGAAACTTTTAGAGAGAGTTTACCAATAATAAACGATCAACTTCAGAATCATAAAGAGGATAAAAACCTGGTAATGTATTGCACAGGTGGAATTCGTTGTGAGAAAGCTAGTGCTTACTTTAAGCATCAGGGTTTTAAAAATGTTTATCAATTAGAAGGCGGAATCATTAATTACGCCAAACAAATTGAAGCTGAAGGTTTAGAAAGTAAGTTCATTGGGAAAAACTTTGTATTCGATAATCGTCTTGGCGAAAGAATCACCGAAGATATTATTTCGCAATGCCATCAATGCGGAAAACCTTGCGACAATCACACCAATTGCGAGAATGACGGATGTCATTTGTTGTTTATTCAATGTGATGATTGCAAAACTGCAATGGAAAATTGCTGTTCTACAGAATGTTTAGACATTATACACATGCCACTAGTTGATCAGGTTCGATTGAGAACTGGAAAACAAGTTGGAAATAAAGTTTTTAGAAAAGGAAAATCAGATAGTTTGAAATTCAAACATTCTGGAGAGTTACCTAACGCTTCTTTGGCTACGGCAGAAACCCGAGGCGGAGCCGAACGGAGCGTAGCTAAACCAGTCGATATTCGCCAAAAAATAAAAGTAAAAAAAGTACTTCTTGGTAAAGCAGAGCATTATTATGTAAAAGCGCAAGTAGGTCTTTTTACTATCGAAAATCATGAACTAAACACTGGTGATACCATCTTAATCTCTGGTCCTACTACAGGAAATCAAGAATTGGTTTTAGAAAAAATGATTGTTAATGAAGAAGTTGCTACTATTGCTAAAATTGGCGATAGAGTTACTTTTGAGGTTCCATTTAGAATTAGATTGTCTGATAAGGTATACAAGATTTTAGATTGAATTTAATATGAGTGTTGCGGCATTTATGCTAAATTTTGATAATATAGAACAAAGCCCACTGTTTCAATCGTGGGCTTTTTTAATAATATACTACAAATAATTTTTAAAATATAGACTATGATATAAATCATAGGAATCTAATCTATACCCACATTATTTTTGCCATTTGAATAATAAATCAAAAATGGCAATTAACAATAAAATTGAACTTATGGCTCCCGCAGGGAGTTTTGAGTCACTTCAGGCTGCGCTAGATAATGGTGCTGATTCTATTTATTTTGGTGTAGAACAACTCAACATGAGAGCACGTTCAACCGTGAATTTCACCATGGATGATTTGCAAGAAATTGCCAATCGTTGCGCTACCAAAAAAGTACGAAGCTATCTTACTTTGAACACTATTATTTACGATCATGATTTATCGATTGTAAAAACATTACTAAACAAAGCCAAAGAAGCCAATATTACTGCTGTAATTGCATCTGACCAAGCTGTAATTGCAATGGCAAGAACAATTGGTATGGAAGTACATATCTCAACCCAACTTAATGTTACAAATATCGAAACCATAAAATTCTACAGTTTATTTGCAGATACAATGGTTTTAAGTCGTGAATTGAGCTTACGTCAGGTAAAAAGTATCACAGAACAAATTGAGAAAGAACAAATAAAGGGCCCGAACGGAAATTTAGTCGAAATCGAAATTTTCGGACATGGTGCTTTATGTATGGCTGTTTCGGGTAAATGTTATTTGAGTTTACATTCGCATAACTCCTCAGCAAATCGTGGCGCTTGCAAGCAAAACTGCCGTAAAAAATATACCGTTATAGATCAGGAAACAGGTTTCGAAATCGAAGTCGATAACGAATACCTTATGTCTCCTAAAGATTTATGTACGCTAGACTTCCTTGATCAGGTAATCGACTCTGGAATTCAGGTTCTTAAGATAGAAGGCCGTGGTCGTGCACCCGAATATGTAGCAACGGTAATAAAAGCCTACCGCGAAGCTATTGATGCTTACTATAATGGAACTTTCTCTAAAGAAAAAATTGCAGTTTGGATGGAAGCTTTAAACACCGTTTACAATCGTGGTTTTTGGTCAGGATATTATCTTGGACAAGAATTAGGAGAATGGAGTGATATTCCGGGATCAGCAGCAACCCAAAAGAAAGTCTATGTAGGTAAAGGAACTCATTTCTTTCCAAAAGCTGAGGTTGGGCAATTTAAAATTGAAGCTTACGATATTAAAATTGGAGACAGAATTCTTGTAACAGGACCAAGCACAGGAGCTCAGGAAATGGTAATCGACGAAATGTTCGTAAACGACATTGTAGCCGATAAAGCTACAAAAGGCGATGATTGTACCTTCAAATTACCTTTCAGAATCAGAATGT
Organism: Flavobacterium hydatis; assembly: GCF_000737695.1. Lineage (GTDB taxonomy): Bacteria > Bacteroidota > Bacteroidia > Flavobacteriales > Flavobacteriaceae > Flavobacterium > Flavobacterium hydatis. The sequence goes on from NZ_JPRM01000003.1 coordinate 186,509, forward strand.
CTGATAAATTATATAAAATCGTAGAGGCATAATGGTTATTATTACTTTACAAAGAGATAAATGTATTGGTTGTAACTACTGTGTAGAAATGGATCCAGTACATTTTCAGATGTCAAAAAAAGACGGGAAATCAGTTTTGATACATTCGGTAAACGCTAAAGGTTTTTTTACTTTAAAATCTCCCAATCATGCCATTGTCGAAAGTTGCGAACTAGCAGCAAAAGCTTGTCCTGTAAAGATTATTACGGTCAAAGAAACATAGATATACTTGACATTATTATAAATTTAAAGAGCCACAAATTGTGGCTCTTTTGTTTTTCACGAAAATAGTTAGTCTTATATTGCTTAGCAGTGCTTTTGCAAATAATTCTTAGGAATATCTTACCAAATCTTCCACCATGGTTTACTTTCAATTTTCACTTTTTTATCGATTATTATTCCAATAATCCATACTTCATCCTCAACTTCTGTCATTGTAAACGCTAGTCCTTCATTCTTGTTTATCCCAAAATCTTGATTTGGCTGAACCATTAACTGGGATATTCCTGTTTTATTTAAATGATTATACTTTATAATACGCCCCCAAACTAATTCGGGTGTTGTATCATTATCTTTTGATAATAGTAATATTTTTATATCGTCAGGAAAACCTTCAGCCCTAAAAGGATCAAGAGTTTCATCCCTTCTAAATTCAGTTAAATCATCTCTATCGTAGCTTTCGATGTACAATGGTTTAACTAATTCATAATCACCTAAAAATTTGTCCTCTATTACTTGAAAAAGAGTTTGTGAAAATTGAGCGTGTCGTATAATAACTCTAATTTCCTTATCACGAGGAGAGTCCGTAAATACTATTTCGTCATCAACATTGTTAAATAATTTCACAACCTCCAATGTAGTTCCTGCCACATGGTCAATATAAACAAATCCCAAGATGTTATCACCGACAAAATCAGCTAACATATTTACTAATGCAGGATAATTTTGGTAATTATTAATCGTAATCCATTGTCCCCAAATTTCATTCTCTTTTTTTGGTTTGTTCATCGTTATTGTTTTTTCTGTTTCTTATTATTTTTTTTCAGCAATGTTCTCAGTAAATTTTCCACTTATCCAACCTCGTAATTTTTGGTCTTTAAAATCAAAACTAACAGGATTACATTCGCCAGCAATGGCACTTTTTTCTATTTCTACAAAAAGCCAGGTACGCTCTGCTTCTACTTTCTCTGCAAGTACTTTAATGGTTGACTTTTGTTTTAATTTTGCTATAATATTTGTGCCTTCCTCACAGGTAAAAACAAAATCATCAACTCCTTTTTTACCTGTTGCTTTTATTATTGGAGAATAACGTACGTTATAATTATCTATAGTATTCCTTACAAAACGTGGTGTCGCTAAATAAACTACTGGAAGCAACATTGCATTCTTTTCTTGTACATATTCATCATTTGTTAATACATAGTTCTCTTCTAGTAACGCAGCATTTTTACCAAAACCAAATAAACGTCTGGATTCATAAGGACTTTCACCACAACAATGATATAATATCAAACGTAATTGTTTTTTGCTTGTGGTTTCATCCAACTTGCTACTCCCGAATGGTTCATTTACCACTTTTTTATATACACCGCCTATATTTAAATACACCTCAACACATTTAGGTTCTCCGCATTGGTAAGTATATATAACATCAATTTGCCCATCGTTATTCAGGTCTACCGCTTTTTTTTGATATTTTCCTTCCATCGCTTGGAGCTTTATGCCTTTCTCAATCTGTTTAATATCGGCACTTTGCGCATTTAATGCAACTGTATTGCACAACAAATAAATAGTCAGAATTATAATTTGTTTCATTTTATTGCTTTACTCTATTTTTAGATTTTAATTTCCATTTACCGTTTATTCCAATATATTCATAGTCATACATGCGTTTGCCTGTTCTATCTTGAAAATATTTTGTTAGAGGAATAACAGTCAGATTATCTTGTAACTTATAACTGCTTTCAGCGGAAGTTCCAAAAGCACTTCCGTAAAGTTCCGTATGAATCGTATTTGTCACTTTATCAAATCTAGGTTTGCCCCAAATATCCGTTTCATCGGCTGCATTATATAATCTAACCAGTTTTTGTTGCGTTTGGTCATTTATAAAAACAATAGTCCATTCATTACCATTTATGTTAGAAAATACCCAGCACAGCAAATCTTCGTCTCCATCATTATCAAAATCAACTACCTTGAAATTTGAGAAAAGTATATCCTTATCAAAATGCCAAAAAATAGACTGATAATGCACATTTTCCTGATGTTCGAATTTGTTATTTTTAAATTGATAAAGAGAAGCAATAGAATCATTTTGCAAACGGAAGGAATATTTTAAAGGTGTTTTTCCCTTAAGTTCAAATACACATTCAGGCTTTTCTTTATTAAAATCTATATCCTCAACACCATAAGATTCTGGAGGATAATTAACTTTAAATATAAGATTGTACGAAATAGAATCTGTTTCTGTTTGCGAAAAAGTCACATTACAGATAAACAAAAAGAGCAAGTATAGATATTTCATTAAAGTCTTATGGATTGAATATTCATCTAATTTGAAATAATTTCATCTATAAAAGTATTCACTTTTAATTAAAAGAATAGCATAATTGTGATAATTAAAATGACTCTGAACCAAGTAGATTGTCGAGATTAGCAATTGACAGCAAAAGAAAAACCCTATTCTATTTAATTATAGAATTAGGGCTTTTCTCTTTTATGTTGTTAAATTAATGTCTGTTATCACAGTTTATAAAAACATCCGGTTCATTTTTATCTAAGAATGAGATCCCTGGACAACCGAAGGAAACGTATACAAAACCAAAAACCACTTCGGGTTTATTCTTAAAAAGTTTACCTGTCCATTGACCGGTTTCTTGATTCTCTATATTAAGGCTTAATTCTGCAAACGAACCGCCTTCATCTGCACGGTAATATTTATCACAAACAATCTTATTTGATTTTTCCTCTTTAACAATCAATCTTCTCAACAATACTGCTTCTTCTTCTATATAATCTTGCAAAAAATATTCAAAGCCGTTTGATTTATAACTATAAGCCGTTTTCTTATTAGCCATTTTTATCAAATGATTATAGTCAGGATTTACAGATGCAGCAGGTACTTTTGCAATTGTTGTTTCTTTCCACTTTATAACTTTCAATGGCTTCATTGCAAAAGGATTTTTTGAACCAATACAAACCAAAGTATTCAAATAATAGGAATCAAATCCTTTTAATAATTTTGGATCTAGTTCAAATCCAATCATATAATCATGTTGTGTATAAGGCCAATCTGCTCCGTATGGGCTTACAACAGCCACAACTTTTAAAGACTTCACAGAAAATGCATTGACAATATTGGTAGAATAATCATATACATAAACACTATCTTTTTCTGATATTTTCATTTTGGATAGCATTCTATTTCTATATGTCGAATTCAATACTAAGTATTTAGCATCTTTTTCTTCTAAGTTTTTAATATTAGGAATAGCAAGAGAATCTTTATGGTCGCTTAATTGATATTTATCTGATAAGGATACTTGTGCAATAGTGTCTTTTTCGCCAAAAATTGAATAAACACTATATATATCCAAATCTGATATTTTTTGTGTTCCCACAGCAACAGTATCAGTAAGAGCTGTTTGTTTTTTAGTTGAATTAATATTTTTTTGATCCAAAGGCTTTTTATTCGTACAGCTAATAAAAAAAGGGATTGCGAATAAAACGTAAAATAATTTGTTCATAGGTTTTGTAGTAAATAATATAAAAAGATTGATAATTTTTGAAGATATTGACAATGAACTCTCTACAGCATAATAATAATTTGTATTCCAGTAGCTAATAGCGCTTACTAATGAGGTATATTTTATTTTTTTGAACCAATACTAAAGGTTAAGTTCCTAATATAAAACCTACAGATACAAACCAAATATAAGTTTAAATAGTTATTTAAGAATAATCAGAATAGTTTTTTTGATCAAAAAAAACACCACCAAACTGTAAGTTATTTTAACTAAGACAAATAAATAGCAAAAGAATTTTCTTGATAAATCAAGTTTCTTACTATCATAAAAACCATTAATTTTCTCTTAAACATGGCTGTCTTTTGTATTTAACGTAGCATTAGTGTTAATCCATTAAAAAGCAAACTAAAAAAAATACTATCTTTACGCATTAATCTTTTTTAAGAACTTAAGTTGCATTAATTGCGACACTACATATAAAATTATGGCATGTACAAGTTGTTCAACTTCTGATGGTGGTGCACCTAAGGGTTGTAAAAATAATGGGACTTGCGGCACCGATAGCTGCAATAAATTAACGGTTTTTGATTGGCTTTCGAATATGAGTTTGCCTAACGGAGAAGCTCCTTTTGATTGTGTTGAAGTACGTTTTAAGAACGGTAGAAAAGAATTCTTTAGAAACTCAGATAAATTAACTTTAAGTATTGGAGATATTGTTGCAACTGTAGCATCTCCAGGACATGACATAGGAATTGTAACTCTTACTGGCGAATTGGTAAAAATTCAGATGAAGAAAAAAGGAGTTAGTCCTAGTAGCAATGAAGTTCCTAAAATTTACCGTAAAGCCTCTCAAAAAGATATCGATATTTGGTCGGCAGCCCGTGAAAAAGAAGAGCCGATGAAAGTTCGCGCTCGTGAACTAGCGATTGCTCAAAAACTAGAAATGAAAATTTCGGATATTGAATTTCAAGGAGATGGCTCAAAAGCTACTTTTTATTATACGGCAAATGACAGAGTCGATTTTAGACTTTTAATCAAAGATTTTGCTAAAGAATTCAGTACAAGAGTCGAAATGAAACAAGTTGGTTTCCGTCAGGAAGCTGCTCGTTTAGGAGGAATTGGTTCTTGCGGAAGAGAATTGTGTTGCTCTACTTGGTTAACCGATTTTAGAAGTGTAAATACTTCTGCAGCGCGATACCAACAATTATCGTTGAATCCACAAAAACTTGCTGGACAATGCGGAAAACTAAAGTGTTGCTTAAACTATGAGCTAGACACTTACATGGATGCTCTTAAGGATTTCCCTGATTACGACACCAAATTAGTTACTGAAAAAGGTGATGCTATTTGCCAAAAACAAGATATTTTTAAAGGGTTAATGTGGTTTGCTTACACCAATAACTTTGCAAACTGGCACGTTTTAAAAATTGATCAGGTAAAAGAAATCATAGCCGAAAACAAACTTAAAAATAGAGTTTCTTCACTTGAAGATTTTGCAATAGAAATCACTCAAGAACCTGAAAAAGACTTCAATAACGCTATGGGTCAAGAAAGCTTAACTCGTTTTGACCAACCAAAGAGAAAGAAAAAACCAGCTAAGAAACGTAAAACAATTGGCGAAAACGCTGCTGTTGCTACTGCACCTACGCAAAACAATCAAGGCCAAAAAGGCAACAAGCCAGCTGGAAACAATAATAACAATAAACCCAATAACAATAAGCCAAATAATAATGCTGGAAACGATAAGAAACCAGCAGGCCCTAGAAAACCAATAATTATTACAAAAAATGAGAATAAAAAATAGCGGGATTCTTCTTTTGGTGGCTATACTTCTTTTTTCATGCGACAAAAAAAGAGTATTTGATGAGTACAAATCTGTAGGAAGTGCTTGGCATAAAGACAGTATTGTAACATTTGATTTACCCGAATTAGATTCGACCAAACGATACAATTTATTTGTTAATTTGAGAGATAACAACAATTTCCCTTTCAACAATATCTTTTTGATTGTTGCCATCGAAACTCAAAGCGGATTTACAAAAGTAGATACTCTTGAGTACCAAATGGCACATCCTGACGGGACTTTAATGGGTAACGGTTTTACAGACATAAAAGAAAGCAAACTCTTTTATAAAGAGGATGTTAAGTTTAAAGGAAAATACAAAGTTCATATCAAACAAGCGGTTAGAGAATCAGGTAAAGTTCCTGGTGTACAACAACTTGACGGAATTACAGATGTAGGTTTTAGAATTGAAAAAAAAGATTAGAATAGATTTATATGGCTGCTAAAAAAAACAATCCAACAAAAACTGAGAAAGACATAAATTATTACAAAAAGACCTTTTGGAAAATTTTTGGCTACGGTTTATTAGGTGTTATTACCTTTTTCTTATTTGCTTCATGGGGAATTTTTGGTTCTATGCCTTCATTTGAAGACTTAGAAAATCCAGATTCTAACTTGGCTACCGAAATTATCTCTTCAGATGGAGTTGTAATCGGAAAATATTTTCAAACAAACAGATCACAATTAAAATATTCAGACTTACCTAAAAGCTTAGTTGAAGCTCTTGTAGCTACTGAAGATGAGCGTTTTTACGAGCATTCTGGTATCGACGGACGTGGAACTTTAAGAGCTATTGCTAGTTTAGGAACTAGTGGTGGAGCAAGTACACTTACACAACAATTAGCAAAACAATTATTTCACGGAGAAGGATCTAAGTTTTTACCTTTTAGAATTGTACAAAAAGTAAAAGAGTGGATTATCGCTATTCGTTTAGAAAGACAATACACCAAAAACGAAATCATTGCAATGTATTGCAACGTATATGATTTTGGTAACTATTCGGTTGGGGTAAGTTCTGCTGCGCAAACCTATTTCTCTAAAGAACCGAAAGATTTAACTATGGACGAATCGGCAATGTTAGTCGGAATGTTCAAGAATTCAGGTTTATACAATCCAGTAAGAAACCCACAAGGGGTTAAAAATCGTCGTAATGTTGTGCTTTCGCAAATGGAAAAAGCGGGTATGATTACAAACGATCAAAAAAACAAACTACAAGCGCTTCCTATTTCATTGAAATTCAAACTAGAGAGTCACCGTGAAGGAACTGCAACTTACTTTAGAGAATATTTACGTGACTACATGAAAAAATGGGTAGCGGAAAATAAAAAACCTGACGGTACAGAATATAACATTTACAAAGACGGTTTAAAAATATACACGACTATCGATTCTAGAATGCAATTACACGCTGAAGAAGCTGTTGCTGCACACATGAAAAACTTACAAGAAGAATTTTTTGAACAGTCTAAAACAAATAAAAACGCTCCTTTCGTTAATATTTCTGAAGCTGAAACGCAACGAATTATAAACCAAGCGATGAAATCATCATACCGTTGGACAGTTATGAAAGCTGCCGATAAAAGTGATGAAGAAATCATAAAGTCATTTAGCGAAAAAACAAAAATGACTGTATTTACTTGGAAAGGTGAAAGAGATACGATTATGACTCCTCTGGATTCTATTCGTTATTACAAACACTTTTTGCAGGCTGGTTTAATGGCAATGGAGCCACAAACTGGTAGCATTAAGGCTTGGGTTGGTGGAATCAATTACAAATACTTTCAATACGATCACGTAGGTCAGGGAGCAAGACAAGTAGGTTCTACATTTAAACCGTTTGTTTACGCAGCAGCGATTGAGCAATTAAATATGTCTCCTTGTGATTCTATCCTAGATGGTCCGTTTATGATACACAAAGGACGTCACCACGTTACGGCTGACTGGGAGCCAAGAAACTCGGATAACAGATACCGCGGAATGGTTACCTTAAAACAAGGTTTGGCAAACTCGATTAATACAGTTTCAGCTAAATTAATTGACCGTGTTGGTCCAGAAGCTGTAGTTGAACTAGCGCATAAATTGGGAGTAAAATCTCAAATTCCGGTACAACCTTCAATCGCATTAGGTGCTGTTGAAATTACTGTAGAAGATATGGTTGCTGCTTATAGCACTTTTGCAAATCAAGGTGTTTATGTAAAACCACAGTTCTTAAACAGAATTGAAAATAAAAGTGGCGAAGTAATTTATGAGCCAATTCCAGAATCTCATGATGTATTAAATAAAGATATTGCATTTGCTGTAATTAAACTTCTTCAAGGGGTTACCGAAAGTGGTTCGGGTTCTAGATTACGTACTGAAGGCGGTGGTAGCGGTGATAAACGTTGGACAGGATATCCTTATATGTTCCGAAATCCAATTGCTGGTAAAACAGGAACAACACAAAACCAATCTGATGGTTGGTTTATGGGAATGGTTCCGAACTTAGTTACTGGTGTTTGGGTAGGTTGCGAAGACCGTTCGGCACGTTTTAAAAGTATTACTTACGGACAAGGAGCAACTGCTGCCTTACCTGTTTGGGGTTATTTTATGAAACTTTGTTATGCTGATCCAGGTTTACAAGTATCAAAATCTGAATTTGAAAGACCTCCAGGTCTGCAGATAAAAGTAGATTGTTACTCAGCTCCAAAAGTAAAAGATACAACAGACACAGAACAAAACACAGACGAATTCGAACTGTAGTTTAGCTTCATATTAAAACAATACAAATCCTTTTGTTCCTTCTGATTTTTCGGAAGATGCAAAAGGATTTTTTCTGGAACAAATTCAATGCAGATTGATCCAAAAAAATAAAAAATTAACCGCAAAACGCGCTAAGGTTTACGCAAAGTGCGCAAAGCTTAATCTATAAAATAACTTTGCGAACTTTGCGGTTTTGTCTTTGTGAACTTTGCGGTTAATTTCCTTGCCACAGATTAAAAGGATTTAAAAGCTTTGTTAACCTTGCATAAACCTTAGCGCCCTTTGCGGTTAATCATCTTTGTTATTGAATTATATTCGACAAATTACCTTGTAGATTTATTTTTTACGAAATCGTTATAATTTAATCTAAAATTGGTATTTTTATCAAAAATATACGTCAATACAAGACAAATAATATGATTAGTAAAAAAGTCAACACAGTTCAGGAAGCAATTCAAGGAATCAAAAACGACATGACAATTATGTTTGGCGGATTTGGTTTATGTGGTATTCCAGAAAACACTATTGCCGAATTGGTAAAAACAGAAACCTCAGGTCTTACTTGCATCTCTAATAATGCAGGTGTCGATGATTTTGGTTTGGGATTATTATTGCAAAAAAAGCAAATCAAGAAAATGATTTCTTCTTATGTAGGTGAGAATGCCGAATTCGAACGTCAGATGCTTTCAGGAGAATTAGATGTCGAACTTATTCCGCAAGGAACATTAGCTGAACGTTGTCGTGCAGCACAAGCCGGAATCCCAGCTTTTTTTACGCCTGCAGGATACGGAACCGAAGTTGCCGAAGGTAAAGAAGTTCGCGAGTTCAACGGAAAAATGCATATTATGGAACACGCTTTTAAAGCTGACTTTGCTATTGTAAAAGCATGGAAAGGTGATGAAGCTGGTAATCTTATCTTTAAAGGAACAGCCAGAAACTTTAATTCTTGTATGGCTGGTGCAGCAAAAATAACAATTGCCGAAGTAGAAGAACTAGTTCCCGTTGGAACTTTAGATCCAAATCAAATTCATATTCCAGGAATCATGGTACAACGTATCTTTCAAGGAGAAAAATTTGAAAAAAGAATTGAGCAACGAACTGTTAGAGTGAAGAATTAGATAATTGAGATAATAAGACAATTAGATAATTCTCTACAGAATGTTTTAAATTTTCTAATTATCAAATTGACTAATTGGCACATTAAAAAAATTGACACATTAAAAAGATATGTTAACAAAAGAAGATATTGCAAAACGAATTGCACAAGAACTTAAAGACCGTTATTTCGTGAATTTAGGTATCGGAATACCAACATTGGTAGCAAACTATATCCCAAAAGGAATTGACGTTGAATTTCAAAGTGAAAACGGCGTTCTGGGAATGGGACCGTTTCCTTTTGAAGGAGAAGAAGATGCAGATGTTATTAATGCAGGAAAACAAACTATTACAACTCTTCCCGGAGCTAGTTTCTTTGATTCTGCTTTTAGTTTTGGAATGATTCGTAGCCAAAAAGTAGATTTAACTATCCTTGGTGCTATGGAGGTTTCTGAAAATGGAGATATTGCCAACTGGAAGATTCCTGGCAAAATGGTAAAAGGAATGGGCGGAGCAATGGATTTAGTGGCTTCTGCCGAAAATATTATCGTTGCAATGATGCACGTAAACAAAGCTGGCGAATCTAAAATATTAAAAAAATGTAGCTTACCATTAACCGGTGTTGGCTGTGTAAAGAAAGTTGTAACTGAATTGGCTGTTTTAGAAATAACTCCAAAAGGCTTTAAACTTTTAGAACGCGCTCCCGGAGTTTCTGTAGAACATATTATTGCTTCAACTGAAGCAAATTTGATAATTGAAGGTGAAATTCCCGAGATGATTATCGATTAACACTTTTTTTTTAAAGAATACACACAAAAGGCTAACACATAAAAAATGTTAGCCTTTTTTCTGTCATAGCTTATTCTGCCTAGCAGCAACATATATTCTGCAACACTATCAACATCAACGAGTTAACAACAAAGTAAAACATTACAAATCAATAATATAATAATAAAAACAGGTTTTTTCTGATGATTGTTTTTAATTTGTTAATATTTAATAATTATTTAACAACAATTGTTGCATTTTATCGATTAATGGAAATTATGTTAATTTATTTAACAAAATGTTTATATTTTTATAACAAATTAAAGTATTTACCTACACGCTTTAATTGCTATACAAACTAATAATTAAATTAACATTAAACCCCAAATCGATTATGAAAAGTACATTACCCAAAATTGCCACAACAACCGCTGTTGTGCTTACATTCTCTTTATCGGCATTTGCGCAAATAACGGATAAGCGTGTAAGCCAAAAAAATGTATCCGAAAACGGACAACCAAGTCTAATCACCTTTAGCGACAAATCGACCTACAAAGGGTCTGATTCTCAAAAGGTGTTTCAGGATCAATTAGGACTAAAGGAAAACCAATCCTTTGCAAGAGTTAAAACCGAATCTGACCCACAAGGTTATACTCACGAAAAATTCCAATTGTATGAGCAAGGTATTAAAGTAGAATTTGCAAACTACACCTTACACTCTAAAGATGGCAAATTAGTTTCTATGAATGGTGAGTATTACAACATCAACAAAGTAACTACAAAACCAAAACTTTCAGCTCAAGATGCTCTTAATAGAGCGATTAGCTACACAGGCGCTAAACAATATTTATGGGAAAATCCTCAAGATGCCAAAGAAATTGGTTATGAAAAACCAAAAGGCGAACTAGTGTTTTTACCTGCGATGGAAGATCAAGGTACTAACAGAACAACCGACAAGGTTCGTTTAGCCTATAAATTTGACATTTACGCAACAAATCCTGTAAGTAGAGGGGATTTATACATAGATGCAGAAAACGGCCAGGTATTGTTCTATAATGCAACTATAAAACATCTTGGAGAGCATGCTCATGGCAGCAAGTCAAAATCGACTAATGTTGATGCAAAAAACCTAAAAGAAGTTGTTGATTCTAAAATGGCTTTTGTTGCAGCAAATGCAGCTACACGTTATAGCGGAACTCAAGTAATTCAAACTACTTTAAGCGGATCTTCATATATACTTGCAGATGCAACAAGAGGTTTAGGTATAAACACGTATAATATGAAAAAAGGAACTAGTTATACGGCTGCTGTAAATTTTACAGATGCTGATAATAACTGGACAGCTGCTGAGTATGCAAATGCAAATAAAGACAATGGTGCACTAGATGCGCATTGGGGAGCCGAAAAAACGTATGACTATTGGTCAGCAGTTCATGGCAGAAATAGTTTTAATAATGCTGGGGCAGTCATAAAAAGCTATGTACATTACAGTAATGCATACGATAATGCATATTGGGATGGTAGCGTAATGACTTATGGCGACGGAAGCGGAACTTATTTTGATATTTTAACTGCTATAGATGTTGCTGGTCACGAAATTGGTCATGCCGTTTGTACTTATACAGCAAACTTAGCTTACCAAAAAGAATCTGGTGCGATGAATGAAGGTTTCTCAGATATCTGGGGAGCATGTATTGAGTATTATGCAGCACCTACTAAATCAACTTGGTTAGTTGGAGAAGATATCGAAAGAAGAGCAGGACATCTTGCTTTACGTTCTATGAGCAACCCTAAATCTGAAGGTCAGCCAGATACTTATGGTGGTACAAACTGGAAAGTTATTAATTGTGGAACTCCTACTCAAGCTAATGATTATTGCGGTGTTCATACAAATTCTGGTGTTTTAAACCATTGGTTTTACATTCTGTCTGTAGGTAAGACAGGAACAAATGACATTGGTAGTTCTTATAGTGTAACAGGAATTACAATCGATAAAGCTGCAAAAATCGCTTATCGTTTAGAAAGCGTTTATCTTACTGCTAATTCTACTTTTGCAAATGCAAGAACCTCAGGAATACAATCAGCTATTGATTTATATGGCGCTGGATCTGCAGAGGTTATTGCTACAACAAATGCATTTTATGCTGTAGGTGTTGGAGCTGCTTACTCAGGTTCTACAGATACAGTTGCTCCAACTGCTCCTACTGCACTTGCAGCTTCTGGTACAACTGGAACAACTACTAATTTATCATGGACTGCTGCAACAGATAACGTAGCCGTAACTGGATATGATATTTACGAAGGAACAACTCTTAAAGGCTCATCTACAACTACAAGCTATACTGTAACTGGATTAACAGCTTTAACAGCTTATAACTTTAGCGTAAAAGCTAAAGATGCTGCAGGAAATGTTTCTCCAGCAAGTAACACTGTAAATGTAACAACGCTTGCTAATACAATTAGCTATTGTGCATCTCAAGGAAACAATACTGCCGACGAAAAAATTGGTAAAGTAGTATTTGGTACAATCAGCAATACCTCAACAGGAACAGCTGGTTATGAAAACTTTACTGCTATCTCTACAAATGCTGCAAGAGGAACTGCTTATACAATTACAATAACTCCTTCTTGGACATCTACGGTTTACAGTGAAGGTTATGCTGTTTTTATAGATTACAACCAAGATGGTGATTTTGCAGATTCAGGTGAAACAGTTTGGACAAAAGCAACATCTACTACAACTCCTGTAACTGGAACAATTACAATTCCAGCTGCTGCCACTCTTGGAACTACAAGATTAAGAGTTGCTATGAAATACAACGGAATCCCAACTTCTTGTGAGGCTTTCTCTTATGGTCAAGTAGAAGATTACTCTGTAAACATTACAGCTGCTGGTCCGATTGTATCTCCAGAAGTGATTGCAGGATTAGTAGAAACTAATGATAATGCAAGTTTTGCTTTATATCCAAATCCTGTTGACAATGAATTGAATGTTTCATTAGCAAAAAGCGATGGAGCTACTTTCAGGATTACAAATAATCTTGGACAACAAGTAAATTCAGGACAATTAAGCGGAACTTCTATAGATGTAAGCAGATTAAATACTGGTATTTACATCATAGAATTAAATAACGGCGGAAAAAGAATCGTTAAGAAATTCGTTAAGAAATAAATTGTTGCTTACTAAAAACGGAAAAGCCTCGCAATGTGCGAGGCTTTTTTTATTCTGCAAATTGAGGATAAAATTCATTAAAAGTAATGTCTTTTTTCCAGTACACCTTTTCCTTTGGGGTCAACAATCGTTTTTCCCATTTATTGTTTTTCAAATGAAATACGATAGAATCCGAATGTTCAACGGTTCCCATATCTTCATCATTAACATCTTCTTTTCCGCCGTAAGAAACTCTTTTGCTATAAAAAGAAACTGGTTCATTTTTAGGATTTATTCCTCCAAATTCTAACCAACTTCCCCAACCACCGTCACTCATAGAGTCCCAGTCGTGTACAAGCTGTACCTTATTATTTTTTAGATAATACAAATAGTTTTGTCGATTATATCCGCAAGCTTCATAACCAATACTGATATGGATAAAAGGTGATACCGTAGCATTGTCCTCATCTGATAAACCATATGTAGCACCCCAACCCGAACCTTCGGTAAATGAGTCAATGGTAACTTTCTCAGAACCAACTTTTGTTTTATTAGTAAAGAAATCAAGTCTGTATTGAACAGTTATTAGACTGTCTTTATCCATTTTCTTATCTAAAAGAGAAGCTAAAACATAGTTACTCGCTCCTATTTCTTCATTCCCAGAAATATAAATCGTATCTATTTTTGGGGTAGTCCTGTTAAATGCTGGCTTTGCAGTCATTTCTTTTTTGTCTTCCTTGGTCCACTTTGGACCTACTGTTGCTGGTTCTTTTTTACAACTTACCAGAGCCAACAAAAACAACGTAATGTAAATTCTATTCATATTAATCGACTAACGTTTAAGCTAATAGACTCGTAATTAAAAAAAGCAACATTAGTGCAATTGCAATGTATTTGGTGTATTTACTAATTCTCATACTGTTTTATATTTATATAATTTTTAATTTAAATTCTACTTATTAAAAAAACCAACTCGCCACAAATATAGCTGTAATCACACAAATTACATCAACCAAAAGCATAGTTCCTAAAGCGTAACGGGTATTTTTTATGTTTACTGACCCGAAGTAAACCGCAATTACGTAAAAAGTACTTTCGGCACTACATTGAAAAATACTACTCAACCTTCCAGTCATAGAATCTGCTCCAAAAGTATTCATCGAGTCAATTAAGAATCCACGTGAACCTGCTGAACTAAAAGGACGAAGCATTGCAACTGGCAACGCATCGGTGATTTCTTTACTCACTCCCATATTCGAGAAAATGAATGCAATCCAGTGGCTAATAATTTCAAACAAACCACTGTTTCTAAATAATGAAATAGCCACTAACATTCCTAAAACGTAAGGAAAAATTGTAACTCCTGTTTTAACACCATTATTTGCTCCTACTACAAATGCATCAAAAACGGTAGTGTCTGCAGCAATAAATTTTTTCTCATGTCTAAGCGAGAAAACCAACGTAAACCCAATGATTGCAAACAATATTAAGCCTGAAAGATTTGATGTGAAGAAGTTTTTACCAATTAAATCTAAACTATTTACATAGAATAAAAGTCCAACAATGGCAGCAATCATAACCATCAAGCCTAAAACTAAAGAAGCACTTTTGAAATTGATTTTTTGTTTGATTCCAACAATCAAAAAAGCAGCAATTGTTCCGATAAAAGAGGTAATAATACAAGGCAACATAACATCGGCTGGATTTGTTGCGCCAGCGGCAGCACGATACCCGATGATAGAAGTTGCTATTAATGTAAGACCCGATGCATGCAAACACATAAACATAATTTGAGCATCGCTGGCTTTATCTTTTTCTGGATTTATTTCTTGCAAACTCTCCATTGCTTTAAGACCAAATGGTGTGGCAGCAGAATCTAATCCTAAGAAGTTTGCCGCAAAATTTAAGGTCATATACGAAATCGACGGGTGATTTTTCGGGATACTAGGAAAGACTTTTACGAATACTGGGCTCAAGCCTTTTGCTAGTTTTCCTGACGCTCCAGAAATGATTAAAAGCTCCATTAATCCGCAGAAAAACGCCAAATAAGCAATAAGCGGAAGAATTAAATCGACCAAAGTGCTTTTACAAGTTGGCAATAAACCGTCTGATTTTTGAACTCCGCTAAAAATCTTTACCGTTTTGTTTTTATAAACATAGGTCGTATCAGCATTAGCCTCATCACGATTGATGATAATAGTGTTGTCTGGTGCATTTTTAATACTATCTCTGATAAAAACAGGAACTTGATCAATATACTTTTCAGAGATTAAAACAGGCTCGTCTTTCTTACCATTCAATACATAATCAATAGTATATGTATTACCAGTAAACAAACTGATTACAATAAAAGCAATTGACGAAATAAATATCGCTAGCCAAAATCTACTTAACACCATAATTATATATTTTTTGTAAATGTAATTATTTAGCAATAAAATGCACAACCATTTTACTGATGAAACTCGAAGTATTTGTTATAGATTGAAAAATATTATTCAATTTTATATGACATTCCGATGAGATTAAAAACTACGAACTATGAATTATTGCTATAAATAGCAAACTCTTAAAGGAGTTTTTTTAGCTTACGTGAAGCATGACATCTAATAGAAACCATCAAATATTTACTATAAATCCCCTGAAAACAAAGCGACTACACAAAACGCAACAATACTGCATTAATATTTTTGTGATAACAGTATATAAAACTACCGCTAATATTTACTCAATAACAATTTTAGTCTCGAGATAATTTTCAAAAGATCTAATACCATCAAACAGTGCATTCTTTTTAGCATTTTCGGTTTCATGAAAAAATTGTGTATTTATTTTTGCATGATCTTTTTTGATGGTTCTTTTCCAAGTTCCGATGACTTTCCCGTTTTCTAGAATAATTGGTCTAAAAATACCATTATTGGTAAATGCCTTCGATTGATGTTCTTGTGAAATAGAGACTTCTCGCGTTTTATACGAAATTAGAATCTCATCGAATGCGGGAAGAAAGTGTACGCTTTCGCAAAAGTTATCCTCATCGGTGAAATTTGTTCCAAACCAGTATTGTTGATTGTCAATTTCAACCGAGTTCAGTTCCGACTCAATCGAACTAATAACCTGTTTACAAACTGTAGGCGCAAAACCTGACCACCACGAAAAGTCTAATAACGTTGCAGGTCCGTGACTTTCAAAATAACGCTTGGCTAATTTGGCCAAAGCCTCATCTTTAGATAATTTCGTTTTTGGCTTTGCAACTCTTTCATCCAGTAAGGCATACGTTATTTGTTTGCCTTTCATTCTTCCATTACAAACTAAACCAACCGATTCTGCGTACATCATGATAGGACCGCTCAAAGAATCATCGCTAGAAACCTTATTGATATTAAGTTCCTGCATAATTTCATCACGAGTTAGATGATTATTACCTGCCAATATCTTTTCGATAGATGCATTGATCTGGTCAAATTTCTTAGTATCATATCCATATTTTTTGACATAAGAAGCGACAATACGTTTCACTTGAGGTCCTGAAACATCAAGCATCCAATGAATATCTTCTGCTGCGACAAAATGCCAGGTTGGGCGCAAGATATGTGTTCGGATAATTTCTGCAGAATTTATAGCTTCTTCTATTGCTTTTTCGGTAGCATCGCAACGGGAACCTATCGCCCACTTTGCCATTGCATAATCCTGAGCTTGCATCGCACCTAAATGATGCACAATATCTTGCGGAGAACTTGGTGTGTTTTTATACAGTTTTTGAGAAACTAACCGATGATGTGAAATTTCCTGATGTGTCATTCCTAAAACATTAAAATCTTATAAATTATGTAAGTCCACTTAAACTTAGAACCTCTGTAACTTTGCGCCTTAGTTCCTTAAAAATTAAACATGAATAATTTCATCATCAATCAATAAATCTTCTCGTCGTAAACGCAGAAAAATCTGGGCTACAGCAATCGTATCTTTTTCGCAATAGGTTACGATTCTGTCAATGTCTTTCTCAACATAAAAAACATGTCCTACCTGACTTCCGTCGATATCTCCTTTTGGAGAAGGAACTCCCAAGATTTTAGTCAATAATTTCAGAGAGGTAAAATGCTTATAATCACCAAACTTCCAAAGTTCCAACGTATCTAGATGTGGAATTTCCCACGGTTTTTTCCCAAATAAGTTCAATTTGTCTGGAATTGCAATTTGGTTGATAATCATACGTCTGGCGATAAACGGAATATCAAATTCCTTTGCATTATGTCCGCACAAAACGTGGTACGGTTTATTGTAATGGTTGTTTAGTAAGTTATTGAAGTCTTTCAGGATTTTTACCTCATCACCGAAAAACGATGTTACTCTAAAATTTCGGACATCGCCTTTGATGGTAAAATACCCAACAGAAATACAAACAATCTTACCAAACTCTGCCCAAATTCCGGCACGATCATAAAATTCTTCGGCGGTAAAGTCTTCTTTACGCTGATATTGTGTTTTGTGTTCCCAAAGTTCTTTCATCTCATCATCTAGTTCTCCAAAATCGGCTGTTTCGGGAACGGTTTCTATATCTAGAAAAAGGATGTTGTTTAGGTTTATTTTTTCAATCATTATTTTATTTTAGACTTACTTAGATTGTTAGACATACTTAGACTTCTTAGAATCATAAATTCTTAGATATTTAGACTGTTTTAAAAATCTTTTAAAACTAATTCATCGCCTGTATAAATGTACTTAAATTTTGACACTTTCAAAATTCGTAAAATTAATCATGGGCAAATTAAAAAAGGCTTTGTTGTTTTAGAGGATTTTCGTGGTCTAGCAACCATTTTTTCCGCCATAATCCACCAGCATATCCTGTTAATGAACCATCGGTTCCTATTACTCGATGGCATGGAACAACTATCCAAAGTGGATTTTTTCCATTAGCAGATGCTACGGCACGAATAGCTTTTACATCGCCTAGTTTTTTTGATAGTTCTAAATAACTCATAGTTTTACCAAAAGGAATCTCAAGTAATCCTTTCCAAACTCTTTGCTGAAAATCTGTTCCCTTGGGGTTTAGCTTAAAATCGAAATCGGTTCTTTTGCCTAGAAAGTAATCATTTAATTGCGAAACAGCCTCTTGCAACTCTGTTGCGATTATATCTGAAACCGCATTATCACCAGCATTAGCGACGGTAATCTCTGAGATTCCGTTTTCGTCACCAACAATTTTGGTGATTCCTAAAGGCGAATTAATGTAAGCTGTTTCCATGTTATAAAAGTAAAAAAATAACGCTAAAGATTTACAATTCTTCCAATCCTTTACTCCTAACCTTTCTCAAAGTTTTGAACTTTGACAAAAATCTACTTTAAGTAATTAATATCAATCATTTATTGTTTAGTAACTTATATAGTTTCTTCGACTAGGTTAAGAAGGACAAGATTGAGGGAAATGTCACGCTATAAACATTGCCAACGGTTTCAGCCGTTGGAGCGCAATGCATTATTACAATCAGTATCCCGGTTGAAACCGTGGGCTATAATCAAAACTAGTTTTTAAGGATTCTACGACTCTGTTCAAAAGGACAAGTTTGCGGTGAATCTCACGCAGATTTTGCAATCAGAATCTTTACGCAACCTTTGTCAAAGTTTAAAACTTTGACAAAGGTCTCCTTTATTGTGGAGATTCTTCGACTCAGCTCAGAAGGATAAAGTTGTGGTTTTAAAAACCTTGCAGGTATAAAAAAACCACCCGTAAATACGAGTGGTTTTTAGATTTTTAGCCCCGATAGAAGCGGCATCCTTTATGTTTTTCCTTTAAAAACATAAAGATATAGCGAATAGCGGGATTAAGCTCCTACTTTAAAAAGCTATAAAAATAGGTTTCGAGTGCTTTTAATTCTTCGTCGGACATGGCTTGTGTTACAGGAAAATTGGTTTTCATAACATCAAACTGGCTTGGGTCGACTATTGGGTCGGCTTTTCCTTTAAGGAATGTAACCATATCTCCATTTTTCTCTTTGTATATTTTGGCAATTTCTTTAATGCTTGGGCCAATAACTTTTTGATCTACCTGATGGCAAGCAAAACAGTTTCCTTGTCCTTCAAAAATTGCTTTTCCTAATTCTTCTGGCGTTTTAGCAGTTAAAGTAGCTGATTCTTCGCTTGGCATTCCGGAATTATCTATTGTTACTTTCTCTTCTTTTTTACAAGAAACGAATGCAAGTATTGCAAATGCGAGTATTATTTTTTTCATGCTTTATGTATTTCGATCTTTTACTTATTTAAAATCACTGATGCCTCTTTAGCAAAGTAAGTCGAGATAATACTAGCTCCTGCTCTCTTAATGCAATGTAGTTGCTCTATCATAATTTTGTCGTGATCTAACCATCCTCTTTCGGCTGCGGCTTTTACCATAGCGTATTCTCCCGAAACTTGGTATACTGCAACTGGCACATGTACAGCATCTTTTATCTCGCGAACGATATCTAGATAAGCAATTCCTGGTTTTACCATAACGATATCCGCTCCTTCCTCAACATCTAATAACGCTTCACGAAGTCCCTCGATACGGTTGGCATAATCCATTTGGTATGTTTTTTTGTCTTTTGGAACTTCTTGCATATTTACTGGAGCAGAATCTAATGCATCACGGAAAGGTCCGTAGAATGCCGAAGCATACTTAGCGCTATAACTCATGATTCCCACATTGTGGTGTCCGTTTTCTTCTAATGCTTTGCGGATTGCAAGAACGCGTCCATCCATCATATCACTTGGCGCTACAAAATCGGCTCCTGCATCGGCATGACTTAAACTCATACGAGTTAATGCATCTACCGTTGCATCGTTTATAACTTGTCCGTTTTCTATAATTCCGTCATGTCCGTAAATAGAAAATGGATCTAATGCTACATCTGGCATTACAATCATTTCTGGAACTGCATCTTTAATCGCACGAATAGCTTGTTGCATTAATCCGTCTTTGTTCCAAGCTTCAACCCCTTTGTTGTCTTTAAGGTTGTCGCTCACTTTTACATAAAGGTTAACTGCTTTTATCCCTAATGCCCAAGCTTCTTTTACTTCTTTTATAGTATTGTCTAATGAATGACGGTAGATTCCCGGCATTGACGGAATGGCGACTTTTACATCTTTTCCTTCGGCAATAAACATTGGAAGCATAAAATCATTTGGACTTAGTGTAGTTTCACGAACTAAAGAGCGAATAGATTCATTAGTTCTTAAACGGCGGTTTCTTTGTAGTGGGAACATGTAATTTTAGATTTTAAATTTTAGATTTTAGACTTCAAGCTGATTTCATTAAAAGCAGATTAATTAATCATCGTTTCTAAAAGCGCAGTTGTTTTTATATTTTGAAGATTATTCTAATTTTAGGAACGGTGCAAAGTTAAAGAAAAATCAACAGAATTAGGCTTTTAGCATTGTTTAGAATGCGTTAATATTATCTAAAATTTAATGTTTTATATTTCCCATTTAAGAATCTACTTGTATGGTAGTTTTTACAATATTTTAAATTTAAATTTGCCTAATGAAGAAAATTCTCGCTTTATGCTGCTGTTTACTCCTAACAGGATGTTTTGAGATAACGGAACGAATAAAACACCATGACGACCAAAGTGGTGAATATACGCTGATGGTTGACTTTTCGAAATCATGGTTTAAGACTAAATCGGCCATTTGGCTGGAGGAAGTTGACGGTGTAAAAATCCCAAATGAACAGGAAATCACTAAGAAACTAGCTGATTTTAAAGTGAAAGCTTTAAAAATAGACGGAATCACGAACGTAAGTACTAAAACTGATTTTGAAAATTACATTTTCATTATCAAACTCAATTATGCAAGTCTAAAAGCACTCAATGCTGTGGTAAATAGCATCAACAATCAGAATGACCAAATTCATTTTAGCAGTAATTCCAAGGGCTTTGAAAGAATTGCATCTTATCCTGTTCCCGAAAATTTGGTAAAAGATCCTAAGAAAAAACAAGACTTGGAGCAAGCCAACATTATATCGATTTACACTTTTGACCGTGATATTGCTAGTACTGATAACCCTAACAGCAAAATCTCTAAAAATAAAAAGACTGTTTTTTTAAAACAAAGTATGTACAGCGTACTTAAAAAATCATCTTTAATGAACAATACAATCCTATTAACACCCTAATTATGAAGCATTTTTTCAGCTATTTGACTCTATTAATAACTTTTTTTGTCAATGCCCAAACCAATATTAAATCCTACGATTATTTTGTACAATTTAATGGCGACCAACTTTCTAAAAAAGTAAATATTATCGATGTCTTAAATCATCCTTTGATTAATAAATATACCCAAGGCAAACCTGATTTCGACATTAACCAATATGCAAATCTTTTTAAATTAGACAACAAAATAAGCGTGAACGGTAACTTTACCGATAGTATTCCCTATTATCAAGTCACAATTCCGATTAAGAATAGAAATGACATTAAACAATTCATGCAAAAAATGCATACGAAAAAAGATGCTGACTCTATCCCAACTACTTCTATCGTAGATTTCCCTTTATACTCATTATTAACATCTAAAGACAATAAGGCTTCTGTTGCTTGGAATGATAATTATCTTGTAATTGTAGGTTTTACTAAAAAGTATAGTTCTAATCTTTATGATGTTGCAGAAACTCAGGAAGAAATAACTGTTGATGCAGTTCCAGACGAAGGAGAACGAATTGAAGAATCTCCAATTGATGTTAACACTCCGTATTCAGAAGAAACTATAGATTCTACCGCTGTTGATACAGATAATTATTACGCCGAATATGAGAATGGTCGTAGAGTTTTTGATAGTTTACAATCGATACAACAAAATGAATTTATCAAATCTCTTTTTGATAAAGGTTTTACAGCCCCATCTTCGGATAAAATAAATGCTACTGCAGATATTTCCTCTTGGATTAATTACAGCGCAGCTATGTCATCTTTTTACGAGTCTTATGCTACTTTGTCTCAATTTACGACTTACAATAAATTCTTGCCTTCTCAGAAAAACTGGGGGAATCTTGTAAAAGGAATCAATCTGGATTTTTATTTTGATAATGATAATGCTCGTGTAGAAGAAGTTATTGAATACTCTAAACCTATGGCTGATATTGTAAACAAAATAGCTAATAGAAAAATCAATAAAAACATTTTTAACTACTTCCCTGACAAGAAGCCTTTGGGGTATATGACTTATCATATTAATACCAAAGAAGCATTAAAAAACATGCCATCATTAACGGCTGAGATTTTAAACAGTGCTGCATTAACAAAAGATGATATTAGCATTGTAACAGATTTGATTTCGACTATAGTCGATGAAGAAGCTACTGCAACTCTTTTTGATGGCGATTTAAGCATGTTCTTACACGACATCAAGGAAACTGAAGTAATGACAAAATCTTACGAATATGACGATAATTACGAAGAAATTGAAGTAGAGAAAATAGAAAAGAAAACAATTCCGCTTTTTTCAATGGTTTTTACCTCAACGCATCCTACGTTTGGCGATAAATTGTTACAACTAGGTGTTCGCAAAAAATTACTAATACAAAAAGGAAATTACTACGAGATTGCTGGAACTAAAGGAAAATATGGCGATTTATTTATTTTTAAAGATAATGACGTTGTTGTGATAGGAAATAGCCGTGAATACTTTAATACTAACAATGGAGTATTTATAAAAGAAGTAAAAAAGGATTTAAAGCAAAATTACTTTTTGGCAAAACTTAATATCCCAGAGATTTCTAATGCATATAGTCATACTGCAGAAACAAAAACGGCTGATATTAAAAAAATCGACCAGTTTGCAACACAGTTTAGCGATGTTACGCTTCAATCTTCAAAAAAACTGATTGATAACAAACTTAAATTCGAGTTACGATTAAACTCTTTGAAATCGAATAAAAACATCATTCTGCAAACACTTGATTTTGTTCAAGAACTTAGCAAATAATCTAGATTTCATTATAAAAAAAGGGAGACGTACTGAGCGTCTCCCTTTTTTTTATAAGCCTGTTTTCTTATTTATCTTATCATAAATCTCAGTCACTTTTTTTGGAGCATTAAATCGATAACCTGCCGTAATCTTAAAAGTCGATATATTATCGTTTAAACCAATAGTATTAGTTTCATCCTGAATAAAATTGACATTATTAACATTCATAAATACAAAAAAGGAATCAGAATTGTAGCCCATCTTTAAACTTGTATCAACTTCGTAAAGCACTCTTGTCTCTCCATCTGTGATGTTAATACCTGCTCCCATAGATAATCCTGCTGAAACTAAAACATGTTTTCCTAAAACCAAATTATAATAATAAGATGGTGTCAGAGAGAATAAATATATATCTCCGTTTATCTTATCTTCATCAGATTCATATTTTATATTGGTATAATAAGCTGAAAAATTAGCAATAAAACTTCCTGCACTTTTCGTTTGCCATTCGTTCTGACCAGCAATGGCCTTATAAGAGAATTTTTTATTAAAAATATAAGATGTGGCTCCTCCTAATTTTAACGAACGAAATCCCGGGAAAGCAGCATTTATACCGTCTTGACTTACATAAAACCCTTTTTGATAAAAATAAGTAAAGCTTTGCATCCATTGTTTATGATACAATCTTGCATTAAAATTTAAAAGTTTAGAATCGGTATTGTCTTTATTAGCATTTAAAAATTTCGGCGAGAAACCAAATGACAAATCAACAAACTTAAATGAAAGTGAAGCTCCTAATTGTTCTTTCCTATTTGGAATCAGATCAAGTGTTGCCTTCTCTCCTCCAGGAATTGGGTAAACAATCTGAAAACTATTGGATGTATTTAGATAATATGTACTTGCCGTAACTTTACCATCATATGATTTAAAATAGGAATTTTGAAGAGAATCTTTTTGAGCAAAACACCCAAAAACTCCTGCAAAAAACACTATATAAATCAATTTTAGATCCATTCTCTAGGGTTTTCAAGCGTTTGAATTAGTTTTTCCTCATCGCTTCCTACTTCGGGATGATGATCGTACACCCATTGCACATGAGGTGGTAAACTCATTAAGATACTCTCGATTCGACCATTGGTTTTTAAACCAAATAAAGTCCCTTTATCATGAACCAGGTTAAACTCTACGTAACGACCACGACGAATTTCTTGCCATGTTCTTTGTTCATCTGTATATAACAGGATTTTTCTTCTTTCGACAATTGGAACATACGCTTCTAAGAAACTATTCCCTACTTCGGTAACAAAATTGTACCAATCCTGCATACTCATTTCGTCTGTCGCTTTACAATAATCAAAGAATAATCCGCCAATTCCGCGGGCTTCATTACGATGTGCGTTCCAAAAATAAGCGTCGCATTGTTTTTTATATTTTGGATAAAACTCAGGGTTATGTTTATCACAAGCCGTTTTACAAGTCTGATGAAAGTGTTTCGCATCTTTCTCAAACAAATAATATGGCGTTAAATCCTGACCTCCACCAAACCATTGCTGAATTACATTTCCTTTATCGTCATACATTTCAAAATAACGCCAATTGGCGTGGACAGTAGGAACCATCGGGCTTTTTGGGTGTAAAACCAAACTTAGTCCACAAGCAAAAAAATCGGCTTCGCCTACATTAAACATTTTTTGCATCGCTTCTGGTAATTTACCATGAACTGCCGATATATTAACACCACCTTTTTCAAAAACTGCTCCGTTCTCGATTACACGTGTTCTTCCACCGCCACCTTCTGGACGTTCCCAAATATCTTCACGGAATTTGGCTTGACCATCAACCGCTTCTAATCCTGAAACTATAGTATCTTGAAGGCTTTGTATATATTTATAAAATTGTTCTTTCATCTTTTTGTTAATTCATATAGTTCCATATCTAACGCAAGTTCATTAGTTGGAGTAAATTCGCTAATTAATGTTTTTCTCCATAGGAATCCGCAATTTTCTGCGACTTTAATGCTTCCTAAATTCGTTTTATGAGAAATGATTTGTAATGTTTTCAAATTTAAAACATTGAAAGCATAATTTGAAATTTGACTTACTGCATCAGATACCCAACCTTTTCCTTGATATCTTGCATCAATACAATAAGCAAGTTCGCCTTGTTTGGTTTCCCAATTCAATTTTTTGATGATAATTAGTCCTGCAACTTTATCCGTTTTGTTCTCTTTAATTCCAAAAGTAAATTCAGAATTGGATTGAATCTCGTTATTTTTTTCTAAAACATAAGCTTCTGAAGCTTCAAGAGTTAAATTCTTAGAGAGCGTTTTAGGGAAATATCTTTTAAAACGTTCTACATTATGAAGCATCATTTCATTAAGACTTATCGCATCTTTTAAAGTTAAAGTTGTTATATGAAACTCTTCTGTTTTATAGATTATCATTTGCTATGATTTACAAATTTGCTTTTGCAGAAGCAATTTTACTAATAATCCCAAATGAAAAGGTCTTGCTTTCTTGCTGAACGTATTCGTAAATGGCAATTGCTTTTCCTGAAAAGTTATAATTATCTACAACGGAAAATCTAACTAAGAAATCCCCAAATAATTCTAATTGATTCCAATCTAAATGGCATCTAACTAAGAGCGTGATTAAGTCCTGTTCGCTAAGATTAACCATACTCTCTACACTTAATCCAAAGCTTGTAAGTTCATTATCGATAAGACTGGTATCTTCGATATTCCAAAATTTAGGCAAGAATCCAATAGACATTAATACTTTAAGTACATTGTCTATTCGGGTACTTTCTTCATCTCTTAATCCTTTGTTTAGCATGTTTTAATATTTTATTTTCTGCAAATTTTCTAATAGTATCTCTTTATCACTCTCTCTTTTACAAAATAAGAGTTATAAGTACGCTTTATTATTCTGTATAAGAAAAACAAAACGGGTAATGAATAATATAAAAAGCCCATACACATTGCGATATATGGCTTTTCCATAATTAATCCACTAGATTTTATTTTATCAAAATAATGAACTTTATCCAAAAAATCGGGTGTAAGTCCAAGTTTTGGTACAAACGCATTTCCTAGCACTACGGCAAAAAGTAAAACAAAATACAACATTGCCCTAAAAACCGATTTTCCAATCTCTTTTAATCTGACTTCATCACTAACATTTGAAAAAGCAAATCGCATTCGATTTAAAACTACCAGCAAATAAATATAAAAAATATTGGTATCAATAACAGAATTATTGAAACTATATGCAAAAAGACCGTACATGGGGAAAAAGACAAAAATGGAATATCTCTTTGGCATTACCGCCATAAAAACTCCTGAATGAACCATTATAAATTCAAAAACGATTAATATAGCTAAATCGTTTATCAAACTAGTATTGTATTGTTCAGGATGCAACCAAACCATCAAAAACACAGTCGCATAATAAGCATAAAAACCATATTCTATAAAAGAAAATGGTGAGTTTCTATGAAAGTTTATATTTGCGAGCATCTATTTTTCAGTATCTCTTAATCCTTTTTAGTTTCATTTCCTGCAAGGTTTTAAAGACCTTGTAGGTGTGTCCTACATAAGCTGCTAAACCATTTGACTCCTAAAAGGTTGAAAAAACCTTGTAGGAGTCAAAATTGTAAACTGAAAACTGAGCACTACAAACTTCTAGTTCCCGTATTCCTTAACCGCGTCAATAAATGCTTTGGCGTGATCTACAGGAACATTTGGTAAAATTCCGTGACCTAAATTTACAATATATTTGTCTTTTCCGAATTCATCAATCATTTGGTGTACCATTTTTTTGATGGTTGGAATTGGAGAAAATAATCTTGATGGATCAAAATTCCCTTGTAATGTAATGTTTCCTCCAGATAAGTAACGAGCATTTCTTGCTGAACAAGTCCAGTCAACTCCTAATGCAGAAGCACGACTTTGACCCATTTCGCCTAAAGCAAACCAACATCCTTTTCCGAAAACAATTACTGGAGCATGATCAGCCAAAGCTTCCACAATCTGGTTCATGTATTTCCATGAAAATTCCTGATAATCAGCAGGTGAAAGCATTCCACCCCAAGAATCAAAAATCTGAACAGCATCAACTCCTGCTTTTACTTTTTCTTTTAAGTATAATATGGTTGTATCTGTAATTTTTTGTAACAAGGTATGTGCTGCTGCTGGGTTTGAGAAACAAAATCCTTTAGCAGTATCAAAACTTTTAGAACCTTTACCTTCTACAGCATAACAAAAAATTGTCCAAGGAGAACCTGCAAAACCAATCAAAGGCACCTCATCATTCAGCATTTCCTTTGTTAGTTTAATTGCGTCCATTACGTAACCAAGGCTTTCCTGAATGTCCGGAATATAAACTCTCTGAACATCTTGCATTGTACGAATAGGATTTGGCAAAAACGGTCCAAAATTCTCTTTCATCAATACTTCAATTCCCATTGCTTGAGGAACTACTAAAATATCCGAGAATAAAATTGCAGCATCCGGAGCAATACGACGAATTGGCTGTACAGTGATTTCTGCAGCTAATTCTGGAGTTTGACAACGAGTGAAAAAATCATATTTATCACGCAAAGCGATAAATTCTGGCAAATATCTTCCTGCCTGACGCATCATCCAAACTGGCGGACGTTGAACTGTTTCTCCTTTTAGTGCTTTTAAAAATAGGTCGTTTTTTAACATTTTTTTCTTGCTTTAGACTTTAAGCTTTAGGCTTTAAGCATTTTGTTTATCTATAATTTTGGCTTTGGTTTACTACCTAAAGCTTATTGCTGTACTCGGCAATTACATCTTCAAGCACATCTTCAACCGTTGGTTGATCCGCGATGATGATATTTTTGGTGATGTTTTCTAATGCCTCGGCTGTTGTATCGCCTATGCAAAAGCAAATTTCATTTTTAATAGTATTCTCTTTCAGATAACTTTCAATTCCTGAAGGACTATAAAATAAAATTCCATCTACAGCTGAATTGATTTTTTGAGGTGTTAATGTAGTTTCATACACTTTAATCTCATTCAATTTTATTCCAGCATCTTTTAATGCTTTTGGCAAAGTTTCTCTTCGAAGGTTTCCACTGAAAAAAGTATAACTCTCATTAGCATAAATCAAAGTAATTATCTCAGCCAAATCAGCTGCATAACCAGTATAAGCCACAACATTAAATCCGCTTTCTGATAATAAAATCTTTGTTTTTAATCCGACACAAAAGACATTTTTACTTTTCAGTTCTTCTGATTTTGGATCAGATAAAATGCTATGAACCGCATTCTGACTCGTAAAAATCAAATTTTCATTAATATCTTGAATCTTAAAAGGTGTATTTTGGGTTTCAATAAAATTTGCTTCGACTACATCAATATTTGCTTTTTGCAATTCTTGTTTCTGAATGCTCGAAAGCACTTTTGTAGATAATATTTGAATTGATTTTGCCATTATTTTTTTAGAGATTCTTTAATCGTTTTCATCAATTCCGCTCCACCATTACTAAGAATTTCCTGTGCCATATTAAAACCTAATTTCTTCCATTCTTCAATTGGAACAATCTTATCAATTTCGATTTTTATTTTTCCATCCAATGAAAATAAAACTCCTTGAAAATGAAGTGTATCTTCTTCGTCATTATATTGAACCAAAGATCCTATCGGTGCAGTACAACCTCCCTCTAGAGTTCTTAAAAACTGGCGTTCGATATAAGTAACAATTTCAGTTTCGATATCGTTAAGTTGCGTTAAAGCATCTAGTGCAAAATTGTCGTTTTCCATTGCTACAACAACCATTGCACCTTGAGCCGGTGCCGGAATCATCCAATCCAGATTAATATAATTCTCTGGTTTTAAATTGATTCTTTCTAGTCCTGCTGCTGCAAAAACTGCTCCGCTCCAATCGTTATCGCTTAATTTTTGCATGCGCGTATTTACGTTTCCACGCAAATCAACTACTTTATGATTTGGGTATTTGTTTAACCATTGTGCTTGGCGACGTAAACTTCCGGTTGCAATAGTACCAGACCCATTTAAGAAATCCAGATTGCCTTTATGAACCAAAATATCTAATGAATTGGCTCTTTCCAGAACGGCTGCCTGAACAATCCCTTTTGGCAAAGCCGTAGGAACATCTTTCATAGAATGCACTGCAATATCTATTTCGCCATTAATCATGGCAATATCAAGAGTTTTGGTAAAAATACCGGTTATCCCGAGTTCATAAAGTGGTTTATCAAGTAATATATCACCTTGCGATTTAACCGCTATAATTTGGGTTTTATATCCTAAATCGTTTAGTTTTTTCTCGACCGTATGCGCTTGCCAAAGAGCCAATTCGCTATCGCGAGTTCCTATTCTTATGATTTTGTCTGCCATTTTTTATTTTTTCAACCATATAAGTTATATAAGTAAATTTAAGCAGTTTGGATAAAAGCAGCAGTTTTATTAAATGAACTTATATGGTTTAAAATTTGATTTTATTTTGCGCTCACTCCTATTTTAAATACTTTTTCAATCCATTCGATACTTTCATCTACCATAGTATCATCATCTTTTAAGTGATTGGCAAAATGTGTTGTAATCTTCTGAATGATTCTATTGCTGATAATTTCGGCTTGTTCCTCATTAAAGCCAGCTATTTTTTTGCTTTGGAAATCTAATTCTGAATTTTTTATTGCATTCAGTTTTTCTTTCAAAGCATTGATAGTTGGGGCAAATTTTCTCCCTTTAGTCCAGGTTACAAATTCTTCCTTAATTTCTTCAATGATAGCTTCGGCAGCAGGAATATGTTTTTTACGATTCTCTAATGTTTCATCTGTAAGTTGTGACAAATAATCCATGTGAATTAATGTAACTCCTTCTAGCTCTTCTACATTTTCATTTACGTTTTTAGGAATCGATAAATCCAGAATCAATAAAGGTTTTTTAAGATTTAGGATTGCTTTATCAACCGTAGGGTTTTGTGCTCCTGTTGCCACAACAACAACATCGGCTTTTTGTAGTTCAAGATGTAACTCTGAATAATCTTTTACAATAAGATTTAATTTTCCCGCTAGTTTTTCGGCTTTATCTTTAGTACGGTTTATCAAAGTGATATGCTCGTTTTTAGTATGTTTTACTAAATTCTCACAAGTATTTCTACCAATTTTTCCTGTACCAAATAACAAGATGTTCTTGTTCCCGATATCTTCAACGTTTTTGATGATATACTGAACCGAAGCAAAAGATACTGAAGTTGCTCCTGAGCTTATTTCGGTTTCATTTTTGATTTTTTTGCTAGCCTGAATCACTGCATTTACTAATCTTTCGATAAAAGTATTAGCTAAACCAAATGCTTTTGATTGTGTGAAGCTAGTTTTTATTTGAGCAATAATCTCGAAATCTCCTAAAATCTGACTGTCTAAACCAGTTCCTACTCTAAAAAGGTGATTAATTGCTTCTTGATTTTTATATACGAAACCAACTTTTTGAAATTCTTCGATAGAACCATTACTGTTTTCGCAAATCAATTTTATAAGTTGAAAAGGATGTTCTGCAAAACCATATATTTCTGTACGGTTACATGTAGATGTAACTATTAAGCTTTCTATTCCCTCATTTTTGGCTTGTTCCAGCAAACGCGTTTTTGCATCAGCGTCTATACTAAACTTACCCCTAATCGCAGCATCGGCCTTTTTATAGCTCAGTCCAACTGAATAAAAATAGTGATGTTTCGATACGTTATTATTTTCCATATATGCCCTTATCATAAAAGTGCAACAAAATTATCATTATAGTATTTATAAAAGTAACGCTCAAAGTACTTTTTGTGTCGCTATGTGTTTTTTTAATTCTAATTGGTTGTTATTATGCAAAAAACGTTATTTTTGCAGCAAAATCAAGTCGTTAGAATTGTTTTATTTAGAGTTGTTCTAAATAAGATTTGAGATTAACTTTCATTTTTAGCTAAAAAAAATATCGCTATGAGTTCTCAAGAAATTATAAAAATTGAAGACGACTTTACGCTTATTCGTTTTCAGAATGACAGTTCGGAGGTATTTAATGCCCAGCGAGAGATTGGTAGTGGACTGATACAGTTTCACTTTGGCATAAAAGGAAGAGCTAAATTCTTGTTCAATCAAGGCAATTATGCATTGGAATTGAAAGAAGAAAAATCGCTTCTTTTATACAATCCTCAAAAAGAATTACCTCTTCATTTAGAACTTTCTCCTAATTCGTGGGTTATTTCGGTAATCGTTTCGATTAAGAAATTTCACGCATTATTCTCAACAGAAGCTGATTACATCACTTTTTTAAGTGCCGATAATAAAGATAAGAAATATTATAACGAAGGAAATATTAGTCCATCGATGGCAATTGTTCTGAGTCAGCTATTTCATTACAACTTACATCCCTCTATAAAAAACCTATATTATAAAGGCAAAGGATATGAGTTATTGAGTTTATACTTTAATAGAACCGAAGATCCAAATGCCGAACAATGTCCGTTTTTGATAGACGAAGACAATGTTTTAAAAATACGAAAAGCCAAAGAAATCATTATTGCTAATATGGCTGAACCACCGGGTTTACAAGAATTGGCAGATGAAATTGGTTTGAATTTGAAGAAACTAAAAATGGGTTTCAAACAAATTTATGGTGATACGGTTTATGGTTTTTTATTCGACTATAAAATGGATTACGCCCGAAAATTACTCGACAGCGGATCTTATAACGTAAACGAAGTTGGCTTAAAAATAGGATACAGTACTGGAAGTCACTTTATAGCGGCTTTCAAGAAAAAATTTGCAACAACTCCAAAAAAATATTTGATGTCGATAAATACGAATGTTTAAAATCAGTATCAATTTTCTATATCAAAACATAAATAAAAAATAATATTTATCATATTTCTAAAAAGTTGTAATACATACTTTTGACGAAAATTTAAACAAACACATGCTTAAAGCCTAAAGCTTAAAGCCTAAAGCAAGAAAATCATAATGAAAGGCGTATTATTAGTAAATCTGGGTTCACCCGAAAGTCCAACTCCAAAAGATGTAAAACCATATTTAGATGAATTTTTAATGGATAAATACGTAATAGACGTTCCGTATTTACTGAGAGCTTTATTAGTTCGTGGAATCATCTTAAGAAAAAGACCTGAAGAATCGGCACATGCTTACGAAAAGATTTGGTGGGACGAAGGTTCGCCTCTTGTTGTTCTTTCAGAAAGAATGCAAAAGAAAATTCAACCACTAGTAGATGTTCCTGTATCACTGGCAATGCGTTATGGTAGCATGACAATTGAAAAAGGATTACAAGAATTACATGAAAAAGGTGTGACCGAAGTATTGCTTTTCCCTTTGTATCCGCAATATGCAATGGCATCTACTTTAACAATTTTGGTTAAAGCTGAAGAAATTCGTAAAAAGAAGTTTCCACAAATGACTTTTACTGATGTTCCTGCATTTTACAATAAACCAGATTACATTAAAAACCTGGCAGATTCTATCCAAAGAAATTTGGTTGGGTTTGATTATGACCATTTATTGTTTTCATACCAC
Source organism: Flavobacterium hydatis (assembly GCF_000737695.1). Taxonomy (GTDB): domain Bacteria; phylum Bacteroidota; class Bacteroidia; order Flavobacteriales; family Flavobacteriaceae; genus Flavobacterium; species Flavobacterium hydatis. The sequence continues at coordinate 219,387 of NZ_JPRM01000003.1, forward strand.
GGAATTCCGGAACGTCATATTCGTAAAACCGATGTAACAAAATCACATTGCAAAATCGATGGTTCATGTTGTAATACACCATCTCCGGCACATGATTTTTGTTACCGTCACCAATGTTATGAAACTACAAGACAAGTTGTGAAGTTATTAGGACTTCCTGCAGATAAATACAGTTTAACTTTCCAATCACGATTGGCAGGTGATAAATGGTTAGAGCCTTATACCGATATTGAAATCAACAAAATCCCTGCTAAAGGAATCAAAAACCTAGCAGTTGTTACACCAGCATTTGTTTCGGATTGTTTAGAAACACTTGAAGAAATTGCAATGCGCGCCAAAGAAGATTTTCAAGAAAATGGTGGCGAAGAATTCCTTGCCATTCCTTGCCTGAACGATGATGATGAATGGTGCGTAACGGTAAGTAACTGGATTAAAGATTGGGCTAAATAGACAAATAGAAAACAGAACAAAGAGTATAGAACAAAGACTTTAATAATGGAATATTACAACTACCTGAAATCGCTACACCTCATCTTTGTAATCACTTGGTTTGCTGGATTGTTTTATATCGTTCGATTATTTGTTTATCAAATCGAAGCCAACGATAAACCATCGCCAGAGAAAGAAATTTTACAAAAGCAATACAAGATAATGACGTATCGATTATGGTATATTATTACTTGGCCATCAGCAGTTTTGGCAAGTATATTTGCTTTCTGGATGCTGTTTTTTACCGATTTAGGTAAATCGTGGTTACAAATGCCGTGGATGCACGTAAAACTTTGCTTCGTATTTTTATTATATTTATATCATGGAAAATGCCATCAGATTTTTAAGCAATTGCAAAATGACGAAATAAAATACACGAATAACTTCATGCGTTTATGGAATGAGGGAGCAACAATAATCTTGTTTTCTGTTGTGTTTTTGGTTGTTTTAAAAAATGCCGTAAACTGGATTTATGGTGTAATCGGAATTATATTGTTCTCGGTTTTAATCATGTTGGGTTTTCAATTTTATAAAAGAATAAGAGAAAAAAAATAGTTCTTAGTCGCAGTGACAGTTTACAGATTTCCAACTGAGACTGAATACTAGTACTGAAAACTGCAAACCGAGACTGTAAACTAAAAAAAATGTTCAAGAACTTCAAAATGTCGATGCTTTCGTTGCGTGTAAGGATATTCCTTTCGATGATTGTATTGATTGTTGTCGCTTCTGTTTTATTGGCTTCGATTTCGATTATTCAATTTAAGAACGAAGCCAAAGAATACCATCAAGAACGTTTAGAACGAAAGGAAAACGCGGTAAAGGAACACATCAATTATGTTCTTGCTACTACTACTTATCCTTTAAAAACTGCTAATCTAGATTTGATTTTTAAAGATAAAATACATGAGTTAGCCCAAATTCATAATATCGAAATCAATATTTACAGTCTTAAAGGACAACTTTTAAAATCATCCAAAGAGTCTTTTGCTGTTGATAAAGTTGCTCCTCCAATCCCAGAATACATCTTAAAACTAGTTCGTTCCTCAATTGAGAAACGTTTTGTAGATATAAAAACTCAAGACGGCGTAAAAAACCGTTCTTCGTATAGTTTGATTAAAGACGAAAAATTCAAACCGCTTGGAATTTTGAATTTACCATATATCGAAGATGATGGCTATTATGAAAATGAATTAAACACCTTCTTAATTCGTTTAGGTCAGGTATATTCCTTCATGCTTATTGTAGCATTTGCTTTGGCTTATTTCTTATCGACATACATTACAAAATCATTAAAAACCATTTCGGATAAATTAAGTGAGACCAACTTAAACCAGAAAAACGAAATGATTGTTTTAGAGGCGAGCAGCAAGGAGATTAACTTCTTGATCAAGTCTTACAACGGAATGGTGGAAAAGCTTGAGAAAAGTGCCATAAAACTAGCTCAAAGCGAACGTGAGGAAGCTTGGCGCGAAATGGCGAAACAAGTTGCCCACGAAATTAAAAATCCGCTTACGCCAATGCGCTTAACGGTACAGAGTTTTCAGAGAAAATTTGACCCAACTGCACCCGATGTTAAGCAAAAACTAAACGATTACTCCGAGACATTAATTCAGCAAATAGATACAATGACCGCTGTGGCTTCGGCATTCTCAAATTTTGCCTCGATGCCTGCTCAACAAAACGAAACATTAAATGTGGTAGAAGTTGTAGAGCTTGCGCTAGATATTTTTAACGAAGAGTATATTGTTTTCCAGAGTGAAGAGGAAGAGATTATCTCAAAAATGGACAGAACGCAATTAATCCGAATTATTACCAATTTGGTTAAGAATGCTACACAAGCAATTCCAGAAATACAGCATCACAAATCAATTTTAGTTACTGTAAAAAGACAAGGCGATAATGTTGAGATTACTGTAACTGACAACGGAATAGGAATACAAAAACAAGATATTGATCGCGTTTTTGAACCTAAGTTTACCACCAAAAATAGCGGAATGGGTCTTGGACTCGGAATTATAAAAAACATTATCGAAAATTATAAAGGAACAATTACCTTTGAAACAGAATACGGAAAAGGAACCACATTTACGGTTACATTACCAATTACAAACTCATAAATAACAGTATCATGAACTACGAAAATATACTTATCTCTATCGAAGAGAAAATTGCAACTATTACAATTAATCGTCCTACGAAGCTTAATGCATTGAACAAAAAAACGATTAATGATTTGCAAAAGGCATTTAAATTATTGGCTAAAAACAATGACGTTCGCGTAATTGTATTAACTGGAAGCGGAGAAAAAGCTTTTGTAGCTGGAGCTGATATCTCAGAGTTTGCTAATTATTCTATCGAAGAAGGGACGGCTTTGGCAGCAGAAGGTCAAGAGAAATTATTTGATTTTATAGAAAATTTAAAGAAACCAGTTATTGCAGCCGTAAATGGTTTTGCTCTTGGTGGCGGATTAGAATTAGCGATGGCTTGTCATTTCAGGATTGCATCTGATAATGCAAAAATGGGATTGCCAGAAGTTACTCTAGGACTTATTCCTGGATATGGAGGAACACAACGTTTACCTCAACTTATTGGTAAAGGTCGTGCCATGGAAATGATTATGACTGCAGGAATGATTAACGCCGAAGAAGCTAAACAATACGGATTGGTAAATCATGTAGTGCCTCAAGCAGAACTTATTACTTATTGCAACGGTATTGCAGAAAAAATAATTAAGAATGCTCCATACGCTATTTCTAAAGCGATTAAGGCCATAAATGCTAATTATAAAGATGGCAAAAACGGTTTTGAAACTGAAATAAAATCATTTGGTAAATGCTTTGGAACTAAAGATTTCATCGAAGGAACAACAGCATTTTTAGAAAAAAGAAAAGCTGAATTTACAGGGAAATAATTTTTTTTTAATCGCAAAGTACACAAAGGTTTACGCTATGTTCGCAAAGCTTTGTGTATTTTTTTTCCTGGCGTTCTTTGCGTAAAAACTTTGCGCCCTTTGCGGTTAAAAAGTTAAATCAATTAAACATTAAAACAGAATCATGTCTTACGAACCCATATTAATCGAGTTTTGGCAAAAAGTAAAAGAAAGCATCCAGAACGGAACTTTTGCTAAACTAACATTGGCTAAAACTATTGGTGACACCGAAATAAAGAACATCTATTTTCGTCTAGTCATTAACGAAGACAATACTACTTACGGCGTTTCTCTTACTACTCGCTATAAAACCGAGGAAATAGAAAGCTTTCATACTCTTGAGGAAGCTTTTGTAGTTCTGACTCCATACATAAAAAATCCTTTTTTAACTGCTTTGTTGTTTACAACCGATGCTGATCTTACTTTTAAAGTAAACAAAAAGAATGTGGGAAGTATTATCGAACAAGCTCCTACTTTTAAAAATGCATCTCCTGTAATGCTTGAGATGATTGAAAAAGGAATAGTTTAAACACATAAATCATTTATAACCAAAACCTTCAAATGAAAACCACAGTAACATCATTATTATTTATCGCTTCTTTATTTATGAGCACAACTATTTTTGCTCAAAGTACTATGAAAGAATATAAAGCCGGACATACCTTTAACATTAGTTTGCCTGATTATATGAGCAAAACTGCCGATTTAAACAGCTCTGCAGCGATACAATATAAAAACGTAGTAAAAGACATTTATGGAGTTGTCATTTTTGACACCAAGGAAGAATTAAAACTTCTAGAAATGAATTACACTTCTACTAATGAATTTTACGAAGATTTCATTAAAGACTTTCTAAAAGACGAAGAGAAAAGATCCGTATCTGCTCCAAAGTCAACTAAGAAAGGTGATATTAGTTTTATTGAGGTAGAAGCTACTTATTTTGACAAAGAAATCAATAATACCATTTACTATTTGATTGGTGTTGTAGAAACAAAAACTGCCTTTTATAAAGTTTTATCTTGGGCATCTATAGATAATAAAGACAAGTATAAAGCTGATTTCCAGAAAATACTTTACAGCATAAAAGAATAAAAAAAAGAGCCTAAGTTATAAACTTAGGCTCTTTTTTTGTCGAATTATTATAGACAGCTTATGATATAAAAATTACACCATACAACCACAATCTTGTCACCCTGAGGAACGAAGGGTCTCCACGAGTGGCTCGATAATTAAAGACTGTTTTGTGTTAGTTTCTTGCGGAGATTCCTCCTGCGTCGGAAAGACAAGATTGTAGAATTAGTGAATCACAAAAAAGCTTCAACTATGCTCAGCTTGACAAACTAAATCCTTTTTTACTGAGCACTTTTTACTAAAAACTGAACACTGAATACTGAGACTGAACACTTACTTCGCTCCTTCCCACTCAGCATAAAATTGCGAAAGAAATGTTTCCATAAAACGATGTCTTTCAGCCGCAATTTGTTTACCAGTATCGGTATTCATTTTATCTTTTAGCAACAATAATTTTTCATAAAAATGATTTACTGTTGGTGCATTATTCTTTTTATATTCCTCTTTGGTCATATTGGTAATCGGTGCAATGCTAGGATCATAGATTGCTCTATCTTTAAATCCTCCATAATGGAATGCTCTTGCAATACCTATTGCGCCAATAGCGTCTAAACGGTCTGCGTCTTGTACAATGTCTAATTCTAGAGAAGTAAACTTTTTCTCAAAATTACCACCTTTGTACGATATGTTTTCAATAATATTTATAACATGTGCTATAATTTCTTCATCAACATTCTCTGACTCCAAGAACAATCGAGCCGTTTTAGGTCCAATAGTTTCGTCTCCACCATGAAACTTACTATCGGCAATATCATGTAATAAAGCACCCAATTTTACCACTGTAACATCACAGGATGTATCCTTAGCGATTAAAAGTGCATTTTTATACACTCGCTCAATATGAAACCAATCGTGCCCTCCTTCGGCACCATTTAGCTTTTCTTTTACAAAAGTGATCGTTTTGTTTATTAACTCCGAATTACTCATAATATGTATTTAATTAATACTTCTTTGCAAAACTAAAAATAGCTCGCAGATTTTGCAAATTAAGCAGATTTAAATAGCATAGACTAACTCTAAACTCACTAGGTAGAATTACACTCAACTGCTTAAACCCTTATTCTAAATAAAAAAATGTTGATTGTTAAAGCTTGAAAAACTCTAACAATCAACAATATTTTCAATATTAATATCAACTGCAAACAAAATCAATTTTAAATCTAAAATTCAAAACAACCTAAAATCTGCAATCTAAAATTATTTAAAGTCTTGCAGGTTCAACCCATTTAAAGATATGTGATTCTTGAGGAATAACTAATCTTTCAGAAATTCTAGCCATTCTTGCTGGTAATTTCATCAGGTAATCACGCGCTTTTTCAGCCTCATCTGTAAGACCACCAATTTTGTCAATTTCCCATTTATCAATTAGCTTTTGCATGATATCTACATAGTCGCTTGCTGTGTAAACACCGATACGCTGTGCAGAATCAGAAAATTGTTCGAAAGCTGAGCTTATTTTTTGTCCAGATTCTCTTAGGAAATGTGCTGGCATAACGATTTTTTGCTTCATCATGTATTGAAAAGCAAGCATCATTTCGCTTGGATCTACTTGAAAAATACGATTAACAAATTCGCTATATGCATGATGATGGCGCATCTCGTCACCAGCAATCATTTTACACATTTTAGATAATTTATTATCACCATATTTCTTAGCCATTTGTGCTACTCTGTTATGAGAAACGTATGTTGCAAGCTCTTGAAAACTAGTGTACACGAAGTTTTTGTATGGATCACTTCCGGTTCCGATATCAAAACCATCATTGATTAGGTGCTGTGTAGTAATTTCTATTTCGCGCATGTTTACACGACCAGACAAATACAAGTATTTATTTAGCAAATCACCGTGACGATTTTCTTCACCAGTCCATTGTCTAATCCATTTAGACCAACCGTTTCCACCATTTTCAACTTGATTAATACCTTCTACATCCATTAACCAAGATTCGTATGTTGGTAATGCTTCTTCTGTAATTGTATCTCCAACAAGAGTTACCCAGAAATCGTATGGTAAATCTTTAGCAATTTCGCGTAGTTCTTTTACCTCTTCAAAAAAAGTATCTTTTTCAGAATTGGGTAAAAAATCTGACGGCTGCCAAATTTTTTCAACAGGTATTAAATACTGTTCAACGAAGCTGTCTACGTTTTTCTCTAAAAACTGCATCACTTCTAATCGAATGTTCTTTATAGACATTTTATATAATTTAAATTTTAACTCCTTCTACTACAGCCTTTTCCGACTTTTCCATTATCGTTGCAAAATCGTAATCTTTCACCGCCAACGGTTTATGGATGGTAAAGGTAAGATGATTTCCTAAACCCACAGGAAAAAAGCCAAATTTTACCATTTTCCATGAGTTATTAATACTAACGGGTACAACATATGCAGATGGTGCATATTTGCATAATATCTTCAAACCGTTTTGAGCAAATTCCTTTGGTTTTCCGGTTTTACTTCGAGTGCCTTCGGGGAAGATAACGGCAGCACGATTATTTTTCTCAATATATTCAGACAATCCTTTTATAGCAGGAATGGCTTGTTTAGGGTCTTTACGGTCTATTAGAACTGAACCTCCATGACGTAAATTATAAGATACACTTGGTATTCCTGAACCTAACTCTTTCTTACTTACAAATTTACAATGAAAACGGCGTAAATACCAAATCATTGCTACAATATCGTACATGCTTTGGTGATTAGAAACAAAAATAATAGGAGCTCCTGTTGGGATTAATTCTCTGTTTTCAAATTTATAGGTTGTCCCTACAAGGTTTGTACATTTAACCAGGAAGAAATTAAGGTAATCTACACTTTTTTTGTGTGCTTGGTAGCCAAAAACATTTAAACAAACCCATTGAATTGGATGGAAAATTGCTAAACAAAATCCAAAACACAAATAATAAATAACGGATATGGGGTACGAAATTAGTTTTTGCATGCTTAAAAAATTAGCTGCAAAAGTAATAAATATATTTTTAGCTCTAATTAAATCGCAAATAATAATAGGTTTGTTGTTAAATTGTACCTTTGCTGCATAATTCACAGTTTTTTTCAAAATCAAAAAATGAGCTTTACTTACCCAAAAAACGAACGACTAAAAAGCAAAACAACCATTGGACTACTATTTTCTGAAGGGAAATCGGTTTCTAAATATCCGTTGCGATTGGTTTATTATTCTGGTGATATAAAGCAAGATGAGAAAATAAAAATGGGTGTTTCGACATCCAAAAAATATTTCAAAAAGGCTGTTGAGCGTAATTACTTCAAACGTGTTTTGCGCGAAACATACCGTTTAAACAAGCATATCTTACTTGATAATCTAGACAAGCCTTATTCGTTTATGTTCTTTTATCAAACAAAAGACAGACTGTCTTATGAAGAAATCAATACCAAAACGATTCAATTGTTTGAAAAATTCGCGCTTCTGGTAAACCCAAAACCTGTTCCTGAATCTGAAACGGACACTCAAAACGATCCAATTCAATAGATTTTACCTCTCTAAAACGTGTTTCGGTATAGACTCTCGTTAATGTTGCTGAATTATTCTTATTTTAGTACTCTGAAATTTAAGATAAATCACAAACATGGTCGCGTTTTTCAAAAAAAAAATTATAATCCCTTTTGTTGCAGCTGCTTTTTTATTCGTTGGAACTAGTTTCAAAGACGACTTTTTCGAAATTGCAAAACAAATAGAAATCTTTACAACTTTATTTAAAGCTGTTAACACTAATTATGTTGACGAAACCAATCCGGGTGATTTAATGGATAAAGCCATTAAAAGCATGTTGGCTAGTTTAGATCCGTATACTGTTTACTTTAATGAACAGGATGTTTTAAATTTTAAAATTAACAATACAGGAGAATATACCGGAATTGGTGCTTTAATTACCCGAAAAGCAGACCGATTAATTGTTAAGGAACAATACAAAGATTATCCTGCTGATAAAGCTGGACTTAAAGCGGGTGACGAAATCATACAAATTGGTGATGTATTAATTGCTGATTTTAAGGATGATGCTTCGCAATTGCTTAAAGGGGCAAAAAACACTAAAATCTCTATTAAATACCTTCGTCAAGGAAAAACGAATACTACTGATATCGTTTTGGATGAAGTAGATATTAAGTCGGTTCCTTTCTTCGGAATGATTGATGCTAAAACAGGTTATATCGTTTTGGCTCATTTTAGCCGTAAAGCTTCTGCCGAAACTCAAAATGCTTTAGAACAACTTAAACGCGATGGTGCAACTCAAATAGTTTTGGATTTAAGAGGAAATCCAGGTGGACTTCTTAATGAGGCTGTAAATATTTGCAACCTCTTTGTGCCAAAGAATGAGGTTATTGTAACTACAAAATCTAGAATCGACAAACATAATAATACTTATAAAACTACTAAAGAGCCTATTGATACTCAAATTCCACTAGCGATTTTGGTTAACGGAAGAAGTGCTTCTGCATCTGAGATTGTATCGGGAGCATTACAGGATTTAGATCGTGCAGTTGTTTTAGGAAGCCGTAGTTTTGGTAAAGGTTTGGTACAACGTTCTGTTGATCTTACTTATGGAACTCAGCTTAAAGTAACTATTTCTCGTTATTATACTCCTTCCGGAAGATGTATTCAGGCGCTGGATTATGCTCATAAAGACAAAAATGGTGTGGCTACAAAAACGGATGCTAAAAACTTTAATGCGTTTAAAACCAGAAAAGGAAGAACTGTTTATGATGGTGGTGGGGTTATGCCTGATATCGAATTAGACGAAACTAAATTGAGCGCAATTACTAATGCGTTGCTTAAAAACGATGGTATTTTTGACTATGCTACTAGCTATTACTATAAGAATCCAAATCTTGGAACTCAAATCCCAACAATAACTGATGCTGATTATAGTAGTTTTAAACAGTTTTTAAAAACGAACAAAATTACTTTTGATACTGAAACTGAAGTGGCTTTAAAAAACACTTTGGCTGCAGCCAAAAAAGAAAAAATAGACGAAACTATTACTACTGAATATCAGCAATTACTTAATGCGCTGGAGAAAAGCGAAACTACTTTGCTTGACAAGAATCAGAAAGAGATTAGAAATTTGATTCAGGAAGAGTTAATAAAAAGATATCAATATCAGGAAGGTTTGTATCAATATTATCTTAAAAACAACTCCGAGATTAAAAAGGCTGTGGGTGTTTTAAACAATCAAACAGAATATAAATCTATCTTGAAAATGTAATTTTATAAAAATAGTTTTTATAAAAAAATGCAAAAAGGAATATTTTTCTTTTTGCATTTTTTTTTGAGGTATACCTTATATCCTCTAAAGTTAATTACAGTAAAATGAGCTTTTATACTATTATAAAGTGAGCCAATTTACTACATCTTTAAATACTTCGTCCCAATGATAGCTATCTTCTAAAGGGTTTCCGTTAGCATCAAATTCTTTCTTTTCATAATTATGACTGTAGTTAGGATAAGCTTTGAGTTTTATATTGTTTTTGGGCAGTAAAAAAGGTAGTAAATCATTGTGTGCTGACCCAATATCTGCAGAACCATAAACAACCAATATCGGTTTTTTAAATTTTCGTAGGCTTTCATAACTCATATGTTCATTATAACTCAACCAATTATTAAATTTTATATCATCTTTATACGTTATTTTACTTGCTGGAATATTTTTATAATCATCAATTAAATTATCAATTTCTAATTGTGAGGCTTCATCATTATTTGTTCCGAAACCCTTAACTCGCTCTCGCAAAATACTTTCGGTTACTCTATTAAAGGGATCTGCTGACATACAAACTAATTTTGCAATTTTTGTATCGCTTTCTGCTAATTTGCACGCTACTCTATATCCTTCTGAATGTCCGATAAGAAAGATGGAATCTTTTTTGACCCTTTTATCGTTATATAAATAGTTTATAACTGTTTGTACCTGACTAACTCTATATCCTAAATTATTGTTTTTGGTATACTCCAGAGGAACTTCTCCTTTTTCATCAACATAACCGTTTGCATCTTTATCATAAGTACCGATTAAAGGGATTCCTTTTCTTGCAATGATGACAAAATTAAATTTTTCGGAATACTCTTTAATACTAAACGGAATCAAAGAATTTGATATATCTTGATCATAAAAAATTACTGGTAAAGGCAGCGAACCCTGAGCAAATAAAATGGTTGGTTTCGGCACTTTAGATTCGCTTTTAGACATCAAAAACACAATTGTATCCTTCTTTGTCTTCAGGGTTATTTTATCAAACCCTGCTTTTTGCAAATGGTAATCTTCTCCATTTTGTGCATGCATAACAAAACACGAAAATGTAGCTATTATAAAATATCTAAAGATGCTCATTTATTCTGTTTTAAATTGTTTCTATATTCATACAGAAACAAATATATCCTATAAATATCTCTTTAGCCAATCGGCTATTTGATTTAACAAATTATCGTTTACGATTTCTAAATCATGTCCTTCATTTTCATAAACTAATAAGCGTGTAGTATATTCTTTTGAATTTAATTTGGAATAAAAAGCAAAGGCATTGCTAATATCAACTTTCACATCTTTATTACCTTGAATAATAAAATGAGAAACCTTTTTATTCTGGATAGAATCTATTGCCAGCAAACTAGAACGCGTTTTTAAAGCTGCAACTGAATCTTTGGCATAACCCGGAATTCTTTCTCTATAAACGCCAAACATCTCAGGGCGTTTTGATTCGATTAAATCGGCTTGTCCAGCAATTGCAATATTAGTTTTTATTCGATTGGTCTTTTTTAGCATCAAGAAATTTGTCATAACGCCACGACTCCATCCAAAAACGCCAATTCTGCTTTTATCGGCATTAGGCAATTGATCAATAATTTCAAAAAGACTTAAAACATCATTTACATCTTTGCCCCCAAATTCGTCTACACCTTCACTTACAGATGTTCCTCTGAGTTGTGAACCAATTACAATATAACCCTCGTTGGCAATTTTGCTCAAAAACTCCGTTAGGAATCCTGATTTTACAGCACCAAAATTACCGTTACCTCCACGATTGTATATTAAAACGGGATAGTTCCCTTTCTTTTTAGGTTCTATTAAAAAACCTCTAAGTTTAAGGTTGTCAAAAGACTTGTAATTAATACTTTGAAAATTTAAAGAATCAAGAAATTCATATTCTTTTTTTAAAACTATCTTATCATTTACCTTTTCAGAAATAACTGGATTAAAGGGATAATCCGTAATTTTTCGGGTTTCTAATGTAAAATTAGATTTTGATGTTTGTGCAAAACTGAAATTGAATAAAAACAGTGGTAACAAAAGAATAACTTTCTTCATAATTTATTTAGTAATTGACTTTATGTATGTACCAGTATATTTATCTGCAAATTCTACATACCATTTGTTTAATGTTTCTTCGCCTAAATTATCATAGATAAGCTCATATTGCTTTTTTAAAGCAATTTTATAATCTCTAAGGCTTTTATCTATATCCTTATTCCACTCTTCGTTTTCTTTTCTGGTTTTTGGCTGATGGTGAATAAATTGCCCTAAATATTTCTGGCAAAACTCATTATAATCTTTTGTAAAAAGAATAAAATTATGCCACATTTCGTCGATTATAATTATAGAATCATCACTCACAAAATTAAAATCTATATTTGAACATAACCAAAGCCATTTTTTTGTTTCCTCAAAAATGCTAACTGCTTCTGATTCTTCTATTTTATAAAAATTCAAGAATCTATCTATTACATCTTCATTCTTATAGCTGAGCACATTACTCAAACTTTCTTCCATACTTTTTTGCATTACTTTTAAAGAATTTAAAAAAAGGAGGGAATGTAAAACATAACCTCCTTTTGTATTATTAAACTGCTGTTACAACTCCTCTACAATCTCTACTAGCTGAACAAGATCCTGTAGAATTACCTCCTCCAACAATTTTCTCTAAACGCTCAAACTTTTTATCTAATAAATCATTGATTGTTTTTTTCTTTTTGTCTTCGTTAATTTTTTTCATCGTTTTTAATTTTTACGGTTAAATTTAAATTTTGAACTAATCTACATTAATCATCTCTTAGCTTATGCCTGTCGACTAGGCTGTTTAAGATTGAGAAATGACAAGAAGATAGTTTTTCAAAAATAGATGCTAATGAAAATAATCCTTATGCATTTTTATGCGAATTATGTAAAATTTATAGGAACCATGCAGATAAAAAGCTTGTATAATTAACTAAAACTTTCAAAATATCATTAAAAGTGGGTATTGTTCTGAAAAATTTATTTCCTCATTTTTGCAGCAAACTAAAAAGAAATATGACCAAAAAGAAACTGCTACAAGTAAGATTAAACAAGGGATTCTCTCAAGAAAAACTAGCAGATTTAATTGGTATGACTCAATCTAATTATAGCCGAAGAGAAAATGGTCGCAAGAACATTTCGGAAATTGAATGGCTGAAAATAGCTAAAGTTTTGGATGTAGAAAAAGAAACTATTTATGAGCCTAATGGCGATAATAGCAATGTTATTAACCAGTTTAACATTCCTGATTCTATCTTTAAACAACTTGAGTTACTAAGAACAGAAAATACAGCTCTTAAAGAAAAATTAAAAGCTCTTACGAACTAGTTCTTTATTATCTCTATATGTCAGAAGTTCATTTGAAATTTGGTAAAGTCAAACTTCAAATGAACTTCTGATTAAAAATTAAAGCATTTCGCTAACTATTTTAATTCTCTTTTATCAATTTCCAGACACTTTCGTTGTAATTACTTTTATTGATTCCTATTATTTTTTCGAGTGTTATAAAATAATTTTCATTTCCTTTTTCATACTTTCCACAACTTAATAATTCCAAAACGGCAGGAAAACCTTTTTCTTTTTCTATTTTCTGAACAATTAGAGCATTTACTACATAAGGTACAAGTAAATGTTTTTCTTTACTTTCTCCAAAGTTATAAAAGTCTTCATACGATGTAAGCCAATCTGAATTAGGATTTGATGCAATTTTCTCTTTAAATGTTGCTAATATATCTTTCCAACTAATTCCCCAACTTCCACCATAAAGATAGGCACAGCCTTCATCAACTGGTTTATTAATTGCACTTCTTGGGTATACATTACGTACTCGCTCATGCCATAAATCGTGTGGGTCAAAACTATTAAAACTCGTATTGTTAGCTCCACTTACCAATAAAGTAGTATTGTTTTCATTTGCATTAAAATTACTAGAACTGTTTCCGTTGTAATTTATCTTGTATTTTACTCCTATTGTTTGTAGCAAATCCGGTAAATCACTACAACCATACCATTCTATTTTTGTACTAGTCGGTTTTAATTTAGCATCAAATGAGGCAACTGCCTTAACATATTCTGATGCTGTTTTATTATTTAATGTATTCTTGTAATGAAATACACAATTGCCAATTGTTTTGCTTTGCCAAGTCATTGTATTGCGTTTTAACGGTGATAAAAAGTAGAATTTATCATCTCTTTTCTTTGCTAAAATCTCAAAACTAGCGCCCAAAATTGGCTTGTTCTCATTTATACCAATGTAGGAGAATTGGATAAAAAAAGAATCATTATCAAGCTGTACTACATTGTTAAGGTATCCTTTGTAGAAATTCTCATCTTTATACTTTCCACTTTTCTCAATCGCTTTCATCTCATCCAAAAGTATTGATGTTTCCAGCAAATCTTCTTTCAATACATAGGTATTTTCTTTATTTGGACTTTCTTTTAAACTCAAAAAGCCATTTAACGATTTTATGAGGTTATTGGCTATGAGAGTGTCTTTTGGCAAATTGATAGTTGGCTCTACAATTAGTGGTTTAACTTGACCGAAGGTTATAGCCGTAAATGTGAATAATAAAGCTGAATACGTTAGTTTAAGTTTCATTAGGAATAAGGTTGGTTATAGTTAGGTTATTAATGCTCTAAAATCAAAATTTTATACTGTCGATTAAGTATTAAAACAAAAACGACCACTATTTTATAAAATAGTAGTCGTCATATAATGTCTTTTGTTTCACTAAAAATAATTTTAGTTTTATATTTTTTGTGAAATCAAAAATTTTCGTAATTAACTTTTAATCATTTCTATATGCGGAATATCGTCTTCTAGATACATTTCACTGCTTTGTACAAAACCATGACTTTCGTAGAATTTTTTTAGGTATAATTGTGCTCCGATTGTAATATCAGTTTTATTAAAATGGGTTTTAATTCCTGCAATAGCTTCTGTCATTAAATCATGTCCCCATTTTTTATCGCGATAATCCGGGCTTACTACGACTCTTCCTATCGATGCGTTATCAAAACTTATTCCGGCATCAAAAAGACGCGCATGTGTCACAATTTTGCCTTCATATTCGCCTATTAGGTGCAAAGCAAGTTTGTCTTTACCGTCTAGATCTAAATAAACACAGTTTTGCTCTAATACAAAGACTTCACTTCGCAATTTTAGGGTATCATATAGTTCGTGAACAGTTAATGCCTCAAAAGGCTTAATTTTCCAATTTGGTTTCATGTTGTAATAGTATAATCTGGTTTTATTTAAAAAAGGGTATTATCGCTTATTAATTCTAACCGATTTTATAATGGCTTCTAGCTCTAACATCGAATCTCGTTCTTCATTAGATGGGGAATAACAAAATCCTTCGAGAACTAGTATTCGGTTATAGGCTTTATCAATAATTGCATAATTTATAAAAGGTCCTGTCATGAAATCATTTCTTAAATCCCAAGTTCCCTTGGTTTCATAAGCTGTTTTTCCATCTAAGGTAATTTTAGAGAAATATGGAGCGTAGGCTTCTTCGGTTATCATTTGGGTATTAGGTTCACGCCCTTTTATATACCTTCCTACTGAGTCCCGCATTTTTACGATATTGCCAACAATATCGGAGTTCTTGGTAATACTTGTTATCGGAACCTGATAAATAAGCAAACTGGTACTACCACTTACCATTTCTTTTTTAAGCCATAGAAAGTTACGTTTATGCAATGCATATTCATATCCTGTGGGAACGTCTAGTTTTATATGAAACTTATTGTTGAGAATTGCGCCATCTAACAATGATTTACTGTTGATTTTTTGGCATTCGGCTATTTCGGTTTCCCTAATTATTCGAATTATCTGCGGTGTGTGTATTTCAAATGCTTCTATAATATCCGAAACTGATTTTCCTGATATACGAAATACATTTTGTGGTGATGTGTAAACGTTTTTGGTGATTTCGAATTTACTTGTATTCGATTTTTTAACTACAATAATATTTCGCCCATCGGTCATGAAACCTTCTAGTAGTTTGGCTGGATATTGGTTTATTGTAAATAGTGGTTCTTCTTGTACGAGGCCTACAACTGGCGAAGCAAACTTATTCCTAATGCTATCTCCCACTTCTCCGTACCACAACTGATCATCTATAATGATCGAGATTGTGTTTATTTTACTGCTATCGTTGTGCTGATGTATTTTCTCATTCTTTTTTAGACATGAGAAAAACAAAAACGGAAGTATTAGCAATAAAAAATGGGTTTTATTCATTTTTAATTTTTAGTTAAGTTATGAAATAAAACCCAAATTTATATACAATTTTTGATTATCCGTTTATTTTGAGTTTCATTCCGGGTTTAATCGCTCCGTTTTCTATATCATTCCATTTTTTAATATCAGAAATCGTAACTCCTGGATATTTTTTGGCAATGCTATATAACGAATCTCCTTTTTTTACATAATAATCAACTCCAACACTTTTTACAGCATCTGTTCTTTTCTTGAAATTATCTATATTACTTGAAGCAACAATAATTTCTGGAGTATCAGACGCTTCTTGAACATTAGAATGTATTACTAATTTTTTCATTGAAGCAATCATATCCATATTCTCTGGTGTCAAACCATTCCATTCTTTTAAGTCTGATAAAGAAACATTGAATTTCTTAGCAATCGTACTTAAGTTATCTCCTGCTTGTACCACATAAAGTGACGGCTGAGATTCTGTTGTTTTTTTATCATCAACACTAGCAATTGCTTCTTCGGTATGTTTTTTGTCTACCGCAGGAACCAATTTTACTTCATTGATATCTTTCTTAATAATTTTGCTATCTGAAATAATTTTTAAACTTTTCCCAAGTGCAATTGAATTACTCTTAAGGTTGTTCCATTTCTTCAATTGAGTAATTGTAACATCGTATTTACTTGCAATTGAACCTAAATTATCTCCTGAACGTACCTTGTAAAGTTGTGTTTTTGTAACAACAGTTTGGTTTGTTTTAGGCGAAGCCAATTTAGTAGCTGCAATTAATGTTTGCAGTTTATTAATTTTTGAACTTGATTCATGATTAAGATATGCATAAATTTTGTCTTCGTTTGAAGTAAAAATAGCAACTTTATCTTTTGGCAATCTCAAGAAATGCTCTTCGTCTTGATAAAACGGAACTACGTTTAGTTTATAAGATGGGTTTAAAAGCTGTAGTTGTGCTTCGGGAACATCTAGTAAATTAGATATTTGCCTAAAGCTCATTTTTTCTTTAATTCTTATAGTATCAGTTTGAAAGTGCTGTACAACTGCTCTATCTGGAACTATACCATGTTCTTTATGATATTCGTAAAGATACATTGTAGCTAAAAAAGCGGGAACATATCCTTGTGTTTCTTTAGGAAGGTAACTACGAATATCCCAGTAGGTTTGTTTTCCTCCTGAACGACGAATCGCTTTGGATACGTTTCCTGGACCTGAGTTATAAGAAGCAAGAACTAGCTCCCAATCGCCAAAAATTTTATACATTTTTGACATATAATCTGCAGCTGCAGTTGATGCTTTTAATGGATCACTACGCTCATCGATAAACGAATCTATTTTTAGATTATATTGTTTACCGGTGTGGTACATAAACTGCCAAAGTCCTGTGGCTCCCATTTTTGAAACTGCTTTAGGATTTAAAGCTGACTCTACAACGGCTAAATATTTTATCTCTAAAGGAACATTTTGTTTAGCGAATGCTTCTTCAAACATTGGAAAATAATATTCTGATAACGCCATTAATCGCGAAAATGATTTTTTACGATTCTTTAGGAATGACTTAATGATATTTTCCAACCCTTGGTTATACTGAATGTTAAAAGGTGATTTTTCATTCATTGCCTCTAGACGTTGCTTTAACAACTCGGTTGGCAATTCATAATCTACCTTTGCATCCGTATTAATTGTTTGGATATCTTTAGATAAATCTTCGTATATGTCTAAACTCACTAATTCTTTCATCCAAAGACTGTCTACCCGAACCGCGTAATCGTCTTTAACAAATGAATTTTTAACTGAGTCTAAATACGAAATCTTAATTTCCTGTTTTACAACTGGGTTTGTTTGCACAACTTCTTGTGCAAACAAACCCATTGTAGATAACAGAAGTACTGATAATGTGGTATTCTTTACAATCATAACATCTATTTAATTGACATATTTCTTACAATTTCTATGCCGTAATTTTTGCAAACTTAAGGACTATAAAATGAAAGACTCTTTAAAAAGTGTTAAAAATGAGATAGTTAGTCTAAAATAGCTGCAATTCCAGGTAAAACTCTACCTTCTAAAATTTCTAACATTGCACCACCTCCAGTAGATACATAACTCATTTTGTCTTCAAAACCAAACTGTTTTACAGCAGCTACCGAATCTCCTCCTCCTACTAATGAGAAGGCTCCATTTGCAGTAGATGCAGCAATATAATCTCCTAAAGCGATTGTTCCTTTGGCGAAAGATTCCATTTCAAAAACTCCTAATGGACCATTCCATAAGATTGTTTTTGAATCCATGATAACTTTCTCAAAGTTTGCCAATGATTTAGGACCTGCATCAAGACCTTGCCATCCATCAGGAATATCATATACATCTACCACTTGTGTGTTTGCTGTGTTTGAGAAATCATCTGCAGCAATAACATCAACTGGAATATGTATTTGAACTCCTTTTTCTTTAGCTAATCTTAAAATTTCAAGTGCTAGTTCTAGTTTGTCATCTTCACAAATAGAATTTCCTACTTTACCACCTTGTGCTTTAATGAAGGTAAAAGTCATTCCTCCACCAATAATCATATGGTCTACTTTGTCTAAAATGTTTTCGATAACCGTAATTTTCGAAGAAACTTTAGATCCACCAAGAACAGCTGTAACTGGTTTTTCACTATTTTTAAGTACTTTATTTAAGCTTTCTATTTCTTTTGCTAATAATGTTCCAAAACATTTTTCGTTAGGAAAAAATTGAGCAATTATTGTTGTCGAAGCGTGTGCTCTATGTGCTGTACCGAAAGCATCGTTTACATAGATATCTCCTAATGAAGCTAATTCTTTTGCGAAAGCTACATCTCCAGCTTCTTCTTCGGCATGGAAACGTAAATTTTCTAGTAATAAAACTTCGCCTGGTTTTAAATTAGCAGCAGCATCTTTGGCAACTTCCCCAACACAGTTTGAAGCAAACTGTACAGGAACTCCTAAGATATCTGAGGCTGTTTTTAAAATATGTTTTAAAGAGTATTTTTCTTCAACTCCTTTTGGTCTTCCAAGGTGTGACATTAAAATCACGCTTCCGCCTTGGGCTAAAATAGCATCAATTGTAGGTTTTGCAGCTTCGATACGTGTAGCATCTGTTACATTAAAGTTTTCGTCTAATGGCACATTGAAATCAACACGAATGATTGCTTTTTTATTCTTAAAATTAAAATCTTTTAACGTTTTCATTAAGGTAAGTTTTTTAGTTTTTTTTGAAAGAATAACAAATATAGAACTTTTACCTTAGTAATAAATTCGATAAAAATAAAAAACAGGGGTTTATATAAACGAAAACGATGTAATTTGATAATTATTTTAAATTAAACACAAAAAATCAAAAAATGACAAATTAATTATTAATCGTGAACTGGGTTTTGTGTACAAGGACAGTTACTAATTGCTTGTAGGAAATCGAATCCGATTGTTACAACGTGTGTTCCTGAGTTATAAGCGCCAATACGGTTAAGTGATGCCTGATACGAGTAACCGAAGTAAAAACCTGCTTTCTTGAAACCTGCCATAGGACCTACCATTAATGGCTGGAAGAACTGATCATTAAGAAAACGGTAAGAAACTCCTATCCAATAATAATCTTCGTAACGGTTGTATTGTCTGAACTTAAAGTTAAAATCGGTACTTGAACGCTGATCACTAGCAAACAATTGGTAATAAACTGATGGTTCGAACTCGATACGGTTGTTCTCTGCTCCTTTAAAAACATATCCTGTATATACTTGGTAGTTTCTAAGTAAATTAGGCTCTATACCGTCGAATTTATCGATTGCTTTGTTTAGGATGTTACTTGCGTTAAAACTTAAATAGAACGACTTATTACGATATAAGACCCCTACATCGAAGTTGTTGTTAGAAACAAATCTATTATCGGTAACGCTTGGATCTGGTGCAGGGATTTCGTACGTTGGGTTAAACTGGTTGATATCAATTTTAAAATTATTGATGTTATACGAGATACCAAAAGACAAGTATTGCTTAGAATAATAATCTAGAATTAAGTGGTGCGCAAAAGATATTTTGGCTCCTGTTTGTCTTGTATATCCGTTACTATCGTTATAAAGCGATATTCCCACTCCGGAACGATCCAGGATTCTAAAATCGGCATAAAGCGACTGGTTATCGGGTGCGTCTTTAACTCCTACCCATTGTGTTAAACCATTGGCACGTATTCTTAAATTATCACCAATTCCGGCAAAAGTTGAAGATACTACAAATGGATTATCTGCAAGGTATTGTGTAAAAACTGGCAAGTTTAACTCTTGGCTGTAACCTGATGTTACAGCCATAAGTAGAAATGATATGATAATTTTTTTCATTGTATTATTAATTTTAGATAACATAATTACTTTGTTATTAGTTATCTGTAAAGGGTGAAATGTCCAACAAACTCTCTGTCATCTTTTTTGTCATTGAGTTTCAATACGTACCAGTAATCCCCAGATGGCAATTCGGCACCATTGTATTTTCCATCCCATTTTTGACCCAACCTGTACTTACAGATTATACGTCCGTATCTATCAAAAATATCGAATGTTAAATCTTTGTAGTTTACTGTACATCCTGGAGCCCAAGTATCGTTTATGCCATCTCCATTTGGAGTAAAGTGATTTGGAATACAAACATCTACGTAAGGGAAATATCTTGTAGCTGTAGCTGTACATCCATTTTTATCTGTTACAGTAACTGTGTATGTTCCTGATTTGTAAATAATGAATTTATTAACTGTTCCGTAAGATTCTCCATCTAGTGTGTATTGGTATTCTCCACCACCACCTGTAGCTGTAGCAACAATTTCATTTAATCCGCCATCGGCCAATGTTAATGTTAATGGTTGTACTGCATCTATTGTAAATGGTAATGTTGTTTGCTCACAACCATTACTATGTCTTGCTGTTACAGTGTGTTTTCCTGGAGCAACATTTACAAATATGTTACTATCCTGATACGTTGTGCTACCATCTAATGCATAATCTACATCAGCTTTGTTTGCACTTTCGTGAATAGTTATAGTCACAAAGTTTGCCGCTACATTATTCACACAATCCGTATTAACCTCAGCAATTGGCTCTAGTCTAACTGCTTCTGGCATCGGAATTTCTAATTCAGCCGTACACTCGTTAGCATCGATAACATAAACTATATGTTTACCTCCTACTAATCCTGTAAATGGATGGTTTGTACCTGTAACTGGTGCATATGTACCTTTTCTGTCATCCAGACTTACTCTGTAAGGAGCTGTTCCGCCAACAATATCGATACTAAATGATCCATTTTTCTCTCCAAAACACAACTCTGGCATTATACTATTTGGCACTAGAGATGGGCTTAAGATTCCTGGTTCTTTTATTTCGATTCCTTTAATCGGGAACTCACATCCGTTTTCGTCCTGAACTAATACATCATAGAATCCTGCTTTTAAATTATCAAAAACATTTAATTCAAAGAATTGTCTGAAGTCTGGCGAAATCGCATATCTCAGTTTTCCTGTTCCTCCTGTAGCATTAATAGTAATTGCTCCGTTGTTAGATCCATTACATTTTAATGGTGTAGGAACTGCAACTGCTGTTATGCTTGTTGTTGGCTCTATAATTGTAACTGGTAATGCTTTTGTAAAACAATCCCCGCTATCCACTTTTACAATATAAGTTCCTTGTGAAAGGTTCTCAAATTGACCTGGTTTACTCTGTGTAGGTGTAGGTACAATTGGTAACCCAGCTGCATCAAGCAATGTGTACACATAGTTTCCTAATCCTCCTACAGCTGTAGCATATATACTACCTGTACTTGATCCTTTACAATGAATATCATAACCTGTAACAGCTGTGAAAACAAGTTCTGGAACTGGTGAAAACTTAATTCCGTTAACAGTTTCTGTAGTACAACCAAATACATCTTGTACAAAATATTTGTATGTAGCATCTGCCGTTGTAACAGGCAATACAATAGTTACTGATGAATTAAATGGTAAGCTATAATTAATACCATCTGTACTATATTTATATGGTCCTGTACCTCCTGTTGCAGTAAGTGTAAGTTCTGGAGCTTTAAGACAAGTTTCAGTAGCTTTAATTGCTAATGATCCTTTAACTTTTGTTGGCTCTTTAATTTCTACTGCTACTGATGTACCTGAACATGTCCAGCTATCTGTAACTGTTACTACATAACTTCCTGCTTTTAATCCTGTAAATAAAGGATCCACTTGTGGTCCGTTTTTAGTTACAACTCCATCAGGATATGTTGCAACCAATGTATATAAATATTTACCTGAACCTCCTGTAGTCGTTACTGTAATTTCTCCTGTATTATCACCAAAACAAGTTAACATTGCTTTAGCTACATTAGCTGTAACTACAATTGGTGCTGGTATTTTTAATTCTATAGGCTTTGAAACCTCACATTTACTATCTCTTACTTTTACTACGTAATTACCAACTCCTAAATTAGAGAATGTTGATTGAGTAGACCAAGTAACTAATGGTGCTCCGTTTAATTCTAATTGGAATTCATATCCGCCTGGCCATCCACCTTTAGCAGAAGCTACGATTTTTCCATCTTTATTACCTGCAGCACATGTAATCTCTGAATGCTGTACATCAAGTTCTAATGGTGTCAATGGTCCTTTTATGTCAAACTCAGCATCTACAGTACAGAAAGGTGAATCTATTAATGTAGCTGATATTTTATAAGAACCTGCTTTTAAATTACTAATTGTAAGTGGTCCTAAATTTGGACTAGTACCATTTATAGTAGCTGCACCTAATACCGGGCTAGTAATTACATAAGTGAATCCTTTAGGAAGGTTAGAAGGAATTACTTTAGAATCTACTAAAGTAAAATCTATGCTTCCATCTGCAGCATTAAAACATGTAATGCTCTTAACGTTTGTAGCTTTTAACTCGAAAGTATTCGGCTTATCAACATTATGAATTCTATCAATACTACATCCTGTATCAGGGTTTTTAACTGTAATTATATATTCTCCTGTTGGTAAATCAGTAAACGTATTTACTCCAATTAAATTGATTTTAATTGTACCATCTGGATACTTTATAGAATATTCTAAAGCTGGTAATGGCAATACTCCTTCAGCAGTTACATTAACACTAATATCTTCATTAGTTAAACATGTAATTTTAGCATCTACTTTTATAACAGCATCTTTAATACCTACATAAGGCTTAATTACAGCTGTAGTGCTTATAGGGCAATTATTGTTGTCATAAACTTCTATGATATAAGTACCTCCTGCTAAATCTGACGAAGTATATTTAGTCTCTTTTCCTGACTGAACAATTCTGTCATCTGCTGGTGTAGCTCCTTTTTTGATAAATACATATTTAGTAAGCGGTTGAGTACCTCCTGAAGCGCTTACTTCTATAGTAGCAAACTTAGGTGTATTTGTTCCTGCATTACAAGCAAATTCTGTAACAACTGGAGTAGCAATAACAATTATGCTTGGTTGTATAATTTCAGTTTTTGCTGAACCTGGACAATTTCTACCTGACATAACTGATACTGTATATTTACCTGCTGGTAAATTACTGAATGTAGGTTCTTTTTGTTCTGGTCTTGCAACAGCATTACCTTTATAATCAACACCTGTTAACGTAAATTTATAATCAGGGTTGTTATTACTTGCATTTAGTGCAACCGTTATAGTACCATCAGTTCCATCAAAACAAGTAACTGGTGTTGGTGTTAAATCTGCATCTACAATAGTAACAACTGCTGCTTTAGGTATTGTATAATCAATTAATGCAGTACATTTTGTCGCCATATCTTTTACCCAGAAATAATACTTAACATCAGGAGTTAAATTCGGGAATACTGCTGTTACGCTAAATGTACCCGGTACTGTAGCTGACCCAATAGCATATTGGTAATTAGGTGGAGTTATTGTTCCTCCTAAACCTTGTAGAGTAACAACTCCGTCACCTCCATTACAAGTTGGATATGTCGAAATTTCTGCCGACAATCCTAATGGTTCCAAGATTGTAAATGCTCCAATTGCTGAAGTAATACATCCATTCGCATCTTTTACATATACATCATATGTACCTGGTCCTTTTACAGATAAAATAGGATTAGTTGAAAAATTATCTTTATCTAAACCATATTGTAATGGTTTTACACCATTAGCAGTAACAGTTATTGTATAATCTGCACCAGCAACATAACATTGGCTATCTGGTGTAGCTACAATTGCAGATGGAACTGGATCTACTGTAATATCTACAGGCGTACTAGCTTCACATCCATTTTTATCTATAACCCAAACATCCCATTTAGTACTTACCGCTGGGTCTAATGTAGCCGTATTGGTATCAAAATAATTCCCAACTGGTGAATCTCCTGATTTAACAAAAGCATACTTATAGTCTGCTGTTCCACCAATAACAGATGTAATTGGAACTGTTACTTGTGCTCCTTTAGTTTTACAATTTTGAGGGACATTAGTAATTGGACCTAAGCTTAATGCTAATGCAGGCTCTGTGATTATAACTACGGTTGATGTTTCAGAACACTTAGGGAATCCTGTTTCTTTAACTACAACTGTATAGTTATTTCCTGCAGGTAATCCAGTAGTAACTGTTGAACCTAGAGTTGTATCTCCATTTCCTGTTAATACTGAAGTAGCTCCGTCGAAAACTTCATAAGTATATGCTCCAGTATATCCAGTAACATCGATAGTAATTTTTCCTGTACTATCTGTTTTACATCCAACTTGTGTTGATGCAAAAGCAGTTACTTTTAGATTATTAAATAATGGAACTGGTTGAACAACTGATTTTATACTACAACCTGTATTATTATCGAATATTTCAAATTCATAGTAGCTACCTGCTGTTTGCGCATCGTAAGTAAATATATTACCAGTAACGGTTGTTAAACTTCCTGGAATAAGAGCTCCGTCTTGATACACTTGGTATGTAAATTGTTTTGGTGTATTTGTTCCTCCAGTAATAACAACATTCATTACTTGTTTCTTGTTTTCACAATCCATATCTGCACCAAAAGTTACATCCGCAGAAATTAAACTTGGGAATGGAGCAATTAGGATAGTTACATTATCGATACAATCATTTTCGTCCTTAACGTAATATGTTACGTTTTGAGGAGCTTTATCAGCATCTACATAAAATACATTATCGTTTCCATAAGTAATATTGTCTTTACTATAAGTGAATTTTCCTGTTCCTCCAGCGCCTGTAACAGTAACTTTTACTTTTTTAGGAGTGTTTCCTGTAGAACATTCAAATGGGTCTGGAGTTGCGCTAGCAACAACTTCAACAGGTATACCAATGGTAACTTTTACTGTTTCTTCACAACCTCTTTCAGATTTTACTGTAACATTATAATCTCCTGAAGCTAATCCAGTAAAATAACCATTTGATTTTTGTATAACTGGAGTGCCAACCGGAAGTCCTGTTATTGGATCAAGTGATGTAAGCGTGTATGTATATTCAGGGTTATTGTTAACAGCTGGTAAATTAACTTTAATTGTACCATTACTAACGTTTCCTTGAGCTGGTTGTCCTGCCGGAGTCATACAATTAGGTAATGTTACAACAATATCACCAATTGCTAAAACTACTTTTGTAGCAAGCGGAATATCAACATCTACAGATTTTGTACAATTTGTACTCAAATCCTTAACAATAATCGTATAACTGCCTGCAGCCTGATTTAAGAAAACACCATTGTTAAGCTGTACTACATCTACAGGAGTAGGAATTACAGTCTTATTTTTTAATGTAAATTCGAATTTATTTCCTGTAGCTACAGTAGTATCACCTCCAGAAACTTCTGCAGTAATAGTACCGTTTGCGATATCACAAACAGGATCAAGGGTAAATTTAGCTTTAAGGTCTAATGGTTTGAAAATTTCTAATTCAACCTCGTTGCTTGTACAACCATTTAAGTCTTTAATTTTAATTTTGTATACCCCTGAAGCTAAATCAGATATTGTAAACGCTGGTACTGTTGTAATAGCAACAGCATTACCACCATTTAAAGTATATGTATATGGTCCTACACCAAGTGTAGTTATATTTACATTGATAGCAAAACTACCTTCTAGAGCCGAACAGAAAGCTGGATCTATAACGGCAGCAATTACTGGTTCTGGGTCTTTAACAACCGTTACAGCTTTAGATGCGATACAACCATAAGCGTCACGAACATAAACTAAGTAATTACCTGCTTCTACATTAAATGTACTTGATGTATGTGTAGGAATAACGAAAGATGCAGCAGTTGGTCTAGTATCCTCTGGACCTTCGCCTAATGGTAAATTATCAACAACATATTGATACAAATATGGAACTGCAGCAGAAGCTGGAATTGCTGGCGTAGTTGGCGTTGCTGGTACAGCTACAACCGCTGGTATAGTAGTTCCTCCTTGTGGAAAAGCATTGATTACTCCTTTTAATGGATTACAATTAGCATTATTAGTTGATTTAGCATCTAATGTTAAAACTGTAGTCGAACCTGTAATATTAAATGGTGATGTAGTTACACTACATCCTTTTTTATTTGGTGTAACTGATTTATCAATTTCGGTCACCAAAACATAATAGTTTCCAAATGGAAGTACTCCAAAATTGTTTATATCTAATGAAGCTCTCGGAATAGTATTACCTGCCGGTACTACTCCAGATTGTACTGGTCCTATTGGTGCTTGCGTTAGTTCATTAAAAATTTGATATTCTACATCAGTTGGTACTGTATATTGACTATAAACTTTAAACGATACATTACCATTGTCTGCACCCAAACAAGTAATATTATTAGCTTGTAAGTTCTCTATTTCTAATTTTGAATTTGTTGGAATAGCAAATTCTGAAGTTTCATAATAATAACATCCTGTTCCTGTACCACCATGAGCAGCATTACTATCATATACGATAAAAGTATACTTAACCCCAGGCGTTAAATTATAGAAAGTTGCTTGTTTACTTCCTACTGGAAGAGCATCTTCTGCTAACCAACCAACTGGTCCCATAGGAACGGGGAAGTTAGGCGTTGTACCGTCATAAATAGCAAAATAAAATGGTCCGTTTCCAGTAATTGTAGACCCATCTGCCGCTTTACCTACAGCAACAATTGCTGTACCTCCTGCAGAACAATCTGCTACTGGTGGAGTTACTGTAATATCTAAATCTTTTGGCGGTGAAGCAACTAATATGTTTTTTATAATTTTAGAACAATTATTTGCATCTGTTATAGTAATCTCATAATAACCAAAATCAACTACTTTAAAAACTTGTAATGTCCCTGTTTGGTTCGTGAATGTTTGATCATAAGTAACATTAAGTCCTTTTACGTTATAAGTATAATTTTTTGTTCCTCCAGATACGGAAGTAATCGTAATTGAACCCAATGATTCACCATTAGACGCATTACAAGTTATAGGCTGAACATCATAAACTACAGAAATAGGATCTGGTTGCTTAATTTCAACATTCAACTCTGTAGTAGAACAAGATTTTGCATCTGTTACTTTTACAGTGTAAAAACCTGCTGGAAGTCCAGTAGTTTGCGTTCCGTATGATGTATTAGTAGTTGTATTCTTCACATCGATTACATAAGGTCCTACTCCAAAAGCAGTGTCTATAGTTACTTTTATCGAACCTGTAGCGTCTCCATTACATAAGATAACTGAACCTGTTGTTACTGCAGTAAATTTCGGATCTGTTTTTGGTTTTACAGTAACTGTAGAAGTTACTTCACAACCTATATTATCTTTTATTACAAATACATATTTCGTATCTGTAGTAGCTGTTGTAGCAGTAGCATCTGTATAAGAAAATTTATTTCCTGAAATTGATTTAACAATAGGATCTGCAACACCATTTACGGTTACTGTGTAAGTGTAAAGTGCTGTACCTTCAAACACTTCTCCTTTAATGATTACATCAGGATTAGTCGTACAGTCGATATCCTTATCTACCTTAACAGTTGCAGTTAATTGTTTCGCAATATGTTGAGATGTTAATACAAGTGTACAACCTGTTGCTTTGTCTCTAACCGTTACAATATAATCCCCCGGCTCTAAATTAGAGAAAGTACCTGAAGGCTGATAAGCTCCTGTATTAAGTTTATACTCGTATGTTGGTGATGGCACCACATCTGGCGTAACAATTATTGTTGCTTTATCAGTTTTATCATAGCATAAATCTGAAGTTACATCTATCGTAGCCTTTGGTTTAACTTTATCTGCCAATGTAAATTTATCAGATACTGTACAACCATTCAAATCTTTTACAGTTACAGTATACTCTCCAACTTGTGTTAAATTTTCAAAAGTATTTAATGCTTGTGGGCCTACTTTAGTTCCATCAGGTTGTGTAAGGGTATATTTATTAGTTCCCCAACCACCTTTAGTATCAACTACAACTTTACCAGTAACATCACATGTCATTGGTGTTACAGTTAATTTTGTTATTTCTAATTTTTCAGCTGGAGCCAAAATTTTCACAGTTTTAGAAACTTGACAATTTGTTTCTAAATCTGTTAACGTTAATGTATGATCACCTGCTGCTAAATTAGGAACATTTACAATAATTGTAGTAGATCCTGTAGTAGGCGTTGTACCTGTTACTGCTGTTCCTCCGTCAATATCATAAGAATAACGAACATTATTACCTAAGTCTTTGATAGTAAACTTCGCAGAACCATCTGTACTTCCTAAACAAGAAATATTATTTACTACTTCTTCATCTATTACTATTGGTATTAATTTTTTAATAGTATGAGGGAATGAGAATGTACATTTATTAGCATCTCTTACTGTAAATGTATAAGTACCCGGAGCTAAATCTTTGAATGTATCCTCTGGCTGCCAAGCTCTAAATCCTGTTGGTACAGTTATGGAATATTCATATGGTCCTTTTCCTCCTGTTACGCTTGTAATTGTAACATCTACTAAATTAGATGGACATTTAAGATCTGTATTTTTAATAACCATAGCTGTAATAGGAACTAAATCTAAAATAGTTCCTGCATCCTTAGTTATAGTACATCCTTTGCTATCAGTAATTGTAACTGAATATGTTCCACCTGTAGTTAAATCTTTAAATATACCTGTAGTATTTGTTGCTACTACTGTAGTAACTCCGCCTTTGGTTATCTTTAATACGTAAGTATAAGTAGTACCATTTCCACCTGTTGCCGAAGCTGTAATTATAGCTTTGGTTTCGCAAGTGTATGGTGTAGATATAGTAACTGTAGGTGTTATCACATCTGGTTGTGTAATATCAACTTCTACTTCTCCTGTACAACCATTAGTATCTTTTACATAAAATTTATGTTTTCCTAAAGTTAAACCTGAAAAATTAGGAGAGCTTGTAAATCCTGTTGTAGGTTTATCGCTAAACTCATAATCACCTGTTCCGTCGTGGCCAGTTAATACTACTGAACCATCAGACAATCCGTTACAGCTAATGTTTGTTGGTACAGCTGTAACTGTTGGGTTTGTAATAGAAGCTATATTACCTTCTACAGTTGTTTTACATTTATTTTTATCGGTAATTTCAAAAGTATATTTACCCGCAACAGTCGTAGTATATGTGAATTTTGGACCTGCAATAGTTCCTACGCTAGCATATACTGGGTTACCTAAATTATCTTTAACGATATAACTAAATGGAGTTGTACCTCCTTTAATTGTTACTTCAATCTTAGCTTCTTTTGGATCAATACAAGTTAATGAACTTGTCGTATTTGCATCTGCTGTAAGCAAAGCATTAATTTTTTGGCTAATAACTGTAGCTTCACAACCATAAGAATCTGTTATTACAAATGTATAATCTCCTGTTGCTTTTGCCTCATATGTAAATGAAGTAGCAGGTGCTGGAACAGGCACTTTTGCTTCTAATGCACCTGTATTATATTTAACCTGATAAAAGTAAGGAGCTACTCCGCCAGTAATATTAACTGTTATTGTTGCTACTTTTCCGTCAAAACATAAACCTGTATTATCAGCAATTTCAGCTTTTGGCGCTACTGGTTCATCAATAACCAAAGGCGTGTCTTTGTCATCTAAACAACCGTTTTTATCTTTACCCGAAACAATATATGTTCCTGGTTTAACATCTGTTAATATTCCGTTAGATGGGAAAGTAACTACGTTAGGTGGTGTTGCCGAATCTGTAAGTGTAAATGTATAGTCTTTTGTTCCTCCTTTTCCACTAGCAGTAACTGTAGCACCTACAGAACATTTAGCTACAGTAGCTTTTGCATCTACTTCAAACTTATCAGGTGATCCAATTGTAGGGTTAAGAGTAAAATCACAACCTACTGAAGTAGCATCATAACGAACCTTAACAACATGAGGACCTTCTCCTAAACCAGAAACAATAGTCTCTTCTTGTTTAGAAACTCTCCAAGGAAGAACTCCATCTATTAAATACTCAAAACCATTGGTAGTATCAAAATTAGATGCAACTATAGTTAAACTTCCGTCTTTATTTCCTTTACATTTTGTATCAATAACATCTTTAACATCTGCCGTGAATTTTTTATTAGGGTCAACAATAACCTTAAATTCTTTAGTAGATAAACATGATTTTGGTAATTGATAAACAGAAATATCATCTATTACTACGTCGTTACCATTTGTATCACGCACATTAGAACGAATGATAAATCGCAATGATTTATTATCTCCTGGATCAAGAGTCATTGGTGTTTTTGGATATTGTTCCCATAAGTTGTCAGGGCTTGTTCTAGGAATTTTACCTGTCGCAAACCAAGAAATTTCTTTACCTGATGCATCAATCAAAGCAATTCTTAAATCTGGATCAGCTTTTCCTGCTCCAAATTTCATTAAATTCATTGCAAAGAATTCGAAATTTATAGGTTGATTTGGAATAATATCATTGATTTGTTTTTCGTACAAAATAGTAGTTACTGGTATTTTATCTCCAATATTAACTACAAGGAATCTACCATCTGAAACAGTTCCGTTACTTGTGTGATCTTTAGGAAGTACCCAAGACCATCCAAGATGATTAGGATGTAAAGCACTTGTAACAGCATAATCACCATCATTTATATTAAATGCACCATTACAATATGTTGCAGGCTGTCCTTCTAGTTGTCTTTCAAAACAATAGTAAGTAGTATTGATTCCTGGAGAAGTCGTAGATGGACCTGTACCAAAATCTTCTTTTAATAAATGGCTATATGTTGGTACTGAAACCAATTTATATCTTACAGATATTATATGTGGAGTTCCTGGAACTGATGGTGGTACATTTACAAAAACATTTGATGGGGTATTTGTATTAACTTTTCCATTAAGTAAATATTCATACTCATAATTAGCTCCACCACTATTTGTAACTGTAACTGTTGTTGATGCGTTTCCATCACAATTAAAAGTTGGTGTTGAAACCTCAATTGTAGGATCAGCAGGTTTTTCATCTAAGATAATTCCTTCCATTGCGTAAGGACAACCTGGCGCTGGTGAACTATCTTTAATATAAAAAGTATATGGTGTAGTGCTTGGGTTAATATAGGCTTCATTTGAATCTTGCCAATTAACACCTCCGTCAAAACTATACTTATAAGGAGGAATTCCTCCTTGAGCATTCGTGATTCTAACTTTACCTTGTTTTTCAAATCCTGCTAGTCCACAACCAGATAACTCTGCTACACCAGCTGTCGCAGTAACTTTTGTTGCTGGTGCTGTTATTGTAATTTTTACAGATTCATCAAAACAATCTACTTTGTCATAAGTATATTTTACTACAACATCGTAATCGCCTGCCGCTAAATTTTTAATTGGAGAAATGGTACTAAATGGTCCAGCAAGTCCATTAATGCTATACGATACTGTATAGTCTGAGGTAGCTGGAGTTAAAGTAAATGAGATTTCACCATCTTTACTTCCATAACAATTAATGTTTTTCTGATCAATCTTAACGGTTGGTCTTATTAAATCTGGAACAGTGATAGTAGGAATTGTAACACTACATCCTGCAGCATCTATAACAACTATATCGTATGTTCCTGCTTTTGTTATTGGAATCGCTGGATCAGTTAAAGCAATTTTTGATCCATTAACATAATAATAATAAAAATCTGGGAATCCTGCTACAGGTGTTCCTCCTGTTGCTACTACTGTAATCACACCATCGTTACAAGTAAGAGGTGTTGTAATACTAGCTTTAGCATCTAATTTATTATCATTAATTGTAACTCTTTCTGTTTTTGTACAACCATCTTTTGTAGTAATTACGACATCGTATACACCTGGTGCAATACCTTCAAAAAGATTAAAATTCTTAGGAGCAACTATTTTTCCTGAGTCTCCCTTTATGTCTCCTGTTGCTACTTCTTTAACTATAAATTGATACCATCCGTCTACTCCAGTAACTGTCGCTTTGATAGTTCCTCCTTTTCCAGCGCAACTTGGATCTGTAGTATCTATTTTTGTTTTAAAAGTTTTCTCTATAATTGTAACATCTACAGTATACTCACATTTTTCGAATGTATTATCTACTGCTTTTGTTTTTATATGAACTAGATATCTTCCTGCTGGAACATCATCGAAAACATTTGAATCTTGGTAAGGTTTTACGCCATCCAAACTATATTGATATCCGAATCCATCATTTGGTTTAGGATTTGTAACTGTAATGCTTCCTTTTGTGTCACAAACAATATCTTGTTTGATCGCTGTAGCTTCCAATACACTTTGAGTCACATCAAAATAATAGATATTTTCACATGTATTATTATAGGTAACTACAAGTCTAAAAGTTCCTGCTCTATTAACAGTATATGTTGGTCCTGTTGCAATCTCTGTCCAATTTTTTGCAGTTACATCCGGACAACTATCATCTAAAGTTCCTGGTCGTGGATCTTTAGTTTCTTGCCAAACTATACTAGATGCACCTTCGATTTTAGTATCAATAAATTTGGTTGCCGTTTTACCGCATAAAAATATTTTTGGAAATGGCTTACCATCATTAACACATGCATAAGGTAATTTAGGTGTTGCTGTTGATTTTGGATCAATATTATCTGCATAAGTATTAATGGGATTATCATTAATATTTACATTATACTCCTTAACAATAAATGTTTGAGTTATTCCTTTACAAGGAGCTCCTGCAGTAGTAACCACAGTATATTTACCTGGTTTAGTAACTGTAACTTCTTGGTTGTTTCCTCCAAAAATAACTCCGTTAGGATCTTTCCATACATAAGTAGTATACCCTCCTCCAGCTTTTAGTTTAACTGTACCACACAAGTATAACGTTTGCTCAAATGTACATTTATCTAAACCGATAAGGAAGTTAGTAGCTGTAGGCGTACCAACATTACAACCTTCCTCTGAATCAAGACTTCCTTCACCAAAAGTATTTTTATTAATAACTCCGTTATATTTTGAAATAGCGGTATTCTTAATAAGATTGGAACAAGCATCTGTTAGAGCATCACAATCTTTAACTGTCTTTACTCTAAACGTTAAAGTAGTAATACCGCTTTTCTTTATAACTAGAACTGGATCTACATTAAATACAATAGTTCTTGTAGCAGCATTATAAGAACCTACTGTTACCCCTGTTGGTAAATCTATAAAATCGGTTTTTTCGTCAAAAATAATATTATTAGGTAAAACATCTGTAATTGTAAAGTTTACTGCATCGTCATTTCCTTTATTCTGGAAACTTATTTCATATTTTAATTCAGTATCGATACTGATGTCCTTACCTGCTGCATCATAATATTTACCCTTATCATCTTTTGTGAAAACTTTTTTCAGAAGTACAATCCTTGGAGCAATAATTTCAACTGCAAAAGCATTAAAATAATAAAAATAAAGATCCTGATCACTTCCTAGACTTATGATTGCCGAGGTATCTCCATTTTTAATTACAGAACCTCCTGGGTATTGAGTGGTTGGATCGTTTTTTACTTCAAATACCCCCGCATCAAATCCTAATGTATTGGAACTATTGAGATCTCTATCCTTTAAGATAGTCCCCATTGAAGTAACAGAACTGTTAAAGAAATTATCTTTTGTAACCCATTTTTTACCATTATAAAACGATTCCTGTGGTCTTTCCTGAGGTGTAGATTTTACCCCATTAATAGATAAATAATCTCCTCCGATATCTAAATCTCCTTCCATTGCTGAAAAAGCAAATTTTGCTTTTACTTGACCCTCTGGGATTGTAGTAAATCCAGAAATTTTAATATCTAAATTATTTTTATCGTCAATAGCACTAAATCCATCAAATGAAGTAATCGCTTTTTCTGGTAAAGTAGCATTTTCGTATACAAAGAAAAGAGACCATCCTGCAGATAAACCTGTACCTCCACCAGTAGCACCAGCAGGTCTGTTAGTACCTTGTGCTGTAGAAATATTAGCTACGGAATAATACCCTTGAGGATTAGGCCTTGGTGTTTTAGTAAAATAATCTGTTACATTGGCATAACATGCATAAGGCAAACTAGTACCTATTTTAGTACCGTTTGCATCATAAATAACGGTACCATCTATATCAATATAGCTACCTCCAGGCATTTTAAATTTTACCTTGTCTATTGCTTCGGTACCTCTTGTAACTGCACTCCAGTAAAGTCCTACATATACGATTTTGGAACAAGCTGCATCAGGCAAGGTCAACTTAGCCTTACTTGAATTAAAAATACCAGTACCTCCATCAACATTAACATATTTCATGTCGAAACTGCTATTCTGATCCCGGTCGTTAAAGGGTACATTTGGACCATCACCACCCCACCAACTTCTAGAATCCCTATTCAGAACGCTATTTCCAATCAAGAGAATGTCTCCTCTTAAGTTTTTATTATTGTAGCGAATATCAAAACTTTTATAATTTTGAGAATAAGAAATAATGCTCTGTAAGAAGATCAAAGCAAATAACGTAATTTTTACAATAGTAGGTTTTTTCATGGTATTTTCTATTTAATCATTTGCAATGCTTTCCTAAATGGGGGGTCCAGGAAAACAAGACAAATGGCACTCTAAAAATTTATTCAGTAGCATGCACTTCTAAAAAACTAGAAGTTCCCTTGCATACTTATTCTTATAATTTTATACAATAATTGTATTATTCATTTTCAACTTTTACAATAGACATTTTTCCGTTGTATGGTTTATTCCCTTTTGATTCCAATGCTTTACTGGCATCTTGCAAATTGTCATACTTATCGTAATAGATGTAATATTTACTTGCACTTACATTGTAAAAGAAATTAATATCCGATTGTCCTGCAGAAACTGCTTTGGTCAAAAATTCATCTCTTTTATCTGTGCTACTATGTACAGCAATAATCAAATAATAACCACTTGCAGCGTTTTTAACGTTCTTGATAATTTGCATATTCGATTGTTCATCGCCATAATCAAAATCATTTGCAGTTAATGGTTTACTACTTGGTCTTGTCGTTTCTTTTATACGTTTTAAAGTAGCAACATCTTGTTGGTAACGACCTTGGTCATTTTCGAATGCTGCACGCTTAATTCTACGTTTTTTCTCTATTTCGGTTTCTAGTTTAATTTTTTCTAAACTAGCGATCAAATCCGCATTAGATTTTTCTGCTCTTAATTGTTCTGCTTTTAAAGCTTCAATTTTGGCTAAATAACTTCTGTTAAGCTCATCATTTTTATTTGGTACCTTTTTAAGTCGCTCATTATACAAATTCGTTAATCTAGACAACGCATCTTTCTGTTCCTTGTTAACTTGTGCTATTTGTAATTTTAATGCCTCTAACTCGCTATTTTCAGATGCTACGCTCTTAAATGGTTTCGGTTCTTTATATATTCCTTTTTCACTTAAATCATTTTCTTCTCTAAGATCATCAAGGTCTTTTTGTTTTTTAGCAACTGTAGCTGTCAATTGGCTCAATAAATCCGTTTGTGTTTTATATGAACTATCAAACACGCTGGTTAAATTTTCAATTGATTTAGCAGTTTCATCTTTAGCCGCATTTGCTGCTGCGTTTGATGCTGCAAGGGCAGCTGCTGCTTGTCTCGCTTTCAGTTCTTCATCTTGAGCTAATTTTGCTTTAAGCGCATCTGCATCAGCTTTGGCTTTTGCATCAGCGTCTAATTTAGCTTTCGCATCAGCATCAGCTTTCGTTTTAGCATCGGCTGCCAATTTAGCTTGTAAAGCAATTGCGTCGGCTTTTGCCTTAGCATCTGCTGCTAATTGAGCATCTGCATCAGCTTTAGCTTTAAGTTTGGCTTCAGCAGCTTCTTTTGCTTGTAATGCTGCAGCATCGGCTTTTGCTTTTGCATCGGCTGCTAGTTTAGCCTTCGCTTCGGTATCAGCTTTCGCTTTCGCACTAGCAGCTTCTTTTGCTAATAATGCTACTGCATCGGCTTTTGCTTTTGCGTCGGCGGCTAGTTTAGCTTGAAGTGCAATTGCATCGGCTTTTGCTTTTAATTTTGCTTCGGCAGCTAGTTTTGCTTGTAATGCATCAGATTCCGCTTTTGCTTTTGCATCAGCATCAATAATTGCTTTTAATTCAGCTGCTTCAGTTTTGGCCTTAGCATCGGCTTTTATTTTAGCATCAGCATCAAGTTTTGCCTGAATTGCATCTGCATCAGCTTTAGCTTTTGCATCGGCTGCTAGTTTTATTTTAAGTGCTTCGGCAGCATCGGCTTTTGCTTTTGCATCAGCAGCTAGCTTAGCGTCGGCATCAGCTTTAGCCTTAGCATCAGCATCTAATTTTGATTGTAATGCAGTAGCATCAACTTTTACTTTAGTATCTGCAGCTAGTTTTGCTTGTAATGCGGCGGCATCGGCTTTAGCTTTTGCATCAGCAGCTAATTTTGCTTGTAATGCATCAGCGTCTGCTTTTACTTTTGCATCAGCTGCAAGTTTCGCTTGAAGTGCATCAGCGTCTGCTTTAGCTTTTGCATCTGCAGCTAGTTTCGCTTGAAGTGCATCAGCGTCGGCTTTAGCTTTTGCGTCTGCAGCAAGTTTCGCTTGTAATGCATCAGCGTCTGCTTTAGCTTTTGCATCTGCAGCTAGTTTAGCTTGAAGTGCGGCAGCATCAGCTTTGGCTTTATTATCGGCTGCTAGTTTCGCTTGTAACGCATCGGCATCTGCTTTAGCTTTTGCATCTGCAGCTAGTTTCGCCTGTAATGCATCAGCGTCGGCTTTAGCTTTTGCATCTGCAGCAAGTTTTGCTTGTAATGCAGCAGCGTCAGCTTTGGCTTTATTATCAGCTGCTAGTTTCGCTTGTAATGCATCGGCATCAGCTTTAGCTTTTGCGTCTGCAGCTAGTTTTGCTTGTAATGCGGCAGCATCAGCTTTGGCTTTATTATCGGCAGCTAGTTTTGCTTGTAGAGCGGCAGCATCAGCTTTAGCTTTATTATCAGCTGCTAGTTTTGCTTGTAATGCAGCAGCATCAGCTTTGGCTTTATTATCGGCAGCTAGTTTTGCTTGTAGAGCGGCAGCATCAGCTTTAGCTTTATTATCAGCAGCTAGTTTTGCTTGTAATGCGGCAGCATCAGCTTTGGCTTTATTATCGGCAGCTAGTTTTGCTTGTAGAGCGGCAGCATCAGCTTTAGCTTTATTATCAGCAGCTAGTTTTGCTTGTAATGCGGCAGCATCAGCTTTGGCTTTATTATCAGCTGCTAGTTTTGCTTGTAGAGCGGCAGCATCAGCTTTGGCTTTATTATCGGCTGCTAATTTTGCTTTAGCATCTGCATCAACTTTAGTTTTACCGTCAGATGAAAGTGCTTTTGTTTTAAGTGCTTCTGCATCTGCTTTAGACTTAGCAGCTTCTAGTTTTGCAGCTTCTATTCTAGCTTGTGCTTCAGCATCGGCTTTTGCTTTATTATCAGCAGCCAGCTTAATTTTTGCTTCAGCATCAGCTTTTAATTTTGCTTGTGCTTCTAATCTTGCCTGAATTGCAGCTGCATCTGCTTTTGCTTTTGCTTCTGCAGCAAGTTTTGCTTTTGTTGCTCCATCTGTTTTTACGACAGGAGTTGTAGTTGTTTTGGCTGGTGCCACTTTTTTAACCACAGTTGGTTCAATAAGTGCTCCTTCTTCTTCGTCATCTCCGTAATAGTAGTTTTTGCTTTTAAATTTATAAGCAATAACAAACTCATGAGAAGCTCCAAAATTAGAGAAGTTACCTGTGCCTTTTTCGTAGTTATATTCAATAGCAATTTTTGGTGTGATATTAACACCAAATCCTGCTGACATTCCGTATAATGTGTTGTAACCTGCTTGTGCCCAAAATCCTTTAGGGATAGCAATCATTGCTAATCCAGAAATAACCGTTTTGTCTTTCTTGAATTCAGATTTTAAAAGACCTGAGAATTTACTTCTGTCAAAAAAACCATAAGCATCAATATACCCCGTGTACATAAGGTGAACTTCTACAGCTTGCTCTGGATCTTCCTTTACCATTTCTGAAGTGGCAAAATTATATAGCAATAAATTGTTAATAGATAAACCAACATCCAAAAATGCGTTACCGTAGTTAAAACCTGGGTTAATCGTAATAAGTGAATTTGATGGAATATCATCGATATTAAGATTCATATCGTTTGAGATAATCTTTCCTTGATCTAATCCGCTTTTGTAAAAACCAACGTTTGCTCCAAAAGTAAGGTTACTATCTTCTTGCAATACTACGTTGTGAGCAAAGTTTCCTAAGATTCCAAAAGTAGTCATAAGACCATAGTTTTGTTGGAATAAACCAACTCCTATACCTTCATTTTCTCTAAATCTTCCTGAGTAACTAAATAAATATGTTTGCGGTGCATTATCAAATTGTACCCACTGACGCTTGTTATAAAAACTCACATAAGAGTTTTGTTCACGAACAAAACTGAACGCAGGGTTAATAATATATCTATTAAATTTTAATGAATTTCTAATTGGTATTGAAAACGAAACAACTCCATCCCCTTTGACATTGTCTTGAGAATAGAGTACATGTGTTGAGCCGTAAAGAAAAGTAACGAATAGTAGTATTTTCTTCATATTATTTTATTACTGTTATAGATCCTTTTTTTTCATCACTACCTTTTGTGATTATGTAATAATAAACCGGATTTATATTTTTAAAACTTTTTATTTCCCATTTTGAAGGATCGTAATCCACTCCATTAAACATCACCTCTCCTTGCGAACTAACTATCATAACATTTGTATCGGCATTTTTATAATCGGCAGGAATATCCCAAGTATTAAATGCGCTACTTAGACTTACTATATTTGGAATGTTTTTAAGATTTGAATCGGATACCTGAAAACCAAATTCTTTAGTCGCAGTACAACCTGTAGTTTGGGTAACGGTCACTTTATAATTACCCAATTCTTTAACCGAATAACTATCAGTTATAGCATCTGGAATAACTACTCCATTTAAAAACCATTTGTAAGTAGGATCTACAGCATCGCTAGTAACAGTTACATCTAGTGTTTCTCCTGTTTCTACATTAATCACGTTGCTATTTGGTACATTTAAACTTCCTGTAAAAGAACCTTCACTTTGTAAGTTGATAGATCCATTACCTGTACAACCTCCAAAATCGATTTTAACAGAATATAATCCGCTAACGCTTGTCTCGTAAGTTTGACTATTTGCTCCCTCGATTTTAACTCCTTCTTTAAACCACTCAAATTTTATTCCTCCAGAAACACTTAAAGTTGTGGTTCCTCCGTTAGGACAAAATGGGTTTCCAAGACTAGAAGTAATTGTAGTACTTGCATCGGTTGTAGATTCTGTAACAGTAACTTTATTCGAATAAGAATTTGAACTTGCAGAACAAGCACCGTAGTTAGTTTCGGCATAGTAAAGTCCAGGTTGAGTTACTGTATAACTTCCTCCAGCCGCAGCTGCAACAAGTGTACGAGGTAAAACTAAACCATTGTCTTTATACCAATTGTAAGTTAAGTTTGTGTGTTTTAAAGGAGAATCATTTAATGGCCCACCTGGGTTATCAATAGATAAAACAAAATTCCCGCCAGCACAATATGTTGCTGTTGGGATAAAGTTGTTTAATGTATATTGAGCATTATGAATTTTATAGTACGCAGGAAATTCAACAGAAGGCTGACCTGTAGCTGCTGGACCTGTACTTTTTACTCTAAGCCTATAATTTTCTCCTGCTGTGTTAGTTGGAAATGCAAATGTGATTTTTCCTGGCGATGATACAATTTCTCCCACTTTAGAGGTGTATACAACCGATGAGTTTGTAGTAAAGCTCCCGTCTGGTGCGGATAACTCTACTATAAACTGATTGGTTGCTAACAATCCCGTAACAGGCGAAAAGTTAAAATTTATATCATACGTATTGAATCCAGGGCTTGCACAAACAGGGCTAAAAGTAAACGTAGGTTGCCCTATAATTATTTGTGCTGATAAATCTGTATTGGCAAAAAAAATAACACATAAAAAAAGAAAACTTCTGTGAAGAATAGTAGGTAATTCTTTAATCATATGATACGTTCTTTAATTACATCTTTATCAAAAAACAATAAGCTATCAATAAATGTTTCAGAAAAATCGTACTTACAATTTACATCTAATACTTCAACTGGATTGTTGTTTTGTAGTGTAAACTTAGGTTGCGAACAGTCGGATTCTATATCATTAGAACTATTTACTACGGTTGAATTTATAGCAAAGCTACCTATGGGGGCGGACAACTCTACTATAAATTCAGTTGTAGTATTTAATGCTAAAACTGGTGAAGAAGAAAGATTCTCTTTAGCAGTTTTTTCTATAGAATTAACGCTAATCGAGGTGTCAGAAAAATCAGATTTTTCAGTATTTGCCTCTTGAGCGAATGTATGACTAGTTGTTATAAGTAATCCAAATAACAACAAGTATGGTATTTTTTTACTATGTGGGGCGATCATTCTTTTTTAGATATAAGTTTCCTATTAAAAGACAGTATACGTCTCTACGACTAAATTGTATTTAAAAAATTAAAATCAAACAAGCAAGTAGGTATACTATTTGTTTGAAGCTGTAATTTTACCAATATTAAGTCTGTAGTCCGGTCTTTTTGGATTTGAGATATCTATAAAAGTTTCGTTATTATTACTTTGAGAATAAACATTAAAGAAGATAGTATTTCCGTACCAGTTCTCTAAGTCTTCATTGTTAGAATTAAATTCAGTGAAAATATTTCCTTTACATAAATTGAAATACATTTCTTCAATTTTAATTTTTTTCAAATTAGCATCGTTAATCTCAATTTTACTATCTAATACAACCGCTGGGTTAAATCCAGAGATTACACTTCTTTTAAGCTCGATAGCTGCATTGTTTCCTACGTAAATAGCTTCTTTTACTAATCCAGATTGAATATCTGCACTAATGTTATCGCTATCATTTAGCATTGTAATATTTGATGCAGTAACCAAAGTTTGTTTTTTAGTAAAATCAGTCTCTTCTTTCTTATCGTAAGAAGCAACTTCCATACAACGAGAACCTTCTTTATTACTAGTTAAGTAAGAAGATCTAACTGCAAGAGAATTATAGATTTTACATTGAGTTCCTTGAGTAAATTTAAAATCGTTGTTGATAGACTTATAAGAAACAAATTTGTTAATGTTTAAATCTCCACCGATCATATCAAATGAGTCACCACCTGAGTAGCTCGCCATAACGTTTTCTAAAATTGTTTTGCTTCCAACACCTGCCAAAGTTAGCGAGTTAAAAGTTCCAGAACCTTTTACTTTTTTACCAGCAAACTCGATTCTAACATATCTTAAAATACCAGAGTTAGCAGCAGCATTATCACCACCATAAGTAGTTAATGAAGGATCTAAATCGTAGTTGAAAGAAGAGATATTTCCAAATTTATTTATCGGAGCATCTCCTAAAATTACAATTCCTCCCCAGTCACCAGCTTTCTTAACAGCTTTGTTAGAAGTAAAAACGATTGGGTCCGTTTCTAATCCATCAGCCATAATCGAAGACCCTTTTGTAATAACTAAAGTTCCTTTAGAATCATAGTCACCAATAATTAATGTTCCAGGCTCTATTGTAAGTACGGCATTGTTTGTTACATAAACATTACCTTGAAGTACGTAAATATTCTTCTTTAATAATTTTGTATTTACTGATATTTTTCCAGCCAAAATCTGATTGGCTTCACCGTAATCTACTTTGTTGGGTTTAAATTCTGTCCAGTTGTTTAACCAGTTGCTATAACCCATTATACCTTTTTCTTGTTGTGCATTTACTGTGCATACAGCAAAAAGGGCAATCCAAATAATTTGTAATGATTTTTTCATGGTAGTAGGTTTTAATATTAACACTAAAGTGATATTTGAGTTAATGAAATTAAAAAAACTCATTCCGGTGTTTTCCTGATAAATCAAAGAAAGCACCGAAAACGAGTTGTATAAATATCCCTTATCCCTTAATAATAACGATACGTTATAATCAATAAGATTTTAAGACATAAATAGGTTCAAATTATTCGTTATTTTCATTGAAAAGGTGCAACGTTTTAAGAGTATTTTCATAAAACAAAATTGCTGCAACTAAATTATCTTTATCAGAGTAGGGCATCATTTTTCTCTGAAATTCTACAGTTACATCTAAGAATGAATTTGTAGACGCTACTTGAGCATCTTGGATTTTTTTGTTTTCACTATCCATCGGGATACCTAGATCAGCCATCGTAACTCCTGGTTTTGTAGCCAAAGCAATATAAGGTAAAGTTTTTACCAATACTTTGATACGCTCGATGTATAATTCTAACAATTCACCTTTTTGCATACCTTTTAATTCTTTCTGATCATGGTACTTCCTAATCAGTGCAGTTGTACTAATAATGCTTTGAGGTGCATTCTTAGCCTGAGAT
Organism: Flavobacterium hydatis; assembly: GCF_000737695.1. Taxonomy (GTDB): domain Bacteria; phylum Bacteroidota; class Bacteroidia; order Flavobacteriales; family Flavobacteriaceae; genus Flavobacterium; species Flavobacterium hydatis. Next base: position 262,320 of record NZ_JPRM01000003.1, read on the forward strand.
GAAACCACCTCTGTTGACAACATTAAAAAGATGCTTAAAAAAATAATTTTCCCTTTCATAAATTCTGATTTTAAAAATTCAATTATAAAAACAAAAATATATAAATAAAGTTAACTTGCAATTTTTATTATCCTTTTTTTTAAACAAAAAGAGCCAAAATAGGACAAAAAAAGGCTATTAAACGACAAAATACGCTTCTTTGTCGATTTTTTTTGACCGTTTAAAAAAAACTGTTTTGTAGGACTCGAGACGATTTTAGTAAACTAATTATCAATATGTTAAAGTTTTAATTACTAAAAAAAACCTTACCTTTTTAAATAAATCTAAAATGATATTAACAAGAAAATGTTAATATATATTTGATAAATCACCCAATCTGGGATTTTTTTGTTAATTTTTAATTTTTCTTAAAAAGGAATTAACTAAATATCCCAAAACAATGTTCAAAACTATTAAAAGAATGATTTCTCATTTTTAGATTTTAAATTTAAGGAGCACAATCTTGCCAAAATTGACACCAACTTTGCTTCCGAAAATTTTTGGCTAAATCATTTTCTACTATCTTTGCTTCATGCAATTTTCTGAAATTTTAGGACAAGACTACATTAAAAACCATTTAGTAAAAAGTGCTTCTTCGGGGAGAATTCCTCACGCACAATTATTTATAGGTCCAGAAGGCTCCGGAACTTTACCCGCAGCTATCGCATACGCACAATATATATTATGTGGAAATACTGGGTCAGATAATGAGAATGGAAATGCTTCCTGCAATTTAAAGTTTCAATCTATATCCCATCCCGACTTACATTTTATATATCCAACCGTAACAACCGAAGATGTAAAAACCAAACCAAAGAGTTTAGATTTTATTCAGGATTGGCGTAATTTCATCCAGGAAACTCCCTACGGCGGATTATTTGATTGGTATAAAATTCTTGGCGTACAGAATAAACAAGGAGAAATTCGGGTAGAAGATGCGCAAGAAGTTTTAAAATCACTTTCGTTAAAATCTTATGAGGGTGGTTATAAAATCATGATTATATGGATGGCTGATAAAATGAATATTGCAGCATCTAATAAACTTTTGAAATTATTAGAAGAACCATCCGATAAGACCATTTTTATTTTAATATCCGAAAACGAAGAATCAATAATTCAAACCATACGATCTCGTTGTCAAGTACTTCATTTTAATGGATTAAGTGAAAAAATAATTGCAGACGCATTAGTTGCTAAACAAAATATAGAAACCAATGCCGCATTAAAAATTGCACATCAGGCACAAGGAAATTACAATAAAGCCCTGCATTTACTAAAAAATGATGATGATGAATATCCATTTGAACAATGGTTTGTTACTTGGGTTCGTGCAGCTTTTAAAGCCAAAGGAAATGCAGCCGCGATTCAGGATCTAATAGTATGGAGTGAGCAAATTGCTGGGTTGGGTAGAGAAAGCCAGAAAAAATTTCTGGAATTTTGTATCGAAATGTTCCGTCAGGCATTGTTGCTTAATTACCAAGCACCAAGTTTAGTATATATGGAACCAAAAGTTGAGAAATTTAAACTAGAGAATTTTGCTCCATTTGTAAATGGAAACAACATAAACGATATATTCAAAGAGCTTTCTGATGCGATGTATCACATTGAGCGTAACGGAAATGCAAAAATTATTTTAACCGATTTATCCATAAAACTAACACGTTTAATTCATAAAAAATAAAAAAATGAACAATATTGCCTCCATACTAATTTTAGTATTTTTAGCTGTTACATTTATTCAATCTGCTTACGACAAAATATTTTATTGGAAAGATAATGTGAGTTGGCTAAAAGGACATTTCTCCAAAACTCAACTCAAAAATCAAGTACCGCTTGCCCTGTTTAACATTCTGATTCTAGAATTAATTTCGGGAATTCTATGCATAGTTGGTTCAATACAATTGTTCTTAAACAGCGGAAGAGAATTTGGATTTTATGGCGCTATATTTTCTTGTATTACATTGATAATGTTACTTTTTGGACAAAGATTAGCCAAGGATTATGACGGTGCAAGAACAATAGCAATATATTTTATTCCGGCCGTAATTGCTGTTTATTGGTTAAACTAAAACATAAGATATTAAGTATTAAAGTTTAGATTATTTCTTTTAGTTATTAAATATCCATTTGCTATTTAATTATAGTATTTAGTAAAAACTATATATGCAATAATAGCACAATAAAACAACCAAATATTGGCAAACAATAACACGAATAAAGTCATTATATCTAGAACAAATAAATTCATTCTTTTACTTTTATTAGCATTAACATGTCAAAAAAAAGTATCTGGACAAGAGGTTTTTATGGATTCTATACAAGAAAAGTATGGACTTAAAAACGGAAAAGGTATTGTAATTTGTGAACCAAAATATGATGCAATTTATTCTTTTGATGAAGGTTTTGCCCCAATAGTACTAGATTATAAATGGGGATTTATAGATGAAAAAGGAAACGAAATAACCCCCATAAAATACACCATGGTAACTCCTTTTCAAGAAGGATTTGCATCTGTTTGGCTTGATAACAAATATGGATTCATCGACCAGACCGGAAAAGAAATAACTCCATTAAAATACGATGATACAGGCTTTTTTCATAAAGGTCAGGCTTACGTAATCATAGACAACAAATATGGGTTAATTGATAAAACCGGAAAAGAAATAACACCCATAAAATATGATAATATTGGTTGGTTAAGTGAGCAACGTACCCTTGTAAAACTTAATAACAAATGGGGATTTATAGACACAACCGGTAAAGAAGTAATTCCATTAAAATATGATGGTGTAGCACCTTTTAATAAGGGTGTTGCAGAAGTAGAACTAAACGGAAAAACATTTTATATTAACACAAAAGGAGAACGAACCTCTAAAAATTGAAATCTCATTTTATGAATCATTTAAAATTAAACAAAACAATATTTATGCTATTACTAGCATTAATAATTCAAGGAAAAACAATTGCACAAGAAGCTTATTCAGATCCGGTTACGAATAAATGGGGATTAATTGATGATGATGGAAATTATATCCTGACTCCTAAATATGACAAGATGTTTGCTCCAGAAGAAGGTTACTTCATAGTCGTGAAAAATAAAAAACAGGGCTTTATTGATGGAACAGGAAAAGAAATACTTGCGCCAAAATATGATGAAATTTTTGCGCCAAAAGAAGGTTTTTTTATAGTTGTAAAAAACAATAAATCGGGTGTTGTAAACAGTACTGGAAAAGAAATTGTGGCACCTAAATATGATAAAATTTTTGCTCCAGACGGAGGTTATTTCATTACTGTTCTTAATGACAAATATGGATTTGTCGATTTATACGGCAAAGAAATTCTGGTTCCTACATACGACGAAGTTTTAGCTCCCGAAGAAGGATTTTTTGCTGTAAAACAAGGATCAAAATACGGTACAGTAAATGAAGCTGGAAAACAAATTGTAGCGCCAAAATATGATCAGATTTTTGCCTACCATAATGGTTTGTCAATTGTTGTTATTAACGAAAAACAAGGTTTAATCGATACCAACGGAAAAGAAATAACCCCTATAAAATATGATAAAGTTTATGGTAATGAAGATGGATTTTCTTTAATAGAATTAAACGGAAAGACAGGATTTGTAGACCAAACAGGAAAAGAAGTAATTCCTCCAAAATATGATGATGCTTTTGACTTTTCAAACGGATTTGCCATTATAGTTGTAAACAACAAATGGGGATTAATTAATGCAAAAGGTAAAGAAGTAGTCGCTCCTAAGTATGATAAAATATACGCTCTTGAAGGCAATATTGCACAAGTGGTTCTTAAAGAAAAAGTTGGATACATTGATGTTACAGGCAAAGAAATTATCCCTTTAAAATATGATTCAATCTTTGCTTTTGATGGCGAATATACTTCTGCAAGCATTAATAATAAATGGGGATTAATCAATAGAAAAGGGCAAACTATAATTCCTTTCAAATACGATTCTATGACATGTTATTGCGGAGAAAGAACAGAAGTAGAACTTAATGGCGAAACATTTTCTTTGAACCTCAAAGGAGAACGAATAGATTAAAGGCTAAATAATTTATCAAAAATCTAAGAAGACTATCAATCTAAGAATTCTAATTATTGATTACATTTGAGCCAAATAATACAATTTAATGTTTTAATAATTAAAATATTAAAAATCAACAACATAGCAATTAAATGAAACCTAAACATCCTTCAGAATCTTTAACAATATTAACTGATTTAGTTTTACCAAGCGAAACTAATCCTTTAAACAATCTATTTGGTGGCGAATTATTAGCCCGAATGGATCGTGCTGCAAGTATTGCTGCCCGAAGACATTCACGCCGAATTGTAGTTACAGCATCTGTAAATCACGTAGCTTTTAATAGAGCCATATCACTAGGAAGCGTAGTAACTGTTGAAGCAAAAGTGTCAAGATCTTTTAAAAGTTCAATGGAAGTTTTTATAGATGTATGGGTCGAAGATCGCGAATCAGGAAATAGAACAAAGGCAAACGAAGCTATTTACACATTTGTTGCTGTAGATGATACAGGAAGACCGGTAGAAGTACCACCAATTGATCCAGAAACAGAGCTTGAAAAACAACGTTATGAAGCTGCATTACGTCGTAAACAACTAAGTTTATTATTGGCAGGCAAAATAAAACCAGAAGAAGCAACAGAACTTAGAGCGTTATTTTTATAAAAAAACAATCTGAAAAAGAGAAAATAAATCCCGTTGCAACTTCAAAAAAAAGAAGTATTTTTACGTCGATTACACGCCAATACAAATTAAATCAAGAAGTTAATGCTTTATTGATTTTATATAAAAGAGTTATAAAAATTTAGATGAAAGAAAAAGACAAAAAAGAGATGAGTTCAGAGAAAGAAGCCAAATTAAAAGCGCTACAACTTACGCTTGATAAACTTGATAAGACTTACGGAAAAGGAACCGTGATGAAAATGGGCGATAAAGCCATTGTTGAAGTAGAAACAATTTCATCAGGATCATTAGGAGTAGATTTAGCTTTAGGTGTAAACGGTTACCCTAAAGGAAGAATTATCGAAATATACGGACCAGAATCTTCTGGTAAGACTACACTAACATTACATGCTATTGCCGAAGCTCAAAAGGCGGGTGGAATTGCTGCATTTATTGATGCTGAGCATGCTTTTGATAGAAATTATGCTGAAAAATTAGGAATCGATATCGAAAACTTAATTATTTCTCAACCTGATAATGGGGAACAAGCATTAGAAATTGCTGAGAACTTAATCCGTTCAGGAGCAATTGATATTGTGGTAATTGACTCTGTTGCTGCTTTAACTCCAAAAAGTGAGATTGAAGGAGAAATGGGAGATTCTAAAATGGGACTTCACGCACGTTTAATGTCTCAGGCACTTCGTAAACTTACAGGAACAATTAGCAAAACAAATTGTACTGTATTCTTCATTAACCAGTTAAGAGAAAAAATTGGTGTAATGTTCGGAAATCCTGAAACTACAACTGGTGGTAACGCATTAAAATTCTACGCTTCGGTACGTTTAGATATTCGTCGTTCTTCTCAAATTAAAGATGGAGATAACGTAATTGGAAACAGAACCAAAGTAAAAATCGTTAAAAACAAAGTTGCTCCACCATTTAAAACTGCCGAATTCGATATTATGTACGGAGAAGGAGTTTCTAAAACAGGAGAAATCTTAGATTTAGCTGTTGAATTTGAAATCGTTAAAAAAGCAGGTTCATGGTTTAGCTACGGTGAAACAAAATTAGGACAAGGTCGTGATGCTGTAAAATCGCTAATTAAAGACAATCCAGAATTGGCAGAAGAGCTAGAAGTTAAGATTAAAGCACATATCAAAGAATTGGCAAGCGCCTAAAAATATAAAACCCGAATTAATTCGGGTTTTTTTGTGCTTTTTACGCAACCTTTTTCTATAAATCACATCTATACAAAGAATAGTAGTTTTTAAGCCTTAAAAAGGCTCTTTATTATGAATTTTTAAAACATAAAAGATGAAGAAGAAACTGGAAACGTTATTCCAAAATCACTGGATAACAAAAAGAAAATTGAGAATGGTAATGAATTTTATTTCTAAAAAAATCATACACCGATAAGGCAAAATTTACTTTTTAAGAATTAACGCTTGACTCTTGTTCTTGCAAAACTAAATCTTCCTGAAAGATTTTGTCTTTGTGAAACACTAACAATTGTCTATAAATCAACTGTCTTACTTGGTCTCGAAGGTCTTTTCTGTCTTCGGGATTAAGCTTTGCTGTTTCTATAAACGAGTGAATTTTTACTCTCATTTTTCCTGGACTTCCGCTAAAAAAAGTGTAAGAAAATCGCTTTTTATTATCAGCATAAGTAATCGGAACAATCGGAATATGATGTTCGATGGCTAAACGAAAAGCCCCATCTTTAAACTCATCCAAAACTATAGATTCATCATCTGGAACTCCTCCTTCAGGAAAAATACAGATGCTTAAACCTTGACTCAAACGCTTTTGAGCTCTGTTAAAAACATCCATCTTACTTTTAGAAGATTTTCTGTCAACCAAAATGCACGTTCTTTTGTAGAAAAAACCAAACAACGGAATCTTCGAAAGTTCTTTTTTTCCAACAAAAACAAATGGATTTTTAATAATAGCCAACGTTAGCATGATGTCGGTCATCGAAGTATGATTAGCCACAATCATGTAGCTTTTATGAGGATCTAAGGCTTGCTCCTTCTCTACTTTGTAGTAAAATCCCATTCCGAAAAGAATGAATTTTGCCCAAATTCTTGCCATTTTAAAGAAATACGGATAGCCGCTTTCAGTAAGAATCGATAGAACCAAAAATGGAAACATTACCAATATCGGGATGGCCATTAATACATAAAACCAAACACGCCAAATAACCCAAAAAACAATTTTAAATCCTTTCATAGATTCAAATGTAGTAAAACAGAAATGAATTTTGCAAAAAGAATTTATTAGGAAAGAATTTAACCGCAAATTTTATCATTAACAGCAAAACACACAAGATGTTTATTTAACACAGAGAGCACAAAGTTTTTCGCGGAGATAAAAAAGCATAAATTATAAGAAAATAATTATTAAATTTAGCTTTTTTTAATTTAATATGACTGAAAACGAAATATCAACAACAATTATCGGATTAGCAATTCAAGTACATAAAGCGCTTGGTCCTGGTTTATTAGAGAATACATACAAAGAGTGCTTATATTATAAAATCACAAAGCATGGTCTTTTCGTAGAGAAGGAAAAAGCAATTCCAATAACTTTTGAAGAAGTAAAATTAGATTGTGGCTATCGTGTTGATTTATTGGTAGAAAACAAATTAATCATTGAACTTAAAAGTGTAGAATCACTAAGTACAATACATTTAGCCCAAACCCTAACCTACTTAAAACTGGGAAATTATAAACTGGGGTTGCTCATAAATTTTAATGAAATATTACTGAAAAACGGAATCCGAAGAGTAATAAACAACTTCTAAATAACACTAAACTTTGTGAACTTAAATATAAAAAAATCTTTAATCGTAATAACCTAAGCCACAGCTTTAAGAACTCTGCGGAAACCTCTGCTCCCTCTGTGTTAAAATAACTTTATCTTAATTCCCAAAGGCCAAAGCTTTGTCAACTTTGTGAACTTTGCGGAAACCTTTGTATTCTCTGCGTAAAAAAACTATTTAATAGCAATAACCTAAGTCACAGCTTTGTGAACTCTGAGAAAACCTCTGTAATCTCTGCGTTAAAAAAACTCTTTAATCGTAATAATCTAAGCCAAAATATTTACGAAAATCTTTATGCCCTCTGCGTTAAAAATCTATTTAATCTTTATAATCTGTGGCGAAAACCCATACATTATTTGTGTTAAATAAAAACTTTGAGAAAAACTTTGCAGACTTTGTGTAAAACTTTGCGAACTTTGCGGTTAAGAAAAAAATTTAGCATGGCAAAAATACTTACAGGCGTACAAAGTACTGGAACGCCGCACTTAGGCAACTTATTGGGAGCAATTATTCCTGCAATCGAATTATCTAACAAACCAGAAAACAATTCATTTTTGTTTATCGCCGATTTGCATTCGATTACACAAATAAAAGACGGTAAAACTCTAAGAGAGAATACCTATAGCGTTGCTGCTGCCTGGCTTGCTTTTGGATTAGATATTGACCGTGTTACTTTTTACAGACAATCTGATGTTACACAAACAACAGAGTTAACTTGGTATTTAAGCTGTTTTTTTCCTTTTCAAAGATTAACATTAGCGCATTCTTTCAAAGATAAAGCGGATCGTCTTGATGATGTAAACGCTGGATTATTCTCTTACCCAATGTTAATGGCAGCAGATATTTTACTTTATGACGCAGAATTTGTTCCAGTTGGAAAAGATCAATTACAACATATAGAAATTACTCGTGATGTAGCTTCGCGTTTTAACCACCAAATGGGAGAAACATTTGTAATTCCAGAAGCTAAAATTCAAGAAGACAGTATGTTGATTCCTGGAACAAATGGAGGAAAAATGAGTAAATCGGCTAATAATTTTATCGATATATTCTTAGATGATAAAACGTTGCGCAAGCAAGTAATGAGTATCGAAACGGATAGTACACCACTAGAAGAACCTAAGAACCCAGATACTTGTAATGCATTTGCAATTTATTCGCTTATGGCAACAGAAGAGCAAATTGCTACAATGAGGGCCAATTATTTAGGCGGAAATTATGGTTATGGTCATGCCAAACAAGCATTGTTTGAATTGATTACTGAGAAATTCAAAACAGAAAGAGAAAAATACCATTACTACATAAACAACCTAGACGAAGTAGATGCTTTGCTTAAAAAAGGAACCGAAAAAGCAGCCGTTATTGCAAATGAAGTTCTGGAGAGAGTAAGAGTAAAACTAGGGTTTAACTAGAAAACTAAAGTAAATATTATGCCTGCAAAGTCTTATTGATTTTGCAGGTTTTTTTTATCAAACAACATTTACTAAATCGATTTAGTAACTATAAAAAGACTTATAACTAATCAATCTAAAGGTATTAAATTCCATAATCTTGTCTTTTCGACGAAGGAGAAATCTTCACAAGGAGCTCTGTAAACTGAATCACAAATCTTTGTCGAGTTTCGCACTGAGATTTCTCCTTCGTCGAAAAGACAATTTTGTGAAGAAACTTTACGAACTTATCGCTTAAATTCTCAATCCATGATTTCGAGAAAATCTACATAGAGCTTTAATCAAAAGATAAAAATCAAATAGCCTCAAATAACTTTCCAGGTAAAGGGCGAATAACTCCCTTAAGTTCCATATTCAATAACAATCCTGAGATTTTGTAAATCGGGAAATTGCATTTTAAAGCAATCGTATCCATTAAATCCTTTCCAGTTTTTAGTAAATAATCATAAATTTTCTGTTCGTCGGGTTCTAACTCTACAAATAGTTGCTTTTGTACCGATTTAGACTTGTTTTCGACGTCCCAGTTTAAAATATAAACCAAATCGGCTGCATTGGTTAGGAGGTTTGCTTTTTGTGTCTTAATTAAGTTATTACAGCCTTGGCTAAATTTATCCGTAGTTCGTCCAGGTACAGCAAAAACATCCCGATTATAATCATTCGCCATATTTGCTGTAATAAGTGATCCTCCTTTATCTGCAGATTCTATAACGATTGTAGCTTCGCTCATGCCAGCAACAATACGATTTCGACGTACAAAATTTTCTTTATCAGGGTTAGACGAGCTCCAAAACTCGGTCATAAAGCCACCATTTTGTTCTACTCTCGCAACATATTTTTTATGAGTTTTGGGATATATTTGGTTTAATCCATGAGCAACAACACCAATAGTCTGGAGATTATTATCCATTGCTAGTTGGTGCGCAACAATATCAACACCATAAGCAAAACCACTTACAATAATAGGATCCAAAGGAGCTAAATCTTCTATTAACTTTTTACAAAATTCCATTCCGTACGACGTGATTTGTCTCGTTCCTACAATACTTATGATTTTTTTATCCTTCAAATCTATGTTTCCGGAGCTAAATAACAAAACGGGAGAATCCATGCAATGTTTCAAACGATCAGGATAGGTATTGTCCTGAAAAAAACTTATATTAATCTTATTTGCATGAATAAAATCTAGTTCTTTTTGAGCTTTTTCAAAAATTGACTTTTCTTTAATATTCTTCAATAAAACAGATCCAACTCCATCAATAGTAGCAAGTTGTGATGACTTCGTTTTAAAAATTGCTTCGGCAGTGCCACAATGTAGCAATAGCTTCTTTGCCATTATATCTCCCACTCCATCAACACTTTGTAAGGCTAATAAATAAAATAAATCCTGATCAGACATTTGCCTATATAATTTGGTTATACAAATAAAACAAAACCCTTATTTGTTATTTACAAAGATGATAATTTTGCGTAAATTCTTCCCAAAAAAATTAAACTTAAAAAAATAATTATAAATTGAAAAAAAATGAGTTTTCGTAAATACATAGATTTCAAATGTTTACATAAAGTTTTGAATTGTTAATAAAAATTGTGAATAAAATTTTGATAACTATTTACGTTGTCTAACTTTGTTACTATGAAAATCGAAACTTACATCGCGCAGTTATTGTATCGTTATCAGTGTGTAACGGTTCCTGGGTTTGGAGCTTTTTTAACCGAAATTCAATCGGCTCAACTTAATGAAGGCACAAATTCTTTTTTTCCACCGAAAAAATTAATTTCTTTCAATTCACACATCAAGAACAATGATGGCTTGTTGGCAAATCATATTGCTCAAACAGAAAAAACATCATATAAATTTGCTGTGAGTGCACTTCATTTTGAGGTTTTGAGCTGGAAAAAAGAATTAGAAGATAACGGTTTTCTTTCAATAAAAAATGTTGGGGAAATTAGACTCAATGCAGACAAAAACCCTGTGTTTACTCCAAATGATCAGAATAATTATTTAGCTACTTCTTTTGGTTTAAGCCCATTCATTTCTCCTATGGTTAAAAGAGAAGCTTTCGAAAAACAAATCGAAGCTTTAGTAGAAGATACAGATGAAAATGAAGCAATTGAATTATCAGGATATAGAAATTCTTATTTAAAATATGCTGCAATTTTTATTCTAGCTTTAGGTGTTACTGGTAGTATTGGTTACCCAATGTATCAAAACCAAATTGCTAGCCAAACTGTTCTTGTAGAAACAGCTGTACAAAAGCAAGTTCAGAATAAAATTCAGGAAGCTACTTTCTTTATAAAAAACCCAATGCCAGCGGTAACTCTTTCTGTAAAAGAAGATAAATTACCAATGCCTTATCACATTATGGCTGGTGCTTTTAGAAGCGAAAAAAATGCAGAAAAAGCATATAAACAATTGAAAAAAGCTGGTTATGATGCTAAAATAATTCCTGCAAACAGACACGGTCTTTTCCCTGTTTTGTATGGTAGTTATGCTACAATGCGTGAAGCAGAAAAAGCACAGAAAGAAATTCAAAATACTATAAATCCTGATGCCTGGATTTTAATAGAAACTCTATAATCATAAAAGAGACAATCATTTAAGATTAAAAGAACAAATTATATTAACTAAAAACACCATTTCTTGACAAAAGAAAATGGTGTTTTTTTTTACAACCACATAAGCTATAAAAACAATAACATAAGGTTTTTACTATATTTTGTCGGTGTTTTGGAATAATGTTTGCAGAAGTTTTAAAAACATTAAATTTTAATACCATGAACATTGCACAAAAATTAGGCATCCTTTTTTGCCTTTTAATTACAACACAATCTTTTTATGCACAACAAACAATTACAACGAATTTAACCCAGGAAATGCTCTTGAAAAAAGAGAAAGAAGACGCAAAGAAAACGTTAGAAAATCAGAAAGAGTTACAAAAAAGACAGGATCAATTAAAGCAAGAACAAAACAAAGCAGAGAAGCGTCAGAAAAAGATAGAAGACGCTCAAAACAAAATAGAAAAAACTAAAAAGGAAATAAAGAAAGCTGAGGACAAAAATCTGAAAATTCAGAATGAAATAACCGTTAACAAACTGCCAGAAAACAAGCTTCAGCAAAAAATGATAAAGTCTAAAGAACAAGAACTTGAAATTTTAAAACTCCAATCTAAGCTTACGGAACAGCAACAAAATCTAACAAAAATTTTAGATTCTAAATAGCCCAAAATTATCTAAAAAAGGAAAGCCTATTCTGTTAAATAGGCTTTCCTTTTTTAAAATTATAAATAACAATTGGTACAACTTTTATAATACTTATCTAACCTTTGAATGACACAATTAGAATAATAAAAATAAGATAACACGGGTTAAATTTAAATAAATAAACAATGCATTAAATAGAAAATAAAATTCTCAACTACCTACGAACAATATTAATATCTTGAGAGATAATCTCCTTTTTATTCTCATAAATAGATAAATATCCGGGCGGTGAATCATCTGCCCCTACTAAAATAATATAGCATTCGTAACGAAAATTACCATTTATAAAATCATAATAATGGTTCCCTCCCATTCCATCAAAGACAATTTTCCCATTAGTAATCACTAAATCAGGTTTATCAGTCATTGGTTTATCGATCCTCCACGACGAGTATCTAAGATTTTCATTTCCCAAATCATCAATCCTAATTTTATACTTACTCGTTTGTAAAAAACAAATCGGTTCTTTAAACTTAGCAATAGAAAAATGTAATGTCTTTTTCTCATTCGCGATTAGCTGTTTTTTTTGATTATTCTCAAATTTAGACTGATAATTTACTGATATTAAAGTTCCTGCATCATCAAGCCAAAGCAAGCCATTATAAAGCATAATACCTCTTTCTCCAACTAAGGCCCAATCTTTACTTAAACTTGATTTTATAATTTGATTCTTTAACTTCTCATCAAAGATTTCATCATACCTTTTTATAAACTCATTTTTATTTTTAATCTCCGGAATGGGATACGATCGGTAAATTGGGTATTTAACATTGTCGGCAATGTCTAATTTTCTATTATTCTTGATGTTATCAATAAAATTTTTGACGTTTTTTTCAGATTGCTTATCTAATTTCTGACTAAAACAAAATTGATAGATAAACATAAACAACACAAAATATACAAAACTCTTTTTCATAATTAAATATATTATATCATAGACAAACTTTAGATAATCAATTCAAACTTGCTTTAAACATTCGTAATTCGTCCCAAGTAAATTTCTCTCCGTGCTTCTCTTTCAATCCGTTAAGAGATTCTTCCTGATAGAATTGGAAAGCTTCTTTTAAAGCCGATATTTTATCAGCCGGCAACACATCATTTACCGAAATAACTTTCGTTTGAATCAGTTTTACCAAATGAGATTCAATGGTTTGAGTTGTAAGTTTACGAATATTAGCAATATCTTTTATAGACATTTTTTCCTGCCATAACTCATACGTTTCTTCGACAGTAGATTTTTTAACCGTTTTTTCTTTCGGTTTTTTAGATGAATAACGTTCCACAGGTTCGTCATCATCCAATAAATCTCCATTTTTACTTTTAAAATTATCCCGAATTATGATCGTTTTCTTACACTTGTAATTTTTGATCTCTGGCGATGTTAATTTCTCTTTAGAGATCGTATCTCCAGCAACAACCGTTTCTATCAATAAACGGGCTTTCATTAGGCGTAAAACGGCTTTTGTTTGCAACTCCTCTAACAAAACTAATTCATCATAAAAAGCCTTCACTTTTTTGAGACGCTGAATTTCTTCGATTTTGTATAAAAGTTCATAAACTAAATCATCCATAGGTTTCATGAAATATCCGTAAGCAGCTTCTATTCGCTCAGAAACATGAATCAAATCGACCGTTTCGTTATTAAAAATTTTATTAAGCTGAACAATGAATTTTATAGCTGGATCTACAAGCGATTCTATTATCAAAGTTTGTTTTTTTGCCCATAAAGCATGCTTAGCTTTTTCTGAACTTTCAGACTTTTCGTTGTAGCTGTATTGATGATTGCGCCATTCTTGTGCCAAATTAGCCCAATCAAAACTGTTAGCCAGATACTTATGAATAAAATTCTTAGTTTCGAAGTGTAAAGAATTCTTCAATAATTCTTCCGAAGCTTTATTCAAAGCATAATCCATCACATCCTGATCGTTAGAAATACCATTCATGCGCAGCGGAGAAAGCAAAATAAGCCCATTTAAGGAACGTAAACGTGATAATGCCACATACGCCTGTCCGGGAAGAAAAACTTGCGATACATCGAGCGCTGCTTTGTCAAAAGTTAATCCTTGGCTTTTATGAACCGTAATTGCCCAAGCGAGCTTGATCGGATATTGCACAAAAGTTCCCAAAACCTCCTCCTCTATTTCTTGAGTCATTTCGTCGACTTTGTATCGAATATTTTGCCATTCGTATTTTTCGACTTCAATGGTTTTATTCTCCTCAGGAAAATGAACCATGATTTCCTGGCTCGAAAGGGATTTTATCACGCCCATTTTTCCGTTGAAATAATTTTTATCAAAAGACAAATCATTCTTCACAAACATAATCTGAGCGCCAACCTTAAGCTGAAGATTTGGGTCTAGTGGGTAAATTTTTTCAGGAAAATCACCAACAATATCAGGAAAATAATTATGCATTTTACCTTTCAAATCATTGATAGCCTGATTATTGATTGCGTCTGCCTTAGCATTATGTGTAGTAAGAGTTATATAACCCGGGTTGTTTTTTAAGTCGAAATCTGGTTGAACGTACTGATTTAGACTCTGAATATCTTGTGGTGTTATTTGGTTGTTTCTCAGATTATTCAATACTGAAATAAACGAATCATCAGTCTGACGAAAGATCTTAGACAACTCAATGTACAAAGGTGGATTTTGTTGAATTACATGCGAATGGAAAAAGAATTTTCCGCGGTAATACGTTCTCAAAGTGCGCCATTCTTCATCACGAATTACTGGAGGCAATTGCAATAAATCGCCAATAAATAATACCTGAACTCCACCAAATGGTTGGCTACTTTTACGAACAGTTTGCATCATAAAATCCATAGCGTCAAGTAAATCGGCACGCAACATACTGACTTCATCAATAACCAAAAGTTCCATATTCCTGATAACAGAACGTTTCACATTATTCATTTTAAAATGCCTGCGCAACGTTGCCTTCGTTTCAAACTTAGTAGTTTCTGAGAATTGCGGCGAAGAATTATCTGGTATAAAACCTGCAAATGGTAACTGAAACATCGAGTGAATCGTAACCCCACCAGCATTAAGCGCAGCAATACCTGTAGGTGCCACTACCACAGTGTTTTTATGTGTTGTTTCGATAATTTCGCGCAACAATGTAGTCTTACCAGTTCCGGCTTTTCCTGTAAGAAAAATAGAACGTTGTGTCTGGTTTATAAACTGTAGCGTATAGGAAGCTACTTCGGAAATATTTTGCATTAGGCTTGTATTTTAGAAAAGAAAAAACTCGAAATTCTAGTTAGAAATTCATTTTGCAAAAGTAGAAGAACATATCGAGTTAAAAATCTAATTATAGATAATTTATAATAAAAAAAGCCTATATCGTTGTGGATATAGGCTTCAAAAATAGTTTCTTAATTTTTATTATTTTTTTGCTGTCGCTGTATCTTTTGCTTTAGCGTCAGATTTAGTATCTAGCTTTGTACCAGCTTTATAATTGTCATTCAAAGCTTTAACGATATCTTTTGTAATATCATATTTGTCTTCAGCATATAAAATTGATGCTGCATCACCTGTACCGTAAATGTAAGAATACCCTTTTTCTTTACCGTAATTCTTGATGAATTTTTTAACTCCAGTAACCAAAGTATCCATTTCGGCACCGCTTTCTTGTTGCAATTGTTGAGCTAATGCTTGTTGTGCATACCCTAATTGTTGTTCTCTTTTTTGTAACTCAGCACCTCTTTGTTGTGCCCATGCTTGACCATTGGCTTGTGCCTGACTTTGGAAATTAGCAGCATCTTGTTTAAAACGAGTAATCTCGGCTTGAAGCTGTCTCCCTTTTTCCTCTGCTTGTGCTTTGTATTTAGCTTCAAGGTCTTTTGCTTCTGTGTACTCTTTCATTAAAACTGAAGTGTCAACGTAAGCTGTTTTTACTTCTTTAACTTCTGCCGTTTTGTTACAAGCAACAACTGAAATTGAAAGTGCGATAATTACTAATGCTTTTTTCATTTTGTTAATTTCTATTTTTTTTAAAGTATGAAAGACAAAAATATAAAAAAATCAATAGCACCGACATAAAGTTTAAAAAATGCTCGATTTTTCTAGTATCAATTTTTGTTATCAAACCCCGATTTTATATAATTTACTGCTATTAATATTGGATTTATTAGCTCTTTTTTAAGAGACTTTCTTAAAAAGGGAATACAAAGACATATTTACAACCTAAAACGTCCCGTAAAGGGCTTAAAAATGCTTTTTACTTGTTTTTTAAGACGTAAATGTGCGATGAATATTCTAAAGTTCGTTTTGCTTTCCAATTTGACTTTAATCCGATAAAAAACGCCGATAGATAATTCATTTTTCCAGTTTTGTATTTTTCCGAAAGTAGGCTCACATAAAACGAATCAAATTTCATCGGAAGAATTTTTTCGAGGCGCATATCTACTTTTTCAAAAAGAGACTGAATTGCTTTTTTCGAGAAATGCCAAAAATGAATTGGCACATCATAAGCCGCCCAAAAAGTTTTATAATGATTTGCATCAAAAGATTTGAAATTTGGAACTGCTACAATTAACGTTCCAGTTGGCTTTAATAATCGCTTCAATTCCTGAATTTGAAATTCTAAATTTGGAACGTGTTCCAAAACATGCCACATCGTAATTACGTCGAAAGAATTATTTTCTAAGTCGCTAATTTTTTCAACAAAAGAAATTCCTTTTTTAATTGCAATAGATTTAGCTCTATCACTTGGTTCT
This sequence comes from Flavobacterium hydatis, assembly GCF_000737695.1. GTDB lineage: Bacteria > Bacteroidota > Bacteroidia > Flavobacteriales > Flavobacteriaceae > Flavobacterium > Flavobacterium hydatis. The sequence goes on from NZ_JPRM01000003.1 coordinate 279,313, forward strand.
ACTCCAACAGTATTCCAGCCATTCTCTTTTGCCGTTAATAAAAAATCTCCGGTTCCAGCACCAATATCTAAAATTCTTCCCTTTTGAGGATTTTCAGAATTAATCAAATTCAACTTATTTTTTAAAGCGATATTTTTTACAATGTGATATGCTTTTTCAAATAACGAACGTTTGTTATCTGTGTGCGAAATATAATCTTCGCTTTCATAATATTTCCCCAGGTTATTTTCATCAGGTTGAGGAGATGTAATTAGCATGTCCAAAGTTTCATCATAATACAATTCAAAAGTTTCTTTAGAAACAGAATGATCTTTTACAGTAAGAAAATGTTTTTTGTTTAAAACGTCCATTTTATAATTATTGGTATTTTGGTTTAATTTCACAGCAAACCCTAAAAACGAATTTTATCATTTTTAGGGCATACTGTATTTAATTTTTAATTTTTCTCTTTAACGCTTCCAATTTATTTTGACAGCCGATATCTTTTCGTTTTCAATTCTTGTTTCAGCACAAACTGTAAATCCATTTTTTACATAAAACAACAATGGAGATTTATATGGCGCTGCATTTTTTTTAATTTCATTTTCGTGGTCTATAACCCAACCATTCAAATTATCCTTATTCTTTTTTAATTCTTCAATTAAAAAAGAACCTTTCCCTCTTCCATGAATTTGACTGTTGACAATAATTGCAAACCAATCTTCATTATCTCTCAAAAAAGCAAACGCCCATCCTTGAATTATATTCTCATCATTCATTAAAAAATGATGTTTTACATCCGACAAACTATTTAAATACAAATCAAAATCATGAATTGTTTGATGATTTAAATTCTTTGTATATTCATTGTTCCAAAGTTGCAATAAGCTTTCTTTCTGTTCTAACGATAAAACTTCTCCTTGAACTATCTTCATAATCTAAAAAATTAAAAACGCAATACATTCAATAAATTCAATGCTTCCCAAAGTAGTTTCACGTGGAACAGTTCGATTATAGATTTGAGATATTAGATTTTAGATTGGTGAACTAACCGTTTAACTAAAAATAAAAAATCATCAAATTCAACTCTTCTCAATGTAGTTTCACGTGGAACGTACAATTTAAGATTGTAGAATATAGATTTTAGATTACAGTTACGATACGTACAAAAAATCAATTCTCATTCAAAAAAAATAATACTTCGCAAAGGAGTTTCACGTGGAACCGTTTGATTTTAGATATTAGATTTTAGATTGCAGAACTAACCGTTGAACTAAAAAGAAATACACAACAAATTCAATATATCACAAAGTAGTTTCACGTGGAACGTACAATTTTTAGATTTCTTATATTAGATTACAAAACTAACTCTTCAACCAAAAATTATCAAGCCTGGTTCTATCCTATTCACATTCCAGAAAACAATTCATCAAAATCAGGTAACAATCATATCTCTTATCAAATGCTCCTCAAGCAAACTCTAAATAAATATCATACGAAGATATCAATTCAGATCGGAAAAAACATGCTTTAGTAAGCTTCAATCACACAAAAAATCAAGAATTTCAAAACATTTCTTTACTATTCTAATTTGCAGAAACAATTCTAAAAACGCTGTCGAAATGCATCTTTCGTTATCATTTTTAAAACAATCAAAAAAAAGCTAACATTCGGCAAATGTATAAAATCAGATTAAAGAAATCATTTTAATTTAAAACATAAATTATTCTTTAAACACAAGAACATACAATGCGGACTCAATCCTACTTAAACTTAAAAAAAAAACATAAAAATCAATTACCCACAGTGTTTGTCATTTCAACCAAGGATACGAGAATAGTGAACGGGCGAAGTAAATCTTCATGAGTAATTATAAAAAAGCTAGAACTCACATTGCAGAGTTTCTTGTGGAGATTTCTCCTTCGTCGAAATGACAAACTGTATAGATAATTACCTTTTATAAAAAATTTGCGCTTTACGATAAATTTATCCGATACTGTATTATAGAATTTTCCTTAACTAAATGATGTTGGTTTCGGCACTAAAAAGTAAAATTTTAAAACAAAATTGCTCAAAATTTTCAATTTCGATTAAAATACTCATTCATTATCTATAAAATTACTCCTGATTAAATTCAAAAATCCATAACGTAGTTTCACAACAAAACTAATTTAAGATTACAATTCAGTTGAGTTAATCCAAAACTTCTAATACTTTTTAGAAATTTCATTTAAAACAATTCAAAAAACAATCAATTGCAACAATGTATCAATTTAGATTAAACGATACATTTTTAAATTAAAAAGACTGCTTTTATAGAAAAGGAAGAATATTAAAACTAACTACTACCCTATTTTAAATTCAGTTTAGAGAATACAAATACAATCTAGGTGATTCAATTAGTTTATGAAGCGAGAAAATTCTAAAACAAATTCATATTTACATAAAGTAAAAAATCAATTTCGAGTTTATGAATCATATCACGCCGTTATAAATAATTATAATTACATCGTAAATTCTAAACATTTTTTTAAAAAGAAGAAAGAAACTTTAGATTATGGAATAATTTCTAAATCTAAAAACCTCAATAGAATCAACGTTTAACAAAGTAGTTTCACGTGGAACATTTTAATTTGTATTGAAGAATATCTATTTTAGATTGCTGACCCAAGCTCGATGTTATTATACTAAGTCAAAACATATAATACTCTATCGAATAAATTTATTACAAAACAGTTTTTCCATATAATAAATCACCCACACTGTTTGTGATTTTAGAGAACCGAGCGATAGCAAACAGCCGAAGTAAATCTCAGCAAGAGACTCGGCAACGAAAATCTTAGCTTTAAAGAGTTACTCATGAAGATTTCTCCTTCGTCAAAATGACAAGATTGTGTTATAATTTTACGGTTTTACGCGCTTACATATTAATACAGTTTTCTAAAAAACTTAACTTAATAACATTATCTGAAGTCTTGAAGAGATTACAGAACTTTATCTTTAATCAAAAGGAATACTCATCAAACATAATAGCAGACAGATTCTGTTTGCGGGAATACTAAATTTCAGAATAATCTATAAACAGAAAAACCCCAACAAAGTCGGGGCTTAACAAAGTAGTTTCACGTGGAACATATTATTTTTAGATTGTATTATAAAACTAAACTCTACAATCTGGAATCTGCAATTATTATCTTCCCATGTAAATAAGTAAAACAGATATATCACTTGGTGAAACTCCGCTAACTCTTGAAGCTTGAGAAATCGTAACAGGACGAATCTTGCTCAGTTTCTGCTTCGCCTCTATCGACATAGATTTGATTTTATTATAATCAAAGTTTTCAGGGATTTTCATCTCTTCTAATCTCGTAAGCTTATCAGCATTATTTCTTTCTTTTTCGATATAACCTGAATACTTAACTTGAATTTCGGCTTGTTCCAGAATTTCCTGATCTAAGTCGTTTTCATTGATATACTCTTTAACCTTCTCAAACTTTAATATATCCTCCAAATCTATTTGCGGACGAGAGAAAACTTTAAACATTTTATCTCCTTGAGAAATCAAAGCAGTTCCTTTTGATTCTAAAATAGGATTTGCTTCTGCAACAGAAACACTCGTTTCTTTAAAGAAAGCAACCATTTTTTCAGATTCATTTAGTTTATGTTCCATTCTACGTAAACGTTTCTCCGAAGCCAAACCTATTTCATATGACATTGGTGTTAATCTGAAATCGGCATTATCTTGACGTAACAAAGTTCTATACTCTGCGCGAGAAGTAAACATACGATATGGTTCTTCTGTTCCTTTCGTAATTAGGTCATCTATTAAAACACCAATATACGCTTCGTCGCGTTTTAAAATTAATGGAGCTTTTTCGTGTACTTTTAAATGCGCATTTATCCCTGCCATCAAACCTTGCGAAGCTGCTTCTTCATATCCTGTTGTTCCGTTTATCTGTCCAGCAAAATATAAACCTTCGACTAATTTAGTTTCAAGCGTATGCTTTAATTGTGTTGGCGGAAAGTAATCATATTCGATTGCATAACCTGGACGGAAAAATTTCACGTTCTCAAAACCTACAACTGTACGCAACGCTTTAAACTGAATATCCTCTGGCAAAGAAGTTGAAAAACCGTTTACATAAACCTCACAAGTATTCCAGCCTTCAGGCTCTACAAATAATTGGTGACGTTCTTTATCAGCAAAACGATTAATTTTATCTTCGATAGATGGACAATATCTTGGGCCAATACTTTTTATTCTTCCGTTAAACATTGGCGAACGATCAAAACCTGATCTCAAAATATCATGCACATCTAGCGATGTGTATGTCATATGACAAGACCTTTGGTGAACCAAAGGTGAAGTAACATCCGAGTATGAAAACTTATCTGGCTTAGCATCTCCCTTTTCTTCGTTCATTTTAGAATAATCCAAAGAACGCCCATCCACTCGTGGAGGCGTTCCAGTTTTCATTCTTCCAGATTCAAAACCTGCCTGAACTAAATCTTCGGTGATTCCGTATGCAGCACTTTCGCCTGCTCTACCTCCACCGAATTGTTTGTCTCCGATATGAATCAATCCATTCAGGAAAGTTCCGTTTGTCAAGACAACCGATTTGGAACGAATTTCAACTCCAAGTGAAGTTCTGATTCCTTTTATCTTTCCATTCTCGATAATCAAACCTTTCACCATTTCTTGGTAGAAATCAAGATTTGGAGTTCCCTCCAACATCATTCTCCATTCTTCGGCAAAGCGCATTCGGTCACTTTGAACCCTTGGCGACCACATTGCAGGTCCTTTGGATTTGTTCAACATCTTAAATTGAATTGCCGTGCGGTCGGAAACGATTCCTGAATATCCGCCGAGCGCATCAATCTCACGCACGATTTGTCCTTTTGCAATTCCTCCCATCGCTGGGTTGCACGACATCTGTGCGATGTTTTGCAAACTCATTGTTACAAGCAAAGTTTTAGACCCAAGATTCGCGGCCGCTGCCGCGGCCTCCGAGCCGGCATGTCCTGCGCCAACTACAATAACATCGTATTCTTCTAAAAACATTTTTTGATATGGATTTTTTTCTGAATGCTTCGCATTCGAAACAACTCAGAAACAAATTAAAATTATTCGTGTTCCACGTGGAACACATAAAGTAAAAACTAAAATTACATGTTCCACGTGGAACATGTAATCAAAAAAAGAGAAATCTAATTATAGTTCCACGTGGAACATTGCAATTTTCTCTTCTTCTTTAAAGCGCATTAAAGCAGCTTCAGTATCAGATTTATCTTTGTATCCACAGTAGTGTAAGATACCATGAGCTAATACTCGCTTCAATTCATTCTCAAACGGTACATTAAAATCTAGAGCATTGTCACGAACTCTCTCCACAGAAACAAATATATCTCCGTTTAGTTCGTTACCAACAGTATAATCAAAACTGATAATATCTGTAAGTGTATCATGATTTAGATACTCTACATTAATTTTATGAAGGTAATCATCATCACAAAATATATAACTTATCTCCCCTTCTTTTTTATTCTCCGAAAGAATCACAGCCGATAGCCATGACTCAAACGCTTCTTCATTATTTAAAACAAAGTCTGTTTCGTAATTAAAATTGATCATTTTGTATTAAAGTATTCTTGAACCTTTTGATTAAAATTCGAGCGCAAAGGTAATGATTGTCTATTTAAAATCTCTATGCTATTTAAATAATCTGATAATGCCTTTGGCAACGCATTCGATTGATTATTAAATTCTTTGCTATTTGTTTCAGATTGGCGCTTGTTCTCCTGACCTTGTTCCTGAACTGCATTATTAAGCTTCAGTAATTCTTGTTGTATATTTAAAATACGTTGCATGTTTTCATTCTTGAAACCTTTATTAAGAAGTTGCTTTTCTAATTGTTTCATTTGTTCCAAAGTCTTCTGACCGTTTGGTCCGAGTCCTTGTTTCTCTAATTCATTTTGCAAAGCTTCTCTTAAACGAACTTGTTCTTTATAAATTTCCATTATCTCCTGAGCATTCCCTTCTCCATCATCACCATTATCACCAGATGTTCCTTTACCTCCAGACTTAGGATCTTTACCGTCTTTACCATCTTTGCCTTTACCAGGTTGTTCCCCTTTCTCCATTCCTTCTTTCATTTTCTTTCCTAATCCTTCTTGCTTCTTCATAATATCTGGCAACTGCATTCCTTCCCCTTGACCAGGTTTTGGTTTTCCTGAACTAGGACTTGACATAGACATTTGCATATTACTTAATAAATCACTCAAGAAATCTGCCAGTTTGTTAGCCGATGAAACTGCGTATTGCTGGTGAGAAACTCCTTTAGAAATCTGAACATCGGTAAGAGTTTCTAAAGCTTTGTCCATATTGTATTGTACGTTTCCAATTTCTTTAGTAACATCTTCTGCTACTTTTGGGTTGCGCAATGACAATGCAAACAAACTATCATCGATGTGTTTAAACTGTAACTTTAAATTTTGCTGTATCTTTATGTTCTTATTAAATACAGATGAACCTAACTTAAGGGATTTAAACTGTAACATAACAGCTTCTTCTGATAATGAAAATGCAAGAAGATTATCCAAAATCTGACGCAACATTTTTACATCTTCTTCTAGTTGTTCTTGCTCAGAACCCTCCATACCTTCTTCCATTTTTTTAGCCATCTCTTTCATTTTCTTAGCAGCATTCTTTTGCTTTGGCTTTGCTTCTGCACTGTTATTTTTCTTTAATTCATCAGATGCTTTCTTCAATTCGTTATCGATATCTTTCTCTTTGTTGGCATCAGCTGGAATATCCATAGGAGCTTTTAATGATTTATTTTCTTCTTTTAAATCCTTTAAATCTTCCTGAAGTTTATCAAATGTCTTATTGATTTCGTCTTGCTTATCGGCAGTATTTTCCTTTTCTTTATTAGAAAGTTCCTCTTGCTTATCGGCAAGTTTATCTAATTTATCTTTTAGTTGTTGTGCTTTTTTAGACACATAAAACCTCTTAGTAAGCTCTACTAATTGTTCTAAATTTCTAGATTGATTTTTAGAAATTTGTTTGAACTTATCTATCTTATCAAACAATTCATCGCTCTTAATTTTATCATTTAAGTCCTTAAGTTCATCCAATAGTTTTTGGTTTTTCTCTAAATCCTTATCCGCTTTATCTAAACGTTTTTGCAAATCATCGATAGTTTGGTCTTTCTTTTCAGTCTTAAATTTGTCTAGATTTTGCTTCATCTTCTCAGCAAATTCTTTCATCATCTGATCTTGTTGTTTCTGACGTTTCACAAAATCATTCACTTTTTGTTGTTCTTTAAACTCTAAATTATTCTTTTCCTTCCCTAGATTTTGAAGTTTTTCTAATTCAGAAATTTGTTTGTCTTGGCTTTTTAATGATTTAGATAAAGCATTGATATTACTATTTTGCATCTCTAAATCTTGTTCATGCAATTCATCTGTAGTTGCAACTCTATCTGAAAATACAGATGACTTTGCACTCTTGAAATTATGTGGTGCATCGTTATCAAAAACCTCAAAATAATATTCATAAGATACTCCTTGCTCTACTGGTAGATTACTTGGGAATGAAAAAACAAACTGATCGAATACATTGTTCTTAACTGCAATTGTTCCACGTTTGGCAGTGTTAGGTTTGTTACGTTCGTAGTATACAATTTGTAATTTAGATAATCCATAATCATCAGACAATTGTCCTAACATAAAGTCTTTACCAAGCTTTAAACTATCAGGAGCAACACTCACATTGATGGTAGGAAACTGATCTTTGATAACAGAGAGCTGATAATTAAGCTTTTCGTAGTTTTTGACCTTATCATTTGATGTAAGAATTTGATATTCTGTGTTTTGAATAACATTTTTAGATAAAACAAAGCTATCCTCAGCTTTAGCAAAAGGGATAGATACATTACCTTCTTTCCAATCTACATTTTGAGTAGATTTAGTATTCATTTTCCAAGTTACTCGAGTTCCTTCTGGTAAAATAGCATTACCAGTTCCGCTAATAGTTTCACTTTTCTTATTAAGATAAGATGGAAAATTCAACTGCATTTCGAAGTTTGCAATAGATGGAACTGTGATCACTTTCAATTCGTACGAAGGAGAAGTAACTAGATTCCCTTCAAGAAAAAACTCAACATTTGTATTTGGTTTCTCTATCTTAAATTCGAATACTCCAGGTTTAGTCGATTCCATAAAGTAACTTTCATTGCCAATATGAATCATAACATTCTCAGGTATAACTTTACCTTCTGATTGTACCTGTAAAACAAAATCTTTGTTCTGTTCAGTTTGTAAATTAGAATTTAGAACTACAAATTTAAAAGGTGCTGGTGGTAAAAAAGCAGCATTAAAGTGTACTACTCTATTTAAACTTTGAGAAAGAATACCACTATTTCCGGAAATATAAAAAACAAAAAAGAACAAAATTGGTATTAATGCTAATGGCAAATATTTCTTATTTGAATTAAAATTAATAGCATTACTAAACGGAATTGGTTGCAACGAATTTGCTTTTTGCTCTATAGAAGCTAACATTAATTCTGACTTTTCGATGTCTGAATCTGTAGCAGAAAGTTGCAAAAAGTTAGTCAGTTTATCATTTACTTCAGTAAAATGATTTCCGATTATTGCCGAAGCTTGGTTGTAATCTATCCCCTTTTGAAGTTTGAATAATTTGAAAAGAGGAAACATAATAAAACGAAACAGTAAAAAAACTTCCACGCATATAAAAGCACAGAACAAAAGTGTTCTTCCTACTGGCTTTAACCAAAGAAAATATTCGATGAAAATCGTAAATAAAAAATACAATAATCCAAATCCAGTAAAAAGAAGTAAGCCTCTAATTAACTCATTGGTATAATATTTCTTGATAAAAGCTTCTAACTTTTGATATATAAATGGAACTGTTTTCAAAATAGTATTCTGTTTGCTTATAACCTATAAAAGTACTAATTATAATAATACCTTTTTCATGTTAAAAGCTTCAATCATTATAAGATAAAACAAGACTTTCAACTACTTAAAACATGATAATTAGAGTTAAACATGATTAAAAGAAAGAAATAAGTATTACATAAATAAATTACTATATGTAAGAATTTTATATAACTTTGCGAAAATTTTGAATTATGAAAAAGATATTTTATGTGTTACTTGTTGCAATTGCAATAACATCTTGTAATAGTGATAATGACACGCTACCAACTAAGCCTGAAGAACAAAGCACAGAGCAACCAACAAAAGAACCTACAGAAGAGCCTGTAGTGAATCCTGTAGAAAATCCAACAACACCAACAGTTGAAACTAAAGGAGAATTTGAAATAGATAATGTTACCTATGACATTACAGATGCAGTTTTGACAACAATGGCTATGCCAAAAAATACAACAGAAGGACAGATATATTTAGGCAGTAACAAAACTCCCATAGGTGCAGCAATCTCTCTTGCTATTAATTATGAAACAGATAAAAAAATTACTGGAACGTATAATATAGGTAAGTCTTATGAAGATGTAGGTGTGTTACAAAGTAAGCTGACGAGTTATCTAATTGTGAAGAAATCACCTGATGGGTCTACTACAATATATTCTAACGGAGAAGATAAAGCGAATTTAAAAGAAGGGTATGTAACAATTACAGAAAATAGTGAAAAAAATTTCTCAGTAAAATATAATCTTTTATTTGAAAATGGAATAACAGCATCTGGAAATACAACATTAAATTTTATCACAAATAGAAGATAGATAAGTTAATGATAATTAAAAGAGCTATAGACTAATAATCTATAGCTCTTTTTTTATACAACAAAATCAAAAATCTAAAATTGTATCTTTGCATCAAAATTTAAACAAATGTCAAAGCAAGTTCGTGTGCGTTTTGCACCAAGTCCGACTGGACCATTACATATTGGTGGTGTTCGTACTGCCCTATTTAATTATTTATTTGCAAAAAAACATAACGGTGTTTTTTATCTTAGAATTGAAGATACTGATCAAACCCGTTTTGTTCCTGGTGCCGAAGCTTATATTATGGAAGCTCTAGAATGGTTAGCAATTGCTCCAGATGAAACTGTTGGAAAGAATGAAAAATTTGGTCCATACAGACAAAGTGATCGTAAAGATTTATACCAACAATATGCTGATCAATTGATCAATTCGGGTTGGGCTTACTATGCATTTGATACTCCAGAATCATTAGATGCTCATAGAAAACAACACGAAGCTGAAGGAAAAACATTTATATACAATCATCATAACCGCGAAAAACTAGATACTTCTTTAGTAATTTCTGCAGAAGAAACTGCTAAGAGAATTGAAAATGGTGAACATTATGTAATCCGTTTTAAAACTCCGGTTAACGAAACATTGCATTTACAAGATATTATTCGTGGAGAAGTTAAGTTTGAAACTAATCTTTTAGATGATAAAGTTTTGTTTAAAAGTGATGGTATGCCTACTTACCATTTGGCAAATATTGTAGATGACCATTTAATGGAAACATCTCATGTAATTCGTGGTGAAGAATGGTTACCATCTATGCCTCTACACGTTTTATTATATAGAGCTTTTGGTTGGGATGCTCCAGAATTTGCACATTTACCATTAATTCTAAAACCAATTGGTAACGGAAAATTATCTAAAAGAGATGGTGATAAACTTGGTTTCCCAGTATTCCCATTAGAGTGGAAAACAGAAGAAGGTGTTTCATCTGGTTACAGAGAAAAAGGATTTTTCCCAGAAGCAGTTATTAACTTCCTTGCTTTATTAGGTTGGAATGATGGAACTGACAAAGAAATATTTTCTTTAGATGAATTAGTTGAAGCATTTGATTTGAACAGAGTTCATAAATCTGGAGCTAAATTTGATCCAGAAAAAAATAAATGGTTTAATCACCAACATTTGGTAAAACAAAATAATGAAGATTTAGCCAAAGACTTCACTCCTATTTTAGTTGAAAAAGGGTTCTCGACTCCGCTCGAACTGACAACAAAAATAGTTTCTTTGATAAAAGAACGTGCTCATTTTGTTTCTGAATTTTGGGAACTAAGTGATTTCTTTTTCCAGGCACCAACATCTTATGATGAAAAAGCAAGCAAAAACTGGAAAGAAGAAACTCCTGCTTTAATGCAAGAACTAACATCTGTTCTAGAAAATATTGAAGATTTTACTTCTGTAAATATTGAAACTATAGTAAAAGATTGGATGACAAAAAATGAAATTGGAATGGGTAAAGTTATGCAACCTTTCCGATTGAGTTTGGTTGGAGCTCTTAAAGGTCCTCACCTATTTGACATTGTTGAAATCATCGGGAAAGAAGAAACAATCTCAAGAATTCAAAAAGCAATAGTAGCTTTATAATCAAAAAAAGCTAATAAAAATAAAAGCGTTAGGAACACCTGTGGTTGGTATTCTTAACGCTTTTTCATTTTAATAAAAACATAACGTATTAAAATGGAAGAAATTTCGTAATTTGACAATTAATATTTAAACTAAATTTATCTGTTATGAACATTCCATTTATTATTCTTATAATCTTCGGATTATTTATTTTCCTTTCTTCATTCTTTACGGTGAAGCAACAAACATCTGTAATTATAGAACGTTTTGGAAAATTTCTTAGTGTAAGAACTTCTGGTTTACAATTAAAAATACCTATGATTGATAGAATTGCCGGACGTGTAAATCTTAAAATTCAACAACTGGATGTTATCATTGAAACAAAAACCAAAGACAATGTTTTTGTGAAACTAAAAGTATCTGTACAATTTATGGTAATTAAAGAAACTGTTTATGATGCTTTCTATAAATTAGAATATCCACACGATCAAATTACATCTTATGTATTTGATGTTGTTCGTGCTGAAGTTCCTAAATTAAAACTAGATGATGTTTTTGAAAGAAAAGATGATATCGCTATTGCTGTAAAAAGAGAATTAAATGAAGCAATGACTACTTATGGTTATACAATTATCAACACATTAGTAACAGATATTGATCCAGATATTCAGGTTAAAAATGCAATGAATAGAATTAATGCTGCTGATAGAGAAAAAACTGTAGCTGAATTTGAAGCTGAAGCATCTAGAATTAGAATTGTTGCTAAAGCAAAAGCTGAAGCTGAAAGTAAGAGATTACAAGGTCAAGGTATTGCTGATCAAAGAAGAGAAATTGCCAGAGGTCTTGTAGAAAGTGTTGATGTATTGAATAAAGTTGGGATTAATTCTCAAGAAGCTTCTGCATTAATTGTTGTTACTCAACATTATGATACTTTACAAGCTATTGGTGCTGATGCAAATTCTAACTTAATCTTACTTCCAAATTCTCCACAAGCAGGAAGCGATATGCTAAATAATATGGTTGCTTCATTTAGTGCATCTAACCAAGTTGGCGAAATGATGAAGAAAACAAATAAAAAGGTTAAACCAAAAACTGAAATAAATCCAGATTATCAAGCTCCAGAAACTCCGGAAGCAATAGAATAATCAAATTTTATAAAATAAAAAAGAGGCTTAATTGCCTCTTTTTTTGTTCATGAACCAAGCTATTAAATAAGGAATAGCAACTTGAATAATTTTTATATAAGAATTTGAAAGTATCGTTTTATACGAACCCAAGAAACCATTAACTAAATTTTGAGGTTCTAAAGATTCTTTGGTTTTTTGAACACTAAGAACTAACTTTTGATAATTGATTTGTTTCTCTAATTTAAGAATTTCCAATTCTCGCTCAATTTCAGCGTATGATGAGTATTTTTTAGTTTCCATAATTTAGTCGTTAAAAAAGATTTCTGAAAATTTCTCCAAGATTGGTCCTTCTACCATTTTATCTTTTATAAAGAAAACTAGTATTGTTGCTATAAGATACAACCCTCCTACTATAAGAAAACCAAAAGTATAACTTCCTAAAGCGGCACTAATTGCAAAAGCAGCTGCAACAGATCCAAATAACATAACCATACCGAAACACAATAAGATTAAAATAAATTTGAATATTACTGTTGTAGATTTCATTGCAACTTTAAAACCCCACAGCTTATAATATGCAAGGTGACTATCAACATAAGCTTTCGCCTGATCTTGAATATTCTCGGTATGTTCTTTTAATTCTTCAAAAGCCATAATAACTATTTTAGTGATATTGATAAAAAATACAAAGTACACAATGAAACCAATGTATTGTGTTTCTTAAAATTAATTAAAAATTTTGAAACAATAACAATTAAAGTTCAATGTGTACTTTGCTTATGCCTAAAAACCAGGCTATTTTATTTCTGAAGTTTAGCGTTTTGAGTTTTCAAATCGGCCAATTTAGTTTCTAAAAACGAAATTACTTCTTCCGTTTTATAGCTCATATTCGAAAGTAGGTTTTCGTAAGTTCCATCTAAATCTTCTTTTGCATTCAAAAACTTATCACGTAATTCCTCAGTTGAAGTTTCTAATTTGTGTTTCAAATTATGTTTTGCATCATCGATTCCGTGTTTAATACGTCCTCTAGTTTTTGAACCTTTATCTGGTGCAAACAAAATTCCAATTCCTGCTCCAATCGCTGCACCAGTAAGAAGTGCTAATATTGTGTTTCCTGTGTTGTTTGACATAACTGTAATTTTTAAAAGTTAATACTAAAGATAATCTTTTTTTTACAAATAAAATTCTAGTAAATAATGTTTAATATAATTTTAATATACATAAGCAACTGCCTGGTACTTACCATCAGGTTTTTCGACAATTGCTACAAATGGATATCCATTATCTGCAGACTTAGTTTTGATACGTCTTTCGGTTTGTTCTTTTAATGCCAAAGAAGACTCCCCTTTTGTTTTTGTAGATAATCCCGAAAAAATTTCAACTGCTTTTAGTCCGATAGTTTGATTAGGATTTAAAACTTTAACCGAACTATAATCCTTTTTGTCAGAGACTACAATTTTTGGAGAAATAGATTCCGTTTTAGAACTTGCTTTTTCATTAAGAGAAGAAACAGCATATTTACTAATAGTAAATTGTTCAGAACTTCCGTTTAATGAATAGTAAAGAAGATCATTATCTTGTTTTATATAATTAACGTCTAATTGTTCTCCGTTATGTTTAACTATTTGGTGAGTTTGCGAAAAAGCAAAACTCGTAAATAATATTCCTAGTATTAAAAATTTGATTTTCATAAATACTGTTTATTAAGTTTATAATATAAAATTAAGCCTCAATAAAGTATATTCTAAAAAATGAAATAAACAATTTTGAAAATAATCGAAAAATCAATTTAGGTGATTTTGATGATTATGAAATAAAATTGAAAAACACTTTAGGTAAAAAAATATTATCAAAACTAAACCACAATCAAAATACTTTACAACGAAGTGAAATAAACATTTCATTATAAAATTGAACCATTAAGAGATTAAGAAAAGTTAAGCTTTGCTTCTTAATGAAACTTAATATCTTAATGGTAAAACTCCTCACAGCGAGGCGAAATAAAACATTTCATTTAAAATTGAACCATTAAGAGATTAAAAAAAATTAAGCTTTGCTTCTTAATGAAACTTAATATCTTAATGGTAAAACTCCTCACAGCGAAGCGAAATTTGCATTTAATAAACCCAATGTGATAAATGTTACTGTGGCTTATGTTTTAAGAAACAACCTTTGTATCAAAAAAAACATCAATGGAATATTTAGGTTACTTTGCTTCAATTATTATAGGACTTTCATTAGGCTTAATTGGCGGAGGGGGATCAATTCTTACTATCCCAATTTTAGTCTATCTATTTAAGATAAATCCAGAACAAGCCACTACATATTCATTGTTTATAGTAGGAATCACAGCGTTATTTGGGAGTTATAGTCATTACAAAATGGGAAATCTTAAGCTGAAATCGGCGTTGTATTTTGCCATTCCATCGGTCATTTCTATCCTGATTATCCGAGAAGTAATTTTCCCCCAAATAGCAGCAACATTATTTTCTGTTGCTTCCTATACCGTATCCAAAGATTTCTTAATCATGCTTATTTTCTCGGTATTGATGATAGCAGCCGCAATCTCGATGATTAAGAAAAACAAAGCCGAACTAAAACCAACAGAAACCAATTACAACAAACTAAGTATAATAGGATTTGTAGTTGGTATCGTTACAGGATTTCTAGGTGCTGGCGGAGGTTTTTTAATTATTCCTGCGCTAATATTCTTTGCAAATTTACCTATGAAACAAGCCGTAGGAACATCATTACTTATTATATTCATTAATTCCTCCATAGGTTTCGGAGGAGATTTATACATAGGAACTCCTGTAGATTATATCTTTTTATTAGAAATTTCGGGCATTGCACTTTTAGGAATGCTAATAGGAACACAACTCTCCAAAAAAATCGATGGTACTAAACTAAAACCCTTATTTGGATGGTTTGTATTAGTAATGGGATTTTATATAATCACCAAAGAAATTTTCTTTTAAGATAAACTCAATCTAATCTTTGTTGTCTTTCTGGTAACATCTAAATAATCAAAAACTTTTTTAATTCATTAAATAAAAGTAAGCTTGAGGAAACTTTTTTCAGTACATTTAACTTAATACTGGTATTACGAATTAACCTTATGGCAAAAACAATCAAACAATACGAAGAAAGTTTATTTACAGAAGACGATGGAAGTAAATTCTCTAAAATAAAAGACAAACTAATAAAAAGCTTCTCCTCTATCGACAGAGAAAAAATCATCAAAATTTTAATTCAATATTCCCAAAATGGCAAAATGCTACATTGGAGAAATTTCTTATTGACTGACATTATTGATCTCGTAAAAGAAGACGAAACAAATTACATAGATTTCTTCGAATGGGCAATTACAAAACCCGAGCTTACTTATTGGGGAATCGATGGACTCGTAAAAACAAAAGGAGAAAAAGCATATAAAACGCTTATAGAGTTAGCTCAAAACGAAAACTTACCAACTGATGTTCGTGCAAAAGCTATAAAAAGTATTGCAATACACAGCAAACAACCTTTTGACCGTGATTTACCAAAAGATCCTGGTTATTGGAAAATTGAGAACTTTAGGATCGACGAATTATTAGATTGGCAAAGCAAAGCATACAAACAAGGCTTAGGTCATAAAGAACCCCAAATTCATCCAACCTTAAAAAATCCAAAAACAGAGCTAGAAAAAGTAGTTTCTAAACTAGACAAAAAATTAAAAATAGAAAGAGACAAGCAACAAGATTTATCAAATCCTTCAGATTGGCTTGCTATTGCCGATGAAAAGAAAATTGCAGCAATAGAACAAAAATGGAAACTACCCGAAAATTATCTGTTGTTTCTTAAGAACTATTCTCCAATTAATGTATTTATCGACGACGAAAAATTCTTTCAAGGATTGAATTTATATGGAGCAAATGATTTAATCAAATCTCAAAATGGTTATTCATTCAACTCAATGACATCTGAAATTCTTACCGATTGGCCATCTAATTATATTGTAATTGCCGATGCTGGTGCTGACCCATACTGTATTGATATTGCAAATATTACAAACAACGATGCACCAATTTATACAAGTATGCACGGAAATGGAAAATGGGAATTCGAAATATACGCAGACTCGTTCATTGATTTTCTAAAAGATATCGTAGAGTAATCTTTGTCAAAGTTCTTTTTACTTTGACAAAGATTAAAGCTCATATTTCCATTTCTGTTCTTTATTATCAAACTCAATTTTCAAATAACGAATATGGCTAACAGGAATCTTAGTTATATTATGGCGCTTAATTTCCCAATCTTTAACTGACATAGCTAAGTCAATTGCATCTTTTTCGAATTCCGTATATGGGCGTTTCTTTTTAATTTTAAATTCTCTTTGCAAACCATATACAGAATCATATTTAAACTCCCCTTCAGAATTAACCAAATCAATACCAGTAAAAAGAGAAATTAATTTTCCGTTTTTATCTATATACAATCCCAACAAAACATGTTGATTTCCATAATCTTTAAGCTTGCCTGTTTTAAAAATAGAATCAATATTAGAAATCGGATTAGGGAGATTAAAATCACTTTCGAATTGATAAATAAAATCATCAATTTTAAATTTATTCCCATTTTCCAGCATCTTCTCATTGGGAACAACATTATTAGTCCATTTCAATGAAGCCGAATTAGAACAGTTTTTTTCAAACACTAATTTCTCATTCCTTTCAGAGGCATATACAACCCATTCCTCATTTACAAAAGCTTCCCAATAACAAGAATTTTGAGCACCTTTTTTTTGGTATCTAAAAGTAAATGACAATTCATTTGGAATATTTTCGTTTTTATAACTTTTCAGAACCTTAAATGTGATCGTATAATTAGAAGAATCTTTATCAAATGTCTTTTTTATTATTCTTCCAGTAAACACCTCTTTTGAAGAATAAAACTCTAATATAGCTTTCGGAATATCGCAATCACATGCAAAACTATTAATACTTCCAAAAAAGAAAAAAAACAGCGTAATTATGTATTTCATTTATTAAAATAATTCGTTCTAAACTAAATAACTAAAATCATTATTTAGAATTATATTTTGGGCGTTCCCTTCGGTCGGGCTATCCGCTATATCTTTTTATTAGAAAAAAAATAAAAAGGATAACGCTCCTATCCCTAACGCAACCATAGAGATAATAAATTTTTGATTTTTATAAAACTTTAGAAAACCAACTTTCAACACAAAAATAGTGCGGATTTTCAATCCGTGCCCGTTCCAACCAAAGCACTATTTTTTTGTTTTAGATTATGGGCACGAATTAAAAATCCGCGCTATCGTGTTTCAACCATTGGAACGCAATTAAAGGCATCTTTGTCAAAGTTTTTTTTACTTTGACAAAGATTAAAATCCTTTTTAATCCTTTAATCTGTGGCAGTAAAATCAGCTACCAACCATATAATTAATTCGTGAGATTCGTGACTAAAAAACCTTAATGTTCCCCATATCCAATATCATCCATTTTACCACTAAAAACGCGATATTGAATAATAAAATAGACAATTACTAGAGCCAAAGCGATAAAGAACCAACTCATTCCGGCTTCTAGTCCGTATTCGTGCGCTGCGGTATTATAAATCGTTAAAGAAGGATTTACACTATTCGTAGATGGTAAAACATTGGGGAAAATTGAAACTGCCGTTGAGGCAAAACCTCCCACAAGAAACAATGTAGAAAACACAAATCCTAAACCGTCTTTTTTGTACGAGCGTACCTTAAATAATCCTATAATACCAATAAAAGTAATTAATGGAAAAATCCACAATATTGGCGTTTCAATAAAATTATGAAAAGGTTTTGGCTCGATAAAATGCCAGATTTGCAAGGATATAAACACCAAAATAAGCAATACAATATTGAGTTTAAAAACTACATTTTTAAGCTTTTCATTTAATGAAGAATTGGTTTTAAAAATAATCCAGTTTGCACCATGAATTGTTAAAGCTACAACGCTTACAATTCCCAGAAACAAAGTAAACCAATCAATAATTCCTAATTCAGCCGCTTGCGGACTAAAAGTAGGATTCCATAAAGGCAAAAAGAAAAAATGAGCTTCCTGAGTAGAAACACCATTTACAACCATTCCTAAATTCACACCACGAACAATATTACCTAAAGCAATCCCAAAGAATAAAGCCAATAGTAAACTCGCAATCCCAAATGCTTTATCCCAAATTACCTCCCACATTGGATGATGAATTTGTCCGCGCATTTCAAGTCCGATCGCTCTAAAAATAAGCAACCACAAAATCATAATCAACGGCAGATAAAACCCGCTGAACGAAGATGCATACAAAATCGGAAAAGCAAAAAACAAAACACCTCCCGCGGCAATAATCCAAACTTCGTTGGCATCCCAAAAAGGACCAATCGCACTGGTTATCGCCTTCTTATCTTTTTCAGTTTTAGCAAAAAATAAATGAATAATTCCTGCACCAAAATCATAACCGTCTAAAACAATGTAAACAGCTAGAATTCCCATTAAAATTACATACCAAAAAAATTCCATAACTATATTTTTTCTGTGTGAGGTCCTTTATTGATGATTTTTCCAACCATTAGCAAAAACAACATGCCCAATAAAAGATACAATCCTATAAATCCTAATAATGTAAATAACGTATTCCCAGAGGAAACCGTTGGCGAAGCACCTTCGGCAGTGCGTAATAAATTATAAACCAACCACGGCTGACGTCCTAACTCGGCAGTATACCATCCTGTAGTATTGGCGATATACGGAAAAGGAAGCATAAAAAGCAACGACCATAAAATCCACTTGGTTTCAAAAAGTTTTTTTCGGCAAAGCTGTAAAACTGCCACAGACATCAACCCAATAAAAATTGTCCCTAGTCCTACCATAATATGATAAGCATAATACAATCCCGAGATATTAGTTGGGTGAACACTTTCGTCAAACTGATCTAATCCTTTAATTTCCTGATGCCAGCTTCCGTAAGTTAGGAAACTCAAGATATTAGGAACGGCAATTTTATTATCAAGTTTTTTATCTTTTACATCCGGTTGCCCGATAAGCACAATCTCAGAACCTTTTTTCTCAGTATGAAAAATTCCTTCCATAGCTGCAAAAGTCACAGGTTGGTATTTCACCACGTTTTTAGCCAATAAATCACCCGTAGGAACAGCTACAATTATACACGAAATTAATCCGAAGATAACACCCGTTTTTACGAATAATTTCCCGTAAGTTAAGTTCTTCTTACTCAGAATATAAAAAGCTCCGATTCCGGCAACAACAAACGAACTTGTTATCATAGATGCAGCCTGATTATGTAAGTACGAAGGCCATAACCAAGGATTAAGAAACAAGGCTTGAAAATTGGTTAATACAAATCTTCCGTTTTCGAGAATTTCATAACCTACAGGATTTTGCATCCACGAATGTGTCGCAATAATTAAAAATCCGCTTGCCCAAGAACCGATACATATAAGCAATGCCGTAACAAAATGCCATTTATGTCCGAGTAGTTTCTCGCCAAACAAGAATATCCCAAGAAAAGATGATTCTAAGAAAAAAGAAAACATCCCTTCCATAGCAAGCGTTTGCCCGATAATTCCACCTGTTAATTCCGAGAATTTAGCCCAATTGGTTCCAAACTGAAACTCCATCGGGATTCCCGTAACAACACCCATTGCAAAATTTAAAGCAAAAATCCTCATCCAAAAATGAGTCGCGTGATTGTATTGTTCGTTTTGAGTTTTTAAATATTTCCATTTAAAATATACAATGATTAAAGAAAGTCCCATTGTAAGTTGCGGAAAGAGGTAGTGAAAGGTTATTGTAAATGCGAATTGCATTCGGTCATAAAAAAGCATTTCTTCCATACTAGCGTATTTTATTTTATTATGAGGTTTCGCAAATTTACCTATTAAAACTAACATTTTATGTCATAAAAAAAACTTTATCACCTTGTCTTTGTCAAAACTTTTAGCTAGTTCAAAAATAGACAAACCACTAATTACATAAAAACCAAACAACTAAAAACAAGCATTACTTACTTAAACACTATACCATTATTTTTTTTAAACCATTTAAGTCATTTAAGCCCATTTAAGTTTTACTCGAATAGCTTAACTTATATTTACTTATATCACTTATATGGTGAAATACTAACTTAAATAACCTGCCATTAATTCTTTTTAGATTATAAGTGATTCAAGTTAATTTAACTTTTATATAAACAGGCTGATTACTATTTACTTATATCACTCATACAGTTCAATTTTTCTTTTTTTGAGCTCAAAATAAAAACTGTAACATTAGTCACTTATTTTCCAAAAAAACAAAGTTACCTTTGTAAAACATTATTTAAGATTACACAACAATGAAAATTGAACAAATTTATACCGGATGTTTAGCACAGGGCGCCTATTATATTACTTCAAATGGCGAAGCTGCAATTATAGATCCGCTCAGAGAAATACAACCCTACTTAGACCGTTTAAACCGTGATCAGGTAAAATTAAAATACATCTTCGAAACTCATTTCCATGCCGATTTCGTTTCGGGACATGTTGATTTAAGTAAAGAAACTGGCGCACCAATTATTTATGGTCCAAATGCCGAATGTGGATTCGATTGCGTTTCTGCAACCGATGGACAAGAATTTAAGTTAGGAAACATCACAATAAAAGCGTTGCATACTCCTGGACATACTATGGAAAGCACCACTTATTTATTAATTGATGAAAACGGAAAAGATTATGCGATTTTTTCTGGAGATACTTTATTTATTGGAGATGTTGGTCGTCCTGACTTAGCTCAAAAAGCTACTTCAATGACGCAAGATCAACTAGCAGCAATATTATTTAATTCGCTACGAACAAAGATAATGCCTTTGGCAGATAATGTTATTGTATATCCTGCTCATGGTGCTGGAAGTGCTTGTGGTAAAAACATGAGTAAAGAAACGGTATCGACTATAGGAAACCAAAAAGCAACCAATTATGCTTTGCGTGCTAATATGACCGAAGCTGAATTTATCACTGAAGTTACCGATGGATTATTGCCACCTCCTGCTTATTTTAGCATGAATGTAGCTATGAACAAAAGTGGTTACGAAAGTTTTGAATCTGTTTTAAACAACGGAATGAAAGCTATAAAAGTGGATGAATTTGAGGCTGTAGCCGAAGAAACTGGTGCTTTAGTTTTAGATACAAGAAATAGCGGAGATTTTAGCAAAGGATTTATTCCGCAATCGGTAAATATTGGTATCAATGGAGATTTTGCTCCATGGGTTGGTACTTTAATTGCCGATGTAAAACAACCTATTATATTAGTAACCGAAATAGGATTAGAAGAAGAAGCTGTAACACGATTAAGTCGTGTAGGTTTTGATTCGATTATCGGGCATCTTGAAGGTGGTTTTGATGCTTGGAAAAATGCTGGTTACGAAACTGATACGGTAAACAGAATTACGGCTGACCAATTTGCGGGTGAATTTAAGGTTGAAGAAAACAAAGTAATTGACATTCGTAAAGAAACCGAATATAGTGCCGAACATATCGAAGACGCTTACAACAAACCATTGGCTTATATTAATGACTGGGTAAAAGATATCGACACAAAAGAACATTTTTATTTACATTGTGCTGGTGGATACAGAAGTATGATTGCTGCATCGATATTACAAGCGCGCGGATTTAGAAACTTCACCGAAGTTGAAGGAGGTTTTAATGCTATTGCAAAAACTACAATTCCAAAATCAGATTTCGTTTGTCAAAGCAAAGTTTTAAAGTAAATAAGTAACAAAGGTACAGAGGTACAAAGCGACAAAGATTTTAGCCTCTGAACCTTTGCCACTCCAAACCTAAATAAAAAAGTAACAAATGAATTTAATTGATATTATAAAAGAACCTTGGCCTTGGTATGTTTCAGGTCCGCTAATAGGATTGACCGTTCCTATTTTATTAATTTTTGGTAACAAAGCATTTGGTATTAGTTCCTCTTTACGCCATATATGCGCCATGTGTATTCCGGCAAATATTCCATTCTTTAAATACGATTGGAAAAAAGAAAGCTGGAATTTATTATTTGTCTTCGGAATATTCTTGGGCGGAGTCATAGCAACTGTTTTCTTATCGAATCCGAATGCTATCGAAATAAACTCAAAACTTACAACGGAATTAGCAACTTATGGCATTACCGATAATTCTGGATTAATGCCTGTTCAGCTTTTTTCATGGGAAAGTTTATTAACTCTTCGTGGATTTATAATGATTGTAGTAGGTGGTTTTCTTGTAGGTTTCGGAACGCGTTATGCGGGAGGATGTACAAGCGGACACGCAATCATGGGAATTTCTAATTTGCAATGGCCATCTCTAGTAGCAACTATTTGCTTTATGATTGGCGGATTTGTTATGGCAAACCTGATTCTTCCTTATATACTTTCACTTTAAATTCTTAAAAATGAAAATTTCAAACTTAAAATATATGCTTGTCGGAATTGTATTCGGCATAGTATTCGTAAAAGCCGAAATCATTAGTTGGTACCGTATTCAGGAAATGTTTCGTTTACAATCATTCTTCATGTATGGCGTAATCGGAAGTGCTGTTGCAGTAGGAATGTTATCAGTTTTTTTGATAAAAAAATTCAAGGTAAAAACTATTCAGGGAGAAGAAATCAAGATTGAACCTAAAACATTTAGTAAAGGTCAGATATATGGCGGATTATTATTTGGATTTGGTTGGGCAATCACTGGAGCTTGTCCTGGTCCTCTTTTTGCACAAATAGGAACTGGAGTAACTGTAATTGCAGTAACATTGGTAAGTGCAATATTAGGAACTTGGGTTTATGGTTATTTTAAAGACAACTTGCCTCATTAAGCATATTGTAAACTAATTTATCAGCTACTATCATAAACCAATTCTGCGGAAGCATAACCAAAATGAATAAAATATATTCTCTGATTTTACTTTGTTCACTAATACTAAGTTGTTCAAACTATAAAAAAGCAAGTGTTCAAGAATCAAATCATAGTTATGCTGTCAAACTTGATAGTGTAGAGATATTTGACAAATCTAGAAATAGAAAAATTCCTGTTGCTTTATATTATCCCAAAACAGATAAGAAAATAAATAACCAACAAGTAGTAATTTTTAGTCATGGATACGGAGAAAACAAAGGCGGAGATAATAAGATTTATTCTTATCTAACAGAAAATTTAGCTTCTAAAGGATATTTTGTTATCAGTATTCAACACGAATTACCAACCGATGACCTTCTTGCAATGGAAGGAGATTTTAAAATTACAAGAAGACCAAATTGGGAAAGAGGTACTGAAAATATTTTATATGTTATTAATGAGTTTAAAAAATCAAATCCTGAATTAGATTTTAAACATCTAACCTTAATCGGACATTCGAATGGTGGTGATATGACTGCTTTGTTTGCAACTAAATATCCTAAATTAGTTTATAAAGCAATAACAATGGATAACCGAAGAATGCCACTTCCTAGAGTTTCCGAACCTAAAATATATACTTTACGTTCTAGTAACTACCTTGCAGATGAAGGTGTATTACCAACAGAGCAAGAACAAAAAAAATACGGAATCAAAGTTCAATTAACGCCCGTAACCCATTCTGACATGGACAATGATGCAACAATCGAGCAGCGAAAATTATTAAATACTTATATAGAGGAATACATAAGTGAAAAATAACAAATATTATTTCTCTACATATTAAGACTATAAACCCAACAGATTTTAAAAAACTGTTGGGTTTCTTTTTATATTCTATATTAAAATCTTTGTCAAAGCTTAATCCCAAACTTTTGAAACTGATTCTATTTAAACGCAAAGTACACAAAGAAAAAAACGCAGAGATTCGCAAAGCCATTGATTAAGCTTTGTGAACCTTTATGTAATCCTTTGCGCCCTTTGCGGTAAATTCTTTTAACTGTTCCCAACTTTTATAACTGATTCGATTTAAACTCAAAGTACACAAAGAAAAAAAACGCAGAGATTCACAAAGCTATTCATTAAACTTTGTGAACCTTTATGTAATCCTTTGCGCCCTTTGCGGTAAATTCTTTTGCCTACTCTCCAACTTTTATAACTGATTCGATTTAAACGCAAAGTACACAATGAAAAGAAACGCAGAGATTCGCAAAGCTATTCATTAAACTTTGTGAACCTTTGTGTAATCCTTTGCGCCCTTTGCGTTAAATTCTTTTGCCTATTACTAGAAGATACACATAACCTAAACAACAATTAAACCTCAATTAATCAACTCCTTAATTAGAAAAATACAAATAAATTTTACTAATTTTAAACTCGAAATCTGACCACGAAAAACTCCCCTTAAACAATATTAACAAAATTTTAACAACACATTTGTATATACAACAATAAAACATATTACATTTGTATATACAAATTATACACTTACGACTATGACAATTGAAGATGTAATAAAAAGTACCGTTAAGATGGATAATCCAAAAAGAGTTATTCTGAATATTATGTACACACAAAATATACTTCAGGATAAATTTAATGAGGTATTAAAACCTTATGAATTATCTGGAGAACAATATAATGTGTTACGTATATTAAGAGGACAAAAAGGAAATCCTGCAAATATGTGTGTTATACAAGACCGTATGTTAGCAAAAACAAGCAATACAACTCGATTAGTCGATAAGTTATTACTGAAGGATTTTGTTACCAGAAATGTATGTCCGAATAATAGAAGAAAAATAGAAGTATCGATTACAGATAAAGGATTAGAAGTTTTAAACGAGTTAGACCCAAAAGTAATTGAACATGAAAATGTTTTTTCAGAAAATCTGACCACAGATGAATTAGAATTATTAAACGAATTATTAGAAAAATTTAGAAATCAAATAAATTAATACGAGTAAATAACATGAATACTTTCCTAGAAAATCAAAATTGGAGATACGCAACCAAAAAGTTTGATGCGACCAAAAAAATCTCAGCTGAAGATTTAAATACACTAAAAGAAGCAATACGATTAAGTTCATCTTCTTATGGTTTACAACCATACAAAGTGATTTTTGTTGAATCACCAGAATTAAGAACAAAATTACAAGCTGCTGCATGGGGACAATCTCAAATTGTAGAAGCATCTCATTTGGTAGTTTTTGCAAATGATACTAATATTGGTGATGATGCAATTGACCGTTTTATCAAAAATATCAGCGAAACAAGACAAATTCCAAATGAATCTTTATCAGGATATAGCGATTTTATGAAATCTAAAATCTCTACACTTCCTGCAGATGCAAAAAACATCTGGGGATCTAAACAAACTTATTTAGCATTAGGAAACTTATTAAACGCTGCTGCAGAATTAAAAATTGACGTTACGCCAATGGAAGGTTTTGATCCAGCTGCATTTAATGAAATCTTAGGTTTAGATGCTTTACATTTAAACGCATCAGTAATTGCAACTGTAGGTTACAGACATGAAGAAGATGCAACACAGCATCATAAAAAAGTAAGAAAAACTCAAGAAGAATTATTTATCACACTATAATTATTAATCCAAATTTATTAAAATCAAACAAAATGAAAAATTTAAAAACAATTGCTCTTGCCCTAGTGGTAGCTTTATCATCAGTTTCTATTAACGCACAAACTAAAAAAGTAGACGTTAAAACAAGTACAGTTAAATGGGTTGGAAAAAAAGTAACTGGAGAGCACTCTGGTACTGTAAACCTAAAAGATGGTGCTTTAGTATTTAAAGGAAAAAAATTAGCTGGTGGAACTTTCACTGTAGATATGACTTCTATTAACGCAACTGACCTTTCTGGTGAATACCAAGGAAAATTAAACGGTCACTTGAAAGCAGATGATTTCTTTGGAACTGAAAAATTCCCAACTGCTAAATTAGTTTTCAAAACTATCGGAGCTAAAGCAACTGATGTTTATACTGTAACTGCAGATTTAACTATCAAAGGAATTACTAAACCTGTAACTTTTGATATCACTGTAGCTGGAAACACTGCTACAACTGCATTTAAAGTTGACAGAACTAAATATGATATTAAATACAACTCAGGAAACTTCTTCGAAAACTTAGGAGACAAAACTATCAATGATGATTTTGAATTAACTGTAGCTTTGAAATTCTAATATCACACGCTTACTAATTCTGAAAATCCCATTTGCCACGGCAAATGGGATTTTTTTATGTCTTAATTTTTGACGTTCAAATTCAACAATCTGTTTACGAACAAAAAAATAACGTTCTTAAAGTTATAATAACACTTTCATAATGTCTTATCATTCTTTGATTAACAAACCCCTTTTACTTTTGGGACAATTAAAAAAAAGCCTTTGTCTCAACCAAAAGGCTTTTATCCAAAAAATCAAATTTTGCTAAAGACAACACTATGAAAAAAAATTTACACCTTGTAATTATTTGTTTAGTAAGTAGTATTATAGTCAATGCACAACAACAAAAAGGGATTGTTGGTGCATCAAACTGGATGAATAAATGGACAAATTTTAAACCTGCATCAATAGATTATAATGAAGCTACAAATATTCTGGCTGGAACTATCGATAAGGACACCAAATTATACAAGCGTAATACATACCAACTAGTTGGGGTTGTTTATCTAACCAACAATGCCGTTTTAACTATTGAACCTGGAACTGTAATAAGAGGAGATGATAAAACTTGTGGAACGCTAGTAATAACAAATGGCTCTAAAATAATGGCCGAAGGATTAGAAACTGACCCAATTATATTTACATCTAATAAAAATGTTGCCGAAAGAAAACCTGGGGATTGGGGCGGAATAATTCTTTTAGGAAAAGCTCCTATTAATAAAATGGGCGGAGTAAGTTTTCTTGATTTTAACCTAGACCCTGTTGTAAACCATTATGGCGGACAAGATCCTGAGGATAATTCTGGAATTTTAAAATACGTACGCATCGAATATTCAGGCAGAAAACTGAATGCTTTAAAAGAAATTAATGGTTTATCACTGGCAGGAGTTGGTCGCAAAACTAAGCTAGAATATATTCAGATAAGCTATTCTAATGATGATTCTTTTGAATCTTATGGTGGTGATGTTGTTATGAACAACTTAGTTTCTTACCGAGCTACTGATGATGATTTTGATTTTACCCAAGGTGTACAATGCACTATAAATAATAGTATCGCCATTCGTCACCCTTACTCATCAGACATTTCAGGTTCAAGATGTTTTGAAATTGACTCTTACGACAAAATCGAAAATAGTGATACCAGCAAAAAATTAACCAAGATAACTGCTAGTAATATCACATTAATAAATCTTGAAGAAAGTAATCAGGGGCTTGTACGTGAGGCAGTACATATGGGCGAAAACAGCTATTTTACCTTAAATAATAGTGTAATTTCAGGCTTCACTCCTTTTATGGTATTTCAAGGAAAAATTGGAGATGGTGTAGTTAATCTAGAAAAAATTAAACTAAACGGATTAATAATTAATAACTGCCAAGGTGCAATTTTAAGCGAGAATTCTAATTTTGATTCAGCTATTAAGAACTGGTATCAGAACCCTGCGTTTGGTTTAGAATATACAAGTATAAGAAATGTCGCATTATTTACAGAACCTAACATCAAAACAAATCCAGATTTTAGAATTAACGTAAATAACACTTTAGCCAGTGGAAATTAAGCCTTTAAAATGGATCGTTTAAATTAAATTTAACAAAAAACTCAAAATAATACAGATTTTTTTTAAAATAATGTATACGAATATTCAAATTACATTTATACATTTGTACCAACAAAAAAGTTTATGAAAACAATTACAAATAATACTTGGTGGTGGAGCAATTTACGTCAGACGTCGTGAACGAAGCTTCCTATGGTATTATTCAAACTATAAATATGAAAGGCTTGTCATCACGACAAGCCTTTTTTTTGCTTATAATTTTCTGGAAAACAATATATTAAAAATTAAAAAATCAACACATTGAAACCTTTTATACTAAACACACACTACAAACAAATTCTTGCAGACACTGTAACGCCAGTGAGCATTTATTTTAAAATTAGAGATAAATTCCCTAATAGTTTATTGCTGGAAAGTAGCGATTACCACGGAAACGACAATAGTTTTTCTTACATCTGCTGCAACCCTATTGCAAGTATTAAAATCGAAAACGAAACTATTTCTAAAAATTATCCTGACGGAACTTCAGAGGAAATAGCGATTGATAGCCTGACCAATATTCCAGAAATTATTCAGGAATTTTCAGGACAATTTAAATCTGAAAAGAATGATTTCAAGTTCATCAATAACGGATTATTCGGATACATTTCTTACGATGCCGTTCGTTATTTTGAAAAAGTAACTATTGCAAAAAAAGACAATAGCATTTCTATTCCCGATGTATATTATGCAGTTTACCAAAATATAATTGCAATAAATCACTTCAAAAACGAAGCATACATTTTTTGCCACAGCGTAGACGGAAGAAATAATATTTCGGAAATAGAGCAATTACTGCAATCAAGAAATATAGCTTCATACCAATTTACTAAAGAAGGCGAAGGATTCTCGAATCTTACCGATGAAGAATTTAAGCATAATGTTGCTTTAGCAAAAAAACATTGTTTCCGTGGCGATGTATTCCAATTGGTTTTATCACGCCGATTTACACAAGGTTTTAAAGGAGACGAATTTAATGTGTACAGAGCATTACGAAGCATCAACCCTTCACCTTACTTATTCTTTTTTGATTATGGAGATTTCAAAATATTTGGTTCTTCGCCTGAAGCTCAAATTATTGTAAAAAATCGTAAAGCCGAAATTCATCCTAT
Source organism: Flavobacterium hydatis (assembly GCF_000737695.1). Classification (GTDB taxonomy): domain Bacteria; phylum Bacteroidota; class Bacteroidia; order Flavobacteriales; family Flavobacteriaceae; genus Flavobacterium; species Flavobacterium hydatis. Next base: position 308,635 of record NZ_JPRM01000003.1, read on the forward strand.
CGCCGGAACTTTTAAAAGAACTGGAAATGATGAACAAGACGCCGTTCTTGCCAAACAATTATCTGAAGATAAAAAAGAAAATAGCGAACACGTAATGTTGGTCGACTTAGCAAGAAATGATTTAAGCCGTAACGGACATGATGTAAATGTGGAGAAATATCGTGAAGTTCAATTTTTCTCACACGTAATACACTTAGTATCTAAAGTTACAGGGCATTTACATGAAAAAGCAACTACAATGCAAGTTGTAGCCGATACTTTTCCTGCAGGAACTTTAAGCGGAGCACCAAAACACAGAGCCATGCAACTTATAGAAGAATACGAAAAAACCAATCGTACTTTTTATGGTGGCGCCATTGGTGTTATGGATTTTGAAGGCAATTTTAACCACGCCATCATGATTAGAACTTTCCTGAGCAAAAACCACCAATTGCATTGCCAAGCTGGAGCCGGAATCGTAGCAAGTTCAGACGAGGAAAGCGAAATGCAAGAAGTATACAATAAACTTAGAGCATTAAATACTGCGCTAGAAATGGCAGAAAAAATTTAGCGTTCAGTTGCAGTTTTTAGTTCTCAGTACCAAACGAGAAACTTAAAACTTACAACTAAACAAAGAGAATATTAAATAAAAATTAAACAACTAAAAACTATGAAAAACACTATTGGATTATTATTGGTTATGGCATTTTTAACTTCTTGCAACGACAAGAGCAAGCAAGAAACAACAACATCTAAAAAAGAAATTGAAGGAACCTGGCGACTTATATCAGCAGAGACAACCGAAAAAGATTCTACTTTTTCAACTTTCAATCCAAAAACCAAAATGATTAAAATTATAAATGACTCTCACTTTGCATTCTTTAACCACGACTTAAATAATGGTAAAAAAGCTGATGCATTATTCTTCGGAGGTGGAGGAAAATATACTTTAAAAGATAGTACATACACAGAGAATTTAGAATATTTCAATAATAGAGACTGGGAGAACAACAAATTTGAATTTACAGTAAAAGTTAAAAACGATACTTTAATTCAAAAAGGAATCGAGAAAATTGAAAAACTTGGAATAGATAGAATAATTGTCGAAAAATACGTTCGAGAAAAATAAACAAAAATTAGTTGCCAGTTTCAGTATTCGGTCACAGTTTAAAAACTTAGCACCTCAGAATCTTAGCAACTTAGAACCTTAAAAGAAAAATGAAAAAAATATTAGTAATAGATAACTACGATAGCTTCACTTATAATCTTGTACATTATCTGGAAGATTTAGATTGCGAAGTAACTGTGTATAGAAATGATGAGTTTGATATTGATGAAATTGCAAGTTTCGACAAAATATTACTTTCACCAGGACCAGGAATTCCAGACGAAGCAGGTTTGCTAAAAGCTGTAATTCAAAAATATGCACCAACCAAAAGTATTCTTGGAGTTTGTTTAGGACAACAAGCCATAGGAGAAGTTTTTGGAGGAACATTATCAAACCTAGACAAAGTATATCATGGTGTAGCAACCAATGTAAAAACGGTTGTAGATGATGAGATTTTATTCGAAGGAATAGGAAAAGAATTCGAAGTAGGTCGTTATCATTCATGGGTTGTAGATGCAAGTTTACCCGATGTTCTCGAAGCTACATCTTACGACGAAAACGGACAAGTTATGTCATTAAGACACCGAACGTATGATGTACGCGGAGTACAATTTCATCCTGAAAGTGTATTAACACCAAACGGAAAAAAAATGTTAGAGAACTGGGTTAAAAGCTAGTTTACAGAATTTAGTCACAGTATCAGTTTACAACCTTAGAACCTAAGCACCTTAGTTTCTTAGAAACTTAAAATAAAAAATGGATATTAAAATTTTAGAAACCAAAGAAATTAATATTGAAGATATAATAAGATTATATAAAGCCAATGAATGGAGTTCGGCTGAAAAACCTGATTTATTACATAAAGCACTTTTAAATTCTGAAACGTTAATTACAGCTTGGGATGATAAAAAATTGGTTGGACTAGGAAATGCAATTTCCGATGGTTACTTAACGGTTTATTATCCACATTTATTAGTACTTCCAGAATATCAAGGAAAAGGAATCGGTAAAATGATTTGCGATAAAATGCAAGATAAATATCGTGATTTCCACATGCAAATGTTAACTGCAGACGGAAAATCAATAGAATTCTATACAAAAAATGGATTTGAACGCGCTGGAAAAACCGAACCAATGTGGATTTATCAAGGAGATGAACATTAAAGAAGCATTCAGTATCAGTTTACAGTAAAAAACTTAGAACCTTAAAAAGAATGAAAAATACATTAAACAAATTAATCAATCACGAAATCCTTACTAAAGATGAGGCAAAAAACGTATTGATTAATATATCAAATGGGGATTATAATCCGAGTCAGATTTCGGCATTCCTCACCATATTTATGATGCGAAGTATTAGCATCGAAGAGTTAGCTGGTTTCCGTGAAGCCTTATTAGATTTATGCATTCGTATCGATTTATCAGCTTATAATACTATTGATTTAGTTGGGACTGGTGGTGACGGAAAAGACACGTTTAACATTTCGACCCTTGCTTCGTTTATAGTTGCTGGTACAGGAATAAAAGTAGCCAAACACGGTAATTATGGAGTTTCGTCTATTTCTGGTTCTAGTAACGTAATGGAAAAAATGGGAGTTAAATTTACCAATGATCCCGACTTCATAGAAAAAAGTATCGATAAAGCTGGAATTTGTATACTTCACGCACCTTTGTTTCACCCTGCAATGAAAAACGTAGGTTCGATAAGAAAAGAATTGGCTGTAAAAACATTCTTCAATATGTTAGGACCAATGGTAAATCCATCATTCCCTAAAAACCAATTGTTAGGAGTTTTTAATCTGGAATTAACCCGAATGTATGCGTACTTATATCAAAATACCGATGTAAATTACACAATCCTACATTCGCTAGATGGTTATGATGAGGTTTCATTAACTGGACCAACAAAAATTATTACCAATACAATGGAAGGCATGTTGAATCCTAGTGATTTTGGCGTTCGTCATTTAGCGCAAAGCGAAATTGAAGGAGGAAAAACAATCGATGAATCAGCAGATATGTTTATCAATATTCTTTCAGGAAAAGGAACCGAAGCCCAAAACAATGTAGTTTGTGCCAATGCTGCAATGGCAATCGCTACAGTTACAAAATGTACTCCGCTAGAAGGTTTTGAACAGGCGAAAGAAAGTCTTTTTAATAGTAAAGGGTTAAGAGCCTTACAAACATTACAAGGATTGAGTAAATAAAAACAAACACAAATTTCACGAATTAGCACAAATAAATTTTGCGCCTTTGTGACTTTGTGACAAAACAGTAATCATGAATATTTTAGACAAAATAATTTTCGATAAAAAAAGAGAAGTCATTCTCAAGAAATCAATAATTCCTGTTTCGCAACTAGAAGCTTCGGTATTTTTTGGAAGAGAAACTATTTCTTTAAGTCAAAAACTAAAAGCAAGTTCTACAGGAATCATTGCCGAGCACAAACGCCGTTCGCCATCTAAATCGATAATAAACCAAAGTTTTACTGTTGAAGAAGTCGTAAAAGGATATGAAAATGCAGGAGCTTGCGGAATTTCTGTTTTAACCGATGGAAAATATTTTGGTGGTTCACTCGATGATTTACTATTGGCGAGAGCATCAGTAAATATTCCGCTATTACGAAAAGAATTTATTGTAGATGAATATCAGATATTAGAAGCCAAAGCATACGGAGCCGATTTAATTTTACTGATTGCTGCAGTTTTAACAAGAGAAGAAATTAAGTCATTATCTGAATTTGCAAAAAGTTTAGGATTAGAAGTTTTACTAGAAGTTCATAATCAGGAAGAATTAGAAAAATCTATAATGCCTACGCTGGATATGATTGGAGTTAATAACCGAAACCTAAAAACATTCGAAGTTAGCTTAGATTTCAGCAAAGAATTGGCAGCACAAATTCCTGATAATTTCGTAAAAGTTTCCGAAAGCGGAATCTCATCTGTCGAAGCCATTAACAAATTAAAACCATACGGTTACAAAGGTTTTTTAATTGGAGAAAACTTCATGAAAACAGATAACGCAGGACAAGCAGCTATTGACTTTATTAGTCAGCTGTAAGCTTTATGCTGTAAGCAATAAGCCTTGTTAACATTACTAATTTAGCTCAAAGCTTTGCGAACTTGGCGTTTTTAATGATATCGAATATAAAAACTCTTTGCGCTCTTTGCGGTAAAAAACACAACAACAATGAAATTAAAAATCTGCGGTATGAAATATCCCGATAATATAACCGAAGTAGGTTCGCTCCTACCCGATTATATGGGATTTATATTCTGGGAGAAATCGGCTCGGTATTTTGACGGAATAATTCCCGATTTGCCAAAGTCGATAAAAAAAGTCGGTGTTTTTGTAAATCAAAGTCAGGAAGAAATTCTAAGCAAAATTTCAAAATACGATTTGCAAGCCATTCAATTACACGGTCATGAATCGGTTGAATTTTGTCAGGAATTAAAAAGCAAAATCGATACTAAAATCGAACTTATAAAAGTATTCTCTGCCGATGAAAATTTTGATTTCGAAGTATTAAAACCATACGAATCGGTTTGTGATTATTTCCTTTTTGATACCAAAGGAAAATTACCTGGCGGAAACGGAACCACATTCGATTGGAAAATATTAAACAAATACAATTCGATAAAACCATTCTTCCTAAGTGGCGGAATCGGTCTAGAAGAAGTAGAAACAATAAAAGAAATTTCGATAACCAATTTACCTATTTATGCCATCGATGTAAACAGTAAATTCGAAATCGAACCCGGATTAAAAGATAAAAACATATTATATAGTTTCAAGCAAAACCTTGCGACTTTAAACATTTAAACTTTAAACAAAATGAGTTTTCACGTAAACGAAAAAGGCTATTATGGAGAATTTGGAGGAGCCTACATTCCAGAAATGTTATATCCAAACGTAGAAGAGCTACGCCAAAACTATCTAAAAATTACTGCCGATCCTAGCTTTCAAGCCGAGTTCGATGCATTATTAAAAGATTATGTAGGTCGCCCTACTCCATTATATTTTGCCGAAAGACTTTCGAAAAAATACAATACCAAAATTTACTTAAAAAGAGAAGATTTATGCCATACAGGTGCGCATAAAGTAAACAACACAATCGGGCAAATTTTGCTTGCAAAACGACTTGGTAAAAACCGAATTATTGCCGAAACTGGCGCAGGACAACACGGAGTTGCAACTGCTACTGTTTGTGCCTTAATGGGATTACAATGTATTGTATATATGGGCGAAATCGACATTAAGCGTCAAGCGCCAAATGTGGCACGTATGAAAATGTTAGGAGCCGAAGTTCGTCCGGCACTTTCAGGTTCAAAAACCTTAAAAGATGCTACAAACGAAGCCATCCGTGATTGGATTAATAATCCTGTCGACACCTATTATATCATCGGTTCAGTGGTTGGCCCACATCCTTATCCTGATATGGTAGCACGTTTTCAGAGTGTGATTTCTGCCGAAATAAAAACACAATTATTAGAAAAAGAAGGACGCGAAAACCCTGATCATGTTATCGCTTGTGTAGGTGGAGGAAGTAATGCTGCTGGAGCTTTTTATCATTTCTTAGACGAAAAAGAGGTGAATATTATCGCTGTAGAAGCAGCTGGTTTAGGAGTAGATTCTGGCGAAAGTGCTGCAACCTCGGCATTAGGAAAAATCGGAATCATTCACGGAAGTAAAACATTATTAATGCAAACTCCCGACGGACAAATTACCGAGCCCTATTCTATCTCGGCAGGTTTAGATTATCCAGGAGTTGGCCCAATGCACGCACATTTATTTGCATCTGGCAGAGCCGAGTTTATCTCGATTACCGATGACGAAGCCATGCAATTTGGCTTGCAATTATCTAAAACCGAAGGAATTATTCCAGCAATCGAAAGTGCTCATGCCTTTGCCGTTCTGGAACAAAAGAAATTTAGTCCCGACGAAATCGTAGTTATCAATTTATCAGGTCGTGGCGATAAAGATTTAAATACATATATCGATTATTTTAAATTATAGTTGGGCGTTACCGTCAGAAAAAGACGGTCGGGCTATCCGCTATATCTTTTTAAGGCAAAAAAAAGCCTAAAAAAGGATATCGCTTTTATCCCTAACGCAAATCGCACATAAGTACAATTAGCTCCATAGAAAACGATTAAAAATTAAGACTATGAACGGTATAATTCATTATGAAACTTTTATTTTAACGGGATTACTTTTAAACATAACTCCTGGTAATGATACTATTTTCATATTAAGCAGAAGTATGGCACAAGGAAAAAAAGCTGGATTTATGTCTGTACTCGGAATTGCTACAGGCTCCTTAATACACACAATCCTTGCTGCATTTGGGCTTTCTATTATTATTGCCAAATCCATACTCGTTTTTAGTATTATAAAATATGCTGGTGCGGCTTACTTATTATATATTGGATACCAAATGCTCACGGACAAAACTCGACTTAATACTGATGTTTCATTTTCTGAGAAATCAATTAATCTGAAAAAAATATACAGAGACGGAGTAATAACAAATGTATTGAACCCAAAAGTAGCATTGTTTTTTATTTCCTTTCTACCGCAATTTATAGATTCTGGTTTAAAAAATACTATTATCCCTTTTATAACACTTGGAGTAACATTCACAATTACAGGAACAATATGGTGCTTTTTTTTGGCGAACTTTGCTTCTATAATTTTTGCAAAACTAAAGTACAACAAGAAACTTTCGAACTATATAAACAAAAGCTGTGGAGCCGTTTTAATAGGTTTAGGAATAAAAGTAGCACTAACAAATAAGAACTAAATAACACAAATTATTAAAATGATACTAGCTGCAGCTCAGACCAAACCCAAACGAGGAGATATCGATTCTAATTTATTAGATCATTATCGCCTTATAGAATTGGCAGTGACAAAAAATGCTGATTTAATCGTATTTCCAGAACTATCAATTACAGGTTACGAAAGAGAAAATGCAAGTGAACTTACTTTCTCAGAAAATGATTCACGCTTAAATCATTTAAAAAAATTAGCGGTAGAAAATAAGATTGTAATTGTTGCTGGAGCACCTATAAAAATTAATGACCAATTATTTATCGGAGAATTTATTATTTCGCCCGATGATTCGGTTTCTATTTATACCAAACAATTTCTTCATGAAGGTGAAGATGTTTATTATCAATCGTCTTTTGATTATAACCCAACAATCGAATTAGAGAATAAAAAAATCTCATTTGCCATTTGTGCCGATATTGATAATCCGTTGCATCCAAAAAATGCAAGCGAAAATAAAACAGCAATTTATATTGCTAGTATTTTCTTTAGTCCAAACGGGATTCCTGTAGCTTACAAAGCTTTGCAAAATTATGCCAGTACGTATAATATGAATGTACTTATGTCTAATTTTAGCGGAGAATCTTGGGGAAGTCCATCTGCTGGAAAAAGCGCTTTCTGGAATAATAAAGGAGAATTAATTGCTCAAATGAACGATTCCGATTCTGGATTATTATTGGTTCAAAATCAAAATGACATCTGGACAAGTGAGATTGTAATAGATTAAAAATAATATCAAGATTAACAAAATACCTAACTGTTTTTTGAAACCTGTTAGGATAAAAAAATAAAAAGATGAACAGAATAAATCAAAAACTACAAGAAGATAAAAAGATACTTTCTATCTATTTTTCTGCAGGATATCCTAATCTTAATGATACTGTACAAATCATTCAGGATTTAGAAAAAAGCGGAATCGATATGATCGAAATCGGATTACCATTTAGTGATCCTTTGGCTGATGGACCAACAATCCAGGCGAGTTCTACTCAGGCATTACATAACGGAATGACAACTCAGGTTTTATTTGACCAGCTGAAAAACATTCGCGAAAGCGTAAAAATTCCGTTGATAATAATGGGGTATTTTAATCCGATATTACAATACGGAGTAGATGAATTTTGCAAAAAATGTGCTGAAATAGGTATCGATGGATTAATTATTCCTGATCTTCCTGTAGATGTTTATGCAGAGCAATACAAAGCTACTTTCGAAAAATACGGATTAATAAATGTATTCCTAATTACACCACAAACGTCTGATGAACGTATTAAATTCATAGATGGCGTTTCTAACGGATTTATATACATGGTAAGTTCAGCAAGCGTTACTGGTTCTCAATCTGGATTTGGTAGCACGCAAGAAACATATTTTAAACGTATTGCCGACATGAATCTTAAAAACCCTCAGATAATTGGTTTCGGAATTAATAATGTCGAGACATTTAATCAGGCAACACAATTTGCTAAAGGAGCTATTATCGGAAGTGCTTTTATCAAACATTTATCTGAAAAAGGAACAGGAAATATCGCCGAGTTTGTAAAGGCTATTAGATAATAATCTTTCTAATTCTTTGCGAACCTAGATTGTCTATAATGGAACGCGGATGACACGGATTCGCAAGGCGAAAACGCAGATAAAAACAGATTTTTTCTATTACCTTTAAAAAATCCGTTTTTATCTGCGTCTTTACTTTAGTAAATCTGTATCATCCGCGTTCCTTTGGCAAAAGAGTTAAATGCTTCTTGCTGTACCAAAATATTCATTTATACGTTTAATCTTAAATATTATTCTGAATAACGTCTATACAAAATGGATTTAGCTTCACATTATACTAATTTGTTCACAGAATCCTGTGAGAAGATATCGAATGACAATTATGTTATCGATACACAAATAGATGATTTGAATGATAACCGTTTAGGGATTACATTATTAATTAGACCTACAGAAGAGATTAAAAACAATATTCAGCTTTTTTTAAATGAATTAAAAGAAGTTGATGCTTCTCAATATTATTATCCCAATTCGGATATTCACATTACAGTAATGTCTATTATATCTTGTTATGATGGTTTTGATTTAAACAAGATTACGTTACAAGATTATGTTGCTATAATAAACAAATGCATTTCTGGTTTAAATACATCAGTAATTAACCTACAAGGAATTACTGCCTCACCTTCGGCAGTTATGATTCAGGGATTTCCTAGCGATGCAAGTATAAACGATTTGCGCGATAATCTTCGCACGGCGTTTAAACAAACTTCTCTGGAACAAAGTATCGATAAACGCTACTCTTTATTTACTACACATTTAACGGTTGTACGGTTTAGAAAACCTATAAATAACAAGGATTTATTCTTGAAAACACTACATAAATACCGTGATTATAACTTCGGAAAATTTGAAATAAAAAACCTCGAATTGGTGCATAATGATTGGTATCAAAGAGCAGAATTTGTCAAACTTTTATCTGATTTCAAAATCTAATAATTCCTTAAACCCTAAATTACCTATATCGTTATATCCAACTTAATCAATTGTAAATCAATACAATATAACAAAATAAACATTCACTTATAAAGGAATATTTTAGTTAAAATTATGTTAAATAAAAATTAAACAGCTGTTTAAATTAAACACTTGTTTAATTTTGTACCCGATTAGAAACTCACTCATGTCACACATCGAATTAAACGAGAAAAAAATTCAAATTCTCAAGGTTGCAGAAAAGCTATTTTCTGATAAAGGATTTGAAGGAACTTCGATACGAAATATTGCCAAAGAAGCAAAAATTAACATTGCCATGGTTTCGTATTATTTTGGTTCTAAAGAACGATTACTCGAATCGTTGATTATATACAGAACATCGGATCTGAAACTACAATTAGAAAATTTACTGCAAGAGAATTTAGAACCTATCGATAAAGTAAATAAGTTGATCGAACTTTATATCAACAAGATTAACTGCAACGGAGGAATTTTTAGAATCATGCATTTTGAATTGACATCTAAAAAAAGAGAAAAAACTCTAAATCACTTTACCGAATTAAAGAAAGGAAATCTTAAATCATTGGAAAGCATTATCCATGAAGGTCAGGAAAAGGGTGTTTTCCGTAAAGATGTTATTATCCCATTAATTACCCCAACTATTCTTGGAACTTTTTTTCATTTCCATATGAACAAGGTCTTCTTCGAGAAAATATTGAATTTAAATACCGAAGCTTTATATAACGATTACATAAAAACACACTTAACAAAACACATTCAACAAACTATAAATGCCTTACTTGTTTATGAAAATTAATCCACTAATGCTCTTTGGGGTTTTCTTAATTGGAATTTCCTCATTAGAAGCTCAAGAAAAAACGAGTCTTACCCTAGATGATGCTGTACGAATAGCATGGGAGAAGAGTGACGAAGTCACGTTGGCTAACACAAAAGTCAACACTAAGAAGTATGAACTTAGGTCTATTAAAAACAACCAATATCCAGATTTAAAAGCCTCTGGACAATACCAAAGATTGGCTGGTGCAGATGTAAATTTAAATTACAATCAAAAAGAACTTACTAGTTCTACGCCTAATGTAGATCAATTAATGTTGGGACAACTTAGCGCAAGTTTACCAATATTTGCAGGTTTTAAAATTCAGAATAGCATTAAACTTTCTGAGAATTTATACCAGGCAGAAGTTGCTACTTCATTAAAAACTAAAGAAGACATTGCTTTAAGAGTTGTAAATTACTATGCTGATTTATACAAAGCTCAAAAAACAATTGATCTTTTGAACGAAGATCAAAAACAAGCTAAACAGCGTGTAACTGATTTTATCGAGTTGGAGAAAAACGGAATTATTCCGAGAAATGATTTATTGAAGTCTCAATTGTTGGTTTCTAAAATCCAATTATCTATAGATGAAGCAAATAAAAACTTAAACATTCTTAATTATTATTTAATTACGTTACTTAAATTAGATCCTGCAACTAAGCTTTATGTTAGAGAAAACGATTTTATCAATTATAAAATGGATAATATCCCTGCAAATGAGCAACCTGCATTAGAGAATCGTAAAGATCTTGAAGCATTGCGTTATCAGGAAAAAGCAAGCGAGTCTAATATAAAAATGGCAAAAAGTGCTTATTACCCTTCTATTTCTTTATTAGGTGGTTATGCTGCTGTAGATGTTAGAAATGTACTTACGGTACAAAATGCAATGAACTTTGGAGTTGGTGTTTCTTATGACCTTAGCGGAATATTAAAAAAAGGTGCTGATATAAAACAAGCACAAAGTAAAGCTGATGAGGTAAAAAGCTCTGAAGAAATTTTGACAAATTACATTAAAGTCGAAGTACAACAATCAATCGAGAATTATAATCTGGCTGTAAAACAAAGTGCTGTTTATGACTTAGCATTAGAACAAGCATCTGAAAATTATAGAATTCTGAAAGATAAATTCGATAACGGTCTTGCTGACACTAACGATTTACTTGAGGCTGATGTAGAACATCTTAGCGCTAAAGTAAACACAGCAACATCTAAAGCCGATATCATCCAGAGATATTACGAAATGCTTTCAAAAACAGGACAATTATCACAATCATTCAATCTTACAAAAATATAATCGACAGCCCTCATGGAAAAGAAAAAAACAAATACCAAATTTATAGTTATACTAGCACTTTTGGTTCTAGTTGGTGGATCTTACGGAATCTACAAATACATGCACTCACTTGCTCACGAAGAAACGGATGATGCTCAAATAGAGAAAAAAATGAATCCGATTATTCCTAGAGTATCGGGATATATTAGCAAAGTTTATGTAAAAGATAATGATTTTGTAAAAAAAGGAGATACTTTATTTACAATTGACAAAAGAGATTACCAATTAAAAATTGATGAAGCTAATGCTGCTTTATTAGGTGCAGAAGGTTCATTTGAAGCTGCAAAAGCAGATATCGGAAGTGCTTTGGCAAACATCTCGGTTTCGGATGCAAATGTAAGATCTGCTGGTGGTAATATCGAAAGTGCTAAAATTAGATTGGCACAAATAACAAATGATTACAACCGTTACAATAACTTGTACAAAACGCATACAATTACAAAACAACAATACGAAAATGCATTAACTGCTAAACAAGAAGCAGAAAACCAAGTACGTATTTTACAACAACAAGAAAAAGCAAGTGCTTACCAAAAATCAGTTATTCAGGCAAAATCTAAAGCTACTGATAAACAAACAGAGGTTGCTGCAGCAAATATCAAAAAAGCAAAAACATTATTAGATGTTGCTCATTTAAACTTGTCTTATACTGTAGTTACTGCAGCAATTGATGGTCAGGTTTCTAAAGTAGATATTCAACCAGGACAATTAGTTCAACCAGGACAATCTTTGTTTTATATCATCAATAATTCTGAGGCATGGGTTGTAGCTAATTTTAAAGAAACTCAACTTAACAAAATGGTAATTGGTCAAAAAGTAACTTTAAAAGTAGATGCTTATCCTAATTATGAATTTAAAGGAACACTTACCTCATTTTCTCCAGCAACAGGATCACGTTTTTCTTTACTTCCTCCTGATAATGCAACTGGAAACTTTGTAAAAACAATTCAAAGATTACCTGTAAAAATTAACTTGGACGCTGATAATGATATTGAAAAAGTAAAATTATTGAGACCAGGAATGAACGTGGATGTAGATGTACATATAAAATAAAACTGCACTTAACCAAGATTGAATATCTTGGAAATTAAGGATTATACATTCATTTTAGAAAAGTATTCTAATACAACAAAATGGTAAAAGTAGAAGATGATTTAGTAGAATATGGCTACAGACGAGTTCTTATTACGATAACCGCAGTACTTTGTGCATTGCTGGAAATTGTAGATACAACTATCGTAAACGTAGCTTTAACCGACATGAGAGGAAGTCTCGGTGCTACATTAACAGACGTTGCATGGGTTATTACTGCTTATGCTATTGCAAATGTTATTGTAATCCCGATGACGAGTTGGTTGTCACAACAATTTGGAAGACGAAATTATTTTGTAACGTCGATTATAATTTTCACCTTATCTTCTTTTTTATGTGGTAATGCCTCCAATATTTGGGAACTTATTGCATTCCGATTTATTCAGGGACTTGGTGGTGGAGCATTACTAGTTACTGCGCAAACCATTATAACTGAGAGTTACCCTATTGCAAAACGAGGAATGGCTCAGGCAATTTACGGAATGGGAGTTATTGTAGGTCCAACTTTAGGTCCCCCATTAGGAGGATATTTAGTAGATAATTATTCTTGGCCTTACATTTTTTATATTAATATTCCGCTTGGGATTATTGCAACTATTTTGGCAATTTCATTTGTAAGAAGTCCAAAATATGGTGAGAAACTAAAGGCTAATCAAGTCGATTGGTGGGGAATAATATTCTTGGCGTCATTTATCGGTTCCTTACAATTTGTTCTGGAACACGGGCAACAAGACGATTGGTTTAATGATTCGGTGATTGTAACATTAAGTGTCGTAACTGTTTTTGGATTAATATTATTTATATGGCGAGAACTCACCTATAAACATCCAATTGTAAATTTAAGTGTACTTAAAGACGGAAATCTTCGTATTGGTACCATAATGTGTTTCATTCTTGGGTTTGGACTTTATGGATCAACGCTGATTATCCCGATTTATACACAATCTATCTTAGGATGGACAGCGACCGATGCCGGTTTATTACTTATTCCGGGATCGATTACAACCGCTTTTATGATGCCAATTATTGGTAAATTAATTCAGCGTGGAGTTCCGCAAGGATATATGGTAGGAGTTGGATTCTTGATTTTCTTTTTCTTCACCTTCATGATGTATAATAATATGACTCCCGATACTGGAGTTGAACATTTATACTGGCCATTAATTTTAAGAGGTATTGGTTTAGGATTACTTTTTGTACCTATTACAACATTATCACTTTCTACCTTACAAGGAAAACACATTGGTGAGGGAGCTGCTTTTACCGGAATGATGCGACAATTAGGAGGTTCATTTGGTATTGCAATTATTACCACATTCATTACAAGGTTTAGTCAGAAACACCGTGTGGATTTGGTATCACATTTAGACGGAAGTAAATTTGAAGTTCAACAAAGAGTTGCCATACTACAAAAGGGCTTTATGTCTAAAGGATTTAGTAGTAATGAAGCATTAAATAAAGCCTATCAGGTAATCGATTATTCGGTAATGAAACAAAGTACCGTTTTAGCTTACATGGATATTTTTATGTATCTAGGTATTATGTTTTTGTGCTGTATTCCTATCATCCTTTTAATCAAGAAAGGAAAAAACAAGATTAATCCTGCCGATGCGATGCATTAATAAAGCAGAAATAAAATAAATATTCCTAAGTACTTATTTTTAAATCCGTTGCGGAAAAATTTTCGCAACGGATTTTTATTTTTACC
>NZ_JPRM01000004.1 GCF_000737695.1 Flavobacterium hydatis
ATATAAACCACATGAAAAATAATTCTAATAAGGAAAACTCCTTGAAACATGTTCTTTTTGGGAGCTTAATAGGTACGACAATTGAATTTTTTGATTTTTATATTTATGCCAATGCTGCCGTATTGGTGTTTCCTCAGTTATTTTTTCCGGGAGCTAGTAGTACCAATTCTACACTTGAATCTTTGGCTACTTTTTCGATAGCCTTTTTGTCCAGACCAATAGGCTCAGCTGTTTTTGGTCATTATGGAGATAAAATAGGTCGTAAAGTTACTTTGGTAGTGGCTTTGCTAACCATGGGATTATCGACAATTGCGATAGGTTTTTTACCGAGTTATGCAAGTATCGGAATTGCTGCGCCTATTTTATTGATGTTATGTCGATTTGGTCAGGGAGTTGGTTTAGGAGGCGAATGGGGTGGAGCTGTTTTACTAGCGATAGAAAATGCGCCTCCGCATAAACGTGCTTGGTATGGAATGTTTCCGCAATTGGGAGCACCTATCGGATTGTTACTTGCAGGCGGGACTTTTTTAATTTTAACGGATACTATGACCAGTGAAAATTTTATGAATTATGGATGGAGAATTCCATTTATAGCGAGTTCTCTTTTGGTAATTGTTGGCTTTTATATTCGTTTAAAAATTAGTGAAACTCCTGCTTTCGAAAATTCTAAATTGGAACAGAAAGAAGTTAAAATTCCATTTTTTACCTTATTGAAATCATATAAAAACCAATTGATTTTTGGAACTTTATCTGCAATTACAACCTTTTTGGTGTTTTATTTGATGACAGTTTTTACCTTGAGTTGGGCTACCTCTGACTTAGGTTTTACTAAAAGAGATGCTTTGCTAATACAATTGTTTTCGGTATTATTTTTCGCAGCATTTATTCCTATTTCGGCTTTGGTTGCTGATAAAATTGGTCGTCGAAAAATCCTAATTATTACTACGATTGCCATTGCAGCATTCGGTTTTTTCTTCTCGTATTTCCTTAATTCAGGAAATTCTATTTTGGTAACAGCTTTTGTGTGTATTGGAATGTCATTGATGGGGTTTACGTATGGTCCGTTGGGAACTTTTTTGTCGGAGTTGTTTTCTACCACAGTTCGTTATTCCGGAGCTTCATTAACTTTTAATATGGCTGGTATTTTGGGTGCTGCTTTTGCACCAATGATTGCAATTTGGTTGGCAACAACTTATGGCTTGAGTTATGTAGGGTTTTATCTGACAGCGGCTGCCTTGATTTCTTTAGTTTCATTTTTGGTGATTTCTAAAAAAGTGCATCAGTTTTAGAAACGTATCTGCTGATATAAATAGTTAGAAAAACAGAAAGCTTTATGTTCATAAATAAGATTTTAAGGATTTAAAACTAATTTTTACTCATAATTTTGATTTTATAGAGATGTTTATTTTATTGAAAATCAGTATTTTGATTTCTTAGTAAGAAAATATTTGTTTTTAAATTTGGTTATTTCAAAAAAAAATCACAAAATTTGCATCAGAAAATAAATCATTAACCAAATTAATAACGAAGACAATGTTTGTACCAAACTTTACCTCTCAAAACATCGCATCAGGATTAGATTCTGTTGTTATGTGTCTTCGTGGCTTTTCGCAATCATAGCAAATCAATTTTAGATATATGAACAAGCCCGAAGGAAATTAACTTTCGGGCTTTTTTTATTCTAGACACTTCAAAAAATTCCCGATACCCCGAACTCAATTTATCTATTGGAGATAAAATGCTTTTGCCTTGTATTTTCTAATACTTGGCAGGAAACTATAATTTAAATTTTTTAAATGGACAATTATCTTTTAGATGATTACATCTTGTGTAGTCGTTTAAAAAAGGAAAAGCAAAAAAAGAGCGCAGTTAAAAAAGATTTTGAAAAACAATTAATTCAGTTAGATAAGCTTGAAGATGAACTATTACGTAAGCGTAGGGCTTTACCATTAGTTCCTTTGGCAACACCTTATCAAAAAGGGTGGGAACGCAATTTTGTACTTAGGGAGGATATTGCGAGATCTAAAGAAGCATTGTTTTATAAAACGATATTGGAAAAGATAAATACGGTGCAATATTCTTCTGATAAAGCTTTTAAGAAAAAGAAAAAGAGAAAAAGAAAGCATGTTTATGTTGAAAAACTTCAAACTGTAAAAGAGTTTTCAGAATCAGAATGGAGAAGTCCAAAACTAGCATTGACAGATAAAGAAAAAATGCATTTTTATAAAAGAGAACGATGGTGTCCTAATTGTAAACGCTATAAAGTTCATTACATATTTAATGAGCCTTGGCGCTATGTATTGCGTGTTAGACCAAATATGATAACACATACAAAAATGGTTGATGGAGTTTTGGAAAGTGAGATTGATAGGATAAGTAATTATATCACCAATCATTTTCTTCGAAATTTAATGATGAAAATTGCACACGGTAGCGCAAAATATTGGAGATGGAAAGGTAATAAGGATTTAAAATACCAAAATCCATTAAACAATAAACAAATTCATAACATAATGGATGAATATTATAAAGAAATAGAATATCTAAATAAAGGAGTCATTGCACTCTGAAGATAAAAAAATACAATGGGAAATAAATTATCTGGAAAGGACCTGATTAAAATAGGTTTTCCAAAAAACAATAGTATCAACATTGCCTTGGGGCAAATTAACAGATACAGAAAACGAGAAAAAAAAGAAAGTATATTAAACGAAGCGAAAGAAGTTTTACTATCGCCAGAAAAGTTTACAGGACATGGTACTTGGGGTAAAGTTGCCGAAGGATTAGTAAATCCAGTTCAAGTAAGAATGCATCAGCTTAATAACACAAGAGCTCCTTTTTCCATATTTGGAGAAAATGAAATCGATGAGCAAGCTAAGTATCAGTTATATGATGCTTTAAAACTTCCTGTTTCGGTTGCTGGTGCTTTAATGCCGGATGCGCATTCTGGTTACGGATTACCAATAGGTGGTGTACTTGCAACAGATAATGCTGTAATTCCTTATGGAGTAGGAGTAGATATTGGTTGCCGAATGAGTTTGTCAATTTTTGATATTCCCGCCTCTTTTTTTAAAGGAAAAGAGCATCAGTTGCAAGCGATTTTAAAAGACAATACTAAGTTTGGAATGTACGAAACCCATACCATACGAGCAGACCATGAAGTGTTTAGCCGAAGTGAGTTTCAGGATATTCCGATTATAAAAAATTTGTTAGGTAAAGCGTACAAGCAACTCGGGACATCTGGTGGTGGAAATCACTTTGTAGAGTTTGGAATTGCTAAAATAACTGACCCGCTTAATGAGTGGAAAATTGGTGTAGGTGAATATTTTGCAGTACTGTCACATAGTGGATCAAGAGGT
Source organism: Flavobacterium hydatis (assembly GCF_000737695.1). Lineage (GTDB taxonomy): Bacteria > Bacteroidota > Bacteroidia > Flavobacteriales > Flavobacteriaceae > Flavobacterium > Flavobacterium hydatis. The sequence continues at coordinate 3,360 of NZ_JPRM01000004.1, forward strand.
CTGGGAGCAAATATTGCTAAACATTATACGTATTTGGCAACAAAACAATGTCCGTTACCCAAAAATGTGCAGCATTTGGCATGGTTAGATTTAAATACACACGACGGACAAGAATATTGGCTGGCTATGAATTTAGCAGGAGATTATGCCAAGGCTTGTCATGATGATATTCATCGCCGTATTGCTAAAGCTATTGGTAAACGTGTGGTTGTAACAATCGAAAACCACCACAATTTTGCTTGGAAAGAAATGGTAAATGGCAAAGAAGCCATTGTACATCGTAAAGGTGCAACTCCAGCTAATGCAGGTGAACTTGGGATTATTCCGGGTTCGATGACTGCACCTGGATTTATTGTTCAGGGTAAAGGAAATACAGAGAGTTTAAACTCTGCCTCTCATGGTGCTGGACGACTTTTTTCTCGTAGAAAATGCAAAGAATCGTTTACGCAAAGTGAGATTAATAAAGTCTTAAAAGCAAACGACGTAACCTTGATTGGAGGTAATATAGATGAAGCTCCAATGGCATATAAAGACATTAATAAAGTAATGGCCAATCAGACAGAATTGGTGGATGTACTAGGTACGTTTACACCAAAAATCGTGAGAATGGACAGATAAATAAATTCAAGATTATGGAAAGGTTTAAAGATGAAAATAAATGGTTAGGGAGTTTTGGAAATAGCATAAATGTAAAATGCCCAAAATGTGCTTCTCAAGCAGTTGTTAGGAGAGCTTTGAAATCTGAATTTTATTATCTAGATAAAAGAATCTTAGAATGTAAAAAATGCTATTATTCTTTAAAAGAAGGGATGGTAAAATACATTGCTTCTGTAGATACTTATTGCTGTAATAATGAAGACAAGATAAAGTTTGAGTCGCAATTTCTGAATGAAAAACCAGAAACAATCAAGTTAAAATGTTCTGTATGTAATGAGATAAAAGAGTTCAAGCCGATGATTAAGGAAGTTCCTTTTGTGTTTGATACTGATAAATCATTACAAAGAGAAAGTGCTTTTAATGCTGAAATATGGTATCAGAAAGAATTTGACCAATCAATTTTTTGGGCTTATAATTTAGGACATATCAATTACTTAGAGAGATACATTAAAGCTGATTTAAGAGAAAGAAACAATAACGGAAGTGGTAACGGGACAATGGTTTCCAGACTTCCGAAATTTGTAAAAGAAGCTAAGAACAGAGAAAAACTGTTGAAAATTATAGAAAAATGGAAAAAATAATTCAAATAACATCAGGTCGTGGCCCAGCAGAATGTAGCTGGGTTGTGGCTCAGGTGCTAAAAACATTCTTGGAAGAAGCAAACGAGAATAAAATAAAAACAACGTTGCTTCAGCGAGAAACAGGAATTGAAAATGGAACTGTAGAAACGGCAACAATTTTATTAGAAAGTACTAATCTTAATGAGTTTGTAAACTCTTGGATTGGAACAATTCAATGGATAGGGCAGAGTCAGTTTAGGAAATTTCATAAACGTAAAAATTGGTTTATCGGCATTTTTGAAATTGATAAAGCTACTACAACGCAAATTTCTGAGAATGATATTCAGTATCAGGCAATGCGTAGTTCAGGTGCAGGAGGACAACACGTAAATAAGGTGAGTTCGGCAGTAAGAGCAACTCATGTTCCTACGGGAATAAGTGTTGTGTCTATGGATTCACGTTCGCAGCATCAGAATAAAAAACTAGCTACTGAGAGATTATTACAGAAATTCAAGGATGAAACCGTAAAGCAGTTTAAAGCCGAATTTCAGGCACAATGGATGAATCAGTTACAAATTCAGCGAGGGAATCCAATTCGGGTTTTTCAAGGCTCGGATTTTAAAAAACAAAAGCAAACAAAAAATTACAAACAGGAAAGGCAAAGATTAAAAAGAGAAGATTATTTTGATAATGATTGATCTCAGGAAATTTGAATTTCTTAATAGAATAAATTATGAAAACAGTAGATAAATACCTTTTTCAGGCATTAGATAATTATCCGTATTCGCTGGAAGATACCATCGAATCATTGGATTATGCATTATCTTATGATGATAAAAATACAATGGCGTTATGTTTATATGGGCAGGTTTTAAGCGATCAGTTATTTAAATATGAAGAAGCCAAAGAATATTTTCAGCAAGCTATCTCCATTAATATTAATGCAATCGAAGTATATTCTTTTTATATTCATACTTTAATTTTGAATGAGGATTACGAAGAAGCAATGAAGTTAATTGATTTTGCATTGACTGTAAAAGGAATCAATAAAACAGAAATTCTTTTGAAGAAAGTGATGCTTTTAGAAAGCAAACAAGAGCTTAAAAATGCCTTGAAAGCAATGAAAGAAGCTAAACTTGTAACTTTAAATTCAGCTTATGATTATAGTATTGAAGAAACAGAAAAAAGACTAAACAAAAAATTAGATAAAGGTTCTGGAAAAAATAAGCCAAATAAGAAGAAAAAGAAAACGAAGTAAAAGGAAAAAAGGATGCTGTAAGGCATCCTTTTTAGTTATATAATTTATCGTTTTAAAGTGAAATGTCCTCTAAATGGTGTACCGTCTAATCGGGTTATTGTAAACCAATAATCAGAAGCAGGTTCTTCGCGACCAATGTATGTTCCGTCCCAGGAGTCGTTTTTATGTAATTCTTTGATGAATTTACCATAACGGTCAAAAATTTTAATTCCAGTATTTGGTGCTAAATAATCAAAATCTATAGTCCATGTATCGTTATAACCGTCATTATTTGGAGTGAAAAATTTCGGAAAAGGAAATTCCTTCATGTAATTAATACATTCTACAGTAGTTGGTTTAAGAACTTGTATTGTAATAGGAGTTCTATTGCTTTCGCAGCCATTAATAGTTTGAGAAGCGTAATAAGTATTTTCATTTTCAAGTGGAGTCGATTTGGATAAATCAGTTCCTAATGTTGCCGTATCGTACCATTTTATATTTTCGCCAGTAATTTTGATAGTACTAAGTGTAGCATTTTGTTGTTCGCAAAAAGTCTGGATTGCACTTCCAAACGGAGCTTGTGTATCTTGAATTTTTATAGCAACGGCATATCTTTCGCTTTCACAACCATTTATTGTTTGTGTAGCGTAATAAGTACCGTTTTGTAGTATCGTAGTAATTGGTAAAATATTCCCAGCTGTTTTGGCATCATACCATGTGATTAATGTTCCGGTAATATTGATGTCATTTATAGTAGCATTTTCATAGATGCAGAAAGTTTGTTTGTTATTTCCATTTGGTAAAGGAGTATCATAAACTTTGATAGAAATTGGAGTTCTCTGGCTTTCGCATCCTATATTTTGTGAAGCATAATAAGTCGTATTATCTTGTAATAATGTACTATTTGCTAATGTAGCGGTCGAAGTGTTTGATTCATACCATTTTATATTTGTGCCAAAAACAGCAATATTGTCTAAAGTTCCTTTTTGATTTTTACAAAAGAATTGATTGGGATTTCCTGTCGGAGCAATAGGTGTATTACCAATTGTTACGGTAATTCCAAATCTTTTACTTTCGCAATTATTAAGAGTTTGCGATGCAAAATAAGTTTTTCCGTTTTGAAGATTAGTTGTAGTTGGCAGAAGATTTCCATTTGAAATTGCATCATACCATTTTATAAGATCTCCATTAACTTGAATACTTGCAATTGTAGGGTTTTGCCCTGAGCAAAAAGGCTGGTTTGCAGTTCCAGTTGGAGGAGGTGTATTCTGGATATTTATTACAACTGAAACTCTTTCGCTTTCGCAGCCACTTATCGTTTGCGAAGCGTAATATGTAGTTCCGTTTTGTAGTAATGTTGTATTTAATAAAAGATTCCCAGCTGTTAGAGCATCGTACCATTTTATATTTTGACCTGTAGTAATTGCTATGTCATTTATTGTTGCGTTTTGCTGAATACAAAAGGTTTGTGGAGTATTAGCAACAGGAAGTGGTTGACTTGTAATAGTAACGGTTTGATTTTGAGTAGCTGTATTTCCGTTACCATCATTATAATTCCAGACTATTGTATAACTTCCAGGTAAACTATAAGATAAAGGATCTGTAGTTGTACCAGTTATTGCTCCTGCACAAACATCTGTCGCAGTAGGAATTGTTGTTATTGTCGTGTGACAATTTCCTGTTATAGTAGGAAGATTAATAATGTCTGGAATTGGAGCTTGAACGTCGCCAATAATGACGGCGGTTTTCCCTGTACCATCACAACCTCCTGTTCCTGTAATTAAGCAACTATATTCGCCACTATTGTTAACTGTAGCATTTATTATTGTTGGATTTTGATCTGTTGAGGTAAATCCATTTGGACCTGTCCATAAATAATTGGTACCACCTGATGCTTTAAGTTCTAATGTTTTGTTTGTACAGATTGGTGAATTTGATGAAATTTCTGGAATTTTAAAGGAAAGATCTTCAGAAAATTTCATTAAAAAAAAATTTTTATCGCCCAAAATATTAGATTGATAAGAACTTCCATCGGCAATATCATCATTGAAACTTGATAATCCAGCTACAAAAATTGCACCGTCAGTATGTAAAGCTATTTTTACAGTATTATCATTTCCAATATATGTTCCCCAAATAAAAAGTCCTTCTTTAGAAAATTTACCTGCATATCCATAATGACTTCTAATTCGGTTAGGTTTATAAGAGCAGGGAGTTGTGAGTTTTAAGTCAGTTCTAAAATCAATATTTCCGCCTCCAATGTAAAGTGAATTATTTTGAAAGACTATAGAAGAAATGTTAATATCTCCCACGTAAGTACCCCACATTCTTTGTCCTTGAGCATTTAGTTTTGCTAATAAACCTTTATAAAGATTTGCATTTGAGTCTTCAAATGTTCCAGATGTAGCAATGTTATCGCTACTATAAGTATATCCTCCAATATAAATATTTTCGTCATTATCAATTTCTACCGATCGAATTTCTTCCATGGGTGAGCTGCCGCCATAATAAGAACCCCAAATTCTTTCTCCGTTTAAGGAAAACTTACAAACGTATCCATCTCCGAGAAAATTAGAGTTCGGTTTTTCCTGAAAAACACCAGTAGTTGCCATATTGTTTGTACTTTTAGTAGCCCCTCCAGCAACTAAGTAAGAATCCTTTATTGTAATAGCACTTAAATTATCATTTCCGTCCCCTCCAACATAAGTACTCCATATTAAATTTCCATTTGTATTAAATTTTGCAATAAACGCGTCTGTATTTATCCCATATGGACTTGCTGAATAACTTAATTCAGTTTGAAAATTACTATTTATAGCTATATTTGTTTTACTGGAAGTTGTACCAACAATGTAAACATTATCATTAATGTCAATATCCAATTTAGTTGCATAATCGCTATCTTCACCACCAAAATAAGTTCCCCATTGTCTTACGCCATTACTATTAAACTTTACTAATATAGCGTCTGAGGATCCTCTCAAATTTGGTTGAAAAGATCCTATAGTACTAATGTTTGTCTCTGACCAGGTATAGCCCGTAATTAAAACATTGTTTTGTGAATCAGTTTTCACACCATAAAGATAAATAGCCTGTGTACCAGAATAGTATGTTCCCCATAATCTATTGCCGTTTTTATCAAACTTAAAAAGTATACCATTTGTAATTGAATTGATATACTGATGGCTTCCGCTTGTTTGATGTGCTCCAGAAGTTGCATAAGAAGGGCTTTGCGATGTTGTAGATCCTGAAACATAAGCATTGCCAAGGGAATCAGTTGTTAAATCAACTTCGTGCCAATTTGAACCAGCATTTCCAGTTTCGTCTCCATAAAAAGTTCCCCAAAGTCTTACAGGCACAGGATCAATAACAATAGTTTTTCCGGAAACAGCTTCTAAGCTATCAAACCCATAAACATCTTTTTTAATTTTTCTATATCCAACCTCAATTTCCTTTTTATTATTTCCTTCTTCAATCCAACTTGCAGGAAGTGTTTCTTCCATTTTTCCAAAGCGAACATTCATTTGGATTTTATTATCAACCAAATCGGTTTCGGCACCATTAAATTTTAATTGAATATCTGATATTTTTCCTTTCGGATGTATGACAAAATTATATTCTACAGTTTTTTTAGGGTCATCAGGAATTGTAAAAATAACATCGATATTAGGGTAGATATTTTTATATGTAATTTGTTTGTATTGACATACACCAATAATACCTTCGGGTTTATTTGGAACATTGTAATAGTTATCAAAGTCGCTAGATTTTTGTTCTGCAATTAATTCAACTTTAGTATTAGAGTTTGCAAAATTGATATCTATTCTGTGGAATAAATATTCTAAATTATACTCTTGCTTTTCTTCTTTTTCCGGAATTAAGAAAGGAAGTGTTTTTGCCGTTGAAGAATGCGTAATTGGAATTTTCTTTACTTCATAAATGTCATAAGAGAAACCGTTTTTTTTTAGTTGAACATTTAAACCTCCCGAATTCAGTAAATACTTTACAGCATTATTTGGTTTTCCTTTTTGATCAATAACCTGGCCTTTATTCTCTTTAAATCCAATAGATTGATTTTTGTTTTGAGCAAATGTTGCAATATTAATTATTAAAAATAGAAAAAGTAAAGTATGCTTCATGATGGTATTTTAAACGGGTGTAAATGTAATTAAATATCTATTAAAACATGTATGAGTAAAGTATGAGTTTAAAAAAAACGGACGAGTAAAAACTGTTATACGAGCCGCCAAATCTTTTTATAAAAAGTCTCTAAATATGCCTTATTTTTGCACAAAAACATTTCCCTTTGAAAACCAAGCTTTTTATAATTACTCCACCTTTTACACAACTGAATACTCCATATCCGGCAACTGCCTATATTAAAGGGTTTCTGAATACTAAAAATATAGAATCGGTTCAGGCAGATTTAGGTATCGAAGTGATTTTAGAATTGTTTTCGAAGAAAGGATTACAAGATTTGTTTGATTTTTCAAGTTCAAAATTTGAAGTTTCAGGGAATACAATTACAGATAATTCCAAACGTATTTTTGCTTTGCAAGACGAGTATCTTAAAACCATAGATGCTGTTATTGCTTTTTTGCAAGGAAAAAATCCAACATTGGCATTACAAATTTGTCAGGAAGATTTCTTGCCAGAGGCTTCCCGATTTGTACAATTGGAAGAGCTAGATTGGGCTTTTGGAACAATGGGAACTCAGGATAAAGCAAAACATTTGGCAACGTTATATCTTGAAGATATCTCGGATTTTATCGTGGAATGTGTCGATGAAAATTTTGGTTTTAGCCGTTATGCCGAACGTTTAGGTCGAAGTGCTAATTCTTTTGATGAGTTATATGAGGCTTTACAACAAGAGCTAACTTATAATGACAGAGTTTTAATATCTATTTTAAAAGAGAGAATAGAATCGGTAAAGCCAACTCTATTTTTAATTTCTGTTCCTTTTCCGGGGAATTTATATAGCGCATTTAGATGTGCACAATGGGTAAAACAGAATCATTCTGAAATTAAAATTTCGATGGGTGGTGGTTTTCCAAATACCGAGTTACGTTCATTATCTGATGCTCGTGTTTTTGAGTTTTTTGATTTTATTACTTTGGATGACGGGGAAGTGCCTATCGAATTGATAGTTGATAATTGCGAAGCGGTAGTTTCTGATGAGTATAAAAGAACTTTTTTACTCGAAGATGGGAAAGTAGTTTATAAAAACAATTCGTTGCGACATGATTATAAACAATCTCAGGTTGGAACACCAGATTATTCTGATTTGCTTTTAGATAAGTACATTTCAGTTATAGAAATAGTGAATCCGATGCACCGTATGTGGAGCGACGGACGCTGGAATAAACTCACGATGGCACACGGTTGCTATTGGGGTAAATGCACGTTTTGTGATATTTCATTAGATTATATAAAGGTTTACGAACCTGTTGCAGCTAGTTTGTTATGTGACCGAATGGAAGACATGATGAAGCAAACAGGACAAAATGGTTTTCATTATGTAGATGAAGCTGCTCCGCCAGCACTAATGCGTGCGTTGGCTCTCGAAATTCTTCGACGAAAGTTAGCGGTAACTTGGTGGACAAATATTCGCTTTGAGAAGAGCTTCTCAGCTGATTTATGTTTGTTGCTAAAAGCTTCGGGTTGTATTGCCGTTTCGGGTGGTTTAGAAGTTGCTTCAGATAGATTATTGAAACTTATAGATAAAGGTGTTACAGTAGAACAAGTTGCAAAAGTAACTCGCAATTTTACCGAAGCCGGAATTATGGTTCATGCGTATTTAATGTACGGATATCCAACGCAAACAGTTCAGGAAACGGTTGATAGTCTCGAGATGGTGCGTCAGTTGTTTGAAGCTGGAATTTTGCAATCAGGATTTTGGCATCAGTTTGCTATGACAGCGCATAGTCCAGTAGGAATGTATCCTGAAAAATTTGGTGTGGTTAAAGAAACTGAAGCGATTGGAACTTTTGCGAATAATGATATTAATTATACTGACAAAACAGGAATTGATCACGATAAATTCAGCTTTGGACTAAAGAAATCACTCTTTAATTTTATGCACGGAATCTGTTTTGATTATGAACTTCAAGATTGGTTTGATTTCAAAATTCCAAAAACTAAAATAGGACCTGACTTTATTTATGATGCTTTACAAGAATCGGAAGATTTTAATATAAAGCCAACCGCTAAAATTGTTTGGTTGGGAGGAAAGCCTTTTACAGAATCTTTTACCAAATCTAAAAAAGGAAATTCATGGGAAATGCTAACACTTACTTTTCATGATAAAAAAGAAAGTTTCAGTATTCAAACCAATAAAAATGAAGGGGAATGGTTAGTAGAAATATTACAGAAAATTTCAGTTTCAAAAACTAAGACATATATATTTCAAGAAATCAAAGCTGACTTCGAAACCAATTTTGAAGATTTTGAGTTGTTTTGGTATTCTAAACCTGTGAATACTTTAAGAGAATTTGGATTATTGGTGTTGTAGTAGATTATTACGCAAAGTTTCTTAAAGGGAATCGCAGAAAAGCACAAATTTTTATTGTTGGATTACATAAAAAGTCCTTCGACTTCGCTCAGGATGACAAACAGAATTGTGTTAATTTGTTTCACGCAGATTTAGTAGATTTTTTTCTGCTCATTCTCTTTCCAGAATCTAAACACAATAGTTTACAAGCCAAGTCTGTAGAGACGCACCGTAGTGCGTCTACCACAATATAACAGTTTTTTTAATGCATGTTTTAAATTTTATTGTTTAGGATTCAGTCTGTAGAATTATATTGAGAAGATGCACTGCGGTATGTCTCTACAAGCATTACGTAATAACTGTTGTGCTATTTTTTAAACCTTAGAATCTTAGCCTCTCAGAATCTCAGTGCCTTTGTTCAACAATCAACTTTAAATCTAAACCCAATTCCGTGTAAGTTCTCGATAACAATTCCTTTCTCGTTTACAAGGATTTTGCGAAGACGTGAAATAAAAACATCCAGACTTCGTCCCATAAAATAATCATCATCGCCCCAAAGAGAAGTTAGAATTTGCTCTCTTTTTAAGACAGTGTTTTTGTTATCTATAAATAGCTTCAGCAATTCTGACTCGCGCTGTGTTAGACTTGTTTTTTCGTTTTCATTATATAAAATGAAATTCTGAATGTCAAAATGGTATTTTCCAATTCTATAAACGGATTTATCTATGGAGTCATTCTTTTGAGAACGCTTTAGGAAAATTTCAATTTTTAGGAGTAATTCCTCAATGCTAAAAGGCTTTACGAGATAATCATCGGCTCCCAATCGCAATCCTTTTATTCTGTCTTCTTTTAGTGTTTTTGCCGAAAGGAAAATAATAGGAATATCCGAGTTGATTTTTCGTATTTCGGTAGCGAGTTCAAATCCGTCTATTTTGGGCATCATAATATCTAGAATACAAATATCAAAATTTCCTTTATTAAAGGCTTCCAAACCTAATTCTCCATCACAACAATGTGTTACCTCGTAATTATTTTGTTCCAAATTATCTTTGGTAAGAAACGCTAAGGTTTCATCATCTTCAGTGTAAAGAATTTTAAAAACACTCATTTTTTGTACGGAATTAAGATGGTTATGGTTATCCCTTTTTCGGGATTGTTAATAGCATTGATTTTCCATTGATGCAAGTTGCAAATCTTTTTTACATAATACAAGCCCAATCCAAAACCATTAGATTGCGTACTTTTTTCATTTGGAATCCTATAAAACTTATCGAAGATAAAAGAAATATTCTTGTTAGCAATACCAATTCCGTTATCTATAAAAGCAATTTTTAGTATTTGATTTTCAGTAGTTAAGCGAATTGTGACTTTTGGTTTAATGTCACAATATTTTATCGCATTATCAAGAAGGTTGTAAACGATGTTTACAAAATGAAAAACATCGGCAACAATATGATAATTTGCAGCATCAGATTCAATTTTTATCTCCGTATCAGGATATTTTAGCTTTATGTTCTCTATCGTTTCCTCAATTGCTGGAATAATCGAAATATCTTTTGGTTCGAGTTCTAAAGGCGTATAATCTGATTTTGCAATGCTTAAAATCTTCTCAATATGATTGTTTAATTTACCACTCTGGCTAATGATAATCTCGGTATATTTTTCGAGTTTCTTATCTTCCTTAATCGGATTCTGTTTTATTAAATAATTAGAGGCAATTAAAATAGAAGCCAAAGGTGTTTTAAACTCATGCGTCATATTATTAATAAAGTCACGTTGTAGCTCAGAGTATTTTTTTTGCTGTAAAAGCGTAAAAATCGAATAGATATAAATTAGTAAAATGATAATAAGCATTATCGAAAGTACAAACCAAAAGCGCATCGAGCTAAAGATATAACTGGTTTCATTAGGAAAACGTACAGCAAAGTAATAAACTAAATCTTTGTGTTTCGGGAAATAAACCGATTGTTTTTCTTTTGAATCTTTGGATAAAGAAACATGGTTTCCATAAACCATTTCGTTGCTTTGGCAATTGTACATAGCATATTCAAAATCGGTTGTAATATTCATTTTTTTGAATTCCGATTTCAAATAAAACTCTAAAATATCAGGTTCAAAGTCATTTTCGATGTTTACAACATAATAGTCATTAGATATCTTTTGGATAGGGCTTTGTGCAGGCAATTCATTACTACTGCTTTCATGTAGTTTTTTGGCAACTTCAAGTAACGCAATATGTGTTTTCTGGTTTAGCTTTTTTTGCTCAAGCATAAAAGCCTCTTTGGTCCATAGTAATTGAGCGACCAATATGCCGATAATTGCTATAAACCCCAGAAGAATAATACTGTTGAGTCTGTTTATTTTCACTTAAATAGAGTTTTGAAGGTGTAATATTAATCAAAAATATCTTTAAAAATAGCGATTAACAAGTCGTTAACAAACATTTGAGATCGATTAACAGCGTTCCGTTTTTATGTGATTTACATTTGTAATGTTCAAAAATAAATAACCAAATAATAATTTAAATTTTAGACTTATGAAAATTATCAGACCTTTACTATTAGTGTTAACATTAGGGTTAATGTCTTTCTCTGCAATTGCACCAGTACAATCAATTGTTGAAAGTAATGTTGTGGTAGCAGCAGGAATTACATGGAAAGCGGAAACGATTGATGTGGGACAAATCCCTCAGAATGTACCAAAAGCTATTGATTTTGAATTTAAAAACACAGGAAAAACAGCAGTAGTTATTACTAGTGTTCAAGGTTCTTGTGGGTGTACAGCAACAAATTATACAAAAGAACCGATTCTTCCTGGAAAATCGGCAAAAATTACAGCAACTTACAATGCAGCTAATAAAGGTGCTTTTTCTAAAACTGTTACAGTTATAACAAGTGCAGAAACAACACCAAAAGTACTTACTTTGAAAGGGACAGTTTTATAATAAGTAGTTCGTTATGTCTCTAAACTCCAAGCAGCTCAACTTGCTTGGAGTTTTTTTATGTTTTGTAATGAAATTAATCGATTCGAACAATGTTATTTAGGGTAATACATCAATACACTTATAAAAGCGATTACTGTAATGATCAGAGTCTAGTGCGCTAATTGTGACACTTTTTATTTTCCCTGATGAAGCGTGTATAAATTTTGATTTCATACCATTGGCTTCGCAAATAATCCCAACATGTCCAACTATAGTTTTGTTCTTGTAACCGTAAAAAACTAAAACGTCACCAACTTTAAAGTCTTCGGCTTTTTTAGTAATTCCCAAATTTTTGTAACCACTTGAACTTCGTGGTACGCTAACATCAAAATGCTGAAAAACATAATTAACAAAACCAGAACAATCAAAACCTTTATTTGGATTATTGCTAGCGTATAAATAAGGAGTTCCTAAATATTGTTTAGAATATGTGATAATAGAATCTCTATCTATTGTTGTTTGTGTTTTTTCAATTCGATTTATTTTAATATTTTCTTCTTTTTTTATGGTAAAAGACGAGAATAAAATTGCTGCTGCAAATGATATATAAATTGGGGATTTCATTTTTTAAGGGGGAAGTAATTTAATTTATAAAGATATGTGGTTACTTTTTAATATCAAAGGAATGCTAGATTATAAGGATTGGAAAGTGTTTTTGAGGATGATTTATAAGCTAATTTTAAAGAAGAATTAAAGGGTATTTATGAGTTAATTTTTACAAATAGGAGTTTTTATTTCTTATCTTTGAGAGACTTCGTAATAAAATAGCTTAAATATGACTGTTTTGCGATGAGGTTAATGATTAAAGGTAAGCTGAAAACTTTATAGAGTAGGCATGATTTTAAATTATACTTATGGAAAATTCTTTATTTAAAAAAGTAAAAAAAGCTATTGATTACTGGTACATTCCATTATTAGTGGGAATACTTTTTGTGGGAATCGGAATTTGGTCTTTTATAACTCCCTTAGCAGCTTATTTAACTCTTGCTCTTATTTTTAGTATCTCGTTTTTAGGAAGTGGAATTTTTGAAATCATTTTTGCACTTTCAAATAGAAAAAAAATTGATAATTGGGGTTGGACATTAGCTTCAGGAATTTTAGGATTAGTTGTAGGGATATTATTAATCTCTAATCCATTAATTTCTATTACTATACTTCCGTTGTATGTAGGATTTGTTATTTTATTCCGTTCTATAATGGCATTAGTTATTGCTTTTGATTTAAAGAGTTATTCCGTACCTGATTGGGGAAATCTTTTGGCTTTGGGAATACTAGGAATCATATTTTCATTCATATTATTATGGAATCCTATTTTTGCAGGACTTTCGCTAGTATATTGGACAGCTTTTGCTTTTATAGCAATTGGCGTTTTTTATATTTATTTCTCTTTCAAGTTGAAAAAAATACATGATATCCCTGAAAGGTTACATGATTTAGAAGATAAAATTAATTCATAAAGAATAGTGTTTTTTAGGTTATTAGGAAAACGAACTAAAAGCATAAAACTATAAATCGAAAGTATTTCAATTAGTATAAATTAATTGTATAATACTTTCGATTTCTTATTTTTACAGAAGTAGAATTTATGTGCTTTGTATTTTTAAATTCTTTAATTTTTCAATCTTTAAATCAAAAAAATGAAATACAATAGATGTGGAAAAAGCGGATTATTATTGCCGCAAATTTCTTTGGGATTATGGCATAATTTCGGTTCGGTAGATAATTTTGAAAATGGCGAAAGTATCATTAAAGAAGCTTTTGATAAAGGAATTACACATTTTGATTTGGCTAATAATTATGGACCAGTTCCGGGTTCTGCTGAAGAAAATTTCGGAAAAATACTGTGGCACAATTTCCAAGGAAATCTACGTGATCATATCGTGGTTTCTACCAAGGCGGGTTATACGATGTGGGACGGACCTTATGGAGATTGGGGTTCTCGTAAATACTTACTATCAAGTTTAGATCAGAGTTTAAAGCGAATGAAACTGGATTATGTAGACATTTTTTATTCGCACCGTTTTGATCCTGAGACACCTCTGGAAGAAACCATGATGGCTTTGGATTATGCGGTAAGAAGCGGAAAAGCATTATACGCAGGAATATCTAATTATAATGCAGAACAAACCCGAGAAGCAACTGCTATTCTGAAACAATTAGGCACGCCTTGTTTAATACATCAAGTTAAATATTCGATGTTTGTACGTGAAGCCGAAGCAGGTTTGCTAGATGTTCTCGAAGAAAAAGGAGTGGGTTGTATTGCATTTTCGCCTTTGGCACAAGGACTTTTAACGGATAAATATTTGAAAGGGATTCCAGAGAATTCCAGAGCTTCAAACCCAAACGGACATTTGCAACTCGAGGAAGTATCAGAACAAAAAGTACAAAAGATAATTGCTTTAAATGAAATTGCTCAAAATAGAAATCAATCTTTGGCACAAATGGCATTAGCTTGGTTATTAAAAGACAATCGCATTACATCGGTTTTAATTGGTGCAAGTTCAGTAGGACAGTTAAATAACAATATAGATAGTTTGCAAAATCTTGATTTTTCTCAAGAAGAACTAAAAGCGATTGAAACTATTTTAGGATAGAGATAATGCAGAGATGAATATTTTTTAGTATCCAGTTACAATTTTCAGTCTAGAATTAAAAGCAAAAATCCCAATCTAAATTTTTAGATTGGGATTTTTTTATGGCTTTTGGCTTTAAGCCAAATAAAATTATTTCTTTTTTGTAGGCTTTGTAGGCGCATCAAAAATACCTGGAATTGCAGTCAACTCAACAATTTTTACAATAACATCAGTTGCTTTTTGCATGCTTTCTACAGGAACATATTCGTATTTACCATGAAAATTATGACCGCCAGCAAAAATATTAGGACAAGGCAATCCTTTGTATGATAATTGAGAACCATCAGTTCCACCTCTAATAGGTTTTATTAATGGTTTTATGTCTAATTCTCTCATTGCTTTCTCTGCAATATCAACAATATGTTTTACAGGTAAAACCTTTTCTTTCATATTGTAGTATTGGTCATTTATTTCGGCAATTACGATTGGTTCACCGAATTTTTTGGCAAACTTATGATTGATTTTTCTAGTAATTCTCTCAATCAGTTTTTTACGTCTTTCAAATCTTTTAGCGCTGTGATCTCTAATAATAAGTTCCAGAACAGTTTCTTCGATACTTCCAGTTAAATGATGTACGTGAAAAAATCCTTCATAACCTTTGGTTTCTTGTGGTGTTTCACCTTTAGGTAATTCATTAATAAACTCATTAGCGATAAGCATCGAGTTAATCATTTTACCTTTGGCATAACCAGGATGAACACTTTTACCTTTAAAAGTGATTTTTGCACCAGCAGCATTAAAGTTCTCGTATTCAAGTTCACCAATTTGACTTCCGTCCATGGTGTAAGCCCATTCAGCACCAAACTTATCTACGTCAAAATGATTTGCACCACGACCAATTTCTTCATCGGGTGTAAACCCAACTCTAATTTTCCCGTGTTTAATGTCTGGATTTTTAATTAAGAATTCCATTGCCGAAACAATTTCTGTAATTCCAGCTTTATCGTCGGCACCTAATAAAGTAGTTCCGTCAGTTGTAATTAAGGTTTGCCCTTTATATTGTAATAAATCTTTAAAGTAACTTGGAGATAGAATTATGTTTTGTTCTGCATTTAATACAATGTCTTTACCGTCATAATTAGGGATAATTTGTGGTTTTACATTAGCTCCTGAAAAATCTGGAGAAGTATCAAAATGAGAAATAAAACCAATAGTAGGAACAGTATGCTCTACATTACTTGGTAAAGTAGCCATGATATAAGCCTTGTCATCTATAGTAACATCTTGCATACCGATGTTTTTTAGTTCTTCGACAAGTTTATTAGCAAGATCCCATTGTTTTGCAGTACTTGGTGTAGTTTGTGAATTTGGATCAGACTCCGTATCAATTGTTACATAACTAATAAAACGATCTATAATATGTTGCATTTTTATTTTTTTAAGCAACAAATATAGACATTTTTTTTAGCTGTCTTATTTTAGATTAAAACATCCTGATGTAAACAAAAAAGGATTCTATTTTAGTAGAATCCTTTTCGTGTTAATTTTATTTCTTTAAATACTTTTAACGCATCTAAAACCAAGATGATTTGCTGCAGAACGAACTTCGCCTTTTCCTCTAGTACCTACCATATAGCGAGTGCAATATTGGTCGGTACATAAAAAAGAACCACCACGGTGTACTTTTTTAAGCTGACCTGGTTCGGAAGGATCATTACTTGCATCTGGACCTTGAGGATTTTTGGCAAGACCAGCTTCGCTTAATGTTTTAAAATAATCGTAGCTATACCAGTCATTTACCCATTCCCAAACATTTCCTGCCATATCATATAAGCCGTATGCATTTGGAGCATATTGGGCTGTAGGAGCAATACCTTTAAATCCGTCTTCGCCAGTATCTCCATCTTTAATCGGGAAATGACCTTGGTATATATTGGCTTGAAATTTTCCTTTAGGTTTTAATACATTTCCCCAAGCATATATTTCTCCAGTTTTACCACCTCGTGCAGCAAATTCCCATTCGGCTTCGGTTGGGAGTCTTTTGCCAGCCCATTTTGTATAAGCAACAGCATCTTCATAAGCTATTTGTACAACAGGATATTTTTCTCTTCCTTTTATAGAGCTATTTGGTCCTTCGGGATGTCTCCAATCAGTTCCTCCTATATAAGACCACCATTGCAAGAAGTTGTTTAAGTTTACAGATGCTGGGGTAGGACTAAATACAACCGATCCTGTAATTAAGTCTTCTTCGTTAGCCGTAGGGAATTCTTCTTTAGTAGGTTTTTGTTCGGCAACGGTTATATAACCAGTAGCTTTTACAAACTTTTCAAATTGCTCATTGGTAACTTCTGTTTTATCCATCCAATACCCATCTACGTATACACGATGTATTGGCGCAGCATCTTTGGTAACACCTTTTAAGCTGCATAAGCTTTCGTCCTCGACATTGCTTCCCATCGAGAATTCTCCTCCAGGAATCCAAACCATTCCTTCGGGAGCTTTGGATGGTGCTGTTTTTTTATTTACGATTGTAGGTTCAAATTTAGATTCTGATGAAACCATTTGAACTTCGTTACAATCCTGAGTTGTTTTTTCTGTAGTTGGCTTTATAAAATTTGTATAGCCAAAGCTAATAAATAGAATACCAGAGGCTATTATTCCAAATAACCAATATTTGTTTATTTTTTTCATTAATTCGACTGTTTTTATATAGTTATTGTTTTACTGAATAAAATTACAATAAAAAGTTAAAAGAGATCAAATTAAGAAGCTGTTTTTTTATACAAATTGGGTGCATTTTAGCATATAATAGCTAAATTTGCACCCACAAAAACAACAACACACTTATGTACAAATTGCTTATTCGTCCGATACTTTTTAGGTTTGATCCAGAAGAAGTCCATTATTTTACTTTTTCATTTGTTAGATTTATTTCCAAAATACCAGGAGTTTCATCGATTATAAAAGCGATTTATAAAGAAAATGACCCTCGATTAGAGCGTGAAGTTTTCGGGATAAAATTTAGTAACCCAGTTGGTCTTGCAGCAGGATTTGATAAAGATGCCAAGTTATACAAAGAACTTTCAGATTTTGGTTTTGGTTTTATAGAGATAGGAACAGTAACGCCAGTAGGACAGGAAGGAAACCCTAAAAAGAGATTATTTCGCTTAAAAGAAGATCAGGCGATTATTAATAGAATGGGATTTAATAACGGTGGAGTTATCGAAGCAGTAGAGCGTTTAAAACAAAATAAAGGTGTTTTAATAGGAGGGAATATCGGTAAAAACAAAATCACTCCAAATGAAAATGCTGTAGATGATTATATCATTTGTTTTGATGCCTTATTCAACCATGTCGATTATTTTGTGGTGAATGTAAGTTCTCCAAACACACCAAACTTAAGGGCACTACAGGACAAAGAGCCATTGACGCAATTATTGCAAACGTTACAAAATAAAAATTTAACGCATGCAAAGCCAAAGCCGATTTTATTAAAAATTGCTCCAGATTTAACCGATGAGCAATTATTGGATATTATCGATATTATAAAAACTACACAAATTGCAGGTGTAATTGCAACCAATACTACAATATCTAGAGATGGATTACAATCTGTAAATAAAGAAGAAATGGGAGGTTTATCAGGTAAACCTTTAACCCAAAGATCAACCGAAGTAATTCGTTTTCTTTCTGAAAAAAGTAACAAAGCATTCCCTATTATAGGAGTAGGCGGAATACATACTGCTCAAGATGCTATCGAGAAATTAAACGCGGGAGCAAGTCTGGTTCAGTTATATACAGGTTTTATTTACAAAGGTCCAGCTTTGATAAAAGCAATTAATAAAGAGATTTTAAAAGGTTTGTAAAAACATAACTTGAGCAATCAGGCCAGTAAGTAATGCAATCCCAAAACTTAAAAGAGTTCCTATAAGGACGTATTCTGTTAGTTTACGATCTTTGGCCTCTTTTAAATCGCCAAACCTAAAAATAGATTTTGCAGCCAATAAAAAACCAATGGCTTCAAAATGTCCGGTGATTATAAAACAAAACACAAATAGACGTTCTAGTATGCCAATGTAATTTCCTGCATTGGCAAGAGAATCGTCGGTTCCATTTTTATTTTCGGGAGTCCAAATCGAGATGAGGTTTCTAATACAAATCGAAGTTGGTTTCGTTAAAAACAAAACACCGGTAAGTATAATCCAGAATTGACTATTAAAGTAAAGAAAGTCTATTTTTTGATGATTGTATAAAATAGTAATCACTATTAAAACTATCAAATGCGCAATTTGGTCACCAATAAACCAAGATCTTCTGGTAGTATCTTTTTGATAATGAAGTTTTAAAAAATCAATAAAACCATGTGTAATCGCTAATAAAAGCGCATACCAACCAAAAGATAATTCCCAAACAAGAATCCAGGTTAAAGCCCCATGAAAAGCAGCGTGTATATATAGGTAGATACTTTTTTGTTTCTTGGTTTCTTTATCAATAACCCATGAATTAGGCTGAAATATAAAGTCACCGAGTATGTGTGCCAAAAATAATTTTACAAATAGTATCATAAAGTAAATTCGTTTATTTGCGATCTAAAATAACGGTCTAAATCCATCATTAATTCAAATTGTGCTCGTTTTTGTCTTCGGCTTACAGCAGCTTGGTTAATCCCTAATTTTACCCCGATTTCTTCCTGAGATAATGTAGGATTCTGAATTGCAATTACTACAAATTTTGCAGCAGGAACCAGCCAGTTATCCATAAAAGTTAAACCTAGGCGTAACATCAAATTGAGCTTTGTATCAAAATCTACATTTCCAGATTTTAAAGCCAAAGTAGTTTTTTGCTTTTTTAATGTTTCAAAAAGTTCTCCTGAATTTATAAAAGCAGTTCCATTACTCTCAGATATTTTCTTTGCTTTATGTGTTTTATCCCCAAAGCCAATGCTCATTCTAGCATCAAGTTTTATAGATCTTAGATAGGCTTTTATTAATAAAGCGGCTAATAAAGCATCCTCAGGATTACTTATTTCTATCTGAAATTCATCGCCACGATAAATTTCCCATTCACTTGGATTCTTGCCAAACTGATTAAATAGTTTTTTTAAACTATCAATCCAATCTTTAGATTTTAGTTGTCTTGAACCTATAATGTCACCAGTAATTACGCTTATCATATTCAAATATAATTAAAAATTAAATACCATTTTTGTTTCAATTTGTTCCATTTCTTTTAGATTATCTATTATAAATACACTCTCCGATTTTGCTCAGGATGCTATTTATAAACTTGCCAGACCAAGCACAGTCGAAACTAAGATTTAGTATATTACCTCAAACGAGTAACTTTTAGAATTAAAGAATTGCGATTAAAACAATTGAGTATTTACTCTATTTTATAGACAATATAATCACAAACTAGTCATTCACCTTTTGTCAAGATAAGAAGTTTTAATAAAATTGTATTACAAATATAAGTAATATTATTTGTTATTACGTTTTTAGGTAATATTTATAAATATTACTATTTTATGTAATAAAATAAACAAAGCGATATTTTTTATTTATATAAAAAAGACAGTAACTTAGCATTCAGAAACAGAACTGCTTTGAGTAAAGAAATTAAGATTATCGAATGTCCGCGAGATGCTATGCAAGGCATCAAAACATTTATTCCTACCAAGAATAAAGTTTCTTATATCCAGTCTTTATTACGAGTAGGTTTTGATACCATTGATTTTGGGAGTTTTGTTTCTCCAAAAGCAATTCCGCAAATGCAAGATACAGCTGAGGTTTTGGCACAACTAGATTTGTCGCAAACCACCAGCAAATTATTAGCAATTATAGCCAATACTCAAGGAGCCGAAATAGCTTCGGAACATAAAGAGATTCAATATTTAGGATTTCCATTCTCAATTTCTGAGAATTTCCAAATGAGGAATACACATAAAACTATAGCCGAATCTATAATTACACTACAGGAAATATTAGAAATTGCAGATAAAAAGAACAAAGAAGTCATAACATACCTTTCGATGGGATTTGGGAACCCTTACGGAGACCCTTGGAACGTAGAGATTGTTGGGGAGTGGACAGAGCGATTATCTAAAATGGGCGTAAAAACACTTTCGCTTTCAGATACCGTAGGTAGTTCAACACCAGATATTATCACCTATTTGTTTTCTAATTTAATTGCACAATATCCTCAAATCGAGTTTGGCGCACATTTACATACCACACCCAATACTTGGTTTGAGAAAATAGATGCTGCTTTCCTTGCAGGTTGCCGCCGTTTTGATGGAGCAATTCAAGGTTTTGGAGGTTGTCCAATGGCGACTGATAAACTTACAGGTAATATGCCAACAGAAAAAATGGTGTCGTATTTTACAGCGCAAAAACAAGATACCAATGTTAGAGCTATGAGTTTTGAGAGCGCTTATAATGAAGCGTCTAAGTTGTTTGGAGCCTATCATTAATACATAATTCAAGATGATTTCATGAAAGATTTTGAACTTTGGTTAGAGTTTGAAGAAGTAGCCCCGGATAATTGGGAAATAGAGAATGAGTTTTGTAATATTCATGTTTACATGAAAGATGGAAGGAAATATGGGCTAAATATCTGGACCTATGATTTTTTGAAAACTATTGTCGAATTAGATAAAAAAGATGGAAATAATCTTAATGGTTTGTATCAAGTTCCACCAGATTTATTTGTCAAGGAGTTAACTCGAAGCTGTATTGAAAATACAATTTCTGACTTATTAAATATTGGAAATCTTGAAGAAATCTTGAATCCAAGAATAGTCGCAGAAAAAGACATGGAAGAATAGTGTATCTAGCATAATAGAAAAAAAACATCCCATTTTTCAGTAATAACTAACAATTAAAAATCGTTGTTACCATTACACCAAACTAAAAATAATCTTGTAATGAAATTATATTATAATAATATGTTTTTCAGACTTATAATCGTCGCATTAATGTTTTGTTCGTGCGCCAGTGATTTAGATTTTGATCAAACCAAAGATCTTAAACTAGAACCTGTTTTTGTTGCCAATTTAACTTACTTTGATGTTAAGGCAAATACATTTATCGATAACGGAGAAGAACAAGATGTTGTTTTTAATGTGCAGGATTTTGATGTATTTAGAGATAGTTTTTTTAGAGACAATTTAAAGAAAGCCGAGTTTAATTTCGAAATTGATAATACAATAGCCAGAGCCTACATAGTTAATTTTGTTTTTCTAGATGTAGATAATCAGGTGGTTCATCATACCGAAATAGATGTTCCAGCTTATACAAACACACCAAATATTGTAAAATACACAGATGTTTTCGAAAACGAAACATTAGAATTACTAAAAAAATCAGTTAAACTAGAAATAGGAATTACCATGTTGCCAGGAACACCATTAACCAAAGATAGTCCCGGAAGTTTAAAACTGCGTTCAGGAGCAACCGTTTACTTCGAAATCAAATGAGAAAAATCTATTTAATTTTGTTGTTAGCAGTATCTATTTCTGGAATGGCACAGAATAAACAAATACTGTATAATTTCTCTTCAATTCCGCAATCGTTACTAGTAAATCCAGGAACAGATGTTGCGTATAAGTTTTATTTTGGAGTTCCGTTGTTATCTGGTATTTCGGCAAATGTTGGTTCAAGCAGTTTTTCGGCTTACGATTTATTTGCAAATAATGGAGTCGACTTTAATACCAAGCTAAGAAATGCAGTAAACAAAGCATCCAAAAATGATAAGGTTTCAGTTAATCAACAACTCGAATTGTTTTCAGGAGGATTCAAGGTTGGAGGTCGAGAAAGTAAAGCCTACGTTTCATTTGGAGTGTATCAGGAAGCAGACTTTTTTATGTATGTTCCTAAAGATTTGGCATTATTAGCATTAGATGGAAATCAAAAATATATCGGAAAATCATTCGATTTGAGTCAACTAAGTGTAAAGGCCGAAGTACTTTCAGTTTTTCATATAGGATACCACAAAAAAGTAAGCGATAAGTTAGTTTTAGGAGGTCGAGCCAAATTATATTCAAGCGGATTAAACGCAACTTCTACCAAGAATTCAGGATACATTTATACAGGAAGGTCAAACACAACAATGTATAACCAAATTATATCTTCTAATTTAGAATTAAAAACCTCAGGAATTGCCGAATATCGTGAAGATGATTATAATGGAAGTGTCGCTTCAGACATTGCACATAAAACTTTCTTGGGAGGAGGAAATTACGGCCTCGGTTTTGATGCGGGGATAACCTATTATCCTAAAAAAAACATTCAATTCACGGCAAGTATCATCGATGTAGGATTTATTCGCCATAGCAAAGAAGTAGAGAATCTTACCTACAAAGGGTATTACCAATACGAAGGCGTAAATCCTAATTTTACCAATCCCGAAAAACCAGAAAATGTATTCGATGAGTTCGAAGCAGCAATACCACGCGACACACTTTATGGTAAATACACCACTTGGCGACCAGTAAAATTTAACTCTTCATTTCAGTATTCTTTCGGAGAATCCAGATCCGACGAAGAATGCAATTGTGTCTCAAAGGGCGAAACCGAATATCTTAATGGAGTAGGAGCACAATTATTTGCGATGTCTACACCTAGAACGCCATTGGTCGCTTTAACAGCTTTTTATAGACGTACCCTTTTCGAAAATCTTCAGGTAAAAGCAACTTATACTATAGATTCTTATTCTTCAAAAAACATAGGATTCGGGCTTTCAACAAATCTTGGCAAGTTTAATTTATACGCCATGGTCGATAATATTCTGGAATACAAGGACATTACAAAAGCCAATAGTGCCACGTTTCAATTTGGACTTAATTTTATTTTCAAAGAAAATTCTGAATACTATTAAGTTATTTTTTTTAAGGAGCTAATCCGGCTATTCGCTATAATCTTTATTGTTTTAAAGAAAAACAATAAAGGATTTTCGCTACTATCCGGGCTAGGACAGCTGTAGTTTTTATGGCTTTTTTTATAGAAAATATCTATCAGAAATTATTAAAACTAAAATTTCTGAATAGCATAACGTAAATGTTTTCAATTTATTTACTATATTTGCACGCAATTCAACTAGAAATTGCACCATGATAGCACACAACTCCAAGATTATCGGCGAAGGTTTAACTTACGACGATGTATTATTAGTACCTAACTACTCGAATGTGCTTCCTCGCGAAGTGAGCATAAAATCAAAATTTTCTCGAAATATTACACTAAACGTTCCAATCGTATCTGCTGCTATGGATACCGTTACCGAAAGTGCAATGGCAATTGCTATGGCACAAGAAGGAGGAATAGGTGTTTTGCATAAAAACATGACCATCGAGCAACAAGCTGGCAAAGTACGTAAAGTAAAACGTGCAGAGTCAGGAATGATTATCGATCCGGTTACATTACCATTAAGTTCTACAATTGCCGATGCAAAAATGGCAATGAAAGAATTCGGAATTGGAGGAATCCCAATTGTTGACGAAAACAGAATCCTAAAAGGAATTGTTACTAATCGTGACTTACGTTTCGAAAAAAATGGAACAAGACCAATTGTAGAAGTTATGACAAGCCAAAATTTGGTAACCGTAGCCGAAGGAACTTCACTAGAACAAGCCGAAGTAGTTTTACAAGGACACAAAATCGAAAAATTACCAGTTGTTAATGCTAACTATGAATTAGTTGGGTTAATTACTTTTAGAGATATTACTAAACTTACTCAAAAACCAATTGCTAACAAAGATGTTTTTGGTCGTTTAAGAGTAGCTGCTGCAATTGGAGTTACTGGTGATGCGGTACAAAGAGCAGAAGCATTAGTTGCTGCGGGAGTAGATGCTATTATCATCGATACAGCGCACGGACATACAGAAGGTGTTGTAAATACCTTAAAAGAAGTAAAATCAAAATTCCCGCAAATAGATGTAATTGTTGGAAACATTGCAACTCCAGAAGCTGCTAAATATTTAGTAGAAAACGGTGCCGATGGTGTAAAAGTAGGTATTGGACCTGGTTCAATCTGTACAACACGTATCGTAGCAGGAGTTGGATTTCCTCAATTCTCGGCAGTCTTAGAAGTTGCTGCAGCAATCAAAGGATCTGGTGTACCAGTAATTGCCGATGGTGGAATACGTTATACAGGAGATATTCCTAAAGCAATAGCTGCTGGAGCCGACTGTGTAATGTTAGGATCATTACTTGCAGGAACAAAAGAATCTCCAGGAGAAACGATTATCTTCGAAGGAAGAAAATTCAAATCTTACCGCGGAATGGGTTCTGTTGAAGCTATGCAAACGGGATCAAAAGATCGTTATTTCCAAGATGTTGAAGACGACGTTAAAAAATTAGTTCCAGAAGGAATTGTAGGTCGTGTTCCTTACAAAGGAGAATTAAACGAAAGTATGCTTCAGTTTATCGGAGGACTTCGTGCAGGAATGGGATATTGCGGATCTAAAGATATTCCTACTCTACAAGAGTCAGGACGTTTTGTTAGAATCACTTCTAGCGGAATCACAGAGAGTCATCCTCACAACGTAACAATTACTAAAGAAGCTCCAAATTACTCAAGATAATCCAGAGCGTTCTATATAAAACAAAAGGCATAAGATTAGTTTCTTATGCCTTTTTTATTTTATCTAAAAACAATAATTATTTCAAAATAGAAACTGATTATATTAAAACTAAAATGATTAACAAATTCTAGGCAATTGTTCGCCTATTAATGGAGACAAAACCCTTTTGCCGCCAAAAGCACTTTCTACAATAATTTTTGAAGGATGGTCTTGAGTTACAAAACCTATGCAAGAAGCATTTGGATTTGTTTTTTGTAAAATAGCTAGAACTTCGTCTTTAATATCAGCATCAACAATACAAACAAATATGCCCTCATTGGCTACATATAAAGGATCTAAGCCCAATAATTCGCAGGCACTTCTTACTTGGTTTTCTACATTTATATTTTCATCAAGAAGATTCATTCCAAAATTGCTTTCGGTTACAATTTCGTGCAATACAGAGGCTAATCCTCCACGAGTTGCATCTCTTAAGAAATGAATTTTATTGCCATGTTTCTCAATCAATTCAAGAACAATCTCATTTAAGTTAGTTGTATCGCTCAGAATATCACTTTCAAACTGAAGACCTTCACGTTCAGACATAATTGCCATTCCGTGGGATGCTATAGCGCCATTAACAAGTATGGCATCATTTTCAAGAATATTTCTAATTTTTATATCGGCCTTTTCATGTATAATACCAATCCCAGAAGTATTGATGTAAATTTTATCCCCTTTTCCTCGTTCAACCACTTTAGTGTCTCCAGTAACAATAAAAACACCAGCTTTGTCTGCTGCCGATTTTATCGATTTAATAATCTGAGTAAATTCGTCTAAACTAAAACCTTCTTCGATTATTAGTGATAAGGAGAGATATTTAGGAATCGCGCCACACATAGATAAGTCATTTACTGTTCCGTTTACAGCAAGTTCGCCAATGTTTCCACCCTTAAAAAAGATAGGAGAGATAACATAACTATCAGTCGAAAAAGCCAAATTACCTTGTAAATTTATAAACGCACCATCATGACGAACATCTAAAATATCGTTTTTTAAAATCTTTAAAATAACATCATTTAATAATTGTGTCATGTGTTCTCCGCCACTACCATGATGGAGATAAATCGCTTCACTGTTAGAACTTTCCATCTTTTATATTTAAATTTCTTCTCCCATTTGCTTTAAAACTTCCATAGTTCGTTTAGCTTCTTCTTCATTAATAATACCTATGGCAGCACCTACGTGTACCAAAACATAATCGCCTTCTTTGGCTTCGGGAACAAGAGTTAGGTTAACCTCTTTAATAATTCCTTCAAACGAAACTTCACCTATTCTAAAAGTTTCATCAAGTTGTATCGTTACTTTTTTAAGTAAACCAGGGATTGCTAAACACATACGATTATTGGTTTATTGATTGAGTTAAATATTTATACCACGCTTCCAGACCTTCTCCGGATGTGGTAGAAACTTCAAAAAACTCTAATTTAGGATTCACTTTTCTGGCATATTCTTTTAATTTTTCTAAGTCAAATTTTAAATACGGCAGCAAATCTATTTTGTTAATGATACAAACTTGCGAGCCATAAAACATATCAGGATATTTAAGGGGTTTGTCCTCACCTTCAGTTACGGATATGATTACAATACGTTTAGATTCTCCTAAATCAAACATCGCAGGGCAAACTAGATTCCCAACATTTTCGATCATCATAATCGAATCTTGTTTAGGTTTTAGTTCCTTAACAGCTCTCGAAATCATCTCACTATCAAGATGGCATCCTTTTCCAGTATTTATTTGAATCACAGGAACATTAAGCTTATGAATCCTGTCTGCATCATTTGTTGTTTGTTGATCACCTTCAATAACCGAGAAAGTTATTTTGCTTTTTAAATCGGTTATTGTTCGCTCTAATAAAGATGTTTTTCCTGATCCGGGAGAGCTCACTAAATTGATTGAAAAAATATTTAAAGCTTCAAAAAAACCTCTGTTCCTTTCGGCAGTTAATTGGTTTTTATGCAAAATATCTTTTTCTAATTGTATCACACTTATCTCGTGACTATGATTGTGAGAGTGACTGTGCCCATGATGGCTATGATCATGAAAGTGATCATGGTCATGATTGTGGTCATGATTGTGGTCGTCATGATCGTGGTCATGATGTAACTCATTATTATGATGGTGATGAAAACTACCATTATTAGAATGATTCTGTTTTTCTCCCATCTTAGTATATTTTATTTCATTTTCATCAGAACTACATCCGCAAGTGGTACACATAATTTTTATTTTATAATTAACTTTTTAATTTTTAATTCCTTGCCAGTCAGAATTTCTTTGAAAGGACTATTACAATTGGAACAACTATCAAATATTTTTTCGATAAAAAATTCATGATTGCATTCTGCGCATTTTGCTTTTCCGATAGGCTCGTCAATAAATAATTTGGCATCAACCAAAACACTTCTATAAATACCTAATGGCCAAACAAAATGGAAAGAATCTAGCTCTACTCCAGACAATTTTCCTATTTCAAGATAAATTTCTAGGACCCTTTCTGCTTTTATTTTCTCAACTTCTTGTTGAGCCGTTTTTACTATTGATGAAACAATGGAAAGTTCGTGCATGCAAATAATATTTTAATACAATAAAAATTTGAGGGTCAATTTAAGTTTATTAAAAGATTCATATTATGACAATTATCATGTATTTGTAGGAAAAATAAAATAAAATTTGATGTTCTCATTTTTAAAGAAAAAGTATTAATTGAGAGGAAGCAGTGTTCTAAGTTTAAGGGGTATGATGAGTTTTAAAAACTAATTAAGAATGAAGGATAAAGACAAAGTTAATGAGACCTATTATAGTAGTATAGAAAGACAGGGATATAATAGGAGAGATTTTTTAAAATTTGTTGCTTATATAGGAGCTTACATGGGGGTAGAGAGTTCTGCAATAGGTCAAATTACAAAGGCACTAGAGCGGACACCCAGATTGCCTGTTATTTGGGAACACTTTCAGGAATGTACCTGTTGTAGCGAATCATTTATTCGTTCAGATCACCCTATTGTGGCAGATATTATTTTGGATAAAATTTCATTAGACTATACCTTAACGCTAATGGCTGCTTCGGGGCATCAGGCAGAAGCCGCTAAAAAAGCGACGATGGATAAGTATAAAGGAGAATATATCCTTTGTGTAGAAGGATCGATACCTCTTGGTGCCGACGGAAATTATTGCTGTATAGGAGGAAGAAGTGCTGTAGAGATACTTAAAGAATCGGCTGCAGGAGCCAAAGCAATAATAGCTTGGGGAAGTTGTGCAACATCAGGATGTGTTCAGGCAGCAAAACCAAATCCTACAGGAGCTGTACCAATTAATAAAATCATTACCGATAAACCAATAATTAATGTCCCAGGTTGTCCGCCAATTGGCGAAGTTATGGCAGGGATTATTGTACATATTGTTGCTTTTGGAAAAATGCCAGAATTAGATAATGCAGGTAGACCAAAAGCATTTTATTCAAAAAGAGTTCATGACAGTTGCTACCGCCGCCCTTATTTTGATGCGGGATTATTTGTTGAAAATTTTGACGATGAAAACGCAAAAAAAGGATATTGCTTATACAAAGTGGGTTGCAAAGGACCAAGTACTTACAACGCTTGTGGTAATATGAAATGGAATGGAGGAGTAAGTTACCCAATTCAGTCTGGACATGGTTGTTTAGGTTGTAGTGCCAAAGATTTTTGGGATGCAGGAAGTTTTTATTCCAGAGATTTATCTATAGGAGGCGATGTCGAATCAAATGCTGATACATTAGGAAAAGTAGCTCTTGGAGCAACTGCAGTAGGAATTGGAGTTCATGCGATTCTAGCTAATGCATCCAAAAGGAAAGAATTAAAAGATGGGATTGACCAGGGTATTGAAAATGAAAAAAAATTAGAGGATTTATAATTAAATAAATAGAAAAATGTCAGAAAGAATAGTTGTAGATCCCATTACAAGAATAGAAGGGCATCTTAGAGCCGAAGTAGAGATATCAGATGGAACTATAAAAGAAGCTTTTTTATCCTCGACTATGGTTAGAGGACTTGAAAATATTGTTAAAGATAGAAACCCAAAAGATGTTTGGGCTTTTGTACAACGCACTTGCGGAGTTTGTACGGCTTCGCACGCCACAGCATCCATACGTGCTGTTGAGGATGCATTAGGAATTGTAGTTCCTCCAAATGCAGAGATGGTTCGAAATATTATGCTTGGAGCTTTATACTTGCATGATCACGTAGTTCATTTTTATCATCTTCACGCATTTGATTGGGTAGATGTAATAAGTGGGCTAAATGCAGATCCGGTAAAAACTTCTCAATTGGCACAATCTATTTCAAATTGGCCAAAAAGCTCACCAGGATATTTCTCGGATTTACAAAAAAGACTCAAAAGATTTGTAGAGAGTGGTCAATTAGGAATTTTTGCCAATGGTTATTGGGGGCATCCACAAATGAAATTATCACCCGAAGCCAATTTGATGGCAACAGCACACTATCTAGAAGCCTTAGAATGGCAAAAAGAAATAGTGAAAGTACATGCTATTTTTGGAGGTAAAAACCCGCATCCTAATTTTCTGGTAGGAGGAATGGCTTGCTCAATTAACCTAGATGATGCAAGTGGATTAAATGCAGAAAGGCTGGCGTATGTTAGACAACTTCTGGAAGATGGAAAAAGATTTGTAGAACAGGTATATGTTCCAGATGTAATTGCGATTGCAGGGTTTTATAAAGATTGGGGAGCTATAGGAGGGTTTCATAATTTCATGTCCTCTAGAGAATTCCCAATGCAAGGGCATAATAACACAAACGATATTAATTTTAAATTTCCGTCGGGAGTTATTTTAAATAAGGATTTATCGAGGCTTCATGATTTAGATTTAAGAGATTTAAAAACGGTAGAAGAGTACGTAAATAATTCTTGGTATGATTATGAAGGAGATGGGAACACAGGAAGACACCCTTGGAGTGGAGAAACAAAAATAAACTATACTGGGCCAAAACCACCTTATACCCATCTAAACGTTGAAGAAAAATACAGTTTTATAAAAACACCAAGATGGAAAGGACATGCTATGGAAGTAGGGCCATTAGCAAGAATGTTAGTAGGTTATGCTTCTGGTAGAGAAGAATTTAAAGATATAGTTGATTCTACTTTATCTAAACTACAAATTCCAGCTGAAGCATTATTCTCAACCTTAGGAAGAACAGCTGCAAGAGCTTTAGAGTCACAACTTGTTGCTAATTGGAATTTAGAATTTTTTGATACTTTGATCGAAAATATTAAAAAAGGAGATACCAATATTGCAAATACAGAAAAGTGGGAAACATCTACTTGGCCAAAAGAGTCAAAAGGAGTTGGTATTGTCGAAGCGCCTCGAGGATCTTTAAGCCACTGGATTGTTATAAAAGATGCCAAAGTTGCTAATTATCAACAAGTAGTTCCATCTACCTGGAATGCTTCGCCTAGAGATCCAAAAGGACAAAGATCACCTTATGAAAGTTCATTATTAAATACGCCTGTTGCAGATCCGGAACTTCCATTAGAAATCATTAGAACGATACATTCCTTTGATCCATGCATTGCGTGTGCGGTGCATTTATATGACGAAAAAGGCGATATAATTAAAGCCGTAAACGATATCTCAACTTGTATTAGTTAACATAAAATTAGAGTCATGTCAGTAGAAACTAGTGTTTATAAACGAGCCTACATTTGGGAATTACCAGTGCGTATTTTTCATTGGGTAAATGCTTTCTCCATCACAATATTAGTTGTTACAGGATTTATTATCGCAAACCCACCAGGAATTATCTCTAATAAAGAAGCTTCAGGGCAATTTTGGCTTGGGTACATACGCGAGATTCACTTTATAAGTGCTTATTTATTTGTTAGCGTTTTGATTTTGAGAGTTTATTTTGCTTTCAAAGGAAATAAATATGCCAATTGGAGAGTTTTTTTTCCATTTAAAAAAGAAGGTTTTGCAAGAATGTGGCATGTAATTAAATATGATATTTTGTTGCAAAACGAAAAAGGGAATATTGCACCTAACGCTGTTGTAGGACATAACAGCGTTGCAGCCGCTTCTTATTTTTTGATGTTTTTGATGGCTCTTGTTATGATTGCAACTGGCTTTGCTTTGTATGAACCAGCAGCAACATGGTTCTTGCCAAAGATGTTTGCTTGGGTTCCTAATGTTTTAGGAGGAGATTTTAATGTTAGACTAGTTCATCACTTTACCACTTGGACTTTTATTCTGTTTGCAATTGTACATATTTATCTAGTTTTTTTTCATGATTGGTTAGAAGGACGTGGAGAAACTTCGGCTATGATTAGTGGATACAAATTTGTCAATGCAGAAAGAGTTAAAAAAGAAGAGCTAAATCATAAAGAAGAAGCTCAAAAAAGAGAAGTAAACCAAGAAGAAGCTGAAAATTTATAAAAAAATAATGATGATTGCAGAAAAAACTAACATGGTAAAATATGATGAATTCCATTCTGATGGGAATGAAATTTTAGTATTGGGTATTGGGAACTATTTAATGGGAGATGAAGGTGT
The DNA here is from genome assembly GCF_000737695.1 of Flavobacterium hydatis. Taxonomy (GTDB): domain Bacteria; phylum Bacteroidota; class Bacteroidia; order Flavobacteriales; family Flavobacteriaceae; genus Flavobacterium; species Flavobacterium hydatis. Next base: position 35,023 of record NZ_JPRM01000004.1, read on the forward strand.
TGGAGTACATTTTATTAATAGAATAAAACAGTCTGATTTTCCTGAAAATATTTCTTTTATAGATGGAGGAACAGGAGGATTTACGTTAGTTCCGTATATCGAAAACCATAAAAGAGTAATTATTGTAGATGCTACTATGGACGGAAAAGAAGAGGGGACAATTACGCTCTTGAAACCTAAATTTTCTAACGATTTTCCAATCTCTTTAAGCGGTCATAATTTTGGTTTAAAAGACATGGTCGAAATCTTGACCATGTTTGATACTATGCCAGAAATTTATTTATACACTATTACAATTTCTAAAATGGAACCAATGTTTATGGAGCTTTCGCCAAAAGTAGATGCTGCGATAAAAGAAGTGACGGAAAAAGTGATTCAATTAATTGAAAATTTTAATAAATAATAAACGTTGAATCATTCTTTTAAAATAACCATTTCTGGACGTGTACAAGGCGTTGGCTTCCGTCCCTTTGTTTATAATTTAGCTTCTAAATTTGAACTGACTGGTTGTGTTTCAAATAATGAATCGGGAGTGGTTATAGTTGTGAATGGTAATAAGGAGAGAGCCTTAAAACTTCATGATGCACTTAAAAAGAAATGTCCTAAGAATGCAGAAATAATTTCAATTAAGATTTCTGATTTTTTGACAACAGAAAATTTCGAAACTTTTTATATAAAACCGACGGAGAAAAACATTTCGGTAAACTTACCTTTAACGCCTGATTTTGCAATTTGCGAAAGTTGTAAAGAGGAAATTACAGACTCAGAGAACAAACGTTATTTTTATCCATTTACCACGTGCACACAATGTGGGCCTCGCTATTCTGTTACTAAGAAATTCCCTTTTGAAAGAGAAAATACGAGTATGAATGAATTCGAAATGTGTCAAACATGTACGGAGGAATATCGTAATCCCGAGGATATTCGTTTTCATTCACAAACAAATTCATGTCCCGATTGTGGCGTTCAGATTTCATTTACAGATAAAGAAAATCAAAAGATTTCAGGGACAAATCTGCAAATTTTCAGACGTATTTCCGATGAATTAAAACAAGGAAAAATCATAGCTGTAAAAAATATTTCGGGATATTTATTAATCTGTGACGCTACAAACCCAAAATTTGTTGAAGAATTAAGGAAAAGGAAAAAACGCTTAGCAAAGCCTTTCGCGGTACTATTTCCGAATTTCAGTCAGATTATTACCCATTTATCTTGTAATGAATTTGAAGAGCAACAATTAAAATCTGCGGAAGCTCCTATTGTAATTCTGGATTTAAAAAGTCAAAATGATTTAGCGATTGATAAAATTGCTCCAAGAATGGAAACAATTGGTGCAATGCTTCCAAATTCAGGAATACTGCAACTAATCTCCTTTGTGTTTAACAAACCTTTGGTGGCTACTAGTGGTAACATTCATGGAGTTCCAATTTGTGGAAACGAAAAAGAAGCAATTGAAGCTTTAAATCCTATTGCTGATTTTTTTCTTCATCATAATTTAGATGTACAACATCCACAAGATGATTCAGTCGTTAAATTTTCAGAAAGAAATAAGGCTAAAATAATCCTAAGAAGATCGAGAGGTTTTGCTCCTAATTTTAAATCAGATTTTTTAAATGAGAGCAACCAAAAGATACTTTGTTTAGGAGGAGATTTAAAAAATACAATTACAATTAGTCCTAATAATCAATGTTATATTAGTGAATATATAGGAGATTTAAGTAACTATGATACTTATAATCGATTTGAAAAAAAAGTAGAGGATTATCTATTCAGTTTTAATTTCTCACCCGAAATTATCATTACAGATAAACATCCAAATTATCAAAATCATCAGATTATTAAAGATTTAGTTCGTAATAATTATAAACCTGAGATTATAAAGATACAGCATCATGAAGCTCATTTTGCAGCAATTTTAGGCGAAAAGAAGCTATGGGAACAATCTAAAGTTTTGGGTGTCATTTGGGACGGAATGGGGTTTGGAAATGAAAATGAAATTTTGGGAGGTGAGTTTCTTCAGTATAATAATAGAAAAATAACTAGGGTTGGTCATTTAGAGTATTATTCATGGATTTTAGGAGATAAGATGTCTAAAAATCCAAAAATTGCAGCACTTTCTATCAGCGGGAATACTACTTTTTTTCAGCGGTTTTTTAATGAAAACGAATTAAAGATCTACACAAAAGAGATTGAACTTGCAAAAATAAAAACATCCTCTATGGGACGGTTATTTGATGCAGTTGCATTTGCTTTAGGCTTTAAGGAAGTTATTTCATTTGAAGGAGAAGCTAGTTTATATCTCGAAAATTTGGCTCAAAGAGAATATAATAAGAACATTTTAGAATTAGAAGATTATCTAAAAGATGAGGTAATAAACAGCATTATTCCTGCAAGAAAAATTTTATTTCAAATCGTGGATGCTCTTAAGAATAATATTAATGTCGAAATTATAGCGCTTAATTTTCATTACACTTTAGTGAAATGCATAGAAAAAGTTGCAAAATTTTCCAGAACAAAAGAATTAGCTTTTAGCGGTGGCGTTTTTCAAAATGCAGTTCTTATAGATTTGATAATAGATCATTTACAACCAAAATATAAACTTCATTTTCATGAAATAATTTCTCCTAATGACGAAAATATTTCATTTGGGCAGCTTAATTACTATTTACAAATAAAAAAATAAATGATGGATATCTTAGAATTATTAGGGCATGTGGGTAAAACAGAAGAGAAAGATAAAATTTCTTATTCTGCAGGAGTGGTGATGGCGTTAAGCCTGAAAGATATTGGTTTTGACGAAATAAAATACGAGGATTTTGTTGATGGAATGCAATCTGTATTCGAAAAATCAAATTCGAAGATATCTCCTAAACGGTCTATTGAGATTTTTAATAATTATGTAGCGCTTTTACAAGAAGAATTAAAAATTTCAAATGCCGAAATAGGAAAAACCTTTTTAGATAAAAATGCTAAAAAAGAAGGAATTGTATCCTTACCAAGTGGTTTGCAATACGAAGTTTTGGCTGAAGGAAATGGAAACATTCCTAAAAGAAATGATACAGTAAATGTAATTTATGAAGGTTATTTGTTAAACAAAAATGTTTTTGACTCGACTAAGGATTCAGGCGCTCAACAAATGAAAGTATTGCAAACTATTGCGGGCTGGCAAGAAGCATTGCAATTGATGCCAGAAGGATCTCGTTGGAAAGTATATATCCCTCATCATTTGGCTTACGCCGAAATTGGTGCACCGCCAATGATTCAGCCGAACTCAACTTTAGTATTTATTATCGAACTTCTAAATATTGTTTGATATGAAATATCTTTCTGAGTATAGAAATCCTGAATTGGTAAAACATTACATTGCTGAGTTACATAAGATAACTACAAAGCCTTGGAACATAATGGAAATTTGTGGCGGACAAACACATTCCTTAGTCAAAAATGGATTACTCGATTTGTTGCCTCCTGATATAAGAATGATTCACGGGCCAGGTTGCCCGGTATGTGTAACTCCGATTTCTTTAATAGATAAGGCAATAGAATTGATGAAACAAAATGTGATTTTGTGTTCATTTGGAGATATGACCCGAGTTCCAGGTTCATCTAAAAGTCTTTTGCAAGCTAAGGCAGAAGGAGGAGATTTGCGTATACTATATTCTCCATTAGAAGCCGTAAATATTGCAGCACAAAACCCTGATAGAGAAGTTGTATTCTTTGCGGTAGGATTTGAAACGACTGCTCCAAGTATTGCCTTGGCTGTTATTCATGCTCAAAAATTAAATTTGGAAAACTTCAGTATGTTGGTTTCGCATGTATTAGTTCCACCTGCAATGGAAGTTATTCTATCAGATGAGTTTTGTAATATTAATGCTTTCTTGGGTGCAGGACATGTGTGTACAATAATGGGATTGGATGAATATTATCCGATTTCTGAGAAATATAAAATTCCCATTGTAATATCTGGTTTTGAACCCGCAGATTTATTACAAGCTATTTATCATGCGGTATTGCAATTAGAAACGGGAAAATTTGAAGTCGAAAATCAATACACAAGATTGGTAAAAGATGAAGGGAATGAAAGAGCTAAAGAGGTCGTAAATACTGTTTTTACAATCGGAGATCAGGAATGGAGAAGTATTGGAGTAATTGAAAATAGTGGTCTTGTAATGAGAGAAAGCTATAAAAAGTACGATGCTAATTCTCGTTTTTCGATCCCAATTACAAATGAGAAAGTAAAACAAAATTGTATTGCAGGTGAAATATTAAGAGGAAGTAAAAAACCAAATCAATGTCCTGAATTTGGAAAAAAATGCAAACCTTCAAATCCTTTAGGAGCACCAATGGTATCTTCAGAAGGGGCTTGTGCGGCTTATTATAATTATTTGTAATTATGATAGGAATAGTAATTACACTTTATGCAGGATTAGAACATGCTCTAGAAATGGATCATTTATTAGCCGTTAATAGTTTAGTAACTAATAGAAATAGTATTAAACAGGCTAGTAAAGATGGTATCTATTGGGGAATTGGGCATACTTTTACAATCTTTGTTATTGGTATAATTATGATTGGTTTTAAGGTAGCTATAAAAGAGAGTATTTTTAGTTATCTTGAAGGAGCTGTTGGTTTAATGTTGATTGTATTGGGTATTTTTCGATTGTTTAAATTATTTAAGAAAAATACGCATACACATACTTATTCACATTCGCATGAGCATACACATAGTAATGGGGTTACTCACACACATTTTCATTCGCACACTTATACTCATTCTCATCCGATAGATTTGTTCCAGCATGAACATCCAAATGATACTAAGGGATATAAAGCTGCATTTGGAGTAGGGCTAATTCACGGACTTGCCGGCAGCGGAGCATTGGTTGTTTTAGTAATTTCGCAAATGAAAACAGTTCTCGAAGGATTAATGTATATCTTGATTTTTGGTTTAGGATCAATTTTTGGTATGTTTTTAGCCTCTGGATTATTTAGTATTCCTTTTACTAAAAACATACTCAAATCTCAAAAATTGCAATATGCTTTAATAATAATTTCTTCTTTACTTTGTATTACTTATGGAGCTAAGGTTGCTTATGAGAATTTTTTAGGATAAGATTAAATTAGATTTAAATCAGCCCTTTTATCTTAGCGTGTTGCAATAATAAAATAGTTTTGGCATCTTTTATTTCTCCAGTTGCAATCATATTGTATGCTTCATCAAAAGTCATTTCCATTACTTCGATGTTCTCATTTTCGATATCAAGTCCGCCGCCTTCGCTTACTTTCATGCTTTCGTCGTATTCTCCTGTAAATAGATATAAAATCTCGGTTACAGATCCAGGTGACATATAAGTTTCGATTACTTTATCTACATTTTTTAAGCGATAGCCTGTTTCTTCTTCCGTTTCTCTGATAATGCATTCTTTAGGATTGTCTTTGTCCAGAAGTCCTGCGCAAACTTCAATCATCATTCCAGATTCATTTCCGTTAAGATAAGTTGGCATACGGAATTGTCTCGTTAAGACTACAGTTTTCTTTTCGGAATTATAAAGCAAAATTGCCGCCCCATTTCCTCTATCATAAACTTCTCGATTATGGGTTTCTTGTTTGCCGTTATTCTTTTGATAGTCAAAAGTTACTTTGTTTAAAACATACCAATTATCAGATAGTAATTTAGTCTCAGTTATATTTATTTTAGGATTGCTCATGTGTAAAATATTTTTTTGGCAAAAAAAACGCTCTGGATTTCAGAGCGTTTAATATTTTTATTTAAGTATCGTTTGTTTTCTGTCTGGACCTACAGAAACAATCTTGATAGGCACTTCAACTTCTTTCTCGATAAACTCGATATATTCTTTTAATTCAACTGGTAGTTGATCATAAGTTGTCATTCCAGTTAAATCAGCTTGCCATCCCTTAAACTCTTTGTAAACAGGAGTTACATTTTCTGGCTCGATATTATAAGGGAAATGAGAAATGTTTTGTCCTTTGTAATTGTACTCTGTACACACTTTTAAAGTTTCGAATCCAGAAAGTACATCACCTTTCATCATCATTAATTGTGTAACACCGTTTACTTGAACAGCATATTTTAAAGCAACTAAGTCTAACCATCCACAACGTCTTTGTCTTCCTGTAACAGATCCAAATTCGTTTCCGATTTTTGCCATAGTAGCTCCAACTTCGTCAAAAAGTTCAGTTGGGAAAGGACCACTTCCTACACGAGTTACATAAGCTTTAAAAATTCCGTAAACTTCTTTAATTTTGTTTGGCGCAATTCCTAAACCAGTACAAGCTCCAGCAGCAGTAGTATTAGATGAAGTTACGAAAGGATAAGTTCCAAAATCAACATCTAATAAAGATCCCTGAGCACCTTCGCATAAAATAGATTTACCAGCTTTTTGAGCTTGGTACATATATTCTTCACTATCAATAAAATCTAATTTTTTTAATTCTTCGATAGCTTCAAAGAATTCTTTTTCAAGTTCTGCTAAGTTGTATTGAATAGCAACATCATAAAAAGCAATCATAGCTTCATGTTTGTCTGCCAATGCTCTGTAACGCTCTTTGAAATCTTCTAATTCGATATCACCAACACGTAAACCGTTTCTACCAGTTTTATCCATATAAGTTGGACCAATTCCTTTTAATGTAGAACCAATTTTTGCTTTTCCTTTTGAAGCTTCAGAAGCTGCATCAAGTAAACGGTGCGTTGGTAAAATTAAGTGTGCTTTTCTAGATATAATTAATTTGCTTTTGATGTCTAAATTAAATTTCTCTAAACCTTCAATTTCTTTTTGGAAAACTACAGGATCAATTACAACTCCATTACCAATAATATTAATTGACTTTTCGTGAAAAATTCCAGATGGAATAGTTCTTAAAACATGTTTTATTCCGTCGAATTCTAAAGTATGTCCTGCATTTGGTCCACCTTGAAAACGAGCAATAATGTCATAATTCGAGGTAAGAACGTCTACAATTTTTCCTTTACCTTCATCTCCCCATTGTAATCCTAGTAATAAATCTACGGTCATTCTATTTTTAATTTTGTTGTCGAGGCAGTTTTACCGCCTGCACAGATTAATCAGTTATCTATTTATTTAAATATTTTCGAGAACAATCTTTTTAGTGATTGTCTATTTTTGTTTTTTGTTTCCGTAAAAATATAAGGAATGATTCGTTATTTCGATATCAAATATTTCTTCGATTGTTTTTTTTATGGTCTGAATTCTAGGATCGCAAAATTCGATTACCTCACCAGAATCAGTCATAATAATATGATCGTGTTGCTTATCAAAATACGATTTTTCGTAGTAGGCTTGATTTTGCCCAAATTGATGTTTACGAACTAAAGCACAATCTAATAATAATTCGATTGTATTATATAAAGTAGCTCTACTTACACGATAATTTTTGTTTTTCATTTTGATATACAAGTTTTCAATATCAAAATGTTCTTCACTATCATATATTTCCTGAAGAATAGCATAACGCTCAGGAGTTTTACGATGCCCTTTTTGTTCAAGATATAATGTAAAAACATTTTTTACAATTTCTTGATTTTTGTTGTTGTCAGTTGAAATGAGTGTCATATCCTGCAAAGATAATTTATTATTTTAAATGAATAAAAGTTTCCTGTTTAAAGTTTCACATTCAAATGTTTAATAGTGAAAATTCAGACACTTATGTTCTATATTCTCTCGTTACTTTATCTACACCATCAATTTTTTTGATATTGTTAATCATTTTCTTAAGAATAGAATTGTTTCGTACAATTACGGCAATCTGACCATGAAAAATCCCTGCATCGGTACTCAAAGAGATACTCTGGATGTTTACATTCATATTATTAGAGATTACTTTGGTCAATTGGTTGGTAAGCCCTAAGACGTCCATTCCGGTGATGTTGATAATGGCTTTAAATTCTTCTTGAGATGAATCAATCCATTTAGCAGTCATGATACGATACGCATAGTTAGATTGCATTCCAATGGCATTAGGGCAATCTTTTTTATGGACTTTTATACCTTCGTTTATCGTTACAAAACCAAATACATCATCGCCAGGAATTGGGTTACAACAAGGAGATAATTTGTAATCTAGTTTGTCATGCTCCGTTCCAAAAACCAACATATCATAATTACTGCTAATTTCAGGTTTATGAATATCAGTATCGGCTGTATTGGTATTATTACGTTTTATTTTGTTTTTGAAGAAATTAATAAACGTATTACCTTTTTGAGCAGCATAATCTTTTAATTGCTGATTTTCGATTGCACCAACACCAACTCTATAAAATAAATCTAAACTTGTTTTAAGTTTAAAGAAATTAACGAGCTCGTTTATAACTTGTTCGCTAATCGTAATTTTTAAGTGTTTAAGCTTACGAGTAAGTAATTCTTTTCCTTCTTCAGCAATCTTTTTGGTGTTCTCGTTTAGAACATTCTTGATTTTATTTTTAGCTCGGGATGTGGTAACATAATCCAACCAGTTTACAGTTGGTTTTTGGTTTTGAGAAGTAATAACTTCTACCTGATCACCACTTTTTAATTCGTAGTTAAGAGGAACTAACCTTCCGTTAACACGAGTTCCACGAGTTTTTATTCCTATTTCGGAGTGAATACTAAAAGCAAAATCTAATGAAGTTGCTCCTTTGGGTAAAGATTTAATTTCTCCTTTTGGGGTAAATACAAAGATTTCTTTTGAATATAAATTCATTTTAAAATCTTCAACAAAATCTACCGCATTGGTTTCAGAATTCTCTAAAGCTTCGCGAAGTAAGTTCAGCCAAACATCAAGACCGCTTTCTTCTGTAGCTCCGTTTTTATATTTGTAATGTGCTGCATATCCTTTTTCAGCGATTTCATCCATACGTTCGCTTCGAACTTGTACTTCGACCCAACGCCCTTTTGGTCCCATAACTGTTATGTGCAAGGCTTCATATCCAGTAGATTTTGGTGACGAAATCCAGTCACGTAATCGGCTAGGGCTTGGTCTATAATGGTCGGTTACGATAGAATATATTTTCCATGCCAGAAATTTCTCGTCATGAGGATTGGATTTATAGACAATTCGAAGTGCAAACTTGTCATAAACTTCGTCGAAGCTTACGTTTTGAGCGCGCATTTTTCTTCGGATGGAATAAATAGATTTCGGACGACCTTTTATGATATAGTCAATTCCTTCTTCATCCATAGATTTTTTAAGAACATCTGAAATGTCTTTGATATAAGCATCTTGCTCTTCTTTTGTTTCGCGAATTTTGCTTACGATATCATTATAAACTTCTGGTTCAGTATATTTTAATCCTAAATCTTCAAGTTTAGTTTTGATGTTATATAATCCCAATCTATGAGCAAGTGGGGCATAAATGTATAAAGTCTCAGATGCTATTTTGGTTTGTTTGTATTCAGCCATCGAATCCATAGTTTGCATATTATGCAAACGGTCGGCTAATTTTATCAAAATAACACGGACATCATCATTTAGGGTAAGAATCATTTTACGGAAATTTTCCGCTTGCATCGATGCATTTAAATCCCTTTGAACCATCGATATTTTTGTTAATCCCTCTACAAGTTGTGCTACTTTGGGATTAAATAAACGCTCGATATCCTGAACAGTTAGTGGAGTATCCTCGACAACATCATGCAATAAGGCAGCAGCAATTGAGGTGGCTCCCAAACCAATTTCGGAAGCTACAATTTTTGCAACAGCAATAGGATGAAAGATATACGCCTCACCTGATTTTCGTCGTTGTTCTTTATGAGCATCAACAGCAACATCAAAAGCTTTCCGTATTAGTTTTTTATCTGTAGGACTTAAAGTCTGGTAACTAATTCGAAGTAATTCTTTGTATTCCTGTGCAATTGCTTTATTCTCTTTTTCAATATCTATCTCTATCATAGTTCGCCTGGTTCAATTCCCTAAAAATAAGAATAAGTTTCAATATACACAAGGGAATGAAGTGTTGATTTTAGATTTTAGATTAAAAATCTAGGTATAATAAATGAAGCGGAGTAACGATTCTTTTTTATAAAAAAGTTTCGACTCCGCTTCATTTAACATTATGGTAAAATTATATTAGTTTTTATAAATTGTATTCATAAATGTTTAAAAATCAGACTAAATTTTAGTGAAATCTAAGTCTTGAAAATCGTAACTAAAATCAGTTAATTCAGAGATTGCCTGCATCTTTAAATTAGAAGCTTTCCCATTAGAATCGTATTTGAAGAACAAATGAGCATCTGCATGAAAATAAGCATTATCCCATTTTACCACATAATTTCCATCTTTATAAAAGAATACTTCACCAGCCAATTGTGGAGAACGTTTTGACGCAAAATATACTTTTCCTTTTTTCTCTGTAATGGTAATTTCTCCAAACCAATTGTCTTTATAAGTTCCTGTAATTTTAGTGAAATCAGTTTTTAGTTTATCCTTTTTGTTTTTTGCAACAGTTGCCCAAACTTCATCGGTTACTTTGTCTGCAGTTTCTTCGTTGGCTTTTATTTTGCTGCTGTATAATGCAACATAATCTTCAGATTTAATACCTAAATAACTGTCTTTTATTGTATTGGTAATTGCAGTAAATGCAGCTCCAGATTGCTGATTTGTTAAGACAATAATTCCTAATTGTAGTTCAGGAATTAAAGTAACTTGAGTTACAATTCCTTCTAATCCGCCAGTATGAGTAACTTGTTTATATCCTTTTACATCACTTAGGAACCAGCCTAAGCCATACCCGCTAAAATGGGTGTTATATGGAGGTCTTGTTCTTGCAGGGATAATAGTTTGCAATTGCCACATTTCGTCATGCTCTTTTTCTGAAAACAATTGTGTGTTGTCAGGACCGTATTTACCGTTATTCATTTGCATAATTGCCCATTTGCTCAAGTCATTTACACTTGAATAAATTCCTGCTGCAGCATCAAAAAGTTGGTTTTTATATCTCTTTATAACTTTTAGTTTACCATCAATAGGAACGTGAGGAGCAATAATATTTGTAGAATCTTTTAAACGTAAAAATGAAGCAGCACTATGATTCATTTCTAATGGTTTCATGATGCGTTCTTCGACAAAATCACACCAGCTTTTTCCGCTAACTACGTGTACGATTTCACCAGCAACGATATACAATAAATTGTCATAATCGTATTTGGTTCTGAAGTCCGAAACAGGTTTTAAGTATAGTAAGTTTTGAGTGATATCTTGTGCAGTAAAGTCACTTCCGTCAGGCCAAATCATTAAATCTCCAGCACCAAGACCAAGACCGCTGCGGTGAGTTAGTAAATCACGAATCGTAAACTCTTGTGTAACATATTCGTTATACATCTTAAAATTAGGAAGGTATTTTACAACTTTATCATCCCATTTTATCTTTCCTTCATCAACTAACATTGCCAAGGCAGCACTTGTAAATGCCTTACTGTTAGATGCAATTCCGAATAACGTATTTGCGTCTACTTTTTCTTTAGTTAAGATAGATTTTACACCATAACCTTGTGCCTGAACGATTTTTCCATCTTTAATAATGGCAACAGCAATTCCGGGAACATTAAAAGTTTTTAAAGTGTTTTCTACCAAGGCATCAACCTCTTTATTGGTGATTTGTGCAGAAACCGAGAAACCGAATAATAGTGCTAAAAGTGATAATTTATAATTCATACTTTAAAATTTATAATTGATTAAAACCTCGTTGTCTTTTTGCTTCAAAAATTAATATGGCTGCTGCAACAGATACATTCATGCTATCTATTTCGCCTTCCATCGGGATGATGATATTTTGTGTAGCTGCATCTCTCCATTCTTGTGTTAATCCTGTGGCTTCGGTACCAACAACCAAAGCGGTTGGAGTTGTGAAATCCTGAGTGTGATATGAAGTTGAATTTTGTAATGTAGCGCAGTAAAAATTGATTTTATTTTCTTTTAAAAATGCAATAATTTCAGAAGTTGTTCCTGTAGCAATCTGGTTAGTAAATAAGCAACCTACGCTTGAGCGAACAATATTTGGATTGTATAAATCACTTTTTGGATTGGCAATAATTACAGCATTCAAATTAGCTGCATCTGCAGTACGCAATAAAGCACCAATATTTCCTGGTTTTTCAGGAGCTTCAGCAACAAGAATTAACGGATTATCAGATAGTTTCAAATCAGATAATTGTAACGATTTGGTTTTGGCTATAGCCAAAATACCTTCGGTCGTATCTCGATAAGCTAGTTTTTGATAAACTTCTTTATTGATTTCGATTAAGTCAACTTGTTTACCAGTTAGTTTATTGATTTCGTTTTCAGAAATTAATTCGGGTAAAAACAAAATAGTTTCTATTTCATAACCGCCTTTTATAGCCAATGAAATCTCGCGTTTTCCTTCTATTAAAAACGTTCCGGTTTGTTTGCGTGCTTTTGCTTTTTCTTGCAATAACACTAATGATTTTATAAATGGGTTTTGTATCGAAGTAATTTGTTTCAAGGGAAAAAGTGCTGAGTTTGTAAGTGGCTAAGGTAATAAGATTTTTTAAATTTTAAATTCAATACTATTTTTTCAAAATCACTACAATTTATTAATTAGAGTTAGCACACATTTATAATGGGGATTTCTTTATTTTTGTCAGAATTGTAGATTTTATTTCATTTTAAAAACATATAAATGTTTAGCTTATTAGATATCATTGGGACAATGGCATTTGCTATGTCTGGCGCGTTGACGGCAATGAACAAAAGATTGGATCCGTTTGGGGTTTTTATAATTGCCTTTGTAACTGCGGTAGGTGGGGGAACGGTGCGTGATGTCTTAATTGGTAGAACGCCTGTGGGATGGATGCTTGATTTAAAGTATGTGTATGTTATTATCCTAGGATTTATTTTATCTGTTATTTTTAGAAAAAAGTTTGATAAACTAAGAACTTCGTTGTTTTTGTTTGATACTATTGGCTTAGGTGTTTTTACTTTAATAGGTCTAGAAAGAGGAATAATTACTGGTTTGCATCCTATAATTTGTATCGCATTAGGAACCATGACAGCTTGTTTTGGAGGTGTGACTAGAGATATTTTATGTAATGAAATTCCGGTAATTTTCAGAAGAGAAATTTATGCTACAATTTGTATTCTAGGTGGAATTGTTTTTTTTGCATTAAAAAAATTAAATCTCAATGATGATATCTTATATCTTGTAACTTGTGTAGTTATTATTTTAGTTCGATTAATGGCAGTAAAATACAAATGGTATTTACCAGCTTTAGAACACAAACGCTAAATGATTTCTTTAATGATTTCTAATAATAAATTGTGAAAAACTATACTGTAAAATTATATCAGGAAACAGATTATGAAAAGTGGAATGACTTTATAGGTCAAGCCAAAAATGCTACTTTCTTGTTTCATCGTGATTTTATGGAATATCATAAAGACAGATTTGAAGATTTCTCTTTATTGATTTATGAAAATGAAAAATTAGTTTCAGTTTTACCTGCAAATAGAGTCAATGATATTGTTTATTCTCATCAAGGATTGACTTATGGAGGTTTGGTTTATGGTGAAAACACGAAATTGGTTTCGATCATTGAAATTTTTAAGAGGATTTTGATTTTTTTTAAAGAGAATGTTATTACAAAATTACATCTAAAGACTCTTCCATCTATTTATCATTTAAAACCTGCAGAAGAAATTCAATATGCTTTATTTTTAGCTGAAGCTAAATTGGTTCGTCGGGATTCGCTTTCTGTTTTAGATTTATCTCAAGAAAATAAAATATCTAAAATTAGGAAAAGAGGTATTCAAAAAGCTTTATCTAATGAATTAATAATTAAAGAAGAAGATTATTTAGAAGGATTTTGGAATGAAATTCTGATTCCTAATTTAGATAAAAAACATAACACAAATCCAGTTCATACTTTAGAAGAGATAAATTATCTAAAAAGTATTTTTCCAGATAGTATTCGTCATTTTAATGTATATCATAATGATAAAATTGTAGCTGGAACCACAGTTTTTGAAAGTAAAAATGTAGCACATTGCCAGTATATTTCTAAGAATGAAAATCAAGGTAATCTAGGAAGCTTAGATTTTTTATTTGAGTTTTTGATAAAAGAAGCTTTCGTTGAAAAGCATTTTTTTGATTTTGGAATATCCAATGAAAATCAAGGAAAAAAACTGAATGAAGGATTATCATATTGGAAAGAAAGTTTTGGTGCCAGTACAATTGTTCACGATTTTTACGAAGTAGAAACAATAAATAGTAGTTTATTAAACAACACTTTGCTATGATTTCTTTTTTAGATTTAAAGAAAATAAACGAGCCATACAAAAAGGCATTTCAAGAAAAAATGAATGCAGTTTTGGACAATGGTTGGTATATTTTAGGAAAAGAAGTCAAAGCGTTCGAGGCATCATTCGCATCGTATTGTGGTGCAAAATATTGTATTGGAGTAGGGAATGGTCTAGATGCTTTAACACTAATTTTTAAAGGTTATATTCAGTTAGGGAAATTACAAAAAGGAGATGAAGTTATTGTTCCTGCAAATACATATATAGCCAGTATTCTAGCTGTTTTACAAGCGGATTTAGTTCCCGTTTTAGTGGAACCAAAGTTAGAAACATATAATCTTAATCCAGATTTAATTCAGAAAAAAATTACACCAAAAACTAAAGCAATTTTAGTAGTTCATCTATATGGACAATTGGCAGAAATGGATTCAATAAATGAGGTTGCAAACCAAAACAATCTTTTGGTAGTTGAAGATGCTGCACAATCACACGGCGCTTTTTTAGTCAAAAGTCAAGAGTCAAAAATCAAGAGCAGCAATACACAAGGGTATAGTTTTTATCCAGGGAAAAATCTAGGAGCTTTGGGAGATGGTGGAGCAATTACAACGAATGATCCAGAGTTGGCTAAGATTCTATTTTCGCTTCGAAATTATGGATCAGAAACAAAATATTATAATGATTTTGTTGGTGTAAATTCGAGATTAGATGAATTACAAGCTGCATTTCTGAATGTGAAATTACCAAATTTAGATGCTGAAAATGAGCAACGAAGAACTATTGCAAAGAGATATTTAGCTGAGATAAAAAACGAGAAAATAATACTACCTTTTTGGGATTTTTCAGAGAATCATGTATTCCATTTGTTTGTTATTCGAACTCAAAATAGGGATGATTTACAATCTTATTTATTAGAGAATGGTATCCAAACCATGATTCATTATCCAGTTCCTCCACATAAGCAAAAGGCATTCCCGCAATGGAATAATTTGTCTTTTCCTATTACTGAAAAAATACATAATGAGGTTTTAAGTTTGCCAATAAGTCCAGTTTTGACGGATGAAGAAGTTAGTTATATAGTTGATATTTTAAACCAATATTAAATGGATTTTGCAAAAAGGCATGAACTTAAATTAAGTATTAAACGATATGTACCAGAAAAAATCTGGCTTTCATTTTTTAAAATATATGAATCATTAAAACTTAGATACATCTATAAAGGATATTTAATAAAAAAAGCACCTGATAGACATAGAAAAGCACTTGAAATTGTTAGAAAAAAAGAAAAAATAAGAGTCGCTTTCTTTTTGACGCATGAATCAGTATGGAAATATGATATGCTTTTTAATTTAATGTTGGAGCATCCAAGATTCGAACCAGAAATATTTGTTTGTCCAATTGTTAATTATGGTGTGGAAAATATGCTTTTTGAAATGAACAAATCGTTTAAATCATTTAAAAATAAAGGATATAAAGTTATCAAAACATATGATAATGAAACAGGAAAGTATTTAGATATAAAAAAAAGTTTTTCACCTGATATAGTATTCTACACTAGTCCTTATAAAGGGATACAAGATTACAGATACTATATAAATCAATTTTCAAACACCTTAACATGTTATGTACCTTATAGTATCCCAACGGTTAATTATGAGTTTACCTATAATTTAGATTTTCACAATCTAGTTTGGAAAATTTTTTCGGAAACAGAGATTCATCAAAAAATGGCGTCCAAAGAGCAAAGAAATAAAGGGATTAATAGAATTGTAACAGGTTATCCAGCATTTGATCCGCTTTTAATTAATAAAAAGCCAAAGGAGGTTTGGAAAAATAAAAATCCAATTTTAAAAAAAGTTATATGGACTCCACATCATTTAATGAACGAATTAAGCAAAGTCTCTAATTTTTTAGAGTATCATGATTTCTTTTTAGAATTAGCCATTAATTATAAGGATAAATTACAAATTGCATTCAATCCGCATCCTTTACTAAGGGTTAAATTAGAAAACGACCCAAATTGGGGCAAAGAAAAAACCGATTGTTACTTTAATAAATGGATAAATCTTGAAAATGGTCAGTTTGGAGATGGTTATTACATCGATCTTTTTTTAACTTCAGATGCACTTATTCATGACAGTGGCTCTTTTATGGCAGAATACCTTATTACAGGAAAACCATCGCTTTTCATGATTAGAGATGAATCGGTTATGGACTATTGGAATGCTTTTGGAGAAAAAGCAATCGGAGCACATTATCAATCTAGAAATAAAGAGCAGGTTATAGATTTTATTGAAAATGTTGTCCTGAATGAAAATGATTGTATGAAAGAGAAGCGTAATGACTTTGTGCAAAATAATCTGATTACAGAAAACAAACAAACTGCTTCCCGAAATATTTTGGATTATTTAGAGAATCAAATCTTTAAATGATTTTGATTGTTTTTTAAGTTTAAAATTTTATTTATAATTAGTAAAGAGTATAATGATATTTTGATTGAACACAAATTATATACAAATAAATTAAACATTTAATAAATGCACAAGATCTCTTTAAAAGCAATAGCTACTAGAGGAATTATTTGGTCTGCTGTAGATAAATTTGCTGCTCAGTTCGGCCAATTTGTTGTAGGTGTAATACTTGCACGCATTTTATTGCCTGAGGATTTTGGTTTAATAGGGGTGTTAACTATTTTTATAGCGCTATCACAGACTTTTATCGAAAGTGGATTAGGAGTAGCTTTAATTCAACGACAAAATAGATCTAAAGTTGATTTTTCAACTCTATTTGTATTCAATTTAGTTATAAGCAGTCTTTTTTATTTGGTATTATTTTTCTCAGCACCTTTTATATCTTCTTTTTTTAAGCAACCTCAATTAATTGATTTGACAAGAATCTTAGGATTGGTTTTGTTTTTAAATGCTTTTGCAATAGTTCAACGAACTAAACTGACAATTGAGATTGATTTCAAATCCATTGCAAAAAGTAATGTTATTGGAATTATTGCTGGCGGATTGTGTGGAGTAGTAGCTGCAATGAATGGATATGGAGTTTGGTCATTAGTTATTCAGATGCTCATTGGAGCTTTTAGCTCATCTTTATCTTTTTGGTTTTTAAGTAATTGGGTGCCTTCTGTTACTTTTTCAAAAACGGCATTTAAATCTTTATTTGGTTATGGATCAAAATTATTAATAGCTGGTTTGTATGCTCAAGTTCTTAGTAATATATATAATATTTGTTTAGGTAAGTTTTATCCAATTACTTCACTAGGCTATTATACAAGAGCAAAGAATTTTGCCGATTTATCAGCTGGAACTATAGTCAGCATTTTGCAACAAGCCACTTTTCCGGTTCTTGCATCATTACAAAATGATAAAGAGAAACTAGTTTCTGTTTACAGCCGTATGATTCGAATGTCTGCTTTTTTTATTATTCCTTTAATGACCCTGATTGCTTTGTTGGCAAAACCAATTGTTATATTATTACTTACAGAAAAATGGATCTCTTTAATTCCACTTTTGCAATGGATGGTTTTTGCTCGTATTTTTTTTCCTATGAGTTCGCTTAACATGAATTTATTAAATGCGATTGGTCGCTCAGATTTATTTTTGAAAGTTGATCTGTCTAAATTACCTTTAACCATCATAGCAATGATAATTACAATTCCATTGGGCGTAAAATCAATTATTATTGGTCATGTTATTACATCAGCAATATCATTCATAATAAATGCATATTTGCCAGGTAAGTTTTATGGTTATGGGGCAGTACAACAATTAAAGGACATGCTACCCATTTTTGCAGCAACAACAGGAATGGCAGTCTTAGTATTTGCGATATCTTACTTTATAGATAATTTAATATTTCAGTTATTTTTAGGAGGTGCTTTTGGCGTTTTAGCGTATTTATTCATTTGCTGGATATTAAAACTAGAAGAGCTAAAAGAAGTTTTTAAATTATTTTTGAGTTTAAAAAAAGATAATACTTTAAAAATTTAATATGTTATAATAGTTATGTATTCGTTGGTTATAATTTATAAAATTATTTTTATAACATAAGTAAGCATAGAATTTCTAATAAAAAATAAGAATCAAATACTATGTTAATGAAATGTGTTTCTTTTGATTTTGTAATTTGAAGTGTTTATTTCAGGAAAGATTATTTTAATTTTTTGCTGAATATAATAATGTAAAAAATATGAAAATTCTTTTATTAGGTGAATATAGTGCTCTTCATAATACATTGGCAGAAGGGCTAAGGATATTAGGGCATGATGTTACGGTAGCTTCTGATGGATGTAAATGGATGGGAAATGATAGAGATATTGATTTGTTTCGTCCTGGATATGATTTTTTCAACTCAGTAAAATACTTGAGAAGAGTACAAAATATCTTCAGAAAATTTATAGATTATGATGTCGTACAGATTAATAATCCCTCATTTTTGGATTTAAAGATTAAAAGAAACCTTCATTTTTACAGGTTTTTATTAAAAAATAATGCCAAAGTTTTTTTAGGTGCATTTGGAACGGATTATTTTTGGGAGAAGTTATGTGTAGAAAATAAAACACTTAGATATACTGATTTATTTATTGGAGAAAAACCTCTTGATATATATAAATGTGAATGGTTTGGAAATCAATTTCAAGATGCAAATGTCGAAGTTGCAGAAACCTGTAATGGTGTAATTTCTTGTTTGTATGAATATTATAAAGCATACGAACCTTACTATAAAAATAAATTAGAATATATTCCCCTGCCTATTAATACTGACTTGCTTCAGTATAAACAAAAAGGAATTCAAAGGGATAAAATCAAAATTTTTGTTGGTATTCAAAAGTTTAAAACGAAATTGAAAGGCACTGATTTATTTCTTGAAGAAGTGATGGAAATTCAGCAAGCTTATCCGAAAGAGGTTGTGGTAAATAAAGTCACTTCCTTACCTTGGATGGAGTATGTGAAAATTATGTCAGAATCAGACGTTTTATTAGATCAGCTTTATTCATACACTCCTGGTATGAATGGTTTGATTGGTATGGCGCAAGGTTTGGTTTTAGTAGGGGGAGGAGAACCAGAAATGTATGAATTGTTAAATGAAAATAATAATCGTCCGATTGTAAATGTATTTCCTTCGAAAGAGGATATTTACAACAAATTGGAAAAACTAATAGAGAATAAAAAGGTTATTCCTGAAATTTCAAGTAATAGTAGAAGTTTTGTAGAACAGCATCATAATTATATACAAGTGGCTCAACAATATGTTGATTTTTGGAATAGTAAATAGTAATTTATTCTCCAAAAAAAGTATTAGAAATGCAGAATAATTATAATGTACAGTATTTTTATAATCAATAAATTTCTGTTTTTTACTGTAATTCTGCTTTGTTTTATTTTTAAAATAACATCTATATTTGTAAGTATATAATTAAAAATGATAAAGATTTTTCTGGAAAATGACATTGAGATTTTAATTTCTACAATGAATCAAAATTCATTGGATTTTTTGGTTCCAATGTTTCCGTTTACACATTTTTCTAATTTTTCAATCTTAATCATTAATCAGACTCAAAATGAGAAAATTCTAACTTCGAATTATTCTAAAGTAAGAGTTATAAATTCGTTTGAAAGAGGTTTGACAAAAAGTAGAAATTTAGCTCTTGATAATTCTATTGGAAAAATTCTTGTTATTGCTGATGATGATATTGTTTATCAGGAAGGCTTTATGGCTAAAATAGTGAATGCTTATCATAAGTTCCCTGAAGCAGCAGTAATAAATTTTTCAGTGATAAATTCAAATAAAGATTTAATTAAAAAATATCCTTCCACTTCTAAAGTTAATTTGAATATCTTCGATATACTGAATGTGAGCTCAATAGAAATGACATTAAACAAAGCTATTATTGATGCATCTAAAATTCGATTTGATGAAAATTTTGGTTTAGGAGAAATTTTTGAAATGGGAGAGGAAGCTGTTTTTCTATCTGATTTAAAAGAAATACATCAGCAGCTTGTTTTTGATTCGCAAATAATTGTAATGCATGAAAGTCAAACTTCTTCAGAAAAGAAAAATATAATTAATAAATATTATATTCAAGGTGCGCTATTCTCAAGAATATTTAAAAATAAATATATTTTTTGGATTTTTATCAAATTGTTTTTTGATCTAAAACAGAAAAAAATACAATTTAAAAATATTAAAATTGCTTTGAAAACTGCAAAAAGAGGACATGAAAAATTTGAAATAATAAGGTATGGAAATAAAAAATAGTGGAGTACAAATTATCCCAATTCCTAAAATAGAAGAACGAAGAGGAAATCTTTCAGTAATAGAAAATGATACTATTCCTTTTGATATTAAAAGGGTTTATTATCTATACGATGTCCCAAGTGGAGCAGAGCGTGGTGGGCATGCACATAAAAACCTGAAACAATTTTTGATTGCTTTAAGCGGTAGTTTTGATGTAGTTCTAAAAGATGGGAAAAAGGAACAAATTATTACCTTAAATAAGCCTTATGAAGGACTTTTGATTCATCAAGGGATTTGGAGAGAACTTCAAAATTTTTCTTCTGGATCGGTTTGTTTGGTAGTTGCTTCAGAGGTTTATATTGAAGATGATTATATTAGAGATTTTGAAGAATTTATGAGTTATACTATTGATAAATAGAAAAATTTATACCAATCTTTTTTAAAGAGCTTTTTAGTTTAAGAAATAAGCGTAAAGAAAAGGGAGGTAGATTTAATAGAGCACGAACCTTTAAGCTCATGTTTTGTTTATCAACATCTTTTATGTAAAAGTTCTTTTTAGTCGTAAAACCGAACATGTAATATCTTAAACCATATTCGATTCGGTATAAATCTAAAAAACGTTTAAGAGAAGAATTTTGTTGTTCGAATATTTCAAACTGTTGAAAATCCATTAATTTCATAGTATTAATGTTGTTTTTTGATAAACTATTAGGGATGTCGTAATTATAAATAGCTGTAATTTCATTACTAATTGCCACATCGTGATGAATACCTATTTTGGTCCATAATTCTAAATCCTGACCATTTGTAACTCCAGGTGTAAAACCTCTAAATTTTTCTAAGATTTCTTTTGGAATTGCTAAGCTAGAAGTCCATGTAATTCGAAATGGAATATTCGAATAAAAGTAATTTTCAACAATTCCCGAGAACGAATTTTCGACTCCATTGTGATAAGGAATTAGAAAATGCTTTGATATTGTTTTTATTTTATGGCGAGAACAATAAATACCACAATCAGAGAAATCGTTATATAGATTAAATAGTATTTCTAGATGATTTGGATACCAATAATCATCTGCATCCAGAAAAGCAATTAATTTCCCATTAGATTTTTCGATTCCTAAATTTCTGGCAACCGAAACACCTTGGTTTTTCTGAGAGTATAGATGTATTCGGGAATCATTTAGGTTAAGAACCTTAATTTCGCTATCATCTATAGAACCATCATTAACTACAATAATTTCATAATCCGTAAAGGTTTGGTCGAAAACATTCTTTAAAGTTTTTTCAATGTAATTTGATGCATTGTATAGAGGTATAATAATAGAAAAAAATGTCATATTTTTTATTTTTTCAAAGTGAAATAATAGCCCAAGCGATATAAATCAAAAACGAAAAGTGACGGATTATCACTCAATAAATTTTTACTTATGGATGATTTAAAATATGAAAATAACTTTCCGAAAAAGCCAGAAAGTTTATACTTTTCTAGTATTCTATAATAATGTGAAAGTTTGACATATTCTACATTGATAAGTTTTTTGTCGACTAGATATTTTAATCCAATAACCGATTCTTCAGATTTTTTAAGGAAAGTTTCACTACTTTCAATTCCTAAGTGATATACAGGATTTTCAATATGAATTACTTGAATGTTATTTTGTTTTAATTCATAAGAGAATAAAGTATCTTCATGTCGTAAATTTGGAATTTCTTCATTAAAATGTACTTTCTTAAAGATTGATTTTGAAATTAAAAAGTTCAATGTTAATAAAGAAAGATATGGATTTTCTTGTCTTTTTTCGACAGATAAAGCTTCTCTAGATTTACCGTAAATCCATCTTAGAATTTCAGATTTTATAGGTTTCTCTTTTTGATATTGAATTCCGCCGTAAATAACTTTTTCTATGTTATTTATATGAAGGATATAATTAGAAATAAAATCAGAATGAATTGGTAACGTATCAGCATCCAGAAAAAGTAGGTTTTCAAAATGAGCTTTCTGAGCCAACAAATTTCGAATGGCACTACGTCCTATATTATGCTCTAAAATAGTATAAGAATTGTTCTTTAAGTAGTTTATTTGGTTGTTTTCAGTTAAGTGCAGATTTGAAGCATCATCCAAACAAATAATTTCAAATTCTATTCCAGATTCCAAGCATTGTTCATGTAGCTCAATGACAAGAGAATAAATGTTATAATTATATACAGGAATAAGAATAGAAAGCATTAATTGTCGTTTTTTAGAATATATTTGTAAAGAAAATACTTTTTATTAAAAAAATCTCTTTGTTGATAAAAATGATATCAATTTTGTAAAAAAGTGAAACATTAAAAAAATGAATTTAAGATCGGTTTATTATTTTATTTCCCCAAAGTCAAGACTTATTGTTCGAAAAATATATTATTCTCCTGTTGATTTTTTAAATTCAATAAGTGGGCGTAAAAATAAAATGGTTCCTAATAAAGGAGATATTTTTATAGGATCAGGTGATTTTGTGCAACAAGGAAAACACCATCTTAAACTTTTAATGGAATATGCAAAGTTAGAACCAAATCATTCTGTTCTGGATATTGGTTGTGGTATAGGTAGAGTAGCTGTTCCGCTTACCAATTATCTTTTAGCTGATAGCAAGTATGAAGGGTTTGATTTAGTTAAGAAAGGAATTAATTGGTGTAAAAATAATATCACTAGTAATTTTCCTAATTTCAATTTTCAACATATTCCTTTAAACAACGATTTATATAGTTTAACAAATCAAAAAGCCGAAAATTTTATATTTCCTCATAAAGAAAATTCTTTTGAAACGGTATTTTTATTTTCTGTTTTTACTCATATGCAACCATTAGAGGTTCAAAATTACCTTAATGAAATTTATAGAGTATTAAAGTCTGGAGGGAAATGTTTAGCTACATTTTTCGTTTATGATGAAAAAAATGAGGATATGATCTCAAAAGATAATGGAACCTTTATTTTCCCATATAAAAAAGAGGGATATAGATTAATGAATGAGAAAGTTCCTTCAGCTAATATTGCTTTTAATGAAGAGTATTTAAATAAAATGGTAGATTTAAGTAATCTAAAACTTGAAAATAAAATATACGGTACCTGGTCTAAAAGGGGGAATCAATCCCTAGTAGACTTTCAAGATATTTTAGTTTTAGAGAAATAGTTAGAAATTAAGACTACACCGTTCTCTGAACTACTTCAAAAATTCTGGCATCTTCACATTTTAATGTTTTCGAAGGGAATTTCATTAGTAATGCATAATCATGAGTTGCCATGATAACAGTTTTTCCAAGTGCGTTGATGTTTCTTAAAACCTCAAGAACTTCTGAGCTTGTTTGTGGGTCTAAGTTTCCTGTAGGTTCATCGGCAAGGATAAATTCAGGGTCGTTTAGTAAGGCTCTTGCGATTGCAACACGTTGTTGTTCTCCACCAGAAAGTTGGTGAGGCATTTTTTGAGTAAACTCTTTCATACCAACTTTATCAAGGACTTCATCAATTTTGCGTTCCATACCTTCTTTATCAACCCATCCTGTTGCTTTTAATACAAAGAGCATATTGTCTTTTACAGTACGGTCTGGAAGTAATTTAAAATCTTGGAATACAATTCCTATTTTACGTCTCAAATAAGGAATCTCACTCTCTTTTAAAGTTGCCAAATCAAAATCAACAATGTGACCTTCTCCTTCACTTAAGGGTAAATCACCGTATAAAGTTTTCATGAAACTACTTTTTCCAGAACCTGTTTTTCCGATGATATAAAGAAATTCCCCGTGTTTAACTTCTAAATTTACGTGAGATAAAATTTTTCTTCCTTCTTGATAAATAGTTACATCTTTAAGAGACAGTACGGTTTGT
This sequence comes from Flavobacterium hydatis, assembly GCF_000737695.1. GTDB lineage: Bacteria > Bacteroidota > Bacteroidia > Flavobacteriales > Flavobacteriaceae > Flavobacterium > Flavobacterium hydatis. Next base: position 59,402 of record NZ_JPRM01000004.1, read on the forward strand.
GACATGATAAAATTAATTTGAATGGTAAAAGTAATAAGTTAACGGCTGTATTCAAAATAAATTTTCCTCATTTAAGGAAATAGTCCTTTATATGTCATTATTTAAGATAATAAGTGTGTGGTTGTTGGGTTTTATAAGTGTGTTAAATCATGATAGTTGGATTTTTGTTTATAATAAATACCAAAACGGTTTCGTTATACCCAGTAGAAAATGATACATTTGAATATTAAATTAAAATCACAATGCATAAACTTTCACGGTTATTTTTTATACTAGTTTTTCTTTTATCGATTAAGGTTTCAGCGCAAAAGTCGGCTATTTATACCTACGATTTAAAGGATTTCGACAAAGCACTTTCCTTATTTAAAGACAAACAATATACATCGGCTCAGATTATTTTTGAAAAAGTAAAAGAAAAAGAGACGAGAGAAGAAGTAAAGGCAGACTGTGCTTATTACATCGCTAACTGCGCCATAAGAACTAATCAGCCAAATGCAGATGAACTTATGGAACGTTTTGTTCAGGATTACCCAATAAGTACTAAGCAAAATCAGGCGTATATAGAGGTAGCACATTATTTTTTCGATCAAGCTAATTACCCAAAAGCGTTGCAATGGTTTGACCGTGTAGATGAGAATTATATGAGCAAAAGTGATTTGGATAAATTCAATTTCCAAAAAGGGTATAGCTACTTTAATTCTAAAAAGAAAAAAGAAGCAACAACTTATTTTAATAAAGTAGTAAATTCTCCAGAGTACGGTTCTCAAGCTAAGTATTATTTAGGATTTATGGCTTATGAAGGTGATGATTATAAAGAAGCTACTAAATATTTTGATGAGGTTTCGGGCGAAGAAAAGTACAAAGAGAAGCTTTCGTATTATCAAGCTGATATGAATTTTAAATTAGGGAATTTTCAAAAAGCAATCGATTTGGGGCAAAAAGCAATGCCTAAATCTAATGAAATTGAAAAATCAGAATTGAATAAAATCATCGGAGAAAGTTACTTTAATTTAAAAGCGTATGACAAAGCGATTCCTTATTTAGTACAATATAAAGGTAAAAAAGGAAAATGGAATAATACTGATTTCTATCAATTAGGATATGCTTATTATCAGCAAAAAGATTATGAAAATGCCATTTCGCAATTCAATAAAATCATTGAAGGAAAAGATTTTGTTGCTCAAAATGCCTATTATCATTTAGGACAGAGTTATTTAAATACCGATAAAAAGCAACAAGCTTTAAATGCATTTAAAAATGCAGCCGAAATGGATTTTGATAAAGCAATCCAGGAAGATGCAAGTTTAAATTATGCAAAGTTGAGTTACGAAATAGGAAATTCATACCAGACTGTGCCAGCAGTTTTACTAGATTTCTTGAAGAAATACCCAAATAACCCAAGTAAATCTGAAGTAGAAAAACTATTAATAGATTCATATATTTCTTCTAAAAACTATAGTGAAGCACTAACCTTATTAGAAAAAAATAAATCTCCTGAGAATAGATTGGCTTATCAAAAAGTACTTTTTTATAGAGGTTTAGAATTGTATAATGATAATAATTATCAGGAAGCTTCTAAGATGTTTATTAAATCTCTTAGCGAACAAAAAAGCCTTGAATTTACAGCTCGTGCTACTTTCTGGAAAGGAGAAACGGAATATCTTAATGAAGATTTTAAAAACGCATTAATCAGTTATAAGCAATTTGTAGGTATGGCTGCGGCCAAAACAACTCCTGAGTATAAAAACGTGAATTATAATATTGCTTACACCTATTTTAAATTAAAAGAATACGATAATGCAGCAAGCTCATTTCAGGCGCAAATCGATAATTCGAAAGATGATGCTTCAAGGTTACACGATTCCTATTTAAGATTAGCTGATTGTCGATTTGTAACTTCTAAGTATACTTCGGCAATGGAAGCTTATACTAAAGTGATGACTTTTAAAGGTGTTGATGCTGATTATGCTTATTTTCAAAAAGCCATTTGTTATGGTTTTATGAATAAAAATGATAAAAAAATAGAAGAACTTAACGGGTTTCTTCAGATGTACAAAAAATCAGAATATCGTGACGATGCTTTGTTTGAGTTAGCAAATACTTATGCCGCAGAGAGAAAAACAGAACAAGCAATTAAAACGTATGACCAATTGGTTACGGAATTCAAAAATGGGGCTTTCACAGCAAAATCTATTTTGCGTGAGGGATTAATTTATTATAATTCTGATAGAGATCAATTGGCTTTAACGAAATTTAAAAAAGTTGCCGCCGATTTCCCTAGAACTCCAGAAGCTCTTGAGGCAGTTTCTACAGCTAGATTAATTTATGTAGATAATGGAAAAGTAGATGAATATGCTACTTGGGTACGTACACTAGATTTTGTAGCTGTTACAGATGCCGATTTAGATAATGATACTTTCGAAGGAGCTATAAAACAATATGAGCAAAATAATAACAAGCAAGCTATTGTAGGTTTTAGTAATTATGTGAGCAAATTTCCAAAAGGAATTCATGCTTTAGAAGCTAATTTTAAATTGGCACAAGCCTATACTGTCGAAGGTTCAGAGAATAAATCGATTCCTAATTATCAATACGTAATCGAGCAACCTCGTAGCGAATATACAGAACAATCTTTAATGCGTTTAGCGCAGATATTCTTAAAAGCTAAGGATTGTGACAAAGCAATCTCGGTTTTATCTCGTATAGAAAGTGAAGGGGATTCTTCTCAAAATAAAACATTCGCGCAAGCAAACCTGATGAAATGTTATTATGATAAAAACGATTATAGTAACTCGGTTGTGTATGCAGAAAAAGTATTGCAAAATCCTAAAACAGATGAAAATGTAAAAAGTGATGCGCAAATTATTGTGGCAAGAGCAGCAATTAAGTCTGGAGATGAAGATAAAGCAAAAGCAGCTTACGTAAAATTAGCTACAACATCTAAAGGAGAGCTGGCAGCAGAAGCATTGTATTATGATGCTTACTTTAAAAACAAAGAGAGTAAATACGATGCTTCGAATGCGGCGGTACAAAAACTAGCTAAAAATTATTCGTCATCCAAATATTTTGGAGCCAAAGGATTGGTATTAATGGCAAAGAACTTCTATGGCTTAAAAGATAGTTACCAAGCAACTTATATTTTAGAGAATGTAATTCAGAATTTTACTGCTTATCCAGATGTAGTTTCTGAAGCCGAAAAGGAATTAAGTGCTATAAAAGCCGAAGAGTCTAAAACAAATTCGTCGATTACTAAGTAGAGAATAGAACAAAGAATGTAGAATAAAGAAAATAGATGTTAAGAGTCTGTTTTGATCCTATTTTCTCAAAAATGATAAATATGAAAATCAATTTCCAAAATAAACATATCGCTTTTCTTTTGCTGCTAACTTCCCAGTTGACTTTGGCGCAGAAAAAGGATGAAACAAAAAAGAAAGAAGAAACAATTGGTACCGAAGAAGTAAATGTGGTAAAAGCATATTCTCCTACAATCTCGGATGCCTTTAAAGTAAAAGAAATTCCGTCATTAAATGATGAGGGGAATGCAGCTAAAGAAACGATTAAATACACTATTTTTTCTTTTCCGGTAGCGTCTACTTTTACGCCTTCAAAAGGAAATGCGCAACTTGTAGATAAAGCAAAAAAAGAGCATTTGTTTACCAATTATGCAACTGCAGGAGTGGGTAATTACGGTAATCTAAACGCCGAATTATTTGTAGCGCAGGAATTAGGAAACAATGATTATGTTGCAGGAATGTTCAAGCATCAATCTTCGCAAGGAGGTATTAAGGATATAGATTTAAATGACAAATTTTACGACACATCACTGGATTTAATTTACGGAGTAAAAAACAGAGATATGTCTTGGAATGTTGATTTAGGATATCAAAATCAGATTTATAATTGGTATGGTTTACCAGTAGATTTTGGTTCTACATTAACACCTCAAGACCGCGGAATGTTAATTAATGGTATAAGTCCAAAGCATTCATATAACGGAATTAATCTTGGTGGAAATATCGATTTTAGCGATGGGATTTTTACTAAGGCAAGTATGAAATACAGTCATTTTTCGGATAATTTAAAATCTTCTGAAAATAGATTTTACATAAAACCATCTTTTAAAGTCGAAATAATGGATCAATCTATAAATACAGATGTGATTGTAGATTATGTTGGTGGTAGCTTTGAGAATAACTATGAAAAAACAAACTTACAACCCATAAAATATGGCTTTACTAATTTCGGTTTATCACCAAGTTTTGTAATGCAACAAGATGATTGGACTCTGAATTTAGGTGCTAAGTTGTTCTATAGTTTAGATAATGAAAATAGTAACAGTAAAATTTTAGTATATCCAAATGTAACAGCTTCATATAAAGTAGTTGGAGATTTAATGATTTTTTACGCTGGAGCAGAAGGGAATTTAGAGCAAAACACCTACATGGATTTTGTAGATCAAAACCCATTTTTATCGCCAACATTAAATATTAATCCAACTGATAAACAGTTTGATATTTTTGCAGGATTAAAAGGGAAATTAGCTAATAATGTAAGTTATAAAGTTCAAGGATCTTATGTAAACGAAAGAAATAAAGCATTATTCAAGAGTAATAATTACACAGAAGATGCTACTAATGAAAATTATGCTTTCGGAAACTCTTTTCAGGTTGTATATGATGATATGACAACAATGCGTTTTTATGGAGAGTTAAAAGCTGATTTTTCAGAGAATGTTTCTTTTGGGATCAACGGAACTTTTAATAGTTACAGCAATGATCACCAAAGCGAAGCTTGGAATTTACCAACAGTGAGATTAAGTGCAAATCTTGATTTTAATATTACGAAACAATGGTATGCAGGATTTAAGTTGTTTTACGTAGGAGAAAGAAAAGACGAGCAAATAAATACCAGTTTAGCAATAGACGCAAGCCCGATTACATTAAAAAGCTATTTTGATTTAAATGCGCATGTAGGATACAAATACAGTGATAGATTAACTTTCTATCTAAAAGCAAATAATATCACAAATCAGGCTTATCAGAGATGGTTGAATTACCCAGTTCAAGGATTTCAGATAATGGCTGGAGCTAATTATAAATTCGATTTTTAGGGTTTTTTAACCGCAAAGAATGTAAAGTTTTACATAAAGTTCGCTAAGTCTGTTTAAGGATTTAGCGAACTTTGTTTTTTTAGCAATTGCCAAAATTCATTTCGATTAAGTAAAATCTTTTTTGCGACCTTTGCGTAAAACTTCGCGCACTTTGCGGTTAATATTTTTATTATGACTTTCAAGCAAAAAATACACGCCTATTATTTACAAATGGTTCAGGATCGAATAGATGTTTTTAAAGACATGATTTCGGCATTAACCGAAGATTCTAAAAATGATGCCAAAGGTTCGGCGGGAGATAAGCACGAAACAGCTTTGTCGATGATGCATATCGAACAGGAAAAACTAACCAATAAATTAAAAGAAGCGATTAGCCAAAAAGCTATTTTAGATAGGATAGACGCTGAGTCTGTAGCTTCGACCATAATTGTTGGGAGTTTAGTTCGGGCAAATGGTATTTATTTGTATTTGAGTGTTGCTCTGCCTAAAATAACTATCGATGGTATTAATGTAATTGCATTATCCCCACAATCCCCGCTTGGGAGTAAATTAATGGGGAATACTGTAGGTTTTGAATTTGATATTAATACAACTCATTACATAATTGAGAGTATTTGCTAGGCTTAAACTACTTCAAAATTTGTGATTTACTTTGGTTTTATAGCTTCAAATTAAAATCTATAACCTGCATTCTACTTTTTAGATGTTAAAAATTACATTTTTATTGTAAATAATTGGTTTTGGTTTTAAATTATAACTGAAATAGCTATTTGTGTTTTGTATATGTAACTGTTATCGCATATTTGCCTTATCAAAATAAACAAAACATCAAAAATATATAGTTATGTGCGGAATAGTATGTGCCTTTGATCTAAAACAAAAAGCAGAAACCTTAAGACCCCAAGTGTTAGAAATGTCTAAAATCATTCGCCACCGCGGACCAGATTGGAGCGGTATTTATAGTAATGATAAAGCAATTTTGTCGCATGAGCGTTTGGCAATTGTAGATCCTGCTTCAGGAAAACAGCCTTTGTTTACTGAAGATAAGAAATTAGTTCTGGCTGCAAATGGCGAAATATACAACCATAGAGAATTACGTAAACAATTTGAAGGGAAATATAACTTTCAAACAGAAAGTGATTGCGAAGTTATCTTAGCACTTTATAAAGAAAAAGGATCTCATTTTTTAGATGAAATGAATGGTATTTTTGGATTTGCAATTTATGATGTTGAAAAAGACGAGTATTTTATTGCTCGTGACCATATGGGGATTATTCCATTATACATTGGTTGGGATCAACACGGGACTTTTTATGTAGCTTCAGAATTGAAAGCTCTTGAAGGATACTGTACAAAAATTCAATTATTTCCTCCGGGACATTATATGACAAGCAAAGACGGTGAATTTGTACAATGGTACAAAAGAGACTGGATGGAGTATGATGCAGTAAAAGACAACGAGACTAGTATTCCTGCGATTAAAGAAGCGTTAGAAGCTGCGGTTCACAGACAATTAATGAGTGATGTTCCTTACGGAGTTTTACTTTCAGGAGGTTTAGATTCGTCTATTACTTCGGCTGTAGCCAAAAAATTTGCGCAAAAACGTATAGAGTCTGACGATACTACAGATGCATGGTATCCGCAATTACACTCTTTTTCGGTAGGATTAGATGGTTCGCCAGATTTAGCAGCAGCCCAAATTGTAGCAAAACATATCGGTACAATTCACCACGAAATCAAATTCACTATTCAAGAAGGCTTAGATGCGGTTCGTGATGTGATTTATAACTTAGAAACGTATGATGTAACTACGGTTAGAGCATCAACTCCAATGTGGTTAATGGCGAGAGTTATTAAATCAATGGGGATTAAAATGGTATTGTCAGGTGAAGGTGCAGATGAGCTATTTGGAGGATATTTATACTTCCATAAAGCGCCAAATGCGAAAGAGTTTCATGAAGAAAACGTTCGTAAACTAGGTAAATTGCATATGTATGACTGTTTGCGTGCCAACAAAAGTTTAGCTGCATGGGGAATCGAAGGTCGTGTACCATTCTTAGACAAAGAATTTATGGATGTTGCCATGCGCATCAACCCACAAGATAAAATGATCAACAAAGAACATCCAATGGAAAAATGGGTTGTTCGTAAAGCTTTTGAAGATATGTTGCCTGAAAGTGTTGCTTGGAGACAAAAAGAGCAATTTTCTGATGGAGTAGGATACAGCTGGATTGATACTTTGAAAGAAGTGGTAGCAAAAGAAGTTTCAGATGAGCAATTGGCAAATGCGAAATACAAATTCCCTTTGCAAACACCAACTTCTAAAGAAGAGTATTATTATCGATCTATTTTTGCGGAACATTTCCCAAGTGATGCAGCAGCTTTATGTGTGCCTCAGGAAGCAAGTGTGGCTTGTAGTACAAAAATTGCTTTGGAGTGGGATGAAGCATTTAAAAACATGAATGATCCTTCAGGTAGAGCTGTTGCAAGTGTTCATGATGATGCTTATGTTAAAGCATAAAAAAGGGCAATTGTTTTAGAGTGAAATGATATAAAAGAAAAACGCTCTCAATTTTGAGGACGTTTTCTTTGTGAATATAAAGCTATTGATTCAATGGGTTGAAAAGAAATTTTAACCATATTTGTTATTGCAAAATTTTAAAAGTATTAAAAAGATATAGTTATGTGTGGAATATTAACCATTATTGGAAAAGGAAAAGACCCGCAACTTGTAAAAGAACTTTCAGAAAGAATGTCACATCGTGGTCCAGATGAAAGTGATTTGCATATAATGGAAAAAGGGCATATCATGAGTCATGAACGTCTTTCTATTATAGATTTACATTCGGGAAAACAACCTATTCAGGGAACATCTTCTGCTTGGATGGTTCATAATGGTGAAATATATAATCATCAGGCTTTAAGAGATGGTGTTCTAAAAGGACATACCTTCAGAACAAAATCTGATTCAGAAGTAATTGTGCATTTATACGAAGAGTTTGGTTATGATTTTTGTAACATGCTGGATGGAGATTGGGCTTTTGTAGTGATTGATGGAGATGATTTTATTGCAGGAAGAGATCCATTAGGGGTAAAACCTTTGTATTATGGCTTGGATGAGAGAGGAAGAATCTATTTTTCATCAGAAATGAAACCTATTTCGGATCAGTGTAAGTCATTTGCTACATTTCCTCCAGGACATTATTACACGCCAAAAACAGGTTTTGTAAAATATTACCAACCAGAATACGAAGATTATTTAAAGGCAGATCAAAATTTAGATTTAGACTTAATCAGAGAAACTTTAACAGAGGCAACTCGCAAGCGTTTAATGAGCGATGTGCCAATTGGGGTATTGCTTTCAGGAGGATTAGATTCTTCTTTAACATCTGCAATTGCTTCAAGATTATTGGCTGAAAGAGGTGAGAAACTGCATTCATTTTCTATCGGATTAGATGCAGATGCGCCAGATGCAAAAGCAGCTAAAAAAGTGGCTGAGTTTTTAGGAACTGAGCACCACGAAATACATTTTACTATAGAGCAAGGAATTGAAATTCTAGATAAATTAGTTTGGCATTTGGAAACTTATGATGTAACATCAATTCGTGCAAGTACACCGATGTATTTCTTGTCTAAAGCAATTACTGATATGGGAATAAAAGTAGTACTTTCAGGAGAAGGAGCAGATGAGATTTTTGGAGGATATTTATATTTTAGAAACGCTCCATCTGCTGAAGAATTTCAAAAAGAAACAATCGAAAGAGTTCAAAAATTATTTACTGCCGATTTGTTAAGAGCAGATAAGTCTACAATGGCTCATGGATTAGAGGCTAGAGTTCCGTTTTTAGACAAAGCTTTCCTTGATGTGGCAGTTCGTATCAAACCAGAAGAAAAACAGCCTAAAACGTACGATGGTAGAGAGAAATATATTTTAAGAAAAGCTTTTGATACGCCAGAAGATCCATATTTGCCAGCGGAAGTATTATGGAGACAAAAAGAACAGTTTTCAGATGGAGTAGGGTACAACTGGATTGATCAATTAATTGAATATTGCTCTTCTAAAGTTACAGACGAACAATTGGCTGGAGCAGCTGTTGAGTTTCCTTATAACTCACCAACTACAAAAGAAGCTTATTTTTACAGATCAATATTTTATAAATACTATCCACAGGTTAGTGCAGCGCAAACTGTTAGAAAATGGATTCCAAAATGGCAAGAAAACCAAGATCCAAGTGGTAGAGCAAATGCAGCACACGTAAAAGCAGATACAGAAATTGCTAAATCGGGAGTTGTGGTTTAATAAAAACGAGTTTCATTTTGAGTTAGAAATATTAATTAAGTCAATTAACAAAATTTCAAGACAACATTTTTTAATGTGCGTTTTGGAATTTTGTCGTTTATAAGAGTTGGACTTTTGTTTTTTATGCTTTTAAAAACTGTATTTTTTAATAATATGTTAATAACTTAAATGCTTTAAATGGTATTTTAACGGATATATAATTTGCGTTTTTATATATTTGCGTGTTAGACAAATATTACATTTTTTAGAATAAATTATATGAGCGAAGAAATCAAGAAGAACAATTATTCAGCAGATAGTATTCAGGCATTAGAGGGAATGGAGCATGTTAGAATGCGTCCATCGATGTATATTGGAGATGTGGGTGTTCGAGGACTGCATCATTTGGTTTATGAGGTTGTAGATAACTCTATCGATGAGGCTATGGGAGGATATTGTGACACGATAAGTGTAGCGATAAACGAAGATGGTTCGGTAACTGTAGAAGATAATGGTCGTGGTATCCCGGTAGATTTACATAAAAAAGAAGGAGTTTCGGCATTAGAGGTTGTAATGACTAAAATTGGTGCCGGAGGTAAATTTGACAAAGATTCGTATAAAGTTTCTGGAGGTTTACACGGTGTTGGGGTTTCGGTAGTAAATGCACTATCGGTTCACATGAAATCAACCGTTTTTAGAGAAGGTAAGATTTACGAGCAAGAATACGAGAGAGGAAAATCATTATATCCTGTTAAACAAATTGGTGAAACTGAAAAAAGAGGTACTCGCCAGACATTTTATCCAGATGATACTATTTTTACCCAAACAATAGAGTTTTCTTATGATACATTGTCAGCTCGTATGCGTGAGCTTTCTTTCTTAAACAAAGGAATCACAATTACATTTACTGATAAAAGAGAAGTTGATGAGAAAGGTGAATTTAGAAGCGAAGTATTTCATTCTGACGAAGGATTAAAAGAATACATCCGTTATCTAGATGGAAACCGTGAGCCAATTATTGCACACGTTATTTCTATGGATCACGAAAAAGGTGAAATCCCAGTAGAAGTAGCTTTAATTTACAATACGAGTTATACAGAGAATATTTTTTCTTATGTAAATAATATAAATACACACGAAGGAGGAACGCACCTGCAAGGTTTTAGAACTGGATTAACCAGATCATTAAAGAAATATGCAGATGCTTCTGGAATGTTAGACAAATTAAAGTTTGATATTTCTGGAGATGACTTCCGTGAAGGACTTACAGCAATTATTTCGGTAAAAGTAGCTGAGCCACAATTTGAGGGGCAAACAAAAACTAAACTAGGAAATAGAGAAGTTGTTTCGCCAGTAAGTCAGGCTGTGAGTGAAATGATTGAGAACTATTTGGAAGAAAATCCAAATGATGCAAGAATCATTGTTCAAAAAGTAATTCTTGCTGCTCAGGCACGTCATGCTGCTAAGAAAGCACGTGAAATGGTACAACGTAAAACCGTAATGGGTGGAGGTGGATTGCCAGGAAAACTTTCAGATTGTTCTGAGCAAGATCCAGCACGTTGCGAGGTATATCTTGTCGAGGGAGATTCGGCAGGTGGAACTGCAAAACAAGGTCGTGATCGTGCATTTCAGGCAATTTTGCCATTGCGTGGTAAGATTTTGAATGTTGAAAAAGCAATGCATCATAAAGTATTTGAAAACGAAGAGATTCGTAATATATTTACAGCTTTAGGGGTTACAGTAGGTACTAATGAAGATAGTAAAGCATTGAATTTAGAAAAATTACGTTACCATAAAGTAATTATTATGTGTGATGCCGATGTCGATGGTAGTCACATTTCTACTTTAATATTAACATTCTTCTTCCGTTTCATGAAAGAATTAATCGAGGAGGGACACGTATATATCGCTGCGCCACCTTTATACTTAGTTAAAAAAGGAAATAAAAAAGAATATGCATGGAATGATGTTCAACGTGATCAAGCCAACGAAAGAATGGGCGGAAGCGCAGCAATCCAACGTTATAAAGGTCTTGGAGAGATGAATGCGGAGCAATTGTGGGAAACTACAATGGATCCAAATTTCAGAACATTACGTCAGGTAACTATTGATAGTTTAGCAGAAGCTGATAGAGTTTTCTCTATGTTAATGGGGGATGAGGTTCCGCCGCGTAGAGAATTTATCGAGAAAAATGCAGTTTATGCAAAAATTGATGCTTAAAAAAGTTTAATTGTTATACTTTTAATTGACTGTTGCTTATATTAGCTGTTAATAAAATTGATGAAAGTAAACGATTAACCCGATAAAAAAAAATTAACTAATAACCGAATAAATTTTAAAATATGAAAGTTACCATTGTAGGAGCAGGAAACGTTGGAGCCACTTGTGCAGACGTTATTTCTTATAGAGGAATTGCAAGCGAAGTAGTATTGTTGGATATCAAAGAGGGTTTTGCTGAAGGTAAAGCTTTGGATATTATGCAGTGTGCTACAAATACAGGTTTTAATACCAAAGTATCTGGGGTAACAAATGATTATTCTAAAACCGCTGGTAGTGATGTAGTTGTGATTACATCAGGGATTCCTAGAAAACCGGGAATGACACGCGAAGAATTAATTGGAATCAATGCAGGAATTGTGAAAACAGTTGCGGAAAATGTATTGAAACATTCGCCAAACACTATTATTGTTGTAGTTTCAAATCCTATGGATACAATGACTTATTTAGCATTGAAATCAACAGGATTACCAAAAAATAGAATTATAGGTATGGGAGGAGCACTTGATAGTTCTCGTTTTAGAACTTATTTGTCTTTGGCTCTTGATAAACCAGCTAATGATATTTCGGCTATGGTAATAGGAGGTCATGGAGATACAACTATGATTCCGTTAACACGTTTAGCTTCATATAATGGTATTCCGGTAACAGAATTCCTTTCAGAAGAAGTTTTACAAAAAGTAGCTGCTGATACTATGGTAGGAGGAGCTACACTTACAGGACTTTTAGGTACTTCAGCTTGGTATGCGCCTGGAGCTTCAGTTGCTTATTTGGTTGATAGTATTTTAAATGACCAAAAGAAAATGATTGCATGTTCTGTTTTTGTTGAAGGCGAGTACGGACAAAATGATATTTGTATTGGTGTGCCATGTATTATTGGTAAGAATGGTGTTGAAGAAATTTTAGACATCAAATTAAATGACCAAGAAAAAGCATTATTTGCTAAGAGCGCTGATGCCGTAAGAGGGATGAATGACGCCTTAAAATCGATTTTAGTATAAAATTTACGAGTAAATAGGAAAAGACTGCACTTTTGCAGTCTTTTTTTTGAGATTAATTAATAAATAAATTGGTTAATCTTTTCGTTAATTATATATTTGCTCGGTTTAAAAAAAATAATGTAATTCGTGATTCCGTTATTTAGATATAAAAAACAGCTTAACGGCTTGATTTTGTGGAATTTAAAACAAAACAAACTATAAAACATAATTAATTTTTAGTAATAATGCAGAATAAAGGACTTATTAAATTTTTCGCAATTCTATTTGCATTGGTAAGTATTTACCAACTTTCCTTCACTTTTGTCGCTGATAAAGTAAAAAGTGATGCGAAATCTTTTGCAGGAGATAATCCTGATAAAGAATTAAAATATTTGGATTCTATTGGTAAAGAAAAAGTTTTCAATTTAGGATTTACTAGTTTTACTTTTAATGAAGTAAAAGAGAAGCAAATCAATAAAGGTCTTGACTTAGAAGGAGGAATCAACGTTATTCTTCAAATTTCTGTTAAAGATGTTTTAAAAGGATTGGCTAATAATTCTAAAAATCCAGTTTTTAATAAGTCATTAGCTGATGCAACTGCAAATCTAAAAGGAAATCAAACGTATTTAGATGCGTTTTTTGAAGCTTTTGAAGCAAATTCAAATGGAACAGTAAAATTAGCTTCTCCGGAAATTTTTGCTAACAGAAGTTTACAAGGTGAAGGTGGAATTGATTTTCAAATGAGTGATGCTCAAGTGAAAAAAGTTATCAAAAGAAAAGTTGATGAGTCTGTAGAAAGTGCTTTTGGAGTACTAAGAAAACGTATCGATAAATTTGGTGTAACTCAACCTAATATTCAAAAAATTGGAGAAACAGGAAGAATTCTTGTTGAGCTTCCAGGTGCGAAAGATGTTGATAGAATCAAGAAATTATTGCAAAGTACTGCTCAATTAGAGTTTTGGGAGACTTACAAAATTGAAGAAATGGGTAATTTCTTAATGGCTGCTAATGATGCCTTAAAGAAAACCGAAGTTAATAAAGTTGAAACTAAAGCTGTAGTAAAAGATTCATTAAATGATTTACTTACAGGTGGTAAAGATTCACTTGCTACTAAAAAAGGAAACAATCCTTTATTTGACAAAATGATAGGTCAAGGTGGTGGACCAGTTTTAGGTCTTTTCTCACCAAAAGATACAGCTGTTGTAAATGGTTATTTAAAAAGACCAGAGATCAGAGTATTATTGGCTGCTGATCAACATTATGCAAAATTTGTTTGGGGAAAACCAACAGATGTTAAAGATGCAAAAGGTAAAGAAATTGAAGCTGTTGAATTATATGCTTTAAAAGGAAACAGAGATAACGTTGCTGCAATGGGCGGTGGGGTTGTTACTGATGCTAAAGATACTTTTGACCAAATGGGTAAACCAGCTGTTTCTATGCAAATGAACAGTCAAGGTGCAAGAGCTTGGGAAGAATTAACAGGTAGAGCTTATACTCAAAAAAGTAATATTGCTATTGTTCTTGATGATATCGTATATTCAGCTCCAGGGGTTTCTAGTGGACCAATTTCAGGAGGAAGATCTGAGATTTCAGGTGTATTTGATGTTACAGAAACTAAAGATTTAGCAAACGTATTAAGAGCTGGTAAATTACCTGCTGCTGCAGATATTGTTCAGTCAGAAGTTGTAGGGCCATCCCTAGGACAAGAAGCTATCGATAATGGTACAACATCAGCTATCGTAGGTTTACTTTTAGTATCACTTTGGATGATGGTTTATTATGGTAAAGCTGGTTGGTATGCAAACCTAGCGTTAGCGGTTAACTTACTTTTCTTATTTGGTATTTTGGCAAGTTTAGGTGCAGTTCTTACTTTACCTGGTATTGCTGGTATCGTATTAACAATGGGTACAGCGGTAGATGCGAACATTATTATATATGAAAGAGCAAAAGAAGAATTGCGAGCTGGTAAAACACTTGATGAGGCAATTAAAACTTCTTATAGCTGGAGAGGTGCGATGTCATCTATTACAGATGCAAACGTTACACACATTTTAACAGGAGCGGTATTATTTATATTTGGTTCAGGACCAATTAAAGGATTTGCTACTACATTGTTAATTGGTATTGTTACCTCTTTATTTACTTCTATTTTTATCGCTAGAATATTTATTGATAGAAACATTAGTAGAAAGAATGATTTAACATTCGTAACTAAGTTCTCTAAAAATATGTTTAATAACTTCCATTTTGATTTCTTAGGAGCTAAAAAATGGACATATTTATTCTCAAGTATCGTAGTTGTAGTAAGTATTACTTCATTATGTATTAACGGACTTGATCAAGGTGTGGATTTCGTAGGAGGAAGAACATTCCAAATTCGTTTTGAAAAACCAGTTGAAGCAGAAGTTGTTAAAGATGAATTAGCTGTAGTTTTTGGTAGTGCTGAAGCAAAAGTTTTCGGTAGCGATAACCAATTAAAAATTACTACTAAATATAAAGTAGAAGAGCACGGTATTAAAGCTGACGAGGAAGTAAATAAATTGTTATTTGAAAACTTGAAAAAACACTATTCTGATGGATTAACTTACGATAAGTTTGTTAATGCTTACGAAGGTAAAAGATTAGGTATTTTACAAGCTTCTAAAGTTGGTCCTACTGTTGCAGAGGATATCAAAACAAATGCATATTGGGCTGTACTTGGAGCAATGGCAATTGTGTTCTTATATTTAATGATTAGTTTTAGAAAATGGCAATTTAGTTTAGGTGCGATTGCAGCTATTGCGCATGATGTTATTTTCGTATTGGGTATTTATTCGTTATGTTACAAATTCATGCCATTTGGTATGGAAGTAGATCAACACTTTATTGCTGCGATTCTTACTGTAATAGGATACTCAATGAATGATACTGTAATTGTATTTGACAGGGTTCGTGAATTCTTAGCAGGGAAAACAAAAGGTTCTTTTGAGCAAATTGTAAATGACTCTATTAATACAACAATGTCTAGAACAATCAATACTTCATTAACGATGATTGTGGTGTTATTAATCATGTTCATCTTTGGTGGAGAATCAATCAGAGGATTTATCTTCGCTATGTTGGTTGGTATTATTGTAGGAACATATTCTTCATTATTTATTGCAACTCCAGTATTAGTAGATTCTATTTCTGCTGCTGATAAGCTTTCTATTGAAGAAAGACATAAAAACGCATAAAAGTTTTTATAACTATATATTTAAAAAGGATTCAATGAAAATTGGATCCTTTTTTTGTGGTTTTAGAATAGGTTGAAAAGATAAAGTTCAAATAAACAAAGGTTCAAAGTAACAAACGAGTGAAGAAATGAAATGGTAAGATGTATTGCAGCTTAGGCTTGTTATACAGTGTGATCTATGTTTGAAAGAGCAAAAGAAGTTAAGGATTGAAGATTTTACAATATGCAAACTTATCATCGTGGAATTATAACTTAGCCTTTTTAATGAAGAAGTGTCTTTGTAAGTGGCTCTGGAATTGATTGGTATATGTGTGAGGTTTGTGTTGGTCTTGTGGAAGTTTGAAAGCAGATTGTTTGGGGAGTTATTGATGATAAGATTATGAACCGAAAAAAATAAGCTAATTTTTTTAAGAATATTAACTCAGTTTTATTAAAACAAAAAAAGACCCGATACTTTTTATGAAGGTATCGGGTCTTTTGTTATGTATGTTTTATTTAGTTCTTAGCGGCCTTTTTATTGGCTCTAACCATAAAGTAAGCTCCAACTATTATAAACGGAATACTTAGCCATTGTCCTGTCGAGAATACGCCTAATTCGTTTTCAAAACCGCCTTGGCTTTCTTTTACAAATTCGACTATAAAACGAACAACAAATAAAAGTACTAAAAACAAACCGAATAAAAATCCAGGTTTTTGGCTTGCATTTGTTTTCCAGTATAAATAGTAAAGGATTGCAAATACAAAGATGTAGCAAAAACCTTCATATAGTTGTGCTGGATGTCTTACAGGAACTTGTGCTAATAAGTCAGCAAATTTTGGATCTGTGGCAATAGCAGTGTATGCGTCTTTAGGGTTGGCAATTTGAGTTTTGTTTACTGCATCATTTTTACTGAAATATTCATGTAAAAAACGAATCCCAAAAGGAGAATCTGTTATGTTTCCTGTGATTTCTGAATTAAAGAAGTTACCTAAACGTACAAATATTGCTCCACTAGCAACAGGAATTACAACTCGGTCTAATATCCATAATAAAGGACGTTTTAATATCTTTTTGCTGTAATAGTACATTGCAATTATAATTGCGATAGCGGCACCATGACTTGCTAATCCTTGATATCCTGTGAACTCAAAATTTGGACTAAAACGGAATGGTAAAAAGATTTCAGAAATATGATTTCTATAATATTCCCAATCATAAAATAAAACGTGACCTAAACGTGCTCCAATTAAAGTAGCTAAAACAGTCCAGATAAATAAAGAGTCTAATTTGTCGATTGGTTCATTTTCACGTTCGAAAATTTGTTTCATTATGTACCATCCTAAACCAAAAGCAATTACGAACATTAGGCTGTAATAACGAATCATAAAAAAACCTAAATCAATTCCCTCTGAAGGATTCCAGACAATGTTTAAAGCGTGTATCATGTAGTAATATATTTTTATTTTGTAAAAATAAATATTTAAAGTAAAGTTATGCTTTATAAAAAGTTAATGTTTGTGTTTGCATTTCTTTTCAGGAACAGGGTCGTAACCACTTCTTCCCCACGGATGACAACTTAATATTCGTTTGATGCCTAAATAGCCACCATAAAATAAGCCATGGGTTTGCAATGCCTCAATCATATAACTCGAACAGGTTGGCTCAAAGCGACAAGCTGCAGGAGTAAATGGTGAAATGGCACTTTGATAAAACCGAACAAGTAAAACAAATGGATATATTAATATTTTTGATATCATATGCTCAGTAAATCTGTATTCAGTATTTATTTTAAAATATTAACACGAGATTATTTTTTTAATGTTGGTAAGTGAGTACTAAAAACTCTTTACTGAACACTAAATAAAGTTCCATCTTTACCGTCTTTCAACTGAATACCTAATTCAATCAATTGATCTCTGATTTGATCTGAAAGAGCAAAGTTTTTGTCAGCTCTGGCTTGATTTCTCATTCCGATTAGCATAGTTACAACACCTTCTAATTTATCATTATTAGAGTCTGAAATTTTCTCATCTTTTAATCCTAAAACATCAAACACAAAAGCTCGTAAAGCAGTCGATAAGTTGTTTAAGTCTTCAGAAGTTATAGTTTCTTTATTGTCTTTTAATAAATTAACATAACGTACAGCTTCAAATAATTGTGCGATTAAAATAGGAGTATTAAAATCATCATTCATAGCATCGTAGCATAATTGTTTCCAACTTGCTATGTTAATTGAAGAGGTAGAACTTGGAGTAATTGTATCCAACGAGTCCATCGCTTCCATTAATCGCTTGTATCCTTTTTCGGCAGCAACAATGGCATCATCCGAAAAATCTAAAATGCTTCTATAGTGTGCTTGTAACATAAAGAAACGAGCTACCGAAGCAGAAAAAGGTTTGCTAAGAATAGTATTATCTCCACTCAAAATCTCACCAGGTAAAATATTATTCCCTGTTGATTTTGCCATTTTCTTTCCATTTAAGGTAAGCATATTGGCATGCATCCAGTAATTTACTGGACTCTGACCTGTACAAGCTTCGTTTTGTGCAATTTCGCATTCATGGTGTGGGAATTTTAAATCCATTCCACCTCCATGAATATCAAAATGATTACCCAGATATTTAGTACTCATTGCTGTACATTCAAGATGCCAGCCAGGGAAACCATCACTCCAAGGTGACGGCCATCTCATTATATGTTGTGGTTCTGCCTTTTTCCAAAGAGCAAAATCTTGTGGGTTTCTTTTGTCAGACTGTCCGTCAAGATCACGAGTATTGGCTAACATATCTTCGATGTTTCGTCCGCTTAGTATACCGTAATTATTAGTTTCGTTATATTTTACAACATCAAAATATACAGATCCATTGGCTTCGTAGCCAATTCCTGTATCGATTATTTTTTTAACAATCTCTATTTGCTCAATAATATGACCCGTTGCAGTTGGTTCAATACTAGGAGGTAAAAAATTAAAAGCTTTAAGGATATCATGAAAATCTACAGTATAACGTTGTACGATTTCCATAGGTTCTAATTGCTCCAAACGTGCTTTTTTTGCGATTTTATCTTCACCTTCATCAACATCATCTACAATATGACCAACATCAGTAATGTTTCGTACGTAACGTACTTTATAGTCCAAATGCGAAAAATACCTAAAGATTACGTCAAAAGACATAAAAGTTCTAACATTTCCTAAATGTACATTACTGTAAACTGTAGGTCCGCAAACATACATTCCAACATTTCCCTCATGAATAGGATTGAAATTTTCTTTTTCACCCGAAAGTGAATTGTATATTTTTAGATGTTGACTTGTATATAAAGGCATATTTTTTTTCTGTTTGATTGTTTAACTGTTGATTTGTTTAATCGTTTAACTGTTTACTTTGTTGAACTTCTATATTTGTGTAAGATAATATTTTTTTAAGCTGTTAATCTGATTGCAAATTTTTTCAATTTTCTCACGACAACTTATGTATTCATCTTCAGATATATAATTTAAATCTTTGGAAATTATAATGTGATTTAATGTTTCCATTGCAGATGAATACGAAATAGTCAAAAAATGTGCTTTGTCCTTGCTGGTATTTCTGGAAGTTCCTTCAGCAATATTTGTAGCAATTGAAGAAGAACTTCTTTTTATTTGAGAAATTATTCCGAATAATTCAGTTGAAGGAAACTTACTGGTTAATTTATAGATATCCAAAACGAACATTCTTGAGTTTTGCCAAACATCTAATTTCTCAAAGGAAAATATGTACATTTTTTATTTAATTACAGTTAATCGTTAATACGTTTTCGATTAACCAAATTAACGATTAACCGATTAAACTAGAACTGTGTTTCTAACTTAATGTAATCCAAAAACTCTCTTCTTGTTTGAGGATCTTTAAATTTACCACCAAATTCAGAAGTTACTGTGCTACTTTCGATATCTTTAATTCCTCTAGAGTTTACACAAAGGTGTTTTGCATCAATAACACAAGCTACATCTTCAGTACCAAGAGCTTTTTGTAATTCCTGAACGATTTGCATAGTTAAACGCTCTTGAACCTGAGGTCTTTTTGAGTAATATTCAACAATTCGGTTCATTTTTGATAGACCAATTACTCTTCCGTTAGAAATATAAGCAACATGAGCTCTTCCTATAATTGGTAATAAATGGTGTTCGCAGGTAGAATAAAGCGTAATGTTTTTTTCAACCAACATTTCGCCATATTTATAATTATTATCAAAAGTAGATGCTTTTGGTTTTCTTACAGGATTAAGTCCGCCAAAAATTTCTTTAACAAACATTTTAGCCACTCTGTTTGGAGTACCTTTTAAACTATCATCTGTTAAATCCATTCCAAGTGTAAGTAGAATATTTTCAACATCTTTCTTTATCTTTTCTATTTTTTCATCGTCAGTAATTGCAAAAGCATCTTCTCTGATTGGGTTTTGCGCACTTGAACCGATATGATTGTCACCTATTTCGTCTAAAAATTCTTCGTTATTTATCATTAAAAACTACTATTATATTGGGTATATCTTTTTGAGTGCGTAAAGATAATTAATAAAAAGGAAACATTTTCTATCGTTTCTACTATTTAATCTTTCCTTTTAGGATATGAACTATGTTAGATGTGCTTAGTTGCCTAAAACAGAAATGACAACAGCAATCAAAAGGTATTATCATTCACATATTATTAACTAATTGTTTCTTTTAGATGTCTTTTATTTTCTGGTTCATTGGTTAAAATGGTTTGTCTTAAAACATTAACTACATAAATTGAATCTTTTTTGACTATGATAAATGTAATATGTATGTAGTACTATTCCGTTTTAATGTCAAATAAAAAACCTCTCAGAATTTAATCTGAGAGGTCTCTCTTTATTTGTACATTCTCCTGAAGAGAAAAATCTTTATTATTTTTTAATCAACTTATGAGTACTTACTGTACCATTGCTATTTACAATCTTTATAATATAAAATCCTGAATTTAAATTTCCAATATTTACATTGTTAGATTGACTGGTTAAGGTATTGTTTTGTACTAGTTTTCCATCGATAGAGTAAATACTCATCGTTGAATTTACAGAATCACTATTCTGTAAGTTAATGTTAATTTCGTTATAAGCAGGGTTAGGGTAAATAATTACATGTTGAGCTTCAGTATTTAATAATTCTTCCGAAATATTTTCTGCTGTACGTTTGGTCATTACATTACCTTTTACATCTGCTTTAGACAAAGGCCCCCAGTTATTGGTAGTAAAGGCTCTTGATACTAATGAATAAGTGCCCAAAGGAAGTACGATACCTTTACTTGTATTGTACTGAAGTGCCGATGGTGATACAACACCATCTTTACCCATTGGGTCTGAACCATCAGTTGTATAATACACTTCCGTTCCTGTATTAGGATTGTTTATCGTAATCTTATTCGCTACCGTTGTATCAAATGGAGCTGCTAATAAGGTATGAACCATATTGTACTCTTGCCATTTTTGTAATGAATAGGATACTCTTTCAGGTACTTGAGCTAATACTCTAGGTACGTCTGTATTTTTCCAATAATTGTATACTTCTCTATCGAAAGACATATAAGCCGCATCCAATTTATACACATTGTTTAGTTCGGTTACGGTGTTTTTTATCTTAGTTTGCACATTACTCACAGAAAGAGGAGCCACAACATTGCTTTTTGGATCACCAAAAGCTGCCTGAACATAATCTTTTACGAATGTTTTAAATTCAAGATTTCCCGTAGTTTGATTTACATTTGACCCCATAAAGTTGCCAAACAAACCTCCAGGTCCTAATCTAGAATCATTTAAAATCCATTTTTGTTTGTAATTACCTCCACCACCAGCAAAACCTATGGGAGGCATTGTTGTTGATGAAGTAGGGGCTGTGAATCCTCCAAAAAATGCACCATCGGTATCATTTATGTTCATTTTGACTTTCATAAAAGTCGGTGCAAAATTGTGTACTATGGCAATTGCTTCGTTTTCGGTATCTGTAAACATAAACATAATCTGGAATTTGATTAAGTCCTCAATATCTACCCAATTTTTAAAACCTTGAAAATCTTTGGCTGCTGCGAGTTTCTTTATATTTTGCCAAATGGCAGTACTACCATCGCCTTCTTCTATAACTCCTATTGGGAAATTACCATCTTGTAAATTTACAGTTGTGTAATTATCAGTATCATCTCCAAATACTTCTTCTAAATTATTGGAACTAAAATCGTTTCTCATGGTTTTAACACCTCTGTATTTACCATTTATAAAGAAATTTATATATCGGGTATCTAGCGCATATTTGCCTATTTCTTTACAAAGGTTCATTGTCATCTTCTCGTCGAAACGTAAGTAACCCGTATTGTAAATATTATTCTGAGGACCATCTTGACCTTCTTTCAAAGAGATAACTTGTATCTTATTTGTAGTAGGATAAACTTCACCAGGATACGTATCAAAGAATGGGTAATTTGCTTTTTTAACGGATGCATTTTTGTTAAATTTAAATTTAACTCCGCCGTTATATTGTGCTAGACTTGCCTGTCCAAACTGCTTCGTAGTAGAATTTGAGAAAAAGTTGGTATGATCACTATAAATGTGTTTGTCTATATACTCAAACGAACCTTGTACCCAAAGAGGGGATATCTCTGCATCTGTCGATATAGAAACAATAGGTAATTCAGCTATTGCTTTTGAATATTCGTCGGCTGTTAATATATAAGCTTTATTTGTCCATTGCGCATAACTAGTAGGTAATTCGTTCTTATAGTTGTCTTGTAGTACATAAGTATGTGATATTACGCTAGAATTACCTGTTGTGTCATAAGCATATACTTTAAGTACACATGATTGTTTTATAGAAATAGGAGCAGTGTATTTTGTTCCAACTGTTTTAGAAGGAAACTTACCATCTAATGTATAATTAACAGTAATTCCAGACGGAGCCGTGATTGTTAAATCAAACCCTGTTGGGTATATACCTCTTTCTTTACTGAAAGATAAAGCTACTTTTTGTTGTCCAACTGTATTAGATAAATTGTATGTAGGATTGATAAAAGAAGCTAAAGTGGTTGCTGCATCAGTGGTTCGTCCATAACTCGTATTGTATGGAGTTTCGATGTAAGTCAATTCATCTAAAGCAGCTGTTCTTTTACCTGTTATAGTCGATAAATAAACTATACCTCCTGTGTTTTTTAAATCAAAGTTAAGATGGAAACTTCCTTTTTCTGGTTTTTTATCTGCTATCAATACTGCAAATCCTTTAGCAGGAACAAGGATGTTTTTAAGAATGTTTAGATCTTTTTTAGTGTCTTTATTCGATACAGAAACATTACTGTCGATAAGAATCATTTTGTCCAGACTGTTGTATATTTCTATCCAATCTTCCTTTTGATCTACTGTACCCTGTGCTGATACTTCGTTAATAACAAGTCCCTTCATTAAAGAAGAATCTGTTATAACATTTGTTAGTGTACTAATTACTGCTGCTGCATTTGGTCCTTTTTGATTGTCTTTGTATTTAATTACTAAACGAGGTCGGTACATATTGCCTGCTTCATAAGAGCGCACGCGGGCAAAATTTGATGACACGCCTTTGCCTTCAAACAAAAAGGCTAAGCTTTGTCCTGGTTCCCATCCTCTCAGACGGTTTTCATCAATCAGTTTTTTAATATCAACGGTACGGTTTTGTGCATAATCAGCGCGCGTATCTGTATTCCATAATTCACTATTTTCAGAATAAGCACGGCTTGAAATATTATTTTTTATTGGCGAATACGTTTGTGCATCACCAATCTCTGATTTTATAGATAAGTTAGTCGCATTGCTTGAACCATAGGCATAAAATTCGATATAGGCTTCTGTTATTTCGGCGTTAGCAGGGAAATCAACGGTTTGGAAACGAATCCCTGTTTTATAAGAATCTGATTGTCCTGCCAATGATAAATAAGCGTCACCTAAATACATATTGCCATCAAGGTTTTCTCTTCCGTCATCGTATCCAGCCGTTACAATGTTAGTATAGGTTTGTGTTTGGCTTGAATCAGTTGTTATGCTTGGCCCTGCACCATTATTAGCATATTTTATAACGAGACGTGGTCTGTAAAGTGTAGACGCCTCGTATGCATAAGCTCTTGCTCCATCATTTAAGCTTAGTCCATTAAATTTGAATGCGATATTTTCACCCGATTTCCATCCATTTAAGCGAATTTCATCAATAATATTTTTCAGATTTGGAGTTCGATTTTTTGCAAGATCGGTTATCCAAGCATCAGTTGTCCAATTTATTTTATTGTTAGTGTATTGGCGTAATGTAATGCTTTTAGGATCATATGTGTAAAGCAATTTTTGGTTCAATTCAGCATAAATATCTGCAGTTGTTGCAGGACTTGTGGCGTATGCATAAAATTCGATATAAGCATCCTTAATTTCTGAAGTTGCTGGAATTTGAGTATTACGGAAAATAAATCCAGTATTACTACCATCAGTACGTCCGCTCAAGAACATGGCGCCATCTCCCAAAGCCATATTACCGTTTGTGTATTCTCTTCCGTCGTCATTTCCAGTAGATATAATAGAGGCTTCGGTTTGTATTTCGTTCGGGTCAACCACTATACTTGGCCCAGCACCGTTAACAACATATTTTACAACCAAACGAGGCCTGTAAAGATTAGACCCTTCATAGGCATAAGCTCTTGCGCCATCGTTTAAGCTTATTCCATTGAATTTAAGCGCAATATTATCACCCGATTTCCATCCGTTTAAACGAATTTCATCGATAATATTTCTTAAATTAGGAGTTCGGTTTTTTTCAAGATCTTTAGTCCAGGTTTCAGTTATCCAGTGAATTTTATTAGTAGAGTATTCGCGAGCGGTAATACTTTTAGAACTATACGTGTAAGGCAATTTTTGGTTTTTCTCAGCGTATATATCTATAGCTGATGCTGGACTTGTGGCATAAGCACAAAATTCAACATAAGCATCTTTGATTTCAGCATTTGCCGGAATTTCAGTATTGTGAAAAATAAATCCGCTGTCACTTCCATCAGTGCGTCCACTCAAAAACATAGCGCCATCTCCTAAGGCCATATTGCCGTTTGTGTATTCTCTTCCGTCGTCATTTCCAGTGTTTATAATAGAAACATTGGTTTGTATTTCGGTTGGGTCAACGACTATACTTGGTCCTGCACCGTTAACAACATATTTTACAACCAAACGCGGTCTGTAAAGATTTGATCCTTCATATGCGTAAGCTCTTGCTCCGTCGTTTAATCCTAATCCATTAAATTTGAATGCAATATTATCACCCGATTTCCATCCGTTTAGACGAATTTCGTCAATAATATTTCTCAAATTTGGAGTTCGGTTTTTTTCAAGATCCTTAGCCCAGGCTTCTGTTGCCCAATGGATTTTATTATTGGTGTATTCGCGAGCTGTAATACTTTTAGGAGTATAAGTGTAAGGTAATTTTTGATTCTTCTCAGCATATATATTTATGGCTGTCGCAGGGCTTGTGGCGTAAGCGGAAAATTCAATATAAGCATCTTTGATTTCAGCATTTGCCGGAATTTGTGTATTGCGAAAAATAAAACCGCTGTCACTTCCATCAGTACGTCCGCTCAAAAACATAGCGCCGTCACCCAAAGCCATATTACCATTTGTGTATTCTCTTCCGTCGTCATTTCCAGTATTTATAATAGAGACATAAGTTTGTACTTCATTTGGGTCAACGATTATGCTTGGTCCTTTATTATTGTTAGCATATTCTATCACTAAACGAGGTCTGTAAAGTGTTGATCCTTCATAAGCATAAGCCCTTGCTCCATCGTTTAAAGCTAGTCCATTGAATTTGAACGCGATATTTTCTCCCGATTTCCATCCGTTTAAACGAATTTCGTCGATAATATTTCTCAAATTCGGAGTTCGATTTTTTTCAAGATCTTTAGTCCAAGCTTCAGTTGCCCACTGAATGTTATTATTGGTGTATTGGCGGGATGTAATGCTTTTGGGGTTAGATGTGTAAGATGATGCTTGGGTTGTTTCAGCATATATATTTACGGTTGTAGCAGGGCTTGTGGAGTAAGCATAGAATTCGATATAAGCATCTTTGATTTCTGCATTTGCCGGAATTTGGGTATTACGGAAAATAAAACCGCTGTCGCTGCCATCAGTACGTCCGCTTAAAAAGAGAGCACCGTCTCCCAAAGCCATATTACCATTAGTATATTCTCTTCCATCTTCATTTCCGATAGATATTATGCTTGCCGTAACTCCATTTAGTGGAGTTGTTTCGATATTAGGTCCATTTCCTTCTGTTTTATATTTAATTACAAGACGTGGTTTATATGATGCACCCATTTCATTGGTACACGCAGTAGCTCCATTATTTTGTAAAGTTCCAACAAATTTAAACCCGATTGCCTGACCTGATTTCCATCCTGATAAACGGGTTGCATCAATAATGTTTTTAAGATCGGGTGTTTTATATAGTTTGTTATTAACTAACCAAGATTCGGTAAACCAATTGATGGTATTTGCCGAATAGTTTCTTTTGGTAATATTACCTGATGTAGTAGCGTATGTAGCGGCATCAGCCAACTCGGTAGAGATGTTGACAGTACTAGCAGGACTTGTTCCGTAGGAATAAAATTCTATGTAAGCCTCTGATATTTCTGCTTTTTCTGGTATTTCGACAACAGGAAATCTTACTACACTATTGCTTGAATCAGATCTTCCACCTAAGTTGATATAGCCATCAGTCAGGTACATTGATCCATTGGTGTTTTCTCGACCATCATCTGTATTAGCTATTACGGTGGTTGTAAAAGTGCCGAAAGCCGATGTATAAGTTATTTGTAACTTGGGAGCCATCGCTACGTTTCCGTCATAAGACCACATAATAAATGAACCTTGTTGGTTTCCAGTTAGTTTAAAAGCTACATTAGCATTTCCTACACCCGCAGGAAACATATCTAATAACAAGTTTGTTACGTCGGGTGTTGTATATTCTTTATTTACTACACAAGCTGGGGTGCCCCATGTTACAGAATCGAATGTGTATTGACGTCCTTTTATTGAAGTAGCAGTGGTTACTGCGGTAGAGGCGGGATATGCATCTGAATTACCTCTTTCGCCAAATATAGAAACGGTTGTACCTATTGTACTGGCAGTTCTTCCGTAAAATATAATGTTAGCGCTCTTTATAACAGCATCTGCTGGTAATGAAATTTCTTGGAAACGAATGTATGTTTCAGTAGGTGCGGCAGTAGTTCCACCTTCTAAGTATAAGCCCGAACTTGTATAGTTTACAGCATTGTTGGATGTGGTTATTGCGACATCATTGTAGCTTCCTTTAATAGGAAGTTGTGTTTTTTGCTGTGCATTCAAACTGCCAATAAGGGAGAGTGAAATAAGGAAGAATAGTAGTTTTGTTTTCATAATATGTAGTATTTATTATGTGATTATAAGCAAGGTTTAAAAAAAACATGCAAATGTATTAACATGCTTGCATGTCGATTTCCTCAATAAGTTTTTTTTATATCATTTAAAAGCAGAAGGTTAAGGTGTTTTTGTGTAAAGCAAAAAATAAATATACAGAACGATTAATTATACTATGTAGCTAGTGTTGTAAACTTGATTTGTTTAAAATTAGGAGTCAAATATTCGGATAAAAAAAAGCCAGGAATTCACAAATTAACATTGGCTAATTTGTGAATTCCTGGCTAAAGGATTTAAAGATTATTTTTTGATTACTTCTTGTTGTAAACCAAAAGTGCTTCTTTTAAAATATTTACAGCAATAATTAAATCTTTTTTATTTAAGACGTAAGCAATTCTTACCTGATTTAGTCCCATTCCTGGAGTCGAATAGAATCCTGCAGCTGGAGCAACCATAACAGTTTCTCCATTTAAATCATAACTTTCTAAAAGCCATTGTGCAAAATCATCGGCATTTTCTATTGGTAATTGTGCAATACAGTAAAATGCTCCTTTTGGCTTAGTCACAATTACACCGTCAATTTTATTTAATTCGGTTATTAAAGTATCGCGACGACTTTTATATTCTGAGATAACTTCATCAAAATAACTTTGAGGTGTATCAATGGCAGCTTCACAAGCAATTTGTTCTATTGTTGGTGGGCTTAAACGTGCCTGAGCAAATTTCATTACCGTTGCCAGAACATCTTTGTTTTTGGTAACTAAACAGCCAATTCTTGCGCCACACATACTGTAACGTTTTGAAACTGAATCGACCATGATTACATTTTGCTGTACATCTTCAAGATTCATTACAGAGTAATGTACGTCATCTCCGTCATATAAAAACTCACGATAAACTTCGTCAGCGATTAAATACAAATCATGCTTTTTAATTAAAGTAGCCAATTGTTTAATCTCGGCTTCAGAATATAAATAACCTGTTGGATTACCAGGATTACATATTAAAATTGCTTTAGTTTTTGGTGTAATTAGCTTCTCGACAGCTTCAATGCTAGGTAAAGCAAAGCCACTTTCGATTGTAGAAATTACAGGAACTACAGTTGCACTTGTTGATGATGCAAAAGCATGGTAATTAGCATAAAAAGGTTCTGGGATAATAATTTCGTCTCCAGGATCTGTTATCGTGGCCAGCGCAAACAATAAGGCTTCAGAACCACCTGTAGTAACAATGATGTCTTCTGAGTTAACGTTTACATTTTGGCGTTGGTAAAATTTTGCTAATTTTTTTCTATAACTTTCATATCCCGCAGATGGACTGTATTCAATAATAGTTAAATCAATATTTTTTACCGCCTCGATGGCCACTTCGGGTGTCTTGATATCCGGTTGACCAATGTTTAGATGATACACTTTATGTCCTTTTTGTTTTGCAAGATCTGCAAAAGGAGCAAGTTTACGTATCGGTGATTCGGGCATGTTTCTGCCTTTGTGTGAAATTGTTGGCATGTGTTTTATTATTGAAGTGCAAATTTGCATTTTTTTTTCGAATTTAACGTAAACAATATATGTACTTGCTTATTTGTATTAATTAACTAAAATTTTAGTATTTTTATAAGAAATACTCTTAATGAAAAGAAAAATTACTTTGTTTTTTTTGCAAATGATTAGTTTTACTGCATTTGCGCAAAATGGATTTGTTATTGATGAGCATACTAACAAAATTAGTATTCCTTTTAAATTAATAAATAATCTAATATTTGTCCCCATAAAGGTAAATGGAGTTGAATTAAATTTTTTATTAGATTCGGGAGTCGATGACACTGTCCTTTTTAGTTTAGAAGATAAAAAAGGAGTAAATTTTTTTAATGTCGAAAAAATAAGACTTAGAGGTCTAGGAGCCGAAGAAGCAATTGAAGGTTTAAAATCGACAAATAACACATTAGATATAAATGGATTAAAGTCAACCAATCATTTATTGTATATAATATTGGATCAGGATTTTAATTTGTCTTCTCATATTGGTATTCCTGTAAATGGTATTATAGGATATCAGTTTTTTAGAAACAATTTAGTTGAGATTAATTATCAGAAGAAAAAAATCATTGTTTTAAAATCGAATGAGCAAAATCGAATCAAATTTCAGAAAAAATTCGAGTCTATTCCTATTAGTATAGAGAAAGCTAAACCTTATATTTATTCAACAGCAGTTTTAGATAGTGTTGAGACTCCTGCCAAACTTTTGATAGATATTGGGAATAGTGATGCTTTCTGGGTTTTTCAAAATTCAAGAATAAAAGTGCCCGAGAAAAATTTCGAAGATTATTTAGGGAAAGGATTTAGTGGAGATATTGAAGGAAGACGAGCTAGAGTTTCTTCGTTCTCTATCGGAGATTTTACTTTTAAGAATCCTATAATTGCTTTTCCAGATTCAAGTTCTATTCGTAATGTAAAAATGGTTCCTGATAGGATTGGTTCTGTAGGAGGAGAGATTTTAAAAAGATTTACATTGGTTTTTGACTATGCAGATAAAAAAATATACCTCAAGAAGAACAAAGAATTTTCACATCCATTTACTTATAATAAAAGCGGAATCATAATTCAGCACAATGGTTTGCAATGGGTACAAGAAACTGTGCATCTGGAAACTGTTCCTATGATGGGAAATACATTTGATTCTAAAGGAGAAAAAATGAGTAATGATTTTAGGTATAAATTTCAATTAAAACCCGTTTTTGAAATAGCTAATATCCGAAAAAAATCAGCAGCCGAACGTTCAGGACTAAAAAGTGGTGACGTTATTATTAGCATCAACGGAAATAAAGCCTATAAATATTCTTTGCAACAAATAAATGCATTGCTAAAATCTGAAGATGATATTTGGATAAACATAGAAGTTGAAAGAGAAAGTCAAATCTTAAAATTTCATTTTAGATTAACAGATGAGTTGTAAAACAATACTATTGCTATAATAATTTAGTAGTTAATGTATTTATTGGAAACGTGTTAAAATGCTGGTTTTTAGAGTTTAATAATCTAAAATAAGGGTGTTTTTGGTGTTGAAGAATTGTTTAGTTATTTTTATCAAAATCTAATAATAATATATGGTCAAAAACTACTTTGTTACATTAAAATTACTTTTAATTCTTATTGCTTTATTTTTATTACCTACTAACAGTATTGCACAATGTGCTGGATTAGATACGGAAGTAAAAATATGTGATATTGAAAATCCGATACATCAATCCATTAATTTATTTGGGTTATTAGATGGAACTCCAACTGCTGGAGGAAAATGGACAGATGATAGCAACTCACAAGCATTAGATACTATAACAGGTATTTTATCAGCACAAAATATTAGTAGTGGTGGAGTTTATGAGTTTACCTACACTGTTCCAGCTGCTTCAGGATGTGTAAATAATACAGCTAAATTAAGAATTACTATTGGTGCTTATGCAGGAGTGCCCGCTCCTTATGCTACACCGTGTAGTGATAGGGATACTTATAATCTTTTTGAGGCATTTAATGGTACAGTGATGGGACCACATAAAAACGGAACCTGGACAGACAGTGCAGGGAAAATTGTGCGCTCATCATTTCCGATAAAAGGAGTGCAAGGAACTTTTAAATTTACATATACAGTACCGCCTGTACCGGGTTGTGTGTTACTAATACCATCAGTCACCGTATGGATAACGGTTGTAAGAGCACCTGAGCCAGGTAATGCAAAAGATTTATTGCTGTGCGGAAGTACTGATTTAGCGGCTTATACCAATTTTGATTTACATAATTTACTTGTTGGTCAGGATCCCGGAGGCGAATGGAGTGGTCCAGGGATAGTAGCGCCAGCTTATAAAGTCAATTTTCAGAAAATATTTGATACGCAGGGAGCGGGAGATTATACATATACTTATACTGTTTTGGCACCAACTCTTAATGGACATAGACCATGTTCTAATAAATCGGTGTCAGCAGTGATTACACTCGAAAAAAGCCTCGATTTTACAGGAGCTACCCTTGTTGTAGATTCAGATATATGCGAAACAGAAATTGCTAATGCGACTTATTTAGCAACACTTACAAAAGGTTCAGAAGCTATACCCAACGGACAATATCATCTTACTTATCAAGTAACAGGCTCAAAAGGGACATCAGTTGCTATTGAAACAATAATCTTTAATAATGGTGTGGCGACCTTTCCTTTACCAGCTATCAATTTTCAAGAAGTTGGAGCTTTTAAAGTAGAAATTACGAGTATCGTTGCCGATTGGAATAGAGGAGCTTGTAAAAACATAGTCAATAATTTATCGGATATCTTAAATGTTTTCCCAATTCCAAATATAAATTCTGCAAAATTAAAAATTGACCCAATTTGCCAGAAAGAAAATGCTGTCGTACAGACTAGTGGCGCTACAAATCTCTCAAACGGAACGTATGATATTGTATATAAACTTAGTGGAGCCAATGTTGCAAATGCACAAGGAGCATCGATAACTGTTGTTAATGGAGTTGTATCTAATTTTATAATTCCATCAACTTTAATTAGTAAAGAAGGGAATACCACTGTGGTAATTACAAAGATTACTAATACTGTTACTAAATGTACTAATACGGCTAATGTTGTTGGTAGTATTGTAGTTAAGCCTTTACCTAATGCAACTAATTTTAAGGTTCAAGTAGATGATTATTGTTTAAATGAACCCGTTACAGTTTCGCTTTCAGGATTAGGAACTTTAAAAGATATTGCAATTTCGTACACGATTTCCGGAAGTAATTTGGCAACAACACAAGCAGTAACTTTAGTTGTTGCAAATGCGAAAACGAGCTTTGTGATTCCGCAAAATTTACTCACTAATACAGGTTCATCTACGCTTACAATTACAAAAGTGACCAATAATGAAACTACTTGCGCGGTTGTACCTACAGGTTTACTAGATAATTTTTTAATAAATCCTATTCCTGTCGCACCAACAACTACACCTCAGGAATTTTGTAAATCAGATGGAGCTACAGTTGCTAATTTAGTACCAAACGGAACACGATATAAATGGTATGATTCAGCCACAGCTACTACAGCTTTGTCTGCATCAACAATATTGGTATCTGGAAATTATTATGTTAAAGAAACGGCACTTTCTGGTGGATGCGTATCATCAGAAAGTTTAAGTGTTATTACTATAAAAGATATACCTGCACCGGTATTAATCCCGAAAGGACAAGATTTTTGCGGAATAAATAACCCTACAATCGCCGATTTATCTAATAATACCAATGCCTCGGCTTCGGTAGTTTGGTATGATGCTCAGGATAACGGAAATCAGTTAACCAATGCAACTTTGCTTCAGGATAATGCAACCTATTATGGATTTGATTTTTCGACGACTATAAATTGTTTCTCAAATGATGTTTTGATAGCAAAAGTTTCGCTTACAAATTGTACTAGTACAGAATACGCCGATTTCTTTATTCCCGACGGATTTTCTCCAAACGGAGACGGTACAAACGATACTTATACAATTCCCGATATAGATTTTTTATATCCCGATTATACACTCGAAATTTATAACAGATATGGAAACTTAATGTTTAAAGGCAATAAAAATAAACCTGAATGGGATGGTAAGAATTCCGATTCCAAAATAATTGATGGAGTTGCACCAAATGGCGTTTATTTTTATGTTGTCCATTTCAATAAAGATAACAGATCGCCTTTGCAAGGTCGTCTTTATTTAAATCGATAATTCCTATTTAATATAATTTTCAGATGAAAAAAATAATACTAATTATAAGTTTTCTTTTCTATATCCTTCATGCATCAGCGCAGCAAGATCCCGAGTACACACATTATATGTATAATATGAGTGTTGTAAATCCTGCTTATGCAACAGGAACTCCTGCAATGTTAAATTTAGGAACACTATATAGAACACAATGGGTAGGAGCAATTGGTGCACCTAAAACATTTAACTTTTTTGCACATACTTCTTTAAGTAATAAAATAGAAGTAGGAGCTTCATTAATATCTGATGATATTGGTGATGGAGCAAAAAAAGAGAATAATTTCTACGCCGATTTTGCTTATATACTAGAATTAGGAGGAAACAATAAACTTTCGTTAGGGCTAAAAGCAGGATTAACTTCTTTGCAAACTAATTTTAATGGATTCAAGCTTCAGAGTGGCGATGTAACTACCGATTTGGCTTTCGCCGAAAATGTAAATGTTACCAAGCCCAATATAGGTTTAGGAGCATATTATTTTACAGATAAGTTTTATGTCGGATTATCGGCACCAAATTTATTGAAGTCCAAACATATCGAAGAGAAATCGGGGATAAATGCCTATGGTTCCGAAGATATTCATACGTTTTTAACCGCAGGATATGTTTTTAATCTTAGTGATATGTTTAAACTGAAACCAGCTTTTATGTCAAAATTTGTGGTTGGAGCACCCGTTTCTGTCGATATTACGGCAAATGTTTTATATAATGAAAAATTTGAATTAGGAGCTGCCTATAGAATCAATGATGCGGTAAGTGTTCTTATAAATGTAAATGTTACCAAAGCAATTAGAGTGGGATATGCGTATGATTATACAACATCTAATTTTGGACAGTTTAATTCTGGAACGCATGAAATCATGCTTTTTTTTGACTTGGATTTATTAGGCAAAGGATATGATAAATCACCAAGATTCTTTTAAAATGAAAAATATGAAAAAATTACTAGTTATTATATTCGTATTTTTAATACAGTTTATAAACGCTCAAGAGCAAGATATTGCCAGAGCAAAGCGTTTCTTTGATAAAACGTATTACAGCGAAGCCATTCCGTTGTACGAAAAAATAGTTTCCGAAAAGCCTTCGGCGGAAGCCATAAAAAACTTAGCCGATTCGTATTATTATACCAATGATTTAAAGAAAGCACAGCAATATTATAGATTCCTGATAAAAAGTTATGATAAGGATTTAGATAGAAACTACTATTTTAAATATGCCCATACACTTAAAGCGACCAATAGTTATGAGGAAGCAAATGAAGTTTTAAAGCAATATTATTCTAAAAATAGTCAGGATTATTTAGACTTTGAAAATGCTACCAAAGAGCTAGAGAATATTTCGGCAATAGGAGATAGATATACTATTAAAAATCTAGCTATAAATACCAAGAATTCTGAGTTTGGAGCGATAAAATACAAAGATAGTTTGGTTTTTGCAGCTGTAAAAAAGAAACCAGGACTATTTGATAAAATGTACAAATGGGATAATGAAACGTATCTTAATCTAGTTTCGGCATCTATAAACAAGATAAAAGCAGGAGATTCTATTGCGTATTATTTTGCAAAAGAATTAAAAACAGGAATGCACGAATCGAATGCCGTTTTTACAAAAGATGGTAAAACGATTTATTTTACAAGGAATAATTATAAAAACGGAAGAAGAGGAAAGAACGATGATAAAATCTCCAATCTTCAGATTTTTAGAGCTGAACTTATAAAAGGGAAATGGAAAAATGTGGTATCACTTCCGTTTAATAGCGAGAATTATTCTGTAGAACATCCAGCATTAAGTCCTGACGAAAAAACATTATATTTTGCTTCGGATATGCCGGGAACATTGGGTTTATTTGATATATTTTCGGTAGCGATATATGAAAAAGTATATGGGAATCCTCAAAATTTAGGTGCATTAATAAATACAGATAAAAGAGAACAGTTTCCGTTTGTATCAAAAGATAATAAGCTTTATTTCTCTTCAGATGGGCATTTGGGTTACGGATCACTCGATGTTTTTGTTTCCGAAATTAAAGATGGAACATTTGCAAAACCGCTTAATGTTGGTTTACCATTAAACTCGAATTTAGATGATTTTTCGTTTAATATAGATTCAGATACCAAAGAAGGATATTTTGCCTCGAATAGAACAGGAGGAAAAGGGAGTGACGATATCTACCAATTAAATGAAATTAAACCTTTACTAATAGAAGATTGCAAACAACTTATTGCAGGAGTAATTACTGATATTGACACTAAGTTGCCACTAGAAAATGCTGTTGTAATTCTTCAGCAAGAAGAAAGTAAACAATTGCGTACAATTGTAACGGCTGCTGATGGAAAGTTTAATTTTAAAGTTGCTTGTGAATTATCTTATACCATCTCGGCATCCAAAGAAAATTATACAAGTAATTCCAGAATCTTAGTTCTTGATAAAACAAGAGGAAAAAGTAATGATGCTTCGATGGCGCTCAAATCTCTTGAGGTTTTAAAACAAGAAGAAAAACAACTTGAAGAACAGAAAAAACAAAAAGAAGCATTGGAGTTAGTGGCTTTAAAAGCAAAAGAGGCGAAGGTTAAAGCAGATGAACTTGCCCAGGTCGAAATCAAGAAAAAAGAAAAAGCAGCGAAAGCTATTACAGATCAAAAGGAAAAAACAGAGAAGATTATTGCGCAGGAAAAAGATGTTATAAGAGATAAAGATCGATTAATTATCAAGACTGATCCTATTTATTTTGATTACGATTTGTGGTATATAAGAAGAGAATCTAAAGTTATCCTAAACAGAGTTTTAGAATTAATGAAGAAATATCCAGATATGGTTATCGAGATTGGTTCTCATACCGATTCCAGAGGTAATGATAAGTATAATGCCAATTTATCTCAAAAAAGAGCACAGTCGACCAAAGAATATCTGGTAGATTCTGGAATTGATACAAAGCGAATTGTAGCCAAAGGTTATGGAGAATCGGTGCCGATTATAAAATGTAAAACCGATGATGCTTGCAACGAAGAACAACACGAGCTAAACCGTCGAAGCGAATTTGTGATTAAGAATTTATAAGGTGGGGAAATTAACCGCAAAGTAAGCAAAGATTTACGCAAAGCACGCAAAGGTTTTAAATCCGTTTAATCTTTTAATCTGTGGCTAAGAATTTAACAGCAAAGGGCAAAAAGGTTTACGCAAAGCTCGCAAAGTTTAAAATCAGTGGCAGAAAAATTCGTGGCTAACCAAAAAAAATCGCTTCCTAAATTTTAGGAAGCGATTTGTATTTACAAGAAGTTTGTTTTGAATGTTAGTTCGCTACTTCTCCTCTGATTTTTAAAGCTACACGACCCTCTGGGTAGTTTACTGCATTAGTTTCTACAGTAATTGTTTTTCTTATTGGCCCTGGAGCCATATTAAATTTAACTTCAATTTTTCCTGATTTTCCAGGCATAATTGCCGCACTTGGTTTAGATACAATACTAATACCTGCTGTAGACTGTACTGATGTGATCATTAATGGAGCATCTCCAGAGTTGGTAAATTCAAAGGCTTTGGCCCCGTTATCACCTTTACTTACTGTACCATAATCAATCGTATTGTCCTTGGCAGCAAAATCAATTTTTGGGCCGTTTTGAGCAAGACCGATGGTTGTTACCATTAGGATTGCTATAAATGAGGCTGCTTTCTTCATTTGAAATTGTTTTAAGTTATTAAGTAAATATACTTTCTTTTAATTAATACACAAATTATTAATTCGCTTTTTATAGTGTACTTAATTATTTACTTTTGTTCTCTATTACAAATACAAAAATCAAACCAAAGTATAAAAGGGTTATTTGTTAAGCTGCCAGATCGTTTATTTTACTGAGGTAAAAACGATTAGACAATTTAGTGATTAAACAATTTAATGATAAAACATATCCAAGATAAAATGACAATTCCAGCACAATTTGACGCTAAGACAATCGAGAACAAATGGTACGAGTATTGGATGAAAAATAATTATTTTCATTCAGAGCCAGATCATAGAACACCTTATACTATTGTAATCCCTCCGCCTAACGTTACTGGGGTCTTGCACATGGGGCACATGCTTAATAATACCATTCAGGATGTATTAATAAGAAGAGCGCGTCTTAAAGGATTCAATGCTTGTTGGGTACCAGGAACAGATCATGCATCGATTGCTACAGAAGCTAAAGTTGTTGCTAAACTAAAAGCCGAAGGAATCAATAAAAATGATTTAACTCGTGAAGAATTCTTGGCTCATGCTTGGGAATGGACGGATAAATACGGTGGTGTAATCTTAGATCAGCTAAAAAAACTAGGAGCTTCTTGCGACTGGGAAAGAACTAAATTTACAATGGATCCAGATATGTCGGCTTCAGTAATTAAATCGTTTGTTGATTTGTACAACAAAGGATTAATCTATAGAGGTTACCGAATGGTAAACTGGGATCCTGAGGCAAAAACAACTTTATCTGACGAAGAAGTTATTTATGAAGAACAACAAGGAAAATTATTTTTCCTTAAATATAAAATCGAAGGAACTGAGGAATTTTTGACCGTTGCCACAACGCGACCAGAAACTATTTTTGGTGATACAGCAATTTGTATCAATCCAAATGATGAGCGTTTTACACATTTAAAAGGTAAAAAAGCTATTATTCCTATCTCAGAAAGAGTTATTCCTATTATCGAAGACGAATATGTAGATGTAGAGTTCGGAACAGGGTGTCTTAAAGTGACTCCTGCACACGATATGAATGATAAAACGCTAGGAGAGAAGCATAATCTGGAAATTGTAGATATTTTTAATGAAGATGCTACACTTAATAGTTTTGGATTGCATTACCAAGGAAAAGATCGTTTTGTAGTTCGTACAGAAATCGCAAAAGAACTAGAAGAAATTGGAGCTTTGGCGAAGACTGAAATACACCTTAATAAAGTAGGAACTTCTGAAAGAACAAAAGCGGTAATCGAACCAAGATTATCAGATCAATGGTTTCTTAAGATGGAAGATTTAGTAAAACCAGCAATTAAATCTGTTTTAGTTGATGGAGATATTAAATTACACCCAAAACGTTTTGAAAATACATATGCGCATTGGTTAAATAATATTCGCGATTGGAATATTTCTCGTCAGTTATGGTGGGGACAACAAATTCCTGCTTATTATTATGGTGATGGAAAAGAAGATTTTGTAGTTGCAGAATCTATCGAAGACGCTTTAGTTTTAGCAAAAGCGAGAACAAACAATCAAGAATTAACAACAAACGATCTTAAACAAGATGTTGATGCACTAGATACTTGGTTCTCATCTTGGTTATGGCCAATGTCGGTTTTTGGTGGAATTATGGATCCAGAAAGTGCAGACTACAAATATTATTATCCAACAAATGACTTGGTTACAGGTCCGGATATCTTGTTTTTCTGGGTTGCCAGAATGATTATTGCAGGGTATGAATATGCAGGCGAAAAACCATTCACAAATGTATATTTAACAGGTTTAGTGCGTGATAAACAACGTCGTAAAATGTCTAAATCATTAGGAAATTCTCCTGATCCTTTAGATTTAATTGATACATTCGGTGCAGATGGAGTTCGTGTAGGATTGCTTTTAAGTGCTTCTGCAGGAAACGATATTATGTTTGATGAAGAATTATGTAATCAAGGAAAAGGATTCTCTAATAAAATATGGAACGCCTTTAAATTGATAAAAGGATGGGAAGTTTCGGATACAATTCTGCAACCAGAATCATCAAAAGTGGCAATCGAATGGTACGAAGCTAAATTGCAACAAACATTAGTAGACATCGAAGATAATTTTGAGAAATACAGAATTTCAGATGCTTTAATGGGGATTTATAAATTGGTTTGGGATGATTTCTGTTCTTGGTTCCTTGAAATGATTAAGCCAGCTTACCAACAACCTATTGACAGTGCTACTTTTGCGAAAGCAATAGAAATGTTAGAAAGTAACTTGAAATTGTTGCATCCGTTTATGCCTTTCTTAACAGAGGAAATTTGGCATTTAATTGCCGAGAGAACTCCAGAAGAGGCTTTAATTGTTTCGACTTGGCCAGAATTAAAATCATTTGATGCTAAACTAATTGCTGATTTTGAAAATACAAGCGAGGTAATTTCTGGAATAAGAACAATTCGTAAAGACAAGAATATTCCGTTTAAAGATGCTATCGAATTAAAGGCTGTAAATAACGATAAAGCTTCAACTTATTTTGATTCGATTGTAACCAAATTAGGAAACATCACTTCATTAGAATATGTTTCGGATAAAGTAGATGGAGCACTATCTTTTAGAGTAAAATCGAATGAATATTTTATTCCGATAACAGGAAATATTAATGTTGAAGAAGAAATCGCAAAACTTACTGCAGAGTTAGTTTATACGCAAGGATTCTTGAAATCGGTTCAGTCTAAATTGGCAAATGAAAAATTTGTTGCAGGTGCGCCAGAGAAAGTTTTGGCTAACGAAAAACAAAAAGAAGCTGATGCATTAGCAAAAATTGCTACAATCGAGCAAAGTTTAGCTGGTTTGAAATAAGAATCAGAATTGCTTTTAAAAATAGAAAATCCCAATACTAAATTTTAGTATTGGGATTTTTGTAT
Organism: Flavobacterium hydatis; assembly: GCF_000737695.1. Taxonomy (GTDB): domain Bacteria; phylum Bacteroidota; class Bacteroidia; order Flavobacteriales; family Flavobacteriaceae; genus Flavobacterium; species Flavobacterium hydatis. The sequence continues at coordinate 99,072 of NZ_JPRM01000004.1, forward strand.
TTAATGAAGATTTTATTTTACGGGCTCTCTTAGTATTGTTCTCAGTTTTTCGGGAGGAGTTTTTCGGAAATCAGATAAATAGATTTCATGATGCATTCCGTTTTTATGTAAATTATTTTCTTTAGAAAATTTCTGAATCTGTTTGAGTGTTTCGGGTTCATTGGCAAAAGGCCCAACATGAAGAATTTGTATTACTTTACCTTCTGTCATTTCATAAAATTCAATTGTACTTGCTAGTTTTATTTGTTTTTTGATGCAAATAGCAATAGCAGTTTCAACTTGTTCTTTGGTAACAAAATCTGGCATCCTAATCATGATTCTGTAATTCCATTCGCTTCTTGGGATTTTTAATGGTGCTTCGTCAATAGATACGTTATTGTATTTTTCTTCATCAAAACTCCATAAAGCTTCAAGTTTAGGAACAACAAAGTCATTGTTTAATGCTTTGCACATAAATTTTATCGTATAAGCTGTTGGATACAGTGCTTGGATATTATCTACAAAAGTTCCACCGGAAGGATCGCCTTTGCCTACAATAGATAAATAATGCGCTTTTTTAATATAAATTATTTGAGGCTTAGTTTTAGCAGTATAATATGCTTTATCTGTTTTTGTTAAATCTAATTTATCCATCTTTTGTATGTTTAGATTACAAAGTAAATTACAACTAGTGACAACCCTATGTCATTAGTAAATCTATTTTTACTTCTTTCTGGTTAAAACCAAAAATAAAGGATAAGAAACTAAGGTGATACCAACTATAATAATAAAGCTTTTAGGGTCACTATATATAAATCCGGTTAATAGTGCTAATGACACCAAAATAGCCAAAATAGTAGTCCATGGATACCAAAAAGAATGATAAGGTCTTGGTAAATTAGGTTCTGAAAATCGTAGTTTAAGAAGCGAAAAATAAGCCAATCCCCAAACGATAATAGAGGTAAAAGCAGCAAAAGAAAATAAGACTTCAAATGAGCCAATACAGATTAAGAATAAACTAAATAATGAAGAAACCAAAAGTGCAACAATTGGAGTTCCGCCTTTGTTTACCGCTGTCCCTTTTTTGATAAAAAATCCATCACGACTCAGTCCGTATAAAATTCTTGGCGGAATCATCATGAATGCATTCAAAATACTAATCAGAGAAAAAATAGAAATGACTGTAACTATTATAGCTCCATTTTTCCCGAAGATAATGTTTGCTACATCGGCAGCAACCAGATTAGATTTTGCTACAGTTTCAAGTGGTAAAACATGCAAAAAAGCAATGTTTACTAAAACATAAATAGCAATTACAAGTAGTACGCCGCTAAATAATGATTTTGGAATGTTCTTGCTCGGGTCATCATTTTCTTCAGCAAAAAAGCAAACGCTGTTCCATCCATTATAAGTCCCGATGATTAGTTGAAGGGATTTAAATAATCCAAATAAAATACTAATCTGAAAGATAGAACTGTCTTTTTGAATCGGTGCGAACTTTACGCCCGAATACATAAAACAAGCAACAACTAAGGCAACAAAACAAATTACTTTAATAAAGCTGGTAATTTGCTGAATAATGCTACCATTTTTTACCCCGCTTAAATGTAACAATACAAAAGCTATTAATAAGGATATAGCAATTGTTGTTGAGTAGCTTTGCAGACTTGGAAATAAAATAATGATATATTCGCTGATAACGATGCAGTAAAAAGCAGGCGGAATTACATTGGTAATATAATCGAACCAACCCGAGAGAAAACCAGCATAATTACCAAAAGCTCTTTTTATATAATTATAAGATCCTCCCGCTTTAGGAAGCATAGTAGCTAATTCTGCATAAGAATTGGCTCCTATTAAGACAAATAATCCACCAAAAAGCCATGAAGCAATAATGAGCCAGTAATTATCTAATAATCCCGCAATCGTACCTGGTGTGCGTAAAATTCCAACTCCGATCGTACCCCCAATTAATACCGCAATATTAAAACTTAGTCCTAGACTTTTCTTTAATTGGTTCTTTTTGGAGTCTATCATATTTAGAAATTTTGTAGGATGTTGAGGTTTGGATTATTTACTTGGCAAAAGTAATACAATTAATGTACTTTTCTTTAAAACAAAAAACCTCGTTTAGTAATAAACGAGGTTTGATTTTATACTATTATATTGAGATTAAGCTAGTGAAAACAAGAGTGTAATCAGAAAAAATATATTGTTATTTCTGTGTTTAAAGCTAATCTTGATTGAATGTTTTACTTAAAATAAAAAACCTTTTTCTGAAATTTTCATTTAATGAAAATCAGAAAAAGGTTTTTATTAAGAGAAACGAAATGTTTCTTAGAATTTGTATCTTAAACTTGTCATTACCTGACGAGGTGCGATTGGATTCACACTATAGTTCTCGTGAACAGTATAGTTTAATTCGTTTGTAATGTTTGATAATTTACATAAGATTGAGATTTTTCTCCAAGTGTAACCTGCAGATACATCAATTGTAGTGTAAGCATCTAAAGGAATTTCTCTGTCATTGATTCCGTTTGGTTTTGTTGAGTCATATTGACTGTTCCAACCACCAACTCTATCTCCAATGTAGTTTCCAATTGCTCCAATAGAAACACCTTTTAGGAGGCCGTCTTGTACAGTATAAAAGAAACTTAAGTTTGCTGTATTAGCTGGAGTTCTTACTAAACGATCTCCTTCGATAAAACTACCATTAGCTCCAGAAGTTTTTGTGTAACGCATATCGTTATAGCTATACCCAGCGATGATGCTTAAACCGTCTACAGGTTTAGCAGTAATATCAATTTCTATACCTTTACTTTTAGTTTCTCCGCTTAAAACTTTAATAGTTGAATCTGAGTTAGGAGATCCGTCAGCTTTAAATTCAGCAGTTTGTGCTAAGTTACTATTAGTAATTTGGTATACAGTAACGTTTGTACTTAATAAACCTCTCCAGAAATCTTTTTTCACACCAAACTCATATTGGTCAATGATAGAAGGTTTTATAGCTTGTAAATCTACAGTTGTACCTGTATTAGGTGTAAATGAGTTAGAGTAGCTTCCAAATAATGAGATGTCTTTTGTTGGTTGAAAAACAAGACCAATTTTCGGAGAAAATGCTTGATCTGTAAGTTTATCACCTTTAGTTACTGTGGTTGGTGATTTAGTATAATCAGTTGTCTCAACTTGAGTTTCTTGCCATGACCAACGTAATCCTGCTAAAACTTTAAATTGTTCTGTAATTGAAATTAAATCTTGGAAATAAACTCCAAAACGATTTGAATCTGTATTTGCTAGTTTAGTTGCTTTTGCATTTGGGATATCCATACGTTGTCCCATATAGGTAAGGTCGTAAATGTTTACACGATCGTAAGCATTTGGAATGTATTTTCCTTTAGCATCTTTTATTGCTTCTTCGCTGAATGCATAAGTATATGCTTGTGCAAATGAGTTTTCGAAATCAACACCCGTGAAAAGTTGGTGTTTTACTCTTCCAGTATTGAAAGTTCCTTGTAAGCTTAATTGGTCTCCCATTATTTGTTCAAAATTATCATTTTGACCTAATGGACGAATATAATCACCGTCTATATACTTTGGAATAGTAGTATCAATAGATACACGTTCAGTACCTTTAGAAGTTCTGTGGTAATTTTGGAAAGAAGTATTAAAGTTTAATTTCCAATTGTCATTAAAATCGTGATTTACTAAAGCCGAAACACTTGTTTGAGTAGTTTTTCCGTTTGACCAAAGTGCTCCTAAATATTTACCTCTTGGTACATCTGCAAGTTCTTTGCCGATTATTCCTGTTCCAAAATCTGGAGTCCAGTCGTAGCTTAAATAATCTCCTTGTAATGTAATTTGAGTTTTGTTGTTTACTTTAAATAAGAACGAAGGATTTATGTAATAACGCTCATTTTTTACAATATCTCTAAAGCTTTCAGAGTTTTCGTAAGTACCTGTAAAACGATATGCGATGTATTTGTTTAAAGGTCCGTAAACATCTACAGATGGTTTGTAAAAAGAGTTACTTCCCATTTGCATAGATACTTCACCACCATGTGTAAATTGTGGAGTTTTAGTAACCATATTTATAATTCCACCAGGAGCAACGTTTCCGTATAATAAAGCGGCACTTCCTTTTAAGAATTCTACTTTGTCTAAAGAAGAAACCTCTGGCATAGAACCACTGCTGTAACGAAATCCGTTTTTGAACATATTATTTGTTGACATGTCATAACCTCTTGAGAAAAAAGATTCCTGAGCACCACCACGAGCTGATCCTACATAAACACCATTCATGTTTTTGGTAACTTCACTTAATCTGATAGCTTGTTGTTGCTCGATTACCACATTATCTATTACTTGTACACTTTGTGGAAGATCCATAACTTTAATACCTGAACGTACTGCAGTTACGGGTTTTCTTTGTTTATTGGCTGTAATTACAACTTCATTAAGAATTTCTCCTTTTTTGTTTTTTACAGTATCAGTAATTGCTGTGGCTGTGTCACGATTTTCGACTGTGTTTGCTCTCCCTTGTGCAAAACCTGTTAGGCCGAATAATAATCCTAAAGTAGGCAATAAAATATGTTTCATGTTTGTTTATTTGGAATAAAAAAAAATAACGGCACAAAAGTAATGTCTATGATTGGATAATCAAAACTTATTTAGATTAATTATGCTTAATTTTTAACAAATATTTATAATTTGATTTAAAGCATAAACAATAAAACCCTGTTTATGTAAACAGGGTTTTATTGTTTTATATAAAAAGTTAAAATATAATCTTATTTTTAAGAATTTAATTTATTTAACTTCAATTGAGTAAGTTGCCATTTTCCAGATTTCGTCGTATTTTTTTCCATTGTGTTCACCAGCACTTTTATCTGTATGAGCAAATTCTACCATATATTGACCAGACCAAATTGGCGTAAATTCAAATTGACCTTTATCATCAGTATATAATTCTTTTTCCCAACCATTTGGTGCAATTACTTTGATTTTTTGCTTTTTTGCAGCAACACCATCATATAATGCAAACCCGGATAGTTTTACATTTTTCTTAGCTACATCAGCATTTTCAGAGAATACACCAATTGTATTCTTGTTTGCAGTAGCATTATTACCTGCAGTTTTGTTGCCGACAACAACATTAGCGCTAGAGTTATAATCTAATTTCATTGTACCATATACATCCTTTACAGTATGTTGCATTACTACAGTATAAACGCCATCTTCTTCTGGAGTAAAAAAGGCTTGGTATTTTTTCTCTAAAGCTGTTGGGGTTAATTTGATCTCTTTTTTAGAAGGACTTATCAATACTAAAGAGAAATCTTTTAAATCCGAAAACCATTTTGCAGCTGGAGTAATATCATTATCTGAAAATTCTCCAAAGTATATTGAAATTTCTTGTGGCTTTCCTTTTGTACCCGTTGCTTTCGTTTCAATCCAAAGGGCATGAGCAAATAATTGAGGACTTAGTAATAGGGTTAATAATACTAATACAGTTTTTAAAGGGGTTAATTTCATGATGTAAATATTTAAGTTGATTTTTATTAGAAATTCCTTTAGCAAATATTTTCCCCAAGGAATTCGTTTATTTTAAAATTTGTAACAAATGTAAAATTTAAAATTCGTTAATCAATACTTATTTAGACTAATTATCGATAATGTTCTTTTTAAATTTTTACTTATAAAAGTCTTTGAGAGTAATAAAATAAAAATGAATCAATTTTCATTTGTTAATGAGTTAGTTATGGTTTTTAAAGACTTTAGTTTTATAGATGTTATAAGATGAAGTTTAATAAAGCTTAATTTTGCGGCCATAATAAATTCAAATTTGCTACATGATTATATCATATTTTAAGAAATTACAACATTCTCCTAAAGGATTCAGACTAGCAAATACGGTATTTTTCTTTGTATCAGGATTCGGATACTCTTCTTGGGCATCTCGTATTCCGAGTATTAAAGCACAATTAGACTTAAGCGAAGCAGAGTTCGGAGCTGTTTTATTTGCATTTCCAATAGGTCTTATGTTTACAATGCCATTTACAGGAAAGCTATTAAATAAATATAGTAGTAGATATTGTATGCTCCTTGGGGCTGTTTTATTTAATATTGTTTTGGCTTTACCAGGTTTTAGTGCTTTTGTTTGGCAGTTGGTAATTATCCTTTTAATATTTGGTGCTTCGCGAAATATTCTCAACTTATCCATGAATGCACAAGCTCTTGAGGTTCAGAAACTGTATCCAAAATCGATCATGACACGATTTCATGCCGTTTGGAGTTTGGCAGGATTTGCAGGAGCAGGTTTAGGATATGTTATGGTGGCACAAAATATTGCTGCATCATATCATTTACTAGGAATAAGTATTGCTATGATGGCAATTACAGCATGTTTTTACCCAATGAGTATTCATACAGAACCTATTCCGGATAAAAAGAAATTCTTTTCGATGCCAGATAAAAACTTAATAAAGTTTGCTTTAATCTGTTTTGTTTCCATGGCATGCGAGAATACGATGTATGACTGGAGCGGAATCTATTTCCAGAATGTGCTACACGCTTCGTCAAAACTGACTACGGCAGCATTTGTGTTTTTTATGACAGCAGTTACTTTAGGTCGTTTTTTTGGAGATTATGCAGTACAAAAATTAGGTATAAAACGCATCTTGTTTTACAGCGGTATTTTTATAACAATAGGATTTTTAATCTGTTTTTTATTCCCTTTTATTTACCCAACAATATTTGGTTATCTCCTAATAGGGATTGGAGTTTCTTGTGTAGTCCCGTTAGTTTTCAGTATTGCCGGACAATCAAAAAGCTTGAGTAATGGCTCTGCTTTAACCTCTATTTCTACTATTGGATATCTTGGATTTTTAATTGTACCGCCAATGGTTGGTTTTATATCTGAATTTTTAAGTATGAAATGGGCTTTCTTGATAATGGCTTTTCTTGGTATGCTAATGATATTTATGGTAAATAAGATTGGGGAGGAAGAGTAAGGTTCTAAGTAGCTATGGTTTTTACAATATTTTTGAATGCTGATTAACGATTTGAGATTTTTGATTTTGTGTGAATAAATAAAAGAGTATCTATTTTAAGAGATTCCTTACATCTGATATCAAAAAATGTTAGTCAAAAATCTTAAATCATTTTTTTATCGCTTTAACCAATTCGATGATTCCGTATATAATTAAGTGTAGTGTTAGAAGCGCTAAACCATAAAATAAGACCGATAATGAACCTCCATATTTAAAATTATTTTCATCTGAAAAAATATAAAGCATGAAAAGGGTATAGGCTGAAAATACGATTAAGTTTAGTTTGAAGCTTATCTTTTTGGTTAAGATGAAACCTAAATAGAAATAAAAAAATACAACAATGTAGCATAAATACAAAAGTGAGAAGTCAGAATCAGTTGGAAACATTCAAAATGTATTTATTAATGTTGTATTTCAGTTTTTATAAATTTAAAAGAATTACTTCTTCACCATAACAAACTTCTCCGAAGATAATTTCCCTTGTAGTTTCCCCGAAATTTCAGCAGTTAAAGTATTGTTTGCGTCTTTGGTATAGCTAATTTTTTGTGGATAATCGTGTTTTGGATTTTCAAAAACTAATCCTTTTTCGGTTGAAGTGGTTAACTCAAAAGCTACAGCTTCATCATTGTTTTGACCTTTTACTGTAGCATTGTAAGTCAAGGTTTCTCCTTTTTGCTGTAATTTGATAGTTTCAAAATGAATGGTATCTTTTCCTTTTATGAAATATGAACTTCCCTGAAAAGTACTATCGTTCAATTTACTCCATGTTTCAGTTAAAGTTCCTTCTGGTGAAACATTTTCCCATTTTCCGATAAGCCAATCAGCTGTTTTTATTTTGTCTTTTTCTGGAGTTTCAGCATTTTTACAAGAAACAACAGCCAATAAAAGTAGTATGAAAGTAATTTTTTGAGTCATTATGTATTTGTGTTTGATATTATTTTGAATTGCTAAATTAGGAAAAAAAAGTTAGCCACTAATTTCACGAATTTATTTTGAAACTTGTCACAGATTTGAAGGATCAAAAAAGAATTATTGTTTCACGATTTTTTCACGCAGATTCTACAGATTTAAGCAGATACTCGCAGATTTATATAATTCTAAATCAAAATTAAATCTGTCCAAATTTGCAGAATCTGCGTGAAACAAAAAATCAATTTAATCCTTTAAATCTGTGGCGGAAAAACTAAACGCTTTCTTGTAAAATAGAATAAACTAGTTCTTTGGTAGGTTTTTGATCTTTTAGTTTTTCTCTAACTACATCAAAAGTTACTTTAAAATCACAACCCAATTTATAATCCCCGCAACCATAAGCCGTTTTCCCTTTCATTATCGTTCCCTTTTTGCATTTAGGACACGTTAAAGAGTCTGATATTGCTGCCGAAGCTGCTTTTGGAGTTGCTTTTTTAGGTTCTAGTTTTAGTTTGTAATTTTCTTCAAAACGAATCAAGCCTTCTACTGTACCAGCATCGGTTTTAAAACCTTTTATATTTACTGTAGATCCTTTCTGGACTAATCTTAAATATTGGTTTTCAGATATTTTTTTGTCTGCAAAAGTATAAGGCAATACAAAATCGCAACCCGCTTTATAATTACCACAACCATAAGCAGACTTTCCTTTTATAAGTGTTGCTTTTTGACATTTAGGACAGGTTTCTGCCAAGATTCCTGCAGCTTTCTTTTTCTCAACTTTGGCAACTTCTTTTTGCACGCTTCCAGCATGCGAAATGTTGGCGTGTCTGGTTTCACTTCGTACTTCATATACCAAAGCTTCAACCATGCGTTTCATATTGATAATAAAAGCACCAGCGGTAAAAGTTCCTTTTTCGATATCTTTCAACTGCTTTTCCCAAGACCCCGTAAGTTCTGCTGATTTTATTAATTCATTCTGAATCGTATCTATAAGCTGAATCCCTGTAGGTGTTGGTAAAACCTGTTTTTTGTTTCGAACAATGTATTGACGTTTAAAAAGGGTTTCGATAATATTTGCTCGAGTAGATGGACGTCCGATCCCGTTTTCTTTCATCAATTCGCGTAAATCCTCATCATCAACTTGTTTTCCTGCAGTTTCCATGGCACGCAGTAAAGTCGCCTCTGTAAACTGATTAGGCGGTTTGGTTTCCTTTTCTAGGAACGAAGGTTCATGCGGACCTTTTTCTCCCACAACAAAACTGGGTAATAAATCGGCTTCTTTTTCTTTTGCGTTTGGATCTTCAAAAACAACGCGAAAACCTTTTTTTATGATTTCTTTTCCAGTGGTTTTAAAATGTACTTCGGCTGCTTTTCCTATTACGGTTGTATTGGCAACCAAACAATCATCATAAAATACGGCAATAAATCGTTTTGTAATAATATCATAGACTTGCTGCTGATTGTATTGCAAATTAGATTGTATTCCCGTTGGGATAATTGCGTGGTGATCGGTTACTTTTTTATCATTAAAAACCTTAGGCGATTTTTTTATCTTTTTTTCTAAAAGAGGTTGCGTTAATTCGGCATAATTGGTTAATTTTTGCAGAATCCCTGGAACTTTAGGGTAAATATCGTTTGGTAAAAATGTAGTATCAACTCTCGGATATGTAACTACTTTTTGTTCGTACAGAGTTTGTACAATTTTAAGTGTTTCATCTGCCGAGAAACCAAATTTTGTATTGCAATATACTTGTAAACCTGTTAAATCAAATAGTTTTGGGGCATATTCGTTCCCGTTCTTTTTTTCAACCGAAACAATTTCAAATTCGCTTTCTTTGACTTTATTAGCCAAAAGCTCACCATCTTCCTTTTTCAAGAAACGACCTTCTTCATAACTAAAAAGGGTTTCTCTGTATAAAGTTTGTAATTCCCAATAGGGTTGAGGTTTAAAATTTTCGATTTCTTTCCAACGATCCACAACCATTGCCAATGTTGGGGTTTGCACGCGTCCAATAGACAATACTTGTTTGTATCCACCATGTTTTACGGTGTACAAACGGGTGGCATTCATACCCAATAACCAGTCACCAATCGCTCTGGAAAATCCTGCGTAGAATAAATTATCGTAATTGGCTGATGGTTTTAAGTTTTCAAAACCCTCTTTTATAGCTTCGGTTGTTAAGGACGAAATCCATAAGCGTTGTACTTCGCCTTTATAATTGGCTTCATTCATGACCCAACGCTGGATTAGTTCTCCTTCTTGTCCAGCATCCCCGCAGTTTATAACTACTTCGGCTTTGTCAAACAAGCCTTTTACAATTTTAAATTGTTTCTGGATTCCTGAATTTTCAACGACTTTGGTTTCAAATTTTTCAGGAAGCATAGGTAGATTGTTCAGATCCCAGCTTTTCCAATGCGGTTTGTAATCGTTAGGTTCTTTTAAGGTGCATAAATGTCCAAAAGTATACGTTACGGCATATCCGTTGCCTTCATAATACCCATCGTGTTTGGTATTGGCTCCTAAAACGGATGCGATTTCGCGCGCTACACTTGGTTTTTCAGCAATACAGACCTTCATTTTCTCCTTCTTATTAGAAGGCAAAATTAAGGATTTTTTATAAGAAAGGAGCAAGGCTTCTTAGGAACAAAGGGACAAAGGTTCTTTTTGAATATTGCAGAGGTACATTTTTTTTGTTTCACGCAGATTGCTAAAAGATTAGAGTTGTTATTGTTGTAGCTAGAAAGTAGAGCGGTTTTTTATTCAAACTTTTTAAAGTTTTTACTCCAATAGTTTTGCGCTGTGCGAGTCTTACCTGCGCTGTGCGAAGTTTCCCGACTTCGTACCCATTACTATATTCCGTCACGATTTTAAAAATTTAATACCTACGCTGTGCGAAGTCTCCCGACTTCGTACCCATTGCTATATTCCGTCACAATTTTCAAAATTTAATACCAGTGCTGTGCGAAGTCTCCCGACTTCGTACCCATTGCTATATTCCGTTACAATTTTCAAAATTCAATACTCATTATATCGGGTGAAATTATTCGAATTTAGTGTGTCAACAATAGGAATGTCAGCTTTTTCAATTTTTAATAGACCTGTATCTGTGATATAATTACTAGCACTAGAATAGATATAATGCGATGCTTTTTCGACAATTCCACCACGAACGGGATTAAGATGAATGTAATTCAACTTTGACCACATAAATTTGTTGCTATAAATTTCTTCAGGATGACTGCCATATTGCCAAAACTGATAGTTTTTGTTTCTAGAATGACTTTCTGTTGCTAATTTAAACCGTTCGAGCATCCATTCTCTTCGACTTTCTGGTTCAGATTTTATCTTTCCTATAATTTTTGTAGCAGTAAATTTTTTAAAATCTCGTAACAAATCCGATAATTCTCCATTACCAGATTGTACTATCATATGAATATGATTACTCATAATTACATATCCGTACAAAACCATTGATTTGTTTGTAATACAGAAATCTAAAGATTCAATAACTAGGTCTCTGTAAATTTTTCTCGTAAAAATATCAACCCAATCAACAACAGTTATTGTTATAAAGTGTGGTAAATTTTGATCTCTTATTTTATATCCGCCTTGCATTTTCTATCTCTGATTGTTGCTTATTGGAATGTGTGCGAAGTCTCCTGACTTCGTACAGCAAACGTGCATAATAAACGTGTGTTTTTGCGATATTTATTTTTAATAACTACCTCTTCTTTCTTCTATTTGTAAAGTATTTTCGAACAGGAATATCATAAAAAACCATTGTAAGATAGGCGATACCCAATAAAAGAATTGTTCCTATAGTCATAATAAGAACTAGTTGGCTTGTATCTGGTTTGTACTTAGTGTAATAGTTTGCAAATATCCACATTACAGCATAATGGGTCATGTATAGCGGATAGGATATGTTTCCGAGAAAAACGCATAGTTTTTTGAATCCTGGTGCTAGAGTTGCTCCAGCTCCTAATATAATTAATAGAGGGAAATACAACAGTACAACTATAGGTTCTGTAAGCCAGTTCCAGTCAGAAAAAGGGACTAAGAAAGCTAAAAGCAATAATACTGATAAACCAATAAAACCTAGTTTAGAATTTATAATCCAGTTAGAACGATAAATGAGCATTCCTGCCAAGAAAGAATACGAAATACGAGCACAACCATCCCAAAAGTTTTCTCCGCTCCATCCGCCCATTAAGGAACCTCCCGCGCGGTGACTAACAAAACAAATTCCCGCTGCGGCAAAAATGGTTAATAAAAACAAAGAACGACGACTTAGTTTATAAAGGAAAAGTGCATAAAGAATATTGGCAACGTATTCCCAGAACAACGACCATCCCGGCGCATTTAAACCAAAGAGGTTAAAATATCGATCTGCCATTACAGGAAGAGGAATCAGGAATATAGAAGCTAAGAATATCAGAATCAGTTTACCTATCTCGTAAGTTCCAGATTGACCGCCAAAAGGGTCAAAAAGGAAAGCTAAAAATCCTAATACAGAACCAAAAATAACTAAAGGATGTAACCTGATTAGCCTTAACTTGAAAAAATCGGTAATTTTCATTTTATCGATTCGGTCATGATAAGCGTAGGCAATAACAAACCCAGAGAGACAAAAGAAAAAGTCGACTGCTAAAAATCCGTGAGCGATGAAGTTTTCGTTTGGCGGATAAACTATTTCCATAAAATGAAAAATTACAATCGCCACAGCGGCAATTCCTCTTAAGCCATCAAGGATTTCAAAATGTTGTTTTGGTTTTAAAACTTCGGTATTTTGTGTGGTCATGGTTAGTAGTGTGGTATTTTAATAGCGTGTTTTTTGGTTGGTTTTCTGGTAAAATGTTCAGCGTAGGTATTTTGTAATTGTCTCAACGAACATTAGCAACAATCATTAAGAATACGGTCGTGTACGATTACAAATGTCATCCATAACACGATTACGATCGATAAGATATTAATAATTGTAAGTGTTGTGTAATATTTTCTCTTAAAAGCATTAGTCTTATTAATGATTTTTTTAGCAAAGAATTTAGAAGCAATCGGGATTAGCGCCACAAAGAACAAAACAATAATTCCGGGATAAAAACCAGTGAATGAAATACCAATAATACTGAATATAGCAACCGTAAGAGATAATGCCATTGCTATGGAAGTAACTATACTAAATGTTTTTGGTTCCATTTGTGAAGGTTTATTTTTAGGTAAATATAGTATTTTCTTACAAATAAATAGATCTTCGTATTTTTTGGCTAGTTTTTGATTCTGAGGCTAGTGAAAAACGCAGGTGTTGTTATATTTTTTTTATCTCTGAAATGTCTAATACATCACTCAACTTATTTAGGCTTGATTTAGAAAATTTTCTGAATGCGAGTTCAATAAACATATATCGAATTATAGCTATTTGAAGTATTGCAACAAGTATAAAAAGGACTGAAAATTCTTCTTTAACAAACAGCGCTTGAACAATTAAGGCTATAATAGGAAAACACCAAATAATGCTTAATAAAATCCTGAACCCTTTATTTATTTCTACATTTAGTAGTCCGTTTTGGTTTTTAATTTCACCAGTTAAAACACAAAAAGCACCTTTTCCTATTTCAGATGAGATTATTCTAAATGTATTATCTTTTATTATTCCAAGAAATGACTTGTCGGTAATCTTAGAATATAAACTTTCGGACAATTCTGTTCTTCGCTTTAAGCGATCAAGAGTAGCAGCTTCTTCTCCAACTATTTTAAAAGTATAATTGTTTGTTGGGAATATTTTCATTTTTTCTATTGGTTAGTTTTATTTAAGTCGAGTTTGTATAACCAATATCGTTTTCCGAGGCGTTGGTCTATTTCTTTTAAAATTTTAAATCCTAAGCTTTCATAAATATGTCTTGCTTTGTCCATAATCTCAGAAGTATGAAGAGCAATAACAGTTTCATTATTCTGTTGTGCAATGTCTATACATAAAGTTGTTAGTTTCTTTCCAATTCCTTGTCCTCCAAAGGTTGGGTCAACAGTCACGAAACGGATATAAGACCATTCTTTGTCATAAATATCTGTTGGGTTGCCTTTAGGAACTAAAAATGCCATTCCTACTATTTCGTTTTGGTCAGTCGTGCTTACTATGCAATGCGATTTATCAAGTAATTCAGTGTAAGTATTATCATCCGTTAAGGAGTTGGATAAATTTTCCCAGTTTTCAGTTGTTAGGTTTTCCTTAAATTGTCCCCAAGATTTTATAGCTAAATTTTTTAAGCCAGCTAAATCGGTTTTAGTTCCTTTTCTATAAGTTATTTCCATTTTTATTTAACTGATGTTATTTGAGCTCATTTATAGATTGTAAACCAATTTAAATATGTTTTTGAAGCTTGATGCTCTACGAAGTCGGGAGATTTCGTAGAGCTGTTTTAATGTTTTACGCTTTAAAAATATCAAGTTTTTTCATCCAGAAAATTCCTGATTCTAAAAACGTAAGTTTTGTTTTGATTACTTGATCTGTTTTATCTTTCGGATTTTTGGTTACAAATCTAGCCTTCGAATTATTAAAATCTAAGGTGTATTTATCATCAAAGTCTTCTTTTTTATTTGATGAAAAAGTAATTACATTGTCTTTTGAAGTCCATTTTCCTTTTCCGTATTTATTTACTTCTGGTGGAGTTCCTTCTTGAATTTTTGAATACGAATGAAATAAAAATGTCCCGTCTTGATTTAAGGTCAGTTTGTATTCGATGTTATGTTTTCCTTCTTCTGTAAGTGTACGATTATAATCGCCAGCGAATGCTTTAGATTGTGCAAATAAGGTTAGGTTGGAAATTAAAAGTAAGGTTGTAATTAATAGTTTCATTGGTTTGGTTTTTTTAAGGTTTGTAAATGTTATCGCATTATTTTTAAGGCTAGCGCGAGCGTCCCGCTCGTGACTATTTTTTATGTTTTTTTTGGCTAAAATATTTTGATTGAGCTTACGAGCGGGACGCTCACGCCAGCAAGAGACTTAGCAGTAAAACTATTTTAGAAGTTGAATTATTTCATTATTCTTCGTTTCTTCTGCGGCTTTTAAAGCTGTCATTCCGTTATCGTCTTTGATGTTTTTATCGGCACCTTTATTTAATAATAATTTTGTTAGCTCTATGTTCTGATTTGCTGCTGCCCACATTAAACATGTCATTTTAAAACCATCTGTTTTATTGATATCAGCACCATTTTCGATTAAAAATTTTGAGATTTCAAGCTCATTATTCATTACAGCTTGCATTAATACAGGGATATAAAACGATTGGTTTATTTTTCGGATATAATTTGCTTGCGATTTATCTTTTTTGATAATCTTTTTTACAGCATCTAAATTATGTTCAAAAATGGCTTTAAAAAGTTTTTCTCCTGATTCCTGAGAATACGTGCTTATTGAAAATCCTAATAAAAATAAAAGTAATAATTTCTTCATCGAAATGGTTTTGAGGTTTGTAAAATGTTGATTAATGTTTGGTTTTGATAGTATAGATTTTGTAATCCATAATACACAAAGATTAATTTTTTCTTCATATAAATGTTAAAAAGCTACAAAAATATTTTCTTGTAGCTTTTATTCAATAGTTCACTGCTAAGATCATAAATATAAACTTCAGTTGAATACAACCGATTGTATACAATCACATAAAAGTAATCTGTTACTTGTAATTTTGTCTTTATAAAAAATAAGATAACAATCAATGAAATTCAATAATGGAAATAAAACATAAAAAATCAGTCACAGAATTATTAGAATCAATGAATAAGGTAGAATATTTCAAAAAACTAAGACCTGAGGATAATACTGATGATTCGTTTAGCGTAACACTAAAAGTATCTTGTTATAACGAGCTAAATATTATGGTTTCTGACCTTCTTAAAGCAAGCATTATTTTGCTAAATGAAGATGCTCGCAATTTATCCAATTTAACAAAAGTTACCGATATTAATGTAATGACTCTGCTTGAAATTGCTTTGCAACTTCTGCCAGAGCAAGAAATGGAATTATTGGATGATTTGCATAAGATTCATTTGAAGTCTAATAAAGAATAAATCTTCTCGAAAAACAAAATGTTCATTAAAATTTCGGATGCTGTACGAAGTCCTATGACTGGCGTAAGCGATTAGAATACTACGTAGAGCGGGTAAAAGGTTTTTTTGTAATAAAACTACTTTTTTATTATATAATTTGGTTTTATTTTATTTCTTTGTGAGAATACTTACTAAATTAATTAACTATGATGAAAAAAACTTTACAATCTATTACCGCTTTATTTTTTATATTTTTTTTAAGTTGCTCTTCAGAGAATGAGATGCCAAAAGAAGAACCAACAGCATTACCTACTGCTGATTTTTCATTTAAGGTTAATGAAACAACCACACCAAAAACGATAGTATTCGAGAATAAATCTACAAACGCAACTGAGTATTTATGGGATTTTGGAGATAAAACTACTTCATCAGAGAAAAACCCAAGTCATTCTTATACTGCCGCAGGTACGTATTTAGTAAAATTAACTGCAACAGGAGCGGGAGGTAAGGCTACAACAACAAATACTGTAATTATTGCAGCTCCACCGGTTGCAACTACTGTTAAAATAACAAAGGTGACGGTAACTAAAATGCCATTTATGGATTATAATGGTAATAGATATGAGAGTGCATACATTAGATTTCATATTGTTGATAAAGAAACTTATATGGATCAAGTAAATTCTGAAATTTTTAAAAATATTTCTAAAACACAATTACCTTTTACTTGGACTCTAACCGAACCAAAGGTAATTAAGGATCTTTCGATAGAATATGAATTTTCAATCAGTAAAATTGAAGGGGCGTTTGGTAATACAATCGGAGGGAGTATGTTTGCTATAATGAAAGATTATACTACTGGCGCAAATGCATACCCTAAAACAATTACTCTAAATTATATCCCTAACAACCCAATCCCATTCCTAGACAGTCAAAATGTTACATTAATTTTAGACGTAACTTGGCAATAAAATAGTTTAACGGTTTCTGTTATAAACAAAAGCTTCTTAATTAATAATTAAGAAGCTTTTGTTTTTTGAGATTGTTGTAAGCATATTTTTAGAGGAGTTACATAAAAACAGATTTGTATTATCTGGTATTAAAATAAAAACGACAAAAGATAATTGCTTCAAAAAGAGCTTTTTAAAAGATTAAAATAATTATATTCGTTCTTCTAAATTTAGTCCTAACCTACTATAAATGAGTATGAAACAAGCAAATACTATAGACGAAGTAATTCAGTTTTTAGATGAAATAATAGAAAAATCAAAACTCGAGCAAAGCGCCTTGGGTTTGTTTGCCGCCCTATATCGTGAAGTTACAGTAAGAGTAAAAGAAGGTATCCGTGATGGTTCTTTTCAGAATGGTGAACGAATGGAAAAATTGGATGTTATTTTTGCCAATCGGTACCTAAAAGCCTATTACGAATGTCAAGCCAAAGAGAAACCATGCGAATGTTGGGGATTCTCCTTTGAGCAAGCAGAAAAATTTTGGCCAATAGTTGTGCAGCACTTACTTCTCGGAATTAATGCTCACGTAAATCTTGATTTAGGTATAGCCTCAGCTCAAGTGAGTACGGTAGATAACATCGGAGATTTAAAATCTGATTTCGACCAAATAAACACCATTCTGAGCAATCTGGTTGGAAGTGTCGAAAAATGCTTAATTAAAATTTGGCCAACGCTCACAACTATCCTAAAACTAACAGGCAAAATAGATAACTTTTTTATTGATTTTAGCATGGAAACCGCCAGAGATGGAGCTTGGAAATTTGCTAACGAATTTGTAGCAGTTCCAGAAACCGAAAGGGAAGCCTGTATACAGCTAAGAGATGAAAGAATAACAGAAATTGCCCGATTAGTTTCGAACCCAGGGTATTTTGTTAGCGCTGTTTTCAAGTTCATTCGCTTATTTGAAAGAGGAACTGTCGCTCAAAAAATAATTGATATGCAGATAATCGAACAACAAAAAATTGAATGTGCTGTTGCATAGATAATTTTTCTCTTCACGAGTTTTGTTTTTCTTTGTGACTTATTGGAGTGAGTACGAAGTCGGGAGACTTCGTACAGCAATTCCGATATTTAAAAAGAAATACTTCGCAGAGCAGAGTTGAATAGTTTTACGTAGTTCTATAAATTAGGAAGAGGTACAGTATTTAGTTGTGCCTCTTCTTATTTTTGATTTTGTTTATTTAGTTTGTGTTGTGAAGTTAGGAGACTTCGTAGTGCGGAAATATGTAAAAATCTTGATTGTATTTTTTTAACAAGTTTAAAAATAAAGGTTCAGCTTCATATTTATCTTTAATATCGGGAAAAAGAGCCATTGCCTCAGCCCCCTCACGGAATGATTCTTCTAAATATTCATAAAATTTCTCATCATTTCCCATTGATGAATAAATTGTTGCTTTAGTACCAATTAATTTGACATCTTTCTTTAAAGATTCAGCTTTACTAATGTATTCAAGTGCCTTATCAAAATCACCAGTCAATCTATAATAATTGCTATAGGTATGATAAATAACATCTTTATCACAGCCTAGAGATTCTGCTTCTTTAATATTGCTTAGTGCTTCCTTAAACAAAGACAAATACATATAATTAGCTGCTTTGCTGATTAAGTATTCTAATTCTTTTTTATTAATTGAATACGCAATATCTAAATCATTATTTGATTTTACAAATTCCTTTAGTTCGTAAAATATCAAAGCTCTATTGAAATAATTAATGTCATTATCGGGTTGAAATTCAATTGCAGAATTCCAATCTCTAATTGACATTTCAATATTTTTTAGTTCATAAAAATAAATAATAGCTCTATTGGTATAGAATGAAGAATCTTTAGGGCTAATTCTAATGGCTTCATTATATGCCTCTAGAGCTTTTTCATATTCTTTTAAATTTTTTAAAGAAATTGCTTGGTAATTAAAATAATCGGCATTATCATTATGAATAGCTAGTAATTTATTTGAAATATCTAAAGAATTGGTAAAATCTTTTTTGTAGGTAAAGTATAAATCGAAAAGAGCATTAAGATTATTCTCTTCATCACTTTCAATACTTGTTATTTTGATTCTTATACAAATTTCATCATCGTAATCTTTGTTTAAATGATAGCAACTTGCTAAATTCATTAAGTCTGCAATATTATTCTCATCAAGTTTTATAGCTTCTTTATAGTTTACAATGGCTTGAGCCCAGTTTTTTTCTTGCATAAAGTGGGAACCTAATGCACTATACTTTTGCTTAGTGTTTAATAAATAATTTTTAAGCGGTGTTTCTGTTAATTTTAATTGAGATTTTAGTTTTTCTTTATGTTTATGACGTGGGAAATATTTATAAAAACTAATTAATTCTTGAACATGAATTGAATAAGGATAAAAAACAGAATTTAAATGTAAAATATGGTGCATTTTATTAGAGATTTTTTCATTCTCTTCTTGAGTATTTTCATCAGTATTTTCATCTAAGTTGAATTTTTCACAATATAAATATTTTAGTTGGTCAGGAATTGGCACCTCATTTAAAAAAGAAATAAAGCTTTCGATATCATTACCTGTATAATTATCATAAACTTGTTCAAATGCGATATTGTTTTCTTGATAATATGGTAAAAAATAATTAAAAGCATTTTCGTTGAAATAGGGATTATTAAATAATTCTTCATCAATCGATATTCTATCCAATCCTACAGCAAATAAGTGGACAATATTTGCACAAGCATTTTGTACCACTAAATTTTCATTTAAAGATTTAATTTTAGTTTTGATAAAGTCAAATTTTAACCATTTATTTCCTAAATGATTTAATACCATAAATAAGCAAGTGATAGCTTTTTGCCAGACTTTATTTTCATTATCATTAATAAAATCTATTAATAAACTAATTTTTTGTTGATCAATTTTATCAAAATGAATTAAACTACATGTAATAGCGCTTACTATAACACTTCTATCATGCCATTTATATATCTGAATATTAGTTCGCACTTTTTGAATACGTTCCAAAGTAAATTTATCAATTTTTTGTGAAAAATAAATTACTTCAAATAATGCTTGTAAATCAGTATCACGAAATGTTTTTTTTACCTCTTGTAAATAATCTATTTCACCAAACATTACTTTATTAATTTTAGCTCTTAAATCATTTACTTCCTTATGAAGTTCTTTATCACCAGGATTATTTGATAATTCTTTTGTTTTGATTCCTGCAAGTTTGACAATAGTAATTAAGTCATCATCATTTAATTCTTCTTTTATTTGTTCAGGTAATATGGATAATTCAATATTATCTTTATCACAAGATAATTTTATCTTTTCTAATAGGAGAAGGTACTCTGTTAAACTATCTTCCCAATTTTCAATTTTAATTGAATTAACGTCATACTCAATAAAATCATCATCTTTTGTTGTAAAAATAAAATGTTCATTAATTGTGTAGCCATCATAAATTGTCTTAATTTTTGTAAATAAATCATTCACAAAAGGATCACTTAGACTGAATCCAACAAATAGAAAAGTTTTATTTTTGAAATGGTCTGAAAATGCATCATTATTATGATTGCTATTTTTGTAAAGATCTCTATAATCACTTTCAAAAAGTATAATACTGTGAGGATTATCACAATCTCCGTGTATTTTGTATAAAAACTGAGCCTCTTTTGATTGACTTTTTAAACTTTGAAAAGTATTTGTATTATCAAATATCTTTGGATTTAGTTTCTCAGGTTTATATTTTTCTAAAGCTTTGTCATAATTGGTAGTAATAATTTTTTCTGAAATTTTCCAAATTAAATCATGTACTTGAGATTCAGTAGGAAGATTTTTAGAAATACTTTCAATTTGTTTGTTTATTATTTCTTTGGATTTAATTTTATAATGAGGACCGTTTTTAGCATCTCTTTCTATAATATTTAATGCTTCAAATAAAGTTTTACTACCTGATTGTACTCCATTTAAAATATTTTGGAAATTAGTATCAGATGTTGCTCCATATTTACTAATTAATTCTTTGAGTATGTCTTCAATTAGACTTTTCCAAGAAGGAAATTTTAATGGAATTGAGCATCCTGCACCGATAAAAAAAACTAAATTGTTGTTTCTTATTGCTTCTTCTAATTTTTCTGGAATAATTTTTTCTTCTGTCATATTATTTTTTACAAAACTCAAAAATACATTTTAGCATTTTATTAATCAAAATTAGTCTTATTTTTAGATGATTTTCAATTGTACTGGAGAAAGGTCAATAGATAATAATTTATAAAATTTAGAATTACTAGAATAATAGATTTAAAAAAATAATTTTTATGTGTTGAACTTTGCTTAGCTAATGTTTTTGAATTTAGTTATACATTAAGGTTGTATTTCTTGTTTTATCAAATATATAAATTAACAACGATAATGCTAATATAAAGGATTTAATTTAAAATGTTTCTTAAAAATATATTGCTTTAAATAGTGAATTTTGTAAAAAATTATAC
>NZ_JPRM01000005.1 GCF_000737695.1 Flavobacterium hydatis
TATAAAAAAAGCGCTACTTTTAAAAAGTAGCGCTTTTTTTGAATCTGAATTAATAAAATAACCTCGAGTATTCAATTTTAGGAAGTTGCAAATTAAAAAATTATGCGCTCTAAGCGAAATTTAATCGTTAAAACGAATTAAAATCAGATAAAGTACCTTTTAGAACAAATTCCAGAAGCCTTATTTGATTAAAATATAAATCACAAATTCTCTTATATAAAAAAAACTCCATTTCTGGAGCTTTTTTTAGCTATTATGTTGTTCTAGCCATTTCAAAATCACTTGATTAGTTTCTTCTGGAAGTTCTTGATGAATCCAATGACCACAATCTAAGCTAATCACATCTACATTAGGCACGAACTCTGATAATCTTTCAAACTTAGGAATCATATCACGATTACCATATATCATAAGTGCGGGTTGTTGAATGATTGGGTTCACATCTGCTAATAAGTACCAGTTTCGATCAAGGTTTCTATACCAATTTATACTTCCTGTAAACTTTGAAGATTCGAAGGCAGAGACTAAAACGGTCAGTTCACCTTCATTCATTATGGGTTCGCCCAGTATTTTTTTTGCTCTTGCAAGATTAATCATCCACATTCCTGGTTCAGGCGGTGCAAGAGGTATATTCTTGCGGAACATATTACGAAGGAACTGAGATGTGTTCTCATTCATTATAGCATCTGCCACTCCTGGCTGTCGATTAAAGTGAACAAAATAGAAGTCTCCTCCAAATACTTCTTCCATGAACTCTATCCAAGGTTTTTCTCCACGCTCTTGATAAGGTAAGGCTAAGTTTATCAATTTATTTACTCGTTCCGGATACAATAATGCAAGATTCCAAACGACATTTGCACCCCAATCATGACCAATAAAAGTGGCATCTTTATATCCGTAGTAATCCAGTAGAGCAACCAAATCACCTGTTAAACATTCAATATCATACTCTGTTACTTCCATTGGGCAAGATGATTTTCCATAACCTCTTTGATTAGGAACAATGACATGATAGCCAGCTTTAACAAGTTCAGGAATTTGATAACGCCAAGAAAAAGCATGCTCTGGAAAACCGTGACAAAGCACGATAGGTTTATCAGAATTTTGTTGACCTGCCTCAAATACTTCAAGTTCAATTCCATTAATAGAAATTACAGTAGGACTTGGAAACTCGATTGGATTAAAACTTGCACCAGTTACGTTTGTCATTTTTTTATTGTTTAAAGATTAATATGACACAAATGTAAACTTGGACGGTGACAACCCTTTGTCAGTAGTCAATAAATAATTAACGATATTTCCTAAAATGCTCTTGTACAAAATCTTCTTTTGAGGCTAAACTTTTCCAGATTTAATCTCTATTTTTTGAATTTTACTACCCTTTTTTCCATAAAAAAAGCCCCAATAATGGGGCTTTTAAATTTTATGCTTGTCCTGCCGGACCGAAGTTAAGCGGTATTTGTGCTTGTTCAGTCTCTTTGATTTCGCCATGAGCGGCTTCAAAGCGATGAATATTTTCACCAATTGCTCTTAACAATCGTTTAGCATGTTGTGGTGTCAAGACAATTCTTGACTTTACCTTGGCTTTAGGAATACCGGGCATAATGCTTACAAAATCTAAAACAAACTCTGAAGAAGAATGATTGATAATTGCTAAATTAGAATAAATTCCTTCAGCGATTTTTTCATCTAACTCGATATTAATCTGTTCTTGTTGTTGATTCGGATTACTCATAGTTTCCTAAATTAATAAATATATTCTTCTTTATTAGCCATCATTTCATTGTAATCATCTTTAGATCCTACGATTGTATTATCGTATTCTCTCATACCAGTTCCCGCAGGAATTCTGTGTCCAACAATTACATTCTCTTTTAATCCTTCTAAGTAATCCACTTTACCTGCTACTGCAGCTTCGTTAAGTACTTTAGTTGTTTCTTGGAAAGAAGCAGCAGAAATAAATGATTTAGTTTGTAGCGAAGCTCTTGTAATACCTTGTAAAACTGGCGTTGCAGTTGCAGTAATTACATCTCTAGCTACAACTAGATTTTTATCTGTACGTTTCAATAATGAATTTTCATCACGTAATTCACGAGGAGATATAATCTGACCCGCTTTTAATACGCTAGAATCTCCAGCATCTTCAACAACTTTCATTCCGTATAATTTATCGTTTTGAACGATGAAATCTTTAGTATGAATTAATTGATCCTCTAAGAATAAAGTATCACCTGGATCTTGTACTCTTACTTTACGCATCATCTGACGAATAACAACCTCGAAGTGTTTGTCATTGATTTTTACCCCTTGTAAACGGTATACCTCTTGAATTTCATTTACCAAGTACTGTTGAACAGCAGCTGGACCTTGAATTCTTAAAATATCGTCTGGAGTAATAGCACCGTCTGACAATGGTACACCTGCTCTAACGAAGTCATTCTCCTGAACTAGAATTTGGCTTGATAATTTAACCAAGTATTTTCTAATGTCGCCAAATTTAGATTCGATAACAATCTCACGGTTACCTCTTTTGATTTTTCCAAAAGAAACAACTCCATCAATTTCAGAAACTACAGCTGGGTTCGAAGGATTACGAGCCTCTAACAACTCTGTAATTCTTGGTAAACCTCCGGTAATATCTCCTGATTTAGAAGAACGACGTGGAATTTTCACCAATACTTTACCTGCTTTAATTTTCTCACCGTTTTCAACCATCAAGTGGGCTCCAACTGGTAAGTTATAAGAACGAATTAACTCACCTTCTTTACCGTAAACCAATAAAGTTGGAATTAATTTTTTAGCTCTAGACTCAGAAATTACTTTTTCTTGGAATCCTGTTTGCTCATCAATTTCAACCATGAACGATTGTCCTTGCTCTAAATCTTCGTAAGCAATTTTACCAGTAAACTCAGAAACGATAACTCCATTATATGGATCCCATTTACAAATTACATCACCTTTAACAACCGATTGACCATCTTTAACAAAGATACTAGAACCGTAAGGAATGTTGTTTGTACTTAATAAGATACCTGTTCTTTCATCAATTAATTTCAATTCAGTAGAACGAGATACTACAATATCAACTGAGTTACCTTCGTTATCCTCACCTTTAACAGTTTTTAAATCTTCGATTTCTAGTTTACCGTTAAATCTTGTAACGATGCTAGATTCTTCAGATATACCACCCGCAACCCCTCCAACGTGGAAAGTACGTAATGTTAACTGTGTACCTGGCTCTCCAATAGACTGAGCTGCAATTACTCCAACTGCCTCTCCTCTTTGAGTCATTTTACCAGTAGCTAAGTTTCTACCGTAACATTTAGCACAAATACCTTTAAGCGCTTCACAAGTTAATGGAGAACGAACTTCAACTTTCTCCACTGGAGAAGCTTCGATCGCTTTCATTATAGCTTCTGTGATTTGCTCACCAGATCTAACTAAATAGTCACTAGTTAAAGGATTAATTACATCTTGTAATGCAACACGTCCTAAAATTCTTTCTCCTAATGATTCTACAATCTCCTCATTCTTTTTCAATGCAGAAACTTCAACACCTCTAAGAGTACCACAATCCTCAATATTAACAATAACATCTTGAGAAACGTCATGTAACCTTCTAGTTAAGTAACCAGCATCGGCAGTTTTAAGAGCCGTATCCGCAAGACCTTTACGAGCACCGTGAGTAGAGATAAAGTACTCAAGGATAGAAAGACCTTCCTTAAAGTTAGAAAGAATCGGGTTTTCAATAATCTCACCACCACCAGCAGTAGATTTTTTAGGCTTAGCCATCAAACCACGCATACCAGTTAACTGACGAATTTGTTCTTTAGAACCCCTCGCCCCAGAGTCAAGCATCATATATACAGAGTTGAATCCTTGTTGGTCTTCTCTAATATTTTTCATTGCTAACTCTGTAAGTTGAGCATTCGCAGAAGTCCAAACATCAATAACTTGGTTGTAACGCTCGTTATTAGTGATAAGACCCATGTTATAATTTGTTGAGATACCTTCAACTTGCTCTCTGGCATCTGCAATCAATTTAGTTTTTTGCTCAGGAATTCTAATATCACCTAAAGAGAATGATAAACCTCCTCTAAATGCGAATTTATACCCCATATCTTTCATGTTGTCCAAGAAAGCAGCCGTCATAGGTACATTGGTAGCACTTAATACGTGTCCAATAATATCTCTAAGGTTTTTCTTAGTCAATACATCATTGATATATCCTGCAGCTTCTGGCACCACTTCATTAAACAATACACGACCAGCGGTAGTTTTAATAATTTGATACACTAATTCTCCAGCTTCATTAAAATCTTTTGCTCTAATTTTCACTGAAGCATTCAATTCTAATCTTCCTTCGTTCAATGCAATATTTACTTCTTCTGCAGAGTAAAAAGTTAAGCCTTCACCTAAAATTTTAAGTTCTGGAGTAGAAAGACGTTCTTTGGTCATATAGTATAGACCCAAGACCATATCCTGAGAAGGTACAGTAATCGGCGCACCGTTAGCAGGGTTCAAGATATTGTGAGAAGCCAACATTAATAATTGAGCTTCCAAAATAGCCTCTGGTCCTAATGGTAAGTGTACCGCCATTTGATCCCCATCAAAATCGGCATTAAACGCCGTACAAACTAATGGGTGCAATTGGATTGCTTTTCCTTCAATTAATTTTGGTTGGAAAGCCTGGATACCTAATCTGTGTAACGTAGGAGCACGATTCAGTAATATTGGGTGACCTTTAATTACATTTTCAAGGATATCCCAAACTACTGGCTCTTTTTTGTCTATAATTTTCTTAGCAGATTTTACCGTTTTAACAATACCTCTTTCTATCAATTTACGGATAACGAAAGGTTTGTAAAGCTCAGATGCCATATCTTTAGGGATACCACATTCGAACAATTTTAATTCCGGTCCAACAACAATTACCGAACGAGCAGAATAATCCACACGTTTTCCTAAAAGGTTTTGACGGAAACGTCCTTGTTTACCTTTTAATGAATCTGATAATGATTTTAATGGTCTGTTTGATTCTGTTTTAACAGCAGAAGCTTTACGAGTGTTATCAAATAATGAATCTACAGATTCTTGTAACATACGTTTTTCGTTTCTTAAGATAACTTCTGGAGCTTTAATCTCCATTAATCTTTTCAAACGGTTGTTACGTATAATTACACGACGATATAAATCATTTAAATCTGAAGTTGCAAAACGACCTCCATCAAGTGGCACAAGCGGACGTAATTCTGGTGGAATAACAGGAACCACTTTCATAATCATCCATTCTGGACGGTTTTCGCGGTTTAAGTTAGACTCACGGAAAGATTCAACAACTTGTAATCTTTTTAATGCTTCTGTTTTACGTTGTTTAGATGTTTCATTGTTAGCACTGTGTCTTAATTGGTAAGATAACTCATCTAAGTCGATACGTGCTAATAAATCCATAATACATTCTGCTCCCATTTTGGCAACAAATTTGTTAGGATCAAAATCATCTAAATATTGATTGTCTTGAGGAAGAGAATCTAAAATATTTAAATATTCTTCTTCAGTTAAGAAGTCTAATCTTTGTAAAGATTCTCCATCTGCATTTTTAGCAATACCAGCTTGAATTACTACGTATCTTTCGTAGTAAATAATCATATCTAATTTCTTAGAAGGAAGTCCAAGGATATAACCAATTTTATTAGGAAGAGAACGGAAATACCAGATATGAGCGATAGGCACAACAAGGTTGATGTGTCCTACTCTATCACGACGTACTTTTTTCTCAGTAACTTCAACACCACAACGGTCACAGATGATACCTTTGTAACGAATTCTTTTATATTTTCCACAAGCACACTCAAAATCCTTAACAGGTCCGAAGATTCTTTCGCAGAAAAGTCCGTCACGCTCTGGTTTGTGAGTTCTGTAGTTTATTGTTTCTGGCTTTAAAACCTCTCCTCTTGATTCTTTCAAGATAGATTCTGGTGAAGCCAATCCAATAGAGATTTTGTTAAATCTTTTAACTGGATTTTTATCTTTATTATTATTTCTATTATTCATCATAGTTTTTACTATTGATTTATTTGCTATTAAAAATTGATTTTAGATTATAATCTACATCTTTTAAAAGTTACTTTTAAAAGAGTTAAATCATTACGCTGCTACCTCGGGTTACTTCTCTAAACTTCAAACACATTTTTTGAAGCGCTAGTTATAAAATGCCTTGCATTATTATAAAAAATCGGAACGGGTTACGGGTATAAATCTTAAAAACTTAAACTTTACTAAACAGCTTAAGTCTCAGTATTCGGTTTACAACCGAATACTGAGACCATCACTGAATTTTATTTTTATTCTTCTAGACGAATATCAAGTCCAAGACCTTTCAATTCGTGCATCAATACATTGAATGATTCTGGTAAACCTGGTTCTGGCATAGACTCTCCCTTAACGATTGCTTCGTAAGTTTTAGCTCTACCAATAACGTCATCAGACTTAACAGTTAAGATTTCACGTAGAGTACTTGACGCTCCATAAGCCTCAAGTGCCCAAACCTCCATCTCTCCAAAACGTTGACCTCCAAATTGAGCTTTACCTCCAAGTGGTTGTTGAGTAATCAACGAGTATGGTCCGATAGAACGTGCGTGCATCTTATCATCTACCATGTGTCCTAATTTCAACATGTAGATTACACCTACAGTTGCTCTTTGGTGGAAACGTTCTCCAGTTCCTCCATCATACAAATAAGTATGACCGAATCTTGGTATTCCTGCTTCGTCAGTCAATTCATTGATCTGATCTAAAGTAGCACCATCAAAAATTGGAGTAGCAAATTTTCTACCTAAATTTTGTCCTGCCCAACCTAAAACAGTTTCATAAATCTGACCGATGTTCATACGAGATGGTACCCCAAGTGGATTCAATACGATATCTACTGGTGTTCCGTCTTCAAGGAAAGGCATATCTTCATGACGAACGATTCTTGCAACAATACCTTTGTTACCGTGACGTCCTGCCATTTTATCCCCTACTTTCAACTTACGTTTTTTAGCAATATAAATTTTTGCTAATTTCAAGATTCCTGCTGGTAATTCATCTCCAACAGTAATAGTGAATTTCTCTCTTCTTAAAGATCCTTGTAAGTCATTCAACTTAATTTTATAGTTATGAATTAAATCATTAACCATTTTATTAGTTGCATCATCAGCAACCCATTGACCTTTACTTAAGTGAGCAAAATCCTCTACCGCGTAAAGCATTTTTTGAGTATATTTTTTACCTTTTGGTAAAACTTCTTCACCCAAATCATTCATTACTCCTTGAGAAGTTTTTCCGTTAACGATCAAGAATAATTTTTCAACCAATCTGTCTTTTAATTCAACAAATTTAGTTTCAAATTCCATTTCTAAAGCGCCTAAAGCATCTTTATCTTGTGTACGTTTACGTTTATCTTTTACGGCTCTTGCAAATAATTTTTTGTCAAGAACTACACCATGTAAAGAAGGAGAAGCTTTTAACGAAGCATCTTTAACATCACCTGCTTTATCACCGAAGATTGCTCTAAGCAATTTCTCTTCTGGAGTAGGATCTGATTCTCCTTTTGGAGTAATTTTTCCGATAAGAATATCACCAGGTTTAACCTCGGCTCCAATTCTAATCATACCGTTTTCATCTAAATCTTTAGTGGCTTCTTCAGAAACGTTAGGAATATCATTAGTTAACTCTTCGTTACCTAATTTTGTATCTCTAACTTCTAATGAATAATCATCTACGTGAATTGACGTAAAGATATCATCACGAACTACTTTTTCAGAAATCACAATCGCATCCTCAAAGTTATATCCTTTCCATGGCATGAACGCAACTTTTAGGTTACGACCTAAAGCTAATTCTCCATTTTGTGTAGCATATCCTTCAGATAATACTTGACCAAATGCAACTCTATCACCTTTCTTAACGATTGGTTTCAAGTTAATACTTGTTCCTTGATTGGTTTTTCTAAATTTAATTAGATTATATGTTTTTTCATCAGACTCAAAACTAACCATTCTTTCTTCTTCAGAACGATCATATTTAATAGTGATGATGTTTGCATCAACATATTCTACTGTTCCATCACCCTCAGCATTAATCAATACTCTAGAATCAGACGCAACCTGACGCTCTAAACCTGTTCCTACAATAGGAGCTTCAGGGCGAATTAAAGGTACTGCCTGACGCATCATGTTTGATCCCATCAAGGCTCTATTCGCATCATCATGCTCTAAGAAAGGAATCAAAGATGCAGAAATAGAAGCAATTTGATTTGGAGCAACGTCTGTATAATCTACCTGAGTTGGTTCGATTACTGGGAAATCACCTTCCTGACGCGCAATTACGTTATCAGCAATGATTTTTCCTGTTGCATCCATTTCGATGTTTGCTTGTGCAATCATCATTCCTTCTTCTTCTTCAGCACTTAAATATACTGGAGTAGTATCTAAATCTACAACACCATTAGTTACTTTACGGTAAGGAGTTTCGATGAATCCCATTCCGTTAACTTTAGCATAAACACCTAAAGATGAAATCAAACCAATATTTGGTCCCTCTGGAGTTTCAATTGGACATAAACGTCCGTAATGCGTATAGTGAACGTCACGTACCTCGAAACCAGCTCTTTCTCTAGAAAGTCCACCTGGTCCAAGTGCAGATAATCTTCTCTTGTGCGTAATCTCAGCAAGTGGATTCGTTTGATCCATAAATTGAGATAACTGGTTAGTACCAAAGAAAGAGTTGATAACTGATGATAATGTTTTAGCATTAATCAAATCAATTGGTGTAAACACCTCGTTATCTCTAACGTTCATTCTCTCACGAATAGTTCTAGCCATACGTGCAAGACCAACACCGAATTGTTGAGACAATTGTTCTCCAACTGTTCTAACACGACGGTTTGATAAGTGATCAATATCATCAATCTCTGCTTTAGAGTTGATTAATTCAATCAAATATTTTACAATGGTAATGATATCTTCTTTGGTAAGCACTTGCTTTTCCATTGGGATATCTAAACCAAGTTTTTTGTTCATTCTATAACGACCAACTTCACCTAAGTTATAACGTTGATCAGAGAAGAACAATTTATCTATAATACCACGAGCAGTTTCTTCATCAGGCGGTTCTGCATTACGCAATTGTCTGTAGATATGCTCAACAGCTTCTTTTTCAGAGTTTGTTGGATCTTTTTGTAATGTATTGTGGATAATAGCATAATCTGCTTGATTATTATCCTCTTTATGTAACAAAATAGATTTAACGTTAGAATCGATGATTTCTTCAACATTATCTTTATCGATAATAGTATCTCTATCAAGGATGATTTCGTTACGTTCGATAGAAACTACCTCACCAGTATCTTCATCTACGAAATCCTCGTGCCAAGTATTCAATACACGTGCAGCAAGTCTTCTTCCAATATATTTTTTAATTCCTGTTTTAGAAACTTTAATTTCTTCGGCAAGGTCGAAAATTTCAAGGATATCCTTATCTCTTTCAAATCCAATTGCACGGAATAAAGTTGTAACAGGTAATTTTTTCTTTCTATCGATATATGCGTACATTACGCTATTAATATCTGTAGAAAATTCTATCCAAGAACCTTTAAAAGGAATTACTCTGGCAGAATAAAGTTTTGTTCCATTTGCGTGGAATGATTGACCAAAGAAAACCCCAGGAGAACGGTGTAATTGAGATACTACCACACGCTCAGCACCATTGATAACAAAAGTACCGCTTGGAGTCATATAAGGAATTGTACCTAGATAAACATCTTGTACAATAGTTTCAAAATCTTCGTGTTCTGGATCTGTACAATATAGTTTTAACCTAGCTTTTAAAGGCACACTATAAGTAAGACCTCTCTCTATACATTCTTGAATTGTATAACGTGGTGGATCAACAAAATAATCTAGGAACTCCAATACAAAGTTATTTCTTGTATCTGTGATTGGAAAGTTTTCCATGAAGGTGTTGTACAACCCTTCGTTGCCTCTTTCGTCAGATTTAGTTTCTAATTGAAAAAAATCTTTAAAAGATTTAACCTGAACATCTAGGAAATCCGGATATACAGGAATATTTTTTGTAGAGGCAAAATTCAATCTTTCAGTCTGATTTGTTATCATCAATGGACAAAATTTTGATTAAAAAAAAGTAGTTTTTTGTGTAAAAACACACTGTTTAATTTATACTTTCTTTTTGTAATCAATACATCTTTAAAAATAAACGGACGAAAATTCAGCTTAATTTTTTTCTTCGTATTGATCAAAAACTTTTTCGTATTTTAAACTATTTGATAATAAAACTTGATATATTTTATTATACGAAAAATGGTTTAGGCCATTGAGATAACTCAAGACCTAAACCTAGTTCTTAAAACTGAGTTGAATTATTTAAGCTCAACAACAGCTCCAGCTTCTTCTAAAGATTTTTTAAGACCTTCAGCCTCTTCTTTAGAAACACCTTCTTTAACGTTACTTGGAGCACTATCAACTACATCTTTAGCTTCTTTAAGACCTAAACCTGTAAGTTCTTTTACTAATTTCACAACTGCTAATTTAGAAGCACCAGCTTCTTTTAATACAACTGTAAATTCAGTTTGTGCTTCTTCAGCAGCACCACCATCACCACCAGCAGCAACTACAACCGCTGCAGCAGCAGGCTCGATACCATACTCGTCTTTTAATATTGTTGCTAATTCGTTAACTTCTTTAACTGTTAAGTTAACTAATTGTTCTGCGAATTGTTTCAAATCTGCCATTTTTTCTATCGTTTAAAATGATTTGTAAAATATAATTATTTATTGTGCGCTAATTAAGCAGCAAGGAAATAAAATTTCCCGCATTTGTTATTATGCTTCTTCCTCTTCGCTGTTTGCGAATTGGTTTTGTAAAGCAGAAATAACTCTTTGAGCTGGAGATTGAAGTAATCCAATAAGTTCTCCAAGAAGTTCTTCTTTAGATTTGATAGTTGCTAATGCATCTAATTGATCATCTCCAATGTATACTTCTGAATTGATATAAGCTCCTTTTAAAAGTGGCTTATCAGATTTCTTACGGAAATCTTTGATAATTTTTCCAGGTGCATTTGCAACGTCTGAAATAAAGATTGAAGTGTTTCCTTTCAATACAGAAGGTAACTCACCATAATTATTTTCAGAAGCTTCCATAGCTTTTGCAAGCAATGTATTTTTAACAACCTCTAATTTAATACCTGCTTTAAAGCAAGCTCTTCTCAAGTTTGAAGTTGTTTCTGCATTAAGTCCAGAAATATCTGCTACATAAATAATATTTGTACCAGCTAACTGTGCAGTTAAATCTTCAATCGCGATTGATTTTTCTTCTCTAGTCATACTAAAAATTTTTAACTACCAATTATACTGCTTTTGGGTCTAATGCGATAGCAGGACTCATAGTGCTTGTAAGGTGAATACCTTTAATATAGGTACCTTTAGCAGCAGTTGGTTTAAGTTTTATTAATGTTTGAATAATTTCGTGTGCGTTGTCAACAATTTGCTCAGCTCCAAAAGAAACTTTACCAATTCCTGCGTGAACGATACCAGTTTTATCAACTTTAAAGTCAATTTTACCAGCTTTAACCTCTTGAACAGCTTTTGCAACATCCATAGTTACAGTACCTGTTTTAGGGTTTGGCATTAAACCTCTAGGTCCTAAAATACGACCTAATGGACCTAATTTACCCATAACAGCTGGCATAGTGATGATAACATCAACATCTGTCCAACCATCTTTTATTTTTTGTAAGTAATCATCAAGACCTACATAGTCAGCACCAGCTTCTTTAGCTTCAGCTTCTTTATCTGGAGTAACTAATGCTAATACTTTAACATCTTTACCAGTTCCGTGAGGTAATGTAACTACACCTCTAACCATTTGATTCGCTTTTCTTGGATCTACACCCAAACGAACTGCGATATCAACAGACTCATCAAATTTTGCAGAAGCAACTACTTTTAATAATGCCGCAGCATCTTTAAGAGAATATAGTTTGTTCTTTTCAATTTTTGAAGCAGCCTCTTTTTGCTTTTTTGTCAATTTTGCCATGTCTTTCTCTTAATTAAAAAGGAGAATCTCCTGATACAGTTATACCCATAGATCTAGCTGTTCCAGCGACCATACTCATTGCAGACTCCATTGTGAATGCATTTAAGTCTGGCATCTTGTCTTCAGCAATAGCTCTAATTTGTTCCCAAGTAACACTAGCTACTTTTTTACGATTAGGCTCTCCTGAACCAGATTTTAGCTTTGCAGCTTCCATTAACTGAACTGCTGCTGGAGGAGTTTTTACAACAAAATCAAATGATTTGTCTTTATACACAGTAATTTGTACTGGGCATATTTTGCCAGGTTTATCTTGTGTTCTAGCATTAAATTGCTTACAGAACTCCATGATATTAACCCCAGCAGCTCCTAAAGCAGGTCCAACCGGTGGCGACGGATTCGCAGCACCTCCCTTAACTTGTAGTTTAACTACCTTACTAATTTCTTTAGCCATTTTTTAAAAAATTTAACACTGCAATTATTGGAAGCAATTGTAGTGGTTATTATAGATGTAACAAAAATTATACTTTTTCTACTTGCATAAAACTTAGCTCTAATGGTGTTTTTCTTCCGAAAATCTTAACCATTACTTCTAGCTTACGCTTTTCTTCATTGATTTTTTCAACTGTACCATTGAAACCGTTGAAAGGTCCATCAATTACCTTAATTGTTTCTCCTAGGCTGAAAGGGATTGAACGTGTATCTGTATTTACAGCCAGTTCATCTACCTTACCTAGCATTCTATTCACCTCTGATAGTCTAAGTGGAACAGGTTCACCACCTTTAATTTCACCTAAAAAACCAATTACACTAGTTATTGATTTAATAATATGAGGTATTTCACCAACTAAATTGGCTTCGATCATAACATACCCAGGGAAGTATACTTTATCCTTAGCTATCTTTTTTCCCTCTTTTACAGTTACCACTTTTTCAGTAGGAACTAAAACCTGAGAGACATAATCACCCATACCTAATCTGGCAATTTCAGTTTCGATGTAAGCTTTGACTTTATTCTCTTGTCCGCTTACTGCTCGAACCACATACCACTTTTTCACATTATTATCTGCCATTACAAAAAAATTACGCTTTTATCCAGTTAAAAAATCCAGCCAATGCTTTTGCAAAAAACTCATCTACTCCCCAAGTTGCCAAAGCGAATAAAACTGAAAATACAGCTACTACAATTGTCAATCGTTGTACTTCTGCCCAAGCTGGCCAAGTCACATTTGACTTCAATTCCTCGAATGCTTCTGATATGTAATTAACAACTTTTGTCATGATATATTTTTTATTGCACGGGCGGAGGGATTCGAACCCCCATCAACGGTTTTGGAGACCGCTATTCTACCCTTGAACTACGCCCGTAATTAAAAGCCAGTTTCATCTATTAAGAAATCAACTGGCTTTTTATAGTTTTATTTTATAGGATTATCCTACGATTTCAGTAACTTGACCTGCACCTACAGTTCTACCACCTTCACGGATAGCGAAACGTAAACCAACGCTCATTGCGATTGGGCTTAATAAAGATACATTGATAGTTAAGTTATCTCCTGGCATTACCATCTCTACTCCTTCTGGTAAAGTAATAACTCCTGTTACGTCAGTTGTACGTACGTAGAACTGTGGACGGTAGTTATTATGGAATGGAGTATGACGTCCACCTTCTTCTTTTTTCAAGATATAAACCTCTGCTTTGAAAGTAGCGTGTGGTTTTACTGATCCTGGCTTAATGATAACCATTCCTCTTTTGATAGATTCTTTATCAATACCTCTTAACAATAAACCTACGTTATCTCCAGCTTCACCTCTATCAAGGATTTTACGGAACATCTCAACTCCTGTAATAGTAGAAGTTAATTTATCAGCTCCCATACCAATGATTTCAACAGCATCACCTGTATTAGCAATACCAGTTTCGATACGACCTGTAGCAACAGTTCCACGACCTGTAATTGTAAATACATCTTCAACTGGCATCAAGAATGGTTTTGCTACGTCACGCACTGGCTCTTCGATCCAAGCATCAACAGCTTCCATTAATTCAATGATTTTTGGTACCCAAGCAGGATCATTATTCAATCCTCCTAAAGCAGAACCTTGAACTACAGGACCATTATCTCCATCATATTCGTAGAAAGATAATAAATCTCTGATTTCCATTTCAACAAGCTCTAACAACTCAGCATCATCAACCATATCCACTTTGTTCATGAAAACAACGATTCTTGGAATACCAACCTGACGTCCTAAAAGGATGTGCTCACGAGTTTGTGGCATTGGACCATCTGTAGCAGCAACTACTAAGATAGCTCCATCCATTTGAGCTGCTCCAGTAACCATGTTCTTTACGTAATCCGCGTGACCAGGACAGTCAACGTGAGCGTAGTGACGGTTAGCAGTTTCATACTCAACGTGTGATGTATTAATTGTAATACCTCTTTCTTTCTCCTCTGGAGCGTTATCGATTTGATCAAACGATTTTGCTTGACAGTAACCTGCATCAGACAACACTTTAGTGATTGCTGCAGTTAATGTAGTTTTTCCGTGATCCACGTGTCCAATTGTACCTATGTTTAAGTGCGGTTTGGAACGATTAAAATTCTCCTTTGCCATTTTACTTAATTTTTAATCTTAGTTATATATTAATTTTCAATTTCCTACTTACTTGAGCCAATGTCGGGAATTGAACCCGAGACCTCTTCCTTACCAAGGAAGCACTCTACCCCTGAGCTACACCGGCAGAGTTCCAATTTTCAATTTTAGACTCTTGACTTTAGATTAAAAAACAAAAACTGAATTAAATTCATTTTCTCTTTCAGAAATCTAAATTCTGAAATCATTAATCTGAAATCAAAATTGTGGGGAGAGCAGGATTCGAACCTGCGAAGTTCACACAGCAGATTTACAGTCTGCCCTCGTTGGCCGCTTGAGTATCTCCCCTTTTTTTTATCAATAATTGCATGACCTATTTCAAATCGCATTTGAAACATTTTGAGCCGGCGGAGGGACTCGAACCCACGACCTGCTGATTACAAATCAGCTGCTCTAGCCAACTGAGCTACGCTGGCGTTTTCAATAAAAAAAGTCCGCTATTTCTAACGGACTGCAAATGTAGCTATTTTATCTTTGTATCAAAACTTTTTTTGAAAAAAATTTACATTAAATATGTGTTCTTACCTTTTCTTTCCTTTTTACCAACAATCGTTCAAGTGATTCCGCCGAAAGCTCAACTGCTTCTTCAAAAGTTTTACACTGTTTTTTTACCAAAAAATCATCCCCAGGAACATTAATTTTTATCTCGGCAATTTTATTTTCTTTATCACTGGTTTTTTCAACTTTTAAAAAAACATCTGCCGACACTACCCTGTCGTAATACTTCTCCAATTTATCCATTCTCTCTTGAACGAAATCTACTAATTTTCTGTCAACAGTAAAGTTAACCGCATGAACATCTACCTTCATAATAGTTATTTTAAAATTAAACATTTCAGAATTGTTATTTATTCCTAGGATGCGCATCAGCATATACCTTTTTGAGAGCATTTAAACTACTATGCGTATACACTTGTGTGGATGCCAAACTTGAATGTCCTAACAACTCCTTGACTGAATTTAAATCGGCTCCGTTATTTAGCAAATGAGTCGCAAATGTATGGCGGAGCACATGAGGACTTTTTTTTACTTTTTCGGAGACTTTACTAAAGTATGAATTTATTAATCGATACACAAAGGTTTCATTTAATTTTAACCCTTTTTTAGTAATAAAAAAATAATCTTTATCGACAATATTCTCAACACTTTCACGCTCTTTTACATACAACAAAAACTGATCTGCAATAACTGGTAAAATAGGAATAATACGTTCTTTATTACGTTTCCCTAATACCTTAATTGTTTTAGCAGACGAATCAACATTTACACTCAACAATCCAATTAATTCTGCTCTTCGAATACCTGTAGCATAAAACAAATCGATTATCAATTTATTCCTTATCTCTTCAAAACCAAAAGAACTCTCCATTTGATTTATCAAATCTATTAATTCTTTTTCTGAAAATGGAATTTGTATTGTTTTTGGAGTTTTCAATGCTTTATGCTTCAGCATTGGATTAACCTCTATTTGTTTGATTTTTAAAAGAAACCTATAAAACGCTTTTAAAGAAGCCATTTTACGATTAACAGAAACATTAGACACATTACTATCTACAAGCAAAACAATCCAAGACCTTATCTGACTGTAATTTGCTTTATCAATATTTTCCTGCTCAAAATGAAGTTTATTAAACGACTCAAAAGAAACAATGTCGTTCATATAAGCGTTCAGGGTATGCGGAGAGTATTTTTTCTCTAACTGAAGATATTCCTGAAATGCTTGTTTATTTGTTTTCATAAAATAAAAAAAACCGTTAGCATCAAAGTTATAAAATTTTGATGACTAACGGCATTTATTTCAATATAGATTCTATCTAACTTTCTAAACTATCTTTCATGTTTTGAATGTAGGCAGCTTTTTGAATTTTGATTCTGTTTTTAACAGATGGCTTAATAAAAGCAGTACGTGCTCTTAATTGACGAACTGTTCCTGTTTTATCAAATTTTCTTTTATAGCGCTTTAATGCTCTATCGATATTTTCTCCGTCTTTAATTGGTATAATTAACATAATATTGACACCCCCTTTCGTTAAGTGCGCAAAAGTATATATTTATTATGGATTATGAACCATAATTTTTTAATTATTTTTAAAAAGACACCTATAACAAAGAAATATGAATATCTGTTTACACATTTTTTTATCTCGACGCAACGTTGCGTGAGGGATTGCAGCGGAAATCCTTTTTTGTTCTTTCTTTAAGAACAAAAAAGATTGGAGCAGAAAGCCCGACCACAAAAAAAGAAGCCACTCAACGTAAAATGAATGGCTTCTTTTTTTTGTGGGCACGCCCATATTATACAATTAGTCTTTTAGGATATTTCTTGAAATAACTAATTTCTGAATCTCGGTTGTTCCTTCTCCTATCGTACACAACTTTGAATCTCTGTAGAATTTCTCTACCGGGAAATCTTTTGTATACCCATATCCTCCGTGAATTTGAACTGCTTCATTAGCTACTTTCACACACACCTCTGAGGCGTACATTTTTGCCATTGCTCCCATTGTGGTTACTGGCTTGTGTTGTTGTTTTAAAAATGCTGCTTTATGTAATAACAATTCCGAAGCTTCGATTTCAGTCACCATATCTGCCAACTTAAACGAAATTCCCTGAAAACTACTAATAGGTTGTCCAAACTGATATCTTTCTTTCGAATATTTTAAAGCTGCTTCATAAGCTCCTTTTGCAATTCCTAAAGATAAAGCTCCTATTGAGATTCTTCCTCCATCAAGGATTTTCATAGACTGTATAAATCCTTCTCCAACATTTCCTAAACGATTTGCATCTGGAATTCGGCAATTATCAAAAACCAATTCTGCCGTTTCACTAGCTCGCATTCCTAATTTATTTTCTTTTTTCCCTGATGTAAAACCTGGCATTCCTTTCTCGAATACAAAAGCTGTCATTCCGCGAGAATCTCCTTTTTCTCCTGTGCGTACAATTACTACAGCAATATCGCCGGATTTACCATGGGTAATAAAATTCTTCGCTCCATTTACTATCCAGTGATCTCCATCTTTTACTGCCGTCGTATTCATTCCTCCAGCATCCGAACCTGTATTGTGCTCAGTTAAACCCCAAGCTCCAATATGTTCTGCCGTAGCTAATTTAGGAAGCCATTTTTTCTTTTGCTCTTCGTTACCAAAAGTCAAGATATGATTTGTACATAATGAATTATGAGCAGCAACTGATAATCCTATAGACGGATCAACTTTTGAAATCTCCTCAATAATAGTTATATATTCATGATAACCTAATCCTGACCCACCATATTCTTCTGGAACCAGAACTCCCATAAAGCCCATTGCTCCTAATTCTTTGAATAAGGAGATTGGAAATGTTTGCGCTTCATCCCACTCCATTATATATGGGCGAATATTTTTTTCAGCAAATTCTTTTATGGACTGAGCAATCATAGATTGCGTTTCGTTATAATCAAAATTCATTAGTACATTTTTAGAACTCCAAATATAAACCAATTATTTTTGCTTTTTCAACAGGAAAGCCCTTAATTTTTATCAAATCCTCAATATTCTTAATATTTCCGTTCATACTTCGGTAGGTGACGATTTGTTTTGCCAAGGCATATCGGAAGTAAGGAAAGAGTGCCAGCTCCTTTAAAGACGCATCATTTATAGCTATTTTTTTAAAATTAGTAGTCTCTGTTATTTTAAAATGACTGTTTAAATTTGAAATAACTTCTGGAGAAAGTCCCCAAATATCATCTAGTTGTTCCATCGAGACAAAATAACCATAGCTTTCTTTCTGTTTTAGAATTCGTAAAGAAAGAACCTCTCCGATTCCTGAAACTTTAGTTAAATCTTCTTGGGTGGCGTTATTAATATCTATCTGGATAATTTTTTCTTTTTTAGGAAATATTTTCTGGCTTGGATAATCCTTATATTCTTTTGCTTCTTTCTTATTATTTACCCAATCTGGAAATTTAAAATACGGAATCATCGCACTTAATAATGAATCTGAAATTTTAGTTACATCCTGAAACTCCTTAGGTGTGTTTACGTATTTATTCTCTTTACGAAAAGCTAACAATCTATCTATTTCTTCTACTGACATACCCAACTTATACCCTTTGTAATCGGTAATAAAATTAGGATTGAATAAATAAACTTTTTCTTCTCTATTACTTTCTGCACTTTTAATTGAATCTATTTCGTTTTGTAGAGACATCCATTTTTCTTTTTCAAGAAAGAATTGCGATGGCGAACTAAAATCTGCAAAAAAGTAAATCAACTGCAAAATGATAATTATTGCAAATAGCAAAAAAATACCAATTCGTTGTTCTCGACTAAACTTAAAGTAGGGAGCAATTTTTCTAAAATTCATCTTTGACTTAAACTTAATTTAACTTGAAGTTGTAATGTAAATCAAAAAATTTTAGTTTCGTAGGAAAATATTTAAAATTTTATCATTGAATACAAAACTATTTAAATATCTTGCACAGCAAAATATTCGATTAACAAACAATTTCGCAGAGTTTTAATTATTTTATAACTTAAAATGCACTAATTGTTTTTATTTTTTATAAAAAAGAATACATTTGGAGCTTAATAACAATTAACCAAAATAATATATGTCAATTTGGAAAACTAAACCACTTTCGGTATTGCTTAATGAAGCTTCCGAATCTGAAAAAGGCTTAAAAAGAACCTTATCTTCAGGGTCATTAGTAGCACTAGGTGTAGGTGCAATTATTGGAGCCGGATTATTTTCATTAACCGGAATTGCTGCAGCTGAACATGCTGGCCCTGCAGTTACATTATCTTTTATTCTAGCTGCTATAGGATGTGCTTTTGCAGGTCTTTGTTACGCAGAATTCGCTTCTATGATACCTGTTGCCGGTAGTGCTTACACATATTCTTATGCAACTATGGGTGAATTTATGGCATGGATTATTGGTTGGGATTTAGTTTTAGAATATGCATTAGGAGCCGCAACTGTCGGCGTGAGTTGGTCGCGTTACTTACTCGAATTACTTAATAAATACAACATTCATCTTCCGCATAATTTAATTTGTTCTCCCTGGGAAACATTAAAACTAAGTGACGGAACTGTTATAGAAGGCGGAATAATTAACCTGCCTGCAGTTATCATAGTTTCATTACTTTCATTATTATTAATAAGAGGTACTAAAGAATCTGCTTCTATTAATAATTTCTTGGTTATTTTAAAAGTTACCGTTGTAATTGTTTTCATTGTATTAGGATGGAGCTATATTGATACTGCAAACTACACTCCTTATATTCCTAAAAATACTGGTGTTTTTGGTGAATTTGGATGGTCTGGTATTGCTGCTGGAGCTGGAACTGTATTCTTTGCTTTTATTGGTTTTGACGCTGTTTCTACCGCTGCTCAAGAAGCTAAAAATCCTCAAAAAGGAATGCCAATTGGTATTTTAGGCTCTTTAGTAATCTGTACTATATTATATGTTTTATTTGCTCACGTAATGACTGGTCTTGTACCTTATTATGAGTTTGCTGGTGACGCAAAACCTGCTGCTACTGCATTTGCAAAAACAGGTTATACCTTTTTACAAACTGGTTTAATTGTTGCAATTTTAGCTGGATATACTTCGGTAATATTGGTAATGTTAATGGGGCAAAGCCGTGTATTTTATACTATGAGTAAAGATGGATTATTACCTAAATTTTTCAGCGAAATTCACTCTAAATTCCGTACCCCTTGGAAAACTAATCTTTTCTTCTTAGTATTTGTAAGTTTATTTGCTGGATTTGTTCCTGTAAGCGACTTAGGACATATGGTAAGTATCGGTACTTTATTAGCGTTTGTTTTAGTATGTATTGGCGTTATAGTTATGCGCAAAAAAATGCCAGATGCTCCAAGAGCTTTCAGAACTCCATTGGTTCCTTTTGTACCAATTGCGGGTATCGTAATCTGCTTAGCGTTAATGTATTCTCTGCCAAATGAAAGCTGGGTTAGGCTTGTAATCTGGATGGCTCTAGGCGTTCTTATTTACTTTACTTATGGTAAGAAAAACAGTAAATTAAACAATCCTGATAAATAATATATCTTAATAGAAAAAAGGGATTATAAAGTAATAACTACTTTATAATCCCTTTTTTTATGGAGTAAAATGAATCTATAAATCAAATACAGAAGTTCTTTTGGCACGGACTAAATCTTTTAATCTAATCCAGAATGCTAATGTTAAATATACGCCAAACCACAATCCAGCCGTAACAAAGGATATGTATATAAAAAACAAACGAACACTTGTAACTCGCATTCCTAATTTATCGGCTAATCTAGATGAAACATGAAAGCCATATTTTTCGAAAAAGAATTTAAGTTTGATAATTGCTGACATATATTTGGTAGTTGATTGGCAAAAGTACAAAATAAAACAATTATTATCTCGCTCCCTAGCTTTCTAGTTTCCTTTTAACAACTCCATCCCTACAACACAATCAAGACATCTGCTTTTATTACAATATTCATTTTTTAGCTGTAATAACGATTGGGTTTCAAAAGCATTATGAGCATTAATTTTAAACAATTTAAACTTATCTATAATAGTATTTTTCTCTGGTTTAATTTCATTTAAAACCGCAATT
This sequence comes from Flavobacterium hydatis, assembly GCF_000737695.1. Classification (GTDB taxonomy): domain Bacteria; phylum Bacteroidota; class Bacteroidia; order Flavobacteriales; family Flavobacteriaceae; genus Flavobacterium; species Flavobacterium hydatis. The sequence continues at coordinate 21,344 of NZ_JPRM01000005.1, forward strand.
AAGTCTTCCGAGATAGTTTTTCCTTGCTTTTTAGCATAAGCAAACTGCATCGGAATAACCGTATTTACGATAAGTAAATCAACAAACGCTTGTGCTGTTTTTTTCGTCTTAACAGGGCTTATTTTATCAAACTGATAATGGTTTTGCCAATATGGTGCAACAGAAACTAATAACAAATCGTAAATTTCCTTAACTGATTTTAAAGCTATAATCTTAGAAAATAAATTCTGATGTTTATAATACAAATTAGCGAGTTGCGAAAGACGGATTGTCGGGAAATTATCTGGTCTGAGCTTAAAAAACTGCATAGGTTCTACGTAAGTTTTCTCTAGTTGGTATTTATGTAACAGATAAAAATACCTGAATTTTAAATCTTTAAAATAGTTATCCTCTTTATCAACATCTAATAATCCTGCATTCCCAAAAAGTAAAGCTTCTAAATTTTCAACTTCAAAACTTTCTTTTCTGATTATAGTGAATGGAATTGATAGCGCTAACTCTAAAAAGGAGTTTCCGTTGATATTTAAACCGAAATTTTTAGCTAAAAAACAAAACATTACTGCTTCCCAATCATTATTTGTTAGCTCCAACAGATCATAAATAGGCTGTGATTTACGTTCTAATCGCTCAAAAAACAAACGCTCTTGCCAATTTATAAATGAAAAATCATCAATATCTTTAATTTCTTTCTCGCAAAAAATCCATGATTTAGGCGCAATCAGGGTTTTATAGTTTTTAATAATTTCTCCTGAAACATAATTTTTCAAAATCAAAACTGGAACCTCTGAATTGTTTCTATTAAAAATTTCGCTGTCATGCTCCCAAACAACATGAAGAATTACGTTTTCGTATGCTTTATCTTTTTCATGATGATGCAAATACCAATCAGAAGATTTTAGGTGTATCTCAATATTTCCAGCCCATTTTTGGCTACCTATTATAACTTGGGCATTAAAAAAATCAGGACCAGCCAATTCTAAATACTGTCCTATATTAATGATAACAAGGTCTTCGTTATTATAGGTTTTTAGATTTAAAGTATCGAACTTTTTATATTTCCATAGGTAATGCAGAAAATCTTCTTTCATTTTTTAGCCATTTAAAGATTGACTAATGTAATTCAAAAAAAATTAAAAATGAAAGAAAATTACCTCAATAAATATAATTTAGCGCATGCTCGAGCATCTGATAGTGCTTCATGATGATTGAGCTGAATATTCATTTCGCGACAGTAATCGCTTAATTTAGCAGGTTTTAATCCTTTTGCTTTATATATTTTAACAGTACATTCCCAGCGTGAAGCGATATTTAAATCCTCATAGTTCAAGCCATACAATAACATAGACTTTGCCAAAACATTGCGATCAAAGCTTTCGTTATGTGCAACAACGATTCTATTTTCTAAACGTTTCTTGATTTCTGGATATACTTGAGCAAATGATTTTGCATTTATCGTATCCCGTGGATAAATACCATGCACTCTAATTGTAAATGGTGAATATTCATTATTAGGCGGTTTAATTAATGTGACAAACTCGTCTACAATAACTCCATTCTCTACTGTAACTATACCAACTGAACAAGGATGATATCCTGTAGCTGTTTCAAAATCTATGGCAGTAAAAGTCATTATACTAAATTTATAAGCTAAAAATGCCACAAACTCAACGAGCTTTCTCGCTAGATTTGTGGCATTTTAATTTGTTTTGAATTATGTTCTATTTTATAGAACCTATAATATCGTATTTTGTTATAATATGATGGTTTCCGTTTTCTAAATCTACTAAAACTGCATCATTTTCTTTTGTAAACAATTTCGAAACTTCTTCTATCGGTGTTCCTAGTTTTACGATAGGAAATGGTTTTCCCATTACTTCTTTGATAGGTTTTTCGGCTACATTTTTATCAGCTACATAGCTTCTAAATAAATCTGTTTCATCTACTGAACCTACAAATCCTGTAATATCTACTACTGGAATTTGTGAGATTTTATATTTACGCATTCTCTCAATAGCATGCGAAACTAACTCTTCGGTACGTACAACTATTAATTGCTTATCTATATGATCTTTTATAACATCTTCGGCCTTTGTAACGTTTTCTTCTAAAAAACCACGCTCACGCATCCAATCGTCATTAAACATTTTACCTACATAACGGCTTCCCGAATCATGAAAAAGTACCACTACGACATCGTCTTTTGTAAAATGCTCTTTTAGTTGTAACAATCCTTTTATACAAGCTCCTGCAGAATTCCCTACAAAAATCCCTTCTTCGAGTGCAATTTTTCTTGTATAAACTGCCGCATCTTTATCAGTTACTTTTGTAAAACCATCTATCAAGGAAAAGTCAACATTTTTTGGTAAAATATCTTCCCCAATTCCTTCGGTGATGTATGAGTAAATTTCATTTTCATCAAAAATACCTGTTTCATGGTATTTTTTAAAAACTGAACCGTATGTATCTATTCCCCAAATTTTGATGTTTGGGTTCTTTTCTTTTAAGTATTTTGCAACTCCAGATATTGTTCCCCCTGTTCCTACTCCTACCACAAAATGAGTTATTTTCCCATCTGTTTGTTCCCAAATTTCTGGTCCTGTTTGTTCATAATGTGCCAATGCATTCGATGGATTATCATATTGATTTACATACCATGAATTTGGAGTTTCTTCTGCTAATCTTTTTGAAACTGAATAATATGAACGTGGATCTGTTGGCTCAACATCTGTTGGACAAACCACTACTTTTGCACCTACTGCGCGCAAAATATCCATTTTTTCTTTTGATTGCTTATCTGAAATTACACAAATAAGTTTGTATCCTTTTATAATTGCAACCAATGCCAATCCCATTCCTGTATTCCCTGAGGTTCCCTCGATGATAGTTCCTCCTGGTTTTAAGCGTCCATCTGCTTCGGCATCTTCAACCATTTTTACCGCCATTCTATCTTTTACAGAATTTCCTGGATTGAAGGTTTCTACTTTTGCTAAAACCAATGCATCAATTTCTGCTACGGTTTTATTTAGTTTTACTAACGGCGTGTTGCCAATTGTTTCTAAAATATTTTTTGAGTAATTCATTTTATTAAGTTTGGAAATTATACGATCTGATTCCCATTGTTATTAATTAATTTTTATTGGAAGAAATTCCAAACTAAACCAAATCGGATAACAAAATCACGATATGGATTATTAGGCGCGGAATAATAATTACTCTTCGATAATGAGGAGTTAAAATGCTCTGCTTTTAAAAAGATTCGAGTTTGTCTAATTCTGGCGTTTATAAAGAAGTCAAAGTTCGGATAATTTCCGATTTCTTTCTTATTTTGAACAAAAAATTCACCTATTACAGGATTATAATCGTTACCATAATAGCTAGCAAAGTAATTAAACACAATTCCTGTTTGTAAATAAAGTGCTTTCTTGAATAAATAATTAGTGTAATACAATGTATTTCTTGTAACTATTTCTGGTACATTCAGAATAGCATCTGCTTGATCTACTTTTTGGTACAAAACAGTATTATCTAATGCAAATCGTCCGAATTTAAATTCTTTACTTGCCTTTACTTCCAGATAATTAATTGTATTACCATATTGTGCAGGTTTTATAATTTGTGTTTTTAAAGCAGCTTCAGCAGCTGTTGATTGGTCTTCAAAGTATAAATGATCATTTAGTACTGTATATTGAAATGACATATTAACCCATGGTGTAATTGCACTAGCACTTAATGAATTGATTTTTTCATTTTTAAATTTATTCGACCAGTTATATTCTACATAACTACTTTGATATAAATTATAGTTATTATTAGGTAACTTATTTATGTTCTGATACTCAAATAAAAATTTAATTTTATCACTATAATCAAATTTAAGCTTTGCTTCTAAATCTGAAAGTGATTGACTTGTTATTGATCTTGAATACAAAAATCTTCCATTCCATTTGTTTTTTTGATATTCATATTGTCCTCCAAAACTATTAATATCCTGGCTTAATGAACTAGGGATAATTGCTCCATCATCAAAAAGCAAAACTCTTCCGTAATAAGAATTACTTCTGAAATCATCTACAAAAAAATGAAATTTCCCTAACAATACATTTTCATAAGCAACTCCTACCTTATTATACATTTTATTATAATGAGATTGATCATTGATTCCACTTGTTACATAAGAGTTTCCAAATCGAAGTACACTTTCATTACCTACCCTTGATAAAACTGTTGGTTGGTAATATTCGAAATATTTATTTTCATAATTAAACTGGTGTGTTACATACAAATTATTACTTCCTTGTGTTTCATTTATTCTGTATGCATGATCAAAAAATAATCGTTTACCTTTTAAAAACGACTGTGCATCTGTTAAATATACTTCTAGTCTTTGTCGATTTTTAAAGTCTGGGTCACCACTTTCAAAATCTGCTGGCGTTGTTATCCCACCATTCTCTTCATTTGAAATATCCTGATAGGTATAATGTGCATTAATATGGTATTGACCTTTTTTTGTGCTATAACTTGTTGTGAATTTAAAATTCCCTGTACTTGTCAATTGGTTTATATAATTCCCCTCTGATCTTAATCCTTTATATTCGGCAGAAACATTTAATCTTTCTGATAAATTCAAGGTTATAAAAGAATCTAATGTCTGTCCTTTATTAATTGTAGATTTAAAATACAATTCGGTTAAAGGAGTTGCAACCGAATAATACTGAACATCATTAGCTTCTAGAAAATTAAAATGTTTGGCTTTGAACCCCATTTCGGGATAAGGAGTAAAGTTGGTTAAGCTATATTGTAATGTATTATATGTTTGTCCGATATTAGAAAACGGCAAAAGTCCAAAATTATCTTTTCGTAGATAATTATGTTTGTACTCGTTTTGAATTGTAAGCGACGTATCTACATAAGTTGTATCACGTTCCAAGGTTATATAACGGTATTGATCTATTCTTGCAACCTTCTTTTTGGCTTTTATTGTATCGTTAAGACCACGATGTTCCCCATTCATTTCTAATGGTTTTACCTGAGAAAATAATAGTGTGGGTAGTACTAAAAGATAAATTAAAAAGAGAATTCTCATTTGAAAGGGTTATATATAGATATTATTTTTGACTATTTTAGTGTGGCAAAGGTAAATTATAAAAACGTATAAATAAAAAAACACAATAGATTAATATAAAAACGCAATCATTCCTATTTTATGCAAGAACCCCGATTACAAAATGTAATCGGGGTTCTAAAAACTCAAAATATTTATTGTTTATTCTTTCAATTTTTATCTTGATTTATTATTATCAAGACTAGAATTTATCCCAGAATATTTTAGTATTCATTAAGTCACCACCAATAGCAGCAGCAGCTTTATTATAGTTTGTACCATTTACTGATTGCTCAATTCCTGGATATGTATATCTTACTGGAACTGTTAATATGTTTTTATTTATAGCAGCAGTAGGTGATTTTAATTTTGGAAAATCTAATCTTCTGAATGAAGTCCATGCCTCAAATCCTCTATTATAAAGTGCATACCAAGCTTGCATACCTATTTTTTCTTGCCAAGTAGCCCCACTTAATACGTTTAAATAATTTACTTTAGGCTGGCTCAAATAAGTCGTAATACTAGCTGCTGGCACTCCCCAATCTGTCATTGAAGCAGTAATCCCTGCATCATAATAAACTTTGGCTTGAGCCGAACCACCAGGAATTAAAGTTTTCTCAGCTGCTTCTGCCAATAAAAATTGTAATTCAGCATAATCAATCAATGTACCTGGGTAAGCAGGATTATTTAACGTAGCAGTTATACGAGAAGAAGCCTCAAAAACGTTAGCCTCTCCAAAAGTACCTCCAGTAAAAGTTCTTCCAGGAGGAATAACTGGAGCTGGTTTAGTAGCATTAACAAAATATTTCGTCATCCTTGGATCTCCACCTGGCACAACAGCATCCATTGCTGCCACAAAAGTCTCAGCAGGAACAAAATCATTTCTATTACTTACAACCAAATCAGCGTATAACGGATTTTGATTACCTGATGTTGTTAAGTAAATCAATTTTGTAGTATCAGCATTACCAGTCATTATTCCAGAAGCAAGAGCTGCCTGAAGTTCTGTAGCTGCATATGCAGGCTCTACATCAGATATATTTACAGCTAATCTTACGATTAATGAATTGGCAAACTTTACCCATTTTTTATTACTAGCAGCATTTCCTGAGTAAATAATATCAGCTGTTCCAAAATTTGCAGTTGCATCATTTTTTTTCAATACAGCCACATCTTTAGTCAATCTTACAATAAGATCTTTGTAAATTGTTTTAGCATCATCATAAGCTGGTAAAGGATTATTTACAATATCTCCTACTTGAGAGTAAGGAACATCTCCAAAAGTATCTACCAGAATACTATATGTATAAACTTCAAAAATATCAATAAGAGCTAATCTATTCTGATTAATGATAGCTGCTTCTTCAGTTTCGGTAACTTGAGCTTTAATCATCCCTTTAGCATCATATAAATCTGCTAAGACATCTCTATACAAAACACGAAAATGATTATCTGGAATTTTTCTTCCTGTAAGATCAAATTGACTTTCATTTGGATAAGTCGTTTCCGCCCATTGTTGTGATAATAATCTAAAAACGTTTAAATTTACACTAGTGCTTGCCATTTGATCTACTAATTTCTTTTGAGCATTAGTAAACATATATTCTGGCTTGGTCGATGTTGGTTTTTTAGGATCAACATTCATATCTGTAATATCAGTACTACATGAGATAGTGATACTAACAAAAGATATTAATAGAAGTATTTTTTTCATGATTTAGAATTTTAATGTTAGGTTACAACCAATATTTCTTGTTGTAGGTAGTGAACCTCCTGAGTAACCTGAAGATAAGTTACCAGAACTAAGACCACTTTCTGGATCTGCATCTGGAAGATTTTTATGAATTATCCATAAGTTAGAACCTATTAAAGAAAGTCTTAAATCAGTTAATTTCATTTTTGAAACCAATGATGAAGGGAAACTATATGTAATAGTTACTTCTCTTAATTTAATATAGCTAGCATCATATACAAAAGCTTTCTGTGGATTTTTAGTATATCCATAAATACCTCCTGCCACTTCTGGTCCTGGTGTTCTAGTTGTATTAGGAGTACCATCTTCATTTACACCTGGAAGTATAACTCCACCACCATTAGCTAATGTATTTCTTACTGGGTTTCCTAACTCATTAAATCCTGCAGTAGACTCATATAAACCAGAATTTTGTCCGTAGTATTGATCTAGAGAGAAAATATCTCCTCCTTTTTGCATATCAATTAAGAAACCTAATGAAACTTGCTTGTAAGTAAATTTATTACGGATTCCACCAATCCAGTCTGGAGTAACATTCCCGATAACATTAGTAACTGACTCAGTCATTAAATAAGTTCCACCTTTAGTAACTTTTTGCCCATCAGCAGCATATACATAATCTTTACCAATAATATCACCAAAAGCGTGACCTGGTTTTGCAATTATATTTACCCCACCTTGAAAAGATCCTAATGTTAATGTTTCAATACCAGGAGCTAAATCCTTGATTGTATTTTCGTTTTTAGACCAGTTTACAAAAACGTCCCATTGAAAATCTTTCAATTTTACAGGAGTTAAATTAAGCTGTACCTCGATACCTTTATTCTCCACAGATCCAGCATTTGCATATCTTGAAGAATATCCTGTTGATGTAGAATAATCTACAGGGAAGATTTGATCAGAACTTAAACTTTTATACACACTCACCTCAAATCCAGCTCTTCTATCAAAGAATTGCATTTCTAAACCAAGCTCTTCTGATTTCGTTTTTACAGTATGTAAATCTGGATTAGCACTTATGTTTGGTCTTGAGTACAATGGACTTGAACCAAAATTATTGAATTTACTAAAAACACTTTGTAATGAATACAAATCAATATTTCCTTGTGGATTTTCAGCATAACTCGCTCTAAATTTACCAAAAGTTAACCATGGCTGATTGACATGATTTGTAAAAACATAACTAGCAGAAGTAGAGAATGTATTTACTGAGTTACCTCCTTTTGGTAATGTAGAGAATACATCATTACGTACCGTTCCGTCTAAGAATAAAAAATCTTTATATCCCAAAGAAACAGAAGCATAAGCACTATTTACTCCCGAATTATCTTCTTCCTCTACAGGATACGGAGATGGGCTTAGAGAATTTGACAATGCAAAAATTCCAGGTATAATAAGACCTCCATCTGTAGAAGCAAGTGTCGAAGTACGTCTTGTTCTTAAAGCATTAAGCCCTGCTAAACCATTTAATGAAATATTCTCCGTAAGCTTTTTATTGAAATTCAAAGTAAGTTGGTAGTTTTGCTCAGAAAACATACCTGCATATTTTTGATATCCTGAACCTACAGCTAACCTGTTAATTCCGAATGTAGCATTTAGAGATCCAACTGCTTTTCTTTCTTCACGTAATTCAGAATAACTATCTGTACTAGCTTTTCCTGTTACAGATAACCAATCAGCAACTTTATAATCTAATTGAGCATATCCTATAAAACGATTTCTCTCATCAGATTGGTAATTTTTATATCTTGTAAAATAAGGATTATCCGCATATTTTGCATTAGTAAGACCATTAGCAGGATTATCCATATTCCAAGAAATGTTTTGCCCTCCAGAATTCTCAAAAACTTCCTTTTGAGCTTTTATATCAACATTGGTAGCCCACCACTGACGGAATGATCCCATGATGTTGTCTCCACCATATCCGGTTGTATTTCTACCAACTGTAGTTTGTGCCATATAATTTGCAAATGCACTAGCTGATAATTTATCCGTAAACTTGTGATTAATTTTAAGGCTTATATTATTTTTCTTTAATTCACTATTTGGTAATATACCGTTTTCTTTATAGTTGTTGTAGTTCAAAACAAAATTAGTTTTGTCTGTACCATCCTCTATAGAGATAGAGTTATTGAAAGTTGTAGCTGATTGAAAGAATGTAATAGGCCCATTATCAGCTGCTTTCCATGCTGTTTTTTTTCCGTAATTTGGAGAGTATTTAGTATAAGCATCCCATTGATAAACAGAAAGGTTTGGATCAAAAGCAACACCATAAGAAGCATCATCTTTTGTAGTAGCAACTTGATTTCCATTACTATCTATAGTAAAAAAAGCTCCTGTTGGTCCAACTGGAATTCCTTTTGGATTACCATTCTCATCATAAGTAGGTCCGTAACCTTGTCCATATTTATTTTGGTAAACAGGAAAAGTTTTTTTATCAACAGTACCTACTGTAAATTCACTAGAAATAGTTACTCCCATTCCTTTTCTTGCTTTACCTTTTTTGGTTGTAATCATGATTACCCCATTACCAGCTTGCCATCTGTATAATGCAGCAGCAGCAGCACCTTTTAATATGTTCAATGTCTCGATATCATCAGGATTAATATCCATCGCTGCATTACCATAATCATATGTATTACGAGCTCCTTCAGTTTGCTTACCTACACTTGAGTTCGTATTAGCATTATTAATTGGCATACCATCTATTACGATAAGCATCTGGTTATCTCCTGTAAGATTCTTAACCCCTCTAGAAACTACGTTTGTAGAACCTCCAAAGTTGGTATTTTTTCTGATGTTTACACCAGCTGCTTTACCTGAAAGCTCATTAAGAAAGTTTCCACTTGCAGCACCTGAATTCAAATCAGAACCTTTAATCTCTTGCGAAGCGTAACCTAAAGATTTTTTCTCTCTTTTAATCCCTAACGCTGTTACTACAACACCTTCTAGTTCAACTGATGAACTTGCTAACTTTGCATTTACTGTTGCTGAAGTAGCTGTAATTTCTTGAGTTTTCATCCCAATATAACTAAATACCAAGACTTGGCTTGGGGTTGCTTTGATAGAGTATTTTCCATCAAAATCAGTTTGCGTTCCTGCTTGTGTTCCTTTAACTAATACACTCACACCTGGCAAAGGCATTCCTGCATTATCGGAAACAATTCCAGAAACAGTTCTTTCTTGCGCAATGGTAAGTTGCGTCATAAGTACTACTAGTAGCACTAAGAATCCGTTAAACTTTAGTTTCATTTTTTTAATTTTGAATTAGTATGTCGCAAACATCATAATAATTTCTTAAAATAACAAGCAAAACTAAACGCTTGGAAAGTTTTTTTTAATATTTCCTTAACACTACCCCGTATCAACTCAGTAAATTAGTAGATAAATAGCATTATCCCTAATTTTATCTTTAAAATACTAAGGTTTATTTAATATTTATTTTAACAAATAATTAACAAATAAAGTAAGTTTTTTCTTAATTGAAATTTAAAGAAATTAACACGTAAGTAGTAATTAACCTACGTAAAAATCATAATTTTGAAACATTTCAAACTCAAAATGTTTTATTAAAAGCACTTTTAAAATCATTTATCAACTTTTTTCTAAATCTGATTACTTTAATCTTTATAAGTCATGAGATCTATTTAGAGTATATTTTAACTCTTACTATTTAATTATTCACCAATTAATTATTATCACAAAAAAAAACTGCCCAAAATATTTTGGGCAGTTTTCAATAATTTATTTAAACTCTAAAGTTCGTTTTGTTTTACTAATGGGTTTGCATTAATTTCATCTCTTGGAATTAACCATTGCCATCTTTTATCTGTTGGTAATACAATCATAACACCGTTTGTAATTGAAGAATCATGATTAGCTCCCGTTCTATCTAAAGCAGAATTAGTTCTCTTTAAATCAAAAAATCTAAATCCTTCTCCCCATAATTCTATTCGTCTTTGTAATAATATTTCATCAACTAAAGTTTGCCCCGTATTAGTAGACAAAACATATTCAGGGTTTCTAGCTTTTTCCAAATCAAAAAGAATTGTAGCAGCATCTGGCTGTCCTAACCTTGCTTTTGCCTCAGCTTCTATAAGATACATTTCAGCTGCACGCATATAAGGCACATCACATCTACTATCTCCTGCACTTATTGATAAGAATTTTTGGCTTGTATATGGAAACTTAGCAAAATTGCTTGCAAGCGAAAGACTTGGATGATTACCATCTACACTAAAAATAGTTGAGCGTACATCTGTTGATGGAATCAAATTATACAATTTACTATTAATTGCTTTAGGACAAGAGCGTATAACTGTTGAGCTAAAATTTCTAGACATATAAGCACCAAAATTCCCAAAATACAGAGTTTGAACTTCATTAATATGACTACCCCACATCCACTCTTTATTGTTAAAATCATTAAAACCTGCTCCGTAATCTGCAATAGACATTAAGTTCATTCCTGTCCTGGCTTTATTAGCATAATCAGCAGCAATAGCCCAATTTCCTTGAGTTAAGGCTACACGCGCTTTTAATCCTTGAGCTACTTTTAAGTTTAAATGAGAATTATTTAATCTTGTATATCCTACTAACAGAATATTAGCTTCATCTAAATCTTTATTTATTTGAGCATACACTTCTTCTACTGTAGAACGCGGAAAATTCTCATTCCCTACGGTTAAAATAATCGGAACCCCTAATTGAGAGTTAGTTTCTCCATTTACATATCTCTTGCCATATAATTGTACTAATTGAAAATGACAAAAAGCACGATACAGCAAAGCTTGCCCTTTTACAATATTCTTATTGGCAATAGTTCCTATAGCAGCATCAGTAGCATTAATAATAGTATTAGCATTTCTTATTATCCTGTAATATGTTCGATAAGGAAAACGAAGATCTTGAGAATTTTCATTGCTTAATCCATTCCAGTTGTAAACTTGCAAAAACCAACTATTTGTTATAGGAAACACAACATCATCCCCTACAATATCAGTTTGCTGCATTAGTCCTCCCAAACCACTTTCGTTTTGATTACCTTCATATGTAATGTACAGAGATCTGTGAATACCATTTAAGAAAGTCATAAGATTTTCTGTCGTTTTGGTTGCTCCCTCGTAGTCTACAAACTCGGTAGGTTTTTTTTCTGAAAAATCCTCTGAACAAGACCCCAGAGCAACTATTACTATTATAAAAAATATTTGTTTTATAAAATTTGACTTCATATTGTTAAAAATTTAAATTAAAACCTAACGTTATTACTCTTGATGGAATATACCTGTTTTGAGTAGTTCCGTTAAATGTTTGCGTAGGATCCAATCCTTGACGCTTAGTAAACAACAATAAATTTTCGCCATTTACATATACCGTTGCATTATCAATAGCTAATTTGGATATTAAGTCAGAAGGTAATTTATAAGATAAATTAATCTGCCTTAATGCTAAATAATCCGACCCTACCAGCCATCTGTCTGAAGCTGCTGAAGATTGCGTATTTCTGTTAATATCTAATCTAGGAACATCTGTTATGTCTCCTGGGTTTTGCCATCTATTAAGAATATCTGTACTTAAAGCAGAACCATAATTATTACCCGAATGCATTAAAGCTGCATAATTAGAATCATACATTTTACCTCCTATTTGGTAAGAGAACATGACATCTAATTGAATTCCCTGATATTTGAATGTATTACCAAAGCTTCCAAATAAATCTGGTATTGCTGATCCTGCATAATGGAAGAGCGCTTTATTTTGATTTGTAGTTACATTTACGCCATTTACAACTCTTCCTGTAGGGTCATTCTCCACCATTAGATTAGGATCTGCAACATATAAAGCATATCCATCAGCCGGATCTACTCCATACCAATCTCTTAACCAATAATCATAAATTGAACTACCCACAGTAAGTTTCTTAGTTCCATCAATAATTTCTTTTTGTGGTAACTTTGTGATTTTATTACTAATAGTTGATGCGTTTATATTTAAACTCCATGAGAAATCTTTTGTTTTAAGAATTACACCTTCTAGGGCAATCTCAAAACCTTTATTTACCATAGATCCTATATTTTCTACTCTATAATCCAAACCAGAAGATAATGCATTTGGAACTTCAAAAATAAGTCCATCAGTATTTCTATTATAATACTCAATACTTCCTTTAAGTCTATTCTTAAATAACCCAAACTCTACCGCTACATCTTTTTGAGTATTAACCTCCCATTTTAAATCTGGAGCTGCCGAAGCATACGTTATTACTCCTCCTTCGCTACCGTTATCATATCCTAAACTATAAGTAGATTGACCTATATAATAATTTAGTCCATTTAAGACTGTACCATCTTCATCTCTATCTGAAGCAATATGAGAATCATTACCTACCTGTCCTATTGAAGCTCTTAATTTTAAATCATTAACCCAAGAAACATCACTAAGAAAGTTTTCTTTAGAAGCTATCCAAGCACCACTAAAAGACCAAAAATTTCCCCACTGATTGTCCTTCGCAAATTTTGAAGATGAATCTCTACGTAACGATCCCGAAAGAATATATTTATCCATATAGTCATAGCCAACTCTCGAAAAATAAGATTCAGTTGAATAATTTCTTGTTTTACTCTCTAAGGTCGTAGTTGTAGCATAATTGATAAATTCAATATTATCCGGAGAAACCTGACCTGTCTTCACTCCTGTAGTCCAATTTCTTTCATAATCAAAACTCTCATGACCTAACAATGCAGTTATAGAATGACTCCCTATTTTTTTAGAATAATTTAATAATTGATTATAAGTAATACCTGTAAATATTCTATCCTCTTTTGCCATTAATCCAGTTGGAGATCCATCACCTATAAGGGTATTATATGAATATGTTCTATTAGAATAAGTCTTATCGATAGAAGCGTTAGTTGTGAATTTGAAATCTTTTAAGAAACTTATTTCAAAAAAAGTTCTTCCCGAAAGAGCCAGCCCTTTTTTAACATCTGTATTATTTAATGTTTCATATACCACATTTCGTCCATTAGATGCTCCCGAGCCTCGAAGAGTAGAATATACTTTATCACCATTATCATCTAAAACATAATCACCATTTGCTGTATGATCAAAAACAGGATAAATTGGCCCCATATATCTTATTGTTCTAAAAGGGTTGTTGAAAGAGTTTGTGTTAGCTACTCCGTCAGTCCCTAATTTAGAATTGGTTAAGGTTCCAGATAAATTTAGTCCCGTTTTAAACCAGTCATTTAAACTCGTATTTAAATTCAAACGTCCTGTTGTTCTTTCAAAACCTGAATTTCGTACATATCCCTCTTCATTCAGATGTCCTAAGGATGCAAAATAATTTGATTTTTCTGATTTTCCTTGATAAGAAAAATCAACATTTCTACGAACTCCTGCTCTTTCTAATTGTTTTTCCCAATCTAAATCTTGAGGATATAACAATTGTGCATTTGGATTTAATTTTCCATCAGTTCCAACAATACTTGCATTTGGAACATTAAATGGATTTGTTACCAATACTACAGGAACTCTAGCCGAAGCGTACGTATTTGCTGCATCAATTTGTGCCTGATTATTCATAGGGCGGCTATTTCTTATTGCCTCCCATTCTAAAGGATAATAATCATATGCATCTACTCTTTTATAATCCTTTATCGACCTAGAGGTCATTCCCTGGCTTACATTTAATGAAAATTTATCCTTATTTGATTTTCCTGTTTTAGTAGTAATTATAATTACTCCATTTGCTGCTTTTGATCCATAAAGTGATGTTGAAGAAGCATCTTTTAAAACTGTCAAACTCTCAATATCATTAGAATTTATATTACTAATATCACCCGCAAAAGGAACTCCATCTACAATATATAATGGTGTATTTGAGCCATTAACAGAACTAAAACCTCTTATTCTTATTTCTGGTGCTGATCCTGGTTGACCTGCTGAACTCTGCACTTGAACTCCAGAAGTACTACCCTCCAAAACTCCTAATGCATTGGTTAAAGGTCTATTTTCTAGTTGTTCTGATCTAATTTGGGTTGCTGATCCTGTATATGAAGATTTTTTTGCCTTACCATAAGCTACAACAACAACTTCATCTAATGCTTTTCCTGCTTCTTCCATCTTAGTGTTAATCACCGAAGAAGTTCCAACTGTTACATTCTTATCTTGTAATCCCATATAAGAGTATACTAACACATCTCCTGTTTTTGCCTTGATCGAATATTTGCCATCAAAATCTGTCTGGACACCATTTTTTGTCCCCTTAATCATAACGTTCACACCAGGAATTGGACCTGTCGCATCTGAAACAATTCCAGAGACAACCTTCTCTTGTGCAAAAGAAAACTGCATGGTTAATGCTGTTAATAATGTTAAAATCCATCTAAATTTCACCTTCATCTTAAATTGTTTTTGGTTAATAATTCGTCAAAAATGATAAATTTTTCTTACAATAACAATTTTAACATTTTGTAAATTATTATTTTTCTTACTTAAAATTGTTAACAAAAAAGAAAAAAGATACAAAAATAACAAGACTTTGATTTTTTAATCAATTATTGTGATAAATAACAGATCTTTAATAAGTGATATTAACAATAAAAAAATGTTAAATTTTAACACTTTCAGTTAAAAAATACTAGAGGATTAATTTGGTATCATGCTATAAGTTTCGGTTGTTGTTTTAACCTATTTCTAATAAATTTTATAACCTTTGTGATTCTAAAAAAAGAACATGCTACAACTCAATTATTCTGGACACGATTTAGAAACTGGAACTGACGAAGCAGGTCGTGGCTGTCTAGCAGGACCAGTAACAGCAGCAGCTGTAATTTTGCCTCTAAGTTTTGAGAATAAAACACTGAATGATAGTAAACAATTATCTGAAAAAGCCAGAGAAAAACTAAAACCAATAATTGAAGAACAAGCTATTTCGTTTGCTATTACTCATTTGCATCCAGATGAAATTGATGAGATAAATATCCTTAATGCTTCGATGAAAGGAATGCAGGAATGCATCCTGAAACTAAATCAGGTTCCTGAGTTTATTATTGTGGATGGCAACAGAATGCTAAATGCTAAATTGGGATTGAAAAATACAGTTGGGAAACAATTTTCAGAAAAGGAAATTGAGTTATTAAAATCTATTCCTAATCAAAGTATTATAAAAGGTGATGCTAAATTTATGAGTATTGCCGCAGCCTCTGTACTTGCCAAAACCTATCGAGACGAGTATATGGATAAGATTCATGAAGAGTTTCCGATGTACAATTGGAAAAAAAATAAAGGGTATCCTACTAAAGAACATCGTGAAGCAATTAAGAAATATGGCCCTACCAAATATCATAGAATGTCTTTTAGACTATTACCTATTCAATTGGAGTTATTTTCTGATGAAATATAAAGATTGTATAAACTAAAAAAAGGTAGCAATATCCATCAAAAAAGGCAAGTTCAGCACATAAAAATACAAAACTAACAATCTATTTGTTAAGCAATTACACTTAAGAAACAATATACTTTTGAGTTGATATTTTTGTCAAAATCTCTTCTCTTTATTATCTTTGATTTTCAAAAACCGAACTATATGAAAATCAAAACCTTAACATTAGCCGTAATTGCTTGCATAGCCTTTGCATGCAATTCCAATAAAAAGGAGAATAATGTAACAGATAACACTGATTCTCTAGTATCAACCCCAACTACTCAGGAGCCTCCTGCAGCTACAACTTCGGCAAAAAAATTCGATATTAATTCGATCCCTGTTTCAAACAAACCTCTTGGTGCTTTTCCTTATTTTAATCTTCCCGAAAACTATGAAGGTACACCCAAGAACAATATCACAGATTATGATGTTGCTTATTTCTGGGCAAAAGACCATTTTGAAAAACCTGAAGGGAAAATTTTCTATGCGAGAATTAAGGCAAAAGAAGGTAAGTCATACAGCGACCTTGAAGTAGCAAGAAATCTAGAAGAGATAATTAAAAGTGTTGATGGTGTAAAAATATCTGAAATGAAAGTGCCCGCAGACTCATCTGACGTTATACCAAATAATAATCGTATAAAGTACCTAAATGGTTATGGCTTTATAGCAAATGCAATTACAACAACATACCTTATTCGCCGTCCTGATAGAAACATTTGGGTACAACTGACTCCTGGTGATGATGCAGTATCTGCTGGATGGATGATACTAGAAACAAAACCCTTCAAAGTAACAGCATCTCTTATTAAAGCAGACGAGATAAAGAAGGAATTAGATACTAAAGGTCATATTGCTCTATATATCAATTTTGATACTGATAAAGCAACTATAAAAACGGAATCATTACCTATTATAGACGAAATTCAGAAATTATTAACCAACAATGCCAGCCTCAAAATTAGTATAGAAGGTCATACTGATAATACTGGTGTTGCTGCACGCAACAAAAAACTTTCGGAAGATAGAGCCAATGCAATAAAAACTGCATTAACTGCCAAAGGAATAAATGCTGCTAGATTACAAACTAAAGGCTGGGGTGCCGATAAACCGGTAGCCGATAATACGAGCGAAGATGGCAAAGCAAAAAATAGAAGAGTAGAAATTGTAAAAATATAATATCACTGACTTTGCATCATTTTATATAAAACGGAGATTTTTACAGTCTCCGTTTTTAGTTTACAAATCTTTGCTCTTCTATAGAATTATAGCTTTAATTTGTATTTTCGTTTTATAAATACTGCAACAAAAAATATAATTATGGCTAAGCGAGCAAATAAATATAAGCTAACTCTAGAACAAGTTTCTTTAATGAATGAAGAAACAATTTTATCTGAACCTTTATCGCTAGAATTTGAAAATCATGATGAAATTTTTCAAATTATCGAAAAAATTAAAGAGAAACAATTATTTGAAGAGGAGAATCAATCGACCGAATTTGCCATTGGTCTAAAATTGTTTAGCGAGGTAATGCTCAAGAACAGAAAACATCCTCTTTTTGAAGAATTTTTTCCTGCATTTGGAGAATTCATGAAAAAACTAAAAAGCCAATAACAAACTAGAAACCTAGATTATAGCCTCAAATAAAACTAAAATGTCTAAACGAAAATATACTGCTACAAAAAAGAAGAAAATTGAGCCTTTTGGAATGAAAAAAGAGTTTTATAAACGTCTACTTTATATTGGACTTTGTATAATTCCGCTTGTTTTATTTGGAGATGAAAAGGGATCTCTTAGATTAGTTCCTCTCCCATTTTTTTTAATCGGAATGTACAATTTACTCTTAATCATTAGTCTTTCGCAATTAATAATTGACGACTTCTTTCCGCCTAAAGTACTCTTCGAAAAAGTTGCCAAACCATTTGACAAGTTTATATATTATTTCTCTTTTGCTTTATTTTTCATAAGTTTAGTTTTTCTAATTTTCGAAATAAGAAAAATCGACAATACTATAAACGGTACGCAACTATTTTGGAGAGCGGGTTTCGTAGGAATTGCTTTGGCCATTTTAGTTACAATAATTTTAAAAATCACAAACCCTTCCGTGTATTTTGAAAGCAAAAGAAGATATGTAGTACACTTTGGAATATTTGTTGGACTATTTTTACTTACATCAGCCACAGCTAATTTTATAAATCACTTTTATGCAAAGACCGATGAGTTTTGTAAGAACTATACCATTTTAGAAAAAGGAACTAGCGGATCACGCAGCAAAGCACACTTTATTCGTATCATCACAGAAAATAATATCGAAGAACGCTTTTCTATACAAAAAGCATTGTATAACGAATTAACAGAAGGTAGCGAAATTGAAATATGCATGATAAAAGGAAAACTGGGATATGAGTATGCCACAAAATTCAATAAACTTAAAAACTAATCCCTATCTATCGCTTAAGAATGTAAACCAATAAATTACATAAAATCAATATATTTATTTCTTAATAAAAGCTAACTTTAAAAGGTTAGCTTTTTTTATGTCTATTTTTAAAATGAACTTTTAAACAAAGTTAAATTGGACTTTTAAACAAAGTGCCACTATTTATTTTGATGCAATTTTGTACCATCAATTAGATACTCATAGAAAATCTAAACAAAAGTGTTGCAACCACAAATAGTTTAATTGAATTTGGTTCCGTAAATAAATCAATAATAAAATAAATCGAATGAAGCGATTTCTAAAAATTATAAAAAGAATTATGATAATAACAATAAGCATTTTAGTCCTTTTAACCTTGGTTACTTTTTTATATATGATGCATCCAAAATTTGGTAAAGCACCAGAAGGTAATCGTTTAGAATTAATACAAAAATCTAGCAACTATAGCGATGGTAAATTTCAAAATACACACGACACACCCAATCTAACAAATGGATACAGTTTTGGAGGTATTCTTTATGACCAATTATTTGGGAAACATCCAAGAAGAGAACCAGTTGACTCTATTCCATCTATAAAAACCGATTTGCATAATCTTTCTCCTGATGCCGATGTATTGGTTTGGTTTGGGCATTCGTCTTATTTCATGCAAATAGATGGAAAACGATTTCTAGTCGATCCTGTATTTAGCGGAAATGCCTCGCCGTTGCCTGGAACTGTAACTGCATTTAAAGGAACAAATAACTACACTGCAGATGATATGCCTATAATAGATTATTTATTCATTAGCCACGATCATTATGACCATCTAGATTATGAAACTATAGTTGCTTTAAGATCTAAAGTAAAAAAAGTTGTTTGTGGTCTTGGTGTTGGAGCACATTTTGAACGCTGGGGATATCCTACAGATAAAATAATTGAGAAAGATTGGAACGAAACAATCGCTCTTGAAGATGGTTTTAAAGTACATACAACTCCTGCCAGACATTTTTCGGGAAGAGGTTTCTCTAAAAATAATACCTTATGGTTATCCTATGTTTTACAAACACCAAACATCAAAATATACATTGGTGGCGATAGCGGTTACGATACTCATTTTGCTGAAATTGGAAAACAATTTGGTCCTATAGATTTTGCAATTCTAGAAAACGGACAATATAATCTGGCTTGGGAAGCCATCCATATGCTACCTGAACAAGTACTTAAAGCGGCACAAGAATTAAAAGCTAAGAGATTATTTCCTGTGCATTCTTCAAAATTTAAACTGGCAATGCACTCTTGGGATGATCCCTTAGAGAAATTATCAACACTTAGCAAAGAAGCTCATTTACCATTAGTAACACCTATGATTGGCGAAATTGTAAATTTAAACGATAGCACACAAGTTTTTAAAGAATGGTGGAAAGGTGTAAATTAGCACGAACTTAATCTGAAGTAAGATGAAAATTACCGAAATAAAATCATGTCATATTGGTCCTGAAATTTCGCCAGAACAATTTATTCCAGAGCACATTTTTTTATATCTAGCTGTGGGAGAAATTGAAGGTTACGACGGACATGAAATGCACACTATAAAATCGGGAGATTATTGTATTGTCAGAAAAAATCATCTGGCTAAATACAATAAGCAAAAAGATAATGGGCAATTTGAAAAAGTTGTAATCATTTTTGATGAAGATTTTCTAACCGAATTCAAAAAGAATCACGCTATTGCGAATGTAAAGTCAAACGCTAAGAATGCATTTATTATTCTTAAAAAAGATGATTTAATTCCCAATTTTATACGTTCGTTAATGCCTTATTACAACGAAGGTGGAGTTATAGACGAAACGTTCTCTAAAGTAAAAAGACAAGAGCTTTTATTGATATTATTACAAACTAATCCTGAAATATCAAGCATATTATTTGATCAGAGCATTCCCGAAAAACTAGATTTAGAAGCATTTGTATATCGAAATTATAAGTTTAATGTAAGTCTGGAAAGATTGGCTTTTTTAACTGGCAGAAGTTTATCTTCTTTTAAAAGAGATTTTAAAAAGATATTTAATGACACACCTAATCGCTGGCTGATGCAGAAACGATTGCAAGAAGCACATTTTCAAATTGAAAGAGAAAGAAAAAAACCAACTGATATTTATCTTGATTTGGGCTTCGAAAATATTTCGCATTTTTCATTTGCCTTCAAAAAACAATTTGGATACAACCCAACAAGTTTGATAAAAGGAAATTTATAATTCCTAAAAAAAAGGAAGCATAAGATAAATCTTTTGCTTCCTTTTCTTATTTGAAACTCTATCCACTAAAACTGAAATTTATAACCAAAATCGGGTGCAAAACCTATCTGATCTTTCTGATTTACACTATTCGTTAATCGATTATACTCTTTGGTAAAAACATTAGTATTGTTAGTCACATTCTGGAAATCGATATAAAACTGATGGGATTGTTTTTTGTTTTTACTATTAAATTTCATTCCAAATTTTATATCCAAACGTAAGTACGGATCGTATTGTTTGCTAAATGCATTGGCATTATCTCTTATTTCATATCCGGCATTCTTAGAAGCTTCTAAATCAACGGGGGTATAATAGCGTCCTCCTGCTGTTGTAAATTTAGTATCTATTGAGAAAACATTTTTCTTAGCCTCCCCTATTTTAAACTCTTTTCCTGCCAGCATATTAACTATATACCTATTATTAAAAGGCGTATTTCGTTCTATTCCATCGCTTCCCTCATATTTACTATTAAAAAACGAAGACGTAAATAAAGCATAATAGCCATCGCTAAAAGATTTCTCTACCGTAAATTCAATACCTTCATTATAACCCGTTCCCTTACTTACCAATCCTGTTTTATCTATCGAATATCCAAAATCGGCTCCTTCTGTTAATGACGAATAACTACTCGGTGTACGCTCAACAGCCGCTCTAGTTATAGCTTGATAATAAACCTCAACCTTTCCTCTCCATCTTGGAGCAAGCTTTACATCATAACCTAATACATAATGCTGACTTTGTACTAAATCTAAATTTTTATTGGTTTGAACCAAAGTGCCATCTATATTTTCATTCAAGAAAAGAATAGGAACTGCCACACTTTGATGATGAATTCCGAAACCAAAACTAACCGTATTTTTAGGATTAAAAGCATAAGACATCGCTGCTCTGGGTTCTGCCACAAATTCTTTATTTAAAGAAAAATATTGCCCATGTATTCCTGCGTTAAAAGTTAATTTCTCGGTTAACCTAAACTGTCCCTGAGCATATGGTTGCACAATATTATAAGTTCCGTTGTTATTAATCAAATTCACAAAATCCGGATAACCATCATTGTCATTATCTACTTGTCTTTCTCTGGAAGACATATTGGCTTCGAGCCAATAATACTCGTACAACAAACCTGTTCTAATGGTGACTTTATTATTAATTTTAGAATTGAATAATGTCGAAAAAGTAACCCTACTCTCAGAATTATCAATATCTGTAAATGTTAATTTATTTTCTTCGGGAGTATCGTAATCAAAATATCTATCATTTTCATAGGAATTTTTAGCCGTTGAGGTTCCTATTACTGTTTTTAGATAGGAGTTTTTACCAATGTTTAATGTATGCTTTAATCCTACTGTACCAAATCCAGATGTTACATAACCATCTTCATCCTGTGCTGCAAATGGATCATCTTTATCTATTTTCTTTCCTAAAAAATCAATTTTAGACGTTCCATAAATTCCGAATAAAGAGAAATTACCCCATTTACTTTTTCCAAAATCAACATTAAAACTAAGATCGCTATATTCTGGTTGTGCATCTGTCCCTGCTAAACCTGTAAGCCCAATAAAACCATATCTTGCAGCTGCTACAAATGAACCTCCTTTTTTACCCAGCGGCCCTTCGGCCATAGCCTCAACACCAGGATAAGCACCTACACTTATCATATATTCATATTCGTCTGGATTTCCTTTTCTAAAACTTAAATCAAAAACACCACTTATAGCATTTCCATATTCGGCTGGAAAGGCAGAAGTCAAAAAATCAGAATTAGCCAAAAGATTTGGATTCAAAGCCGAAACTGGTCCTCCTGTAGTTCCCAAAGTCGAGAAATGATTCGGACTCGGAGACGGAATTCCCTCAATACGCCATAACATTCCTGTAGGCGAATTTCCTCTAACTACAATATCATTCCTGCTATCATCGGCTGTAGAAACTCCTGCAAAATTAGAAACTAATCGTGCCACATCACTTCTTCCGCCAGCGTACCGGTTTACCTCCTCTACACTAAATTGTTTAACCGAAACTATCGCCATTTTATTTATAGCCTTGGCTTTGTTTGCACTCGGTGAAGCTATAACAACCTCATCAAGGCTATTAAATTTTTCTATAAGAGAAACTGTAATTATATTGTCTTTTCCTGTTGTAACATCAATATCCAGAACCGAGCTATTTTCATATCCTACAAAACTTATGCTCACACTTTGTCTGCCAATAGGAATATGTGGTAATTTAAAATTACCATCTTCGCCAGAAACATCTTGAGTATTTGTTCCTATTAATGTAATTGTAGCGCCCGAAATGGGTTTCTCCGATTGCTTATCGATTATCTTTCCTTTAATCGTACCTGTCTGAGAATGTGAAGTTATCCCCCAGAAACTTAAAATAAATAAAATTATTTTTTTCATGATTACTTTGCTTTTACTAATTATAAAAACAAAAGTAGTTTGAGAAAAATTCTAAAAAATTGACTTAAGTTAAGATTTACCCGATAGACTAACTCGAGTTCTTATTCGGCTTAAGCTCTCTGGTTTAACACCCAAATAAGTTGCAATATATTTTAACGAAACACGCTCCATAACTTTAGGGCAATATTTTATAAACTGAAGGTATCGTTCCTCATGCGATAAAAGCGTCATTGCCTTATTTCGCCCTGTAAGCCCTTTTATACTTCGCTCCATCATTTGGCGTAAGAAAAGATTAAAAATAGGACGTTCCTCTGCTAGTTTATCAAAATCTTGCTTGTAAACAAGATATAGTACACAATCTTCCAGCGCTTCGATATTTTGTTGCGAAGGATTTCCATATAAAAAGCTATCGAAATCAGTATACCAGTCATTCTCAAAGAAAAAATTACCTGTTGATTCTACACCATCCAATAAATAGTAATATCGTAAACAACCTTGTGCTATAAAAACTCCATAATTACAAACATCTCCTTCAACCAGAAGATGTTCGTTTTTTTTAATTACTCTTAATTTAAGTATCTTCTTAAAGGCGACACTATCTTCTTCATTAGTATCTAAAAATTGAGATAGATTAGTGATTATGCAATTCATAATTAATAAAGGTTAAATTATTACGTAGCAATAATAGCTAAATCCTATAACTAAAAACCATCTCAAAAAATTGTTTCTAATCTATAGATTTTCAATAAATTAAAACAAACAACTATTTAATAATCAAGTCTTAGGAAAAATATTAATTCAGGCTATTTATTTTCTTAAAAGCAAATTTTGGAGCAATTCTAGCAAGTAGATAAAGCATTTTTACTTTTGCGATTCTAATCTCATCTTTTTTTAAAGTAATACCATTTATCATTTCTGTAACAGCTTTTTCTGGAGATATTGCAATTTTAGGAGCATTACCATTATGCCAGGGTGTATTTACAACCGGAAAAAACACTTCGATAATCTGAATAGGTTCGTTTTTAAGCTGATATCTTAAAACTTGAGTAAAGGAATGCAATGCCGATTTTGTGGCATTATAAAAAGTATACATTCCTCTGGGTGCATAAACTAATCCTGTAGTAATATTTATAATTTTAGAATTAGAATTTTTGATTAATAATAGGATAGAACAATTTTATTAAACGGACTGGCGCTGTGAAATTTGTTGCAATTTCATCCTTCATTTTTTCCAGAATCAAATCATCCCCAATAAAAGCTGTTCTGTTTACAATTGCAGCATTATTAATTAAAACATTTACCTCAGGATGATTACCATTTATCCATCTTACAAACTCATCACATTCTTTTTCGTTTGCAATATCACAGGGATAAACGATTAAATCTGGTACTGTTTTTTGTGCTTCTTTTAGCTTATCCAAAGATCGCGAACAGGTAATCACTTTATTTCCGCTTTTAATAAACTGCCTGCACATTTCTAATCCTATACCAGAACTACCTCCTGTTATAACGATAGTACTATTTAAGATTACCATAACTTTTAGTTTTAAAATTAAGGTTCAAAAATAGCCCAGCAGTTATTATATTCCATTGATCTATGTTAAGCCCTTGTATCTTCTCTTAATCCTACTTAACGATTCGGGTTGGATCCCTAAATAAGAAGCTATAATTTGCTGTGATACTCGGCTTTCCAAATTAGGAAATTCAGTTACAAATATTTCATACCGTTTTTCTGCATCAAGGAGTAATAACTCTCGTTCTCTTTTTTCTTTTACAGAAAAGGCTTTCTCAATTATTGTAAGCAAAAATCCATTCCAAAATGGGTTACTTTCTTTCACCTTAAGCCAACATTCATAATCAATTTCAAAAATTTCTGCATCTTCCAAGGCTTCAATAAAAAAATAGGATGGTGTATTATAAATCATTGCCGAATAGGAGCTTAAAAAATTATTTTCGTCAATAATCCCTTTTGTAAACTCATTTCCATTTTCATGAATATAAACGTATCGAAACAATCCCTTAATAACAATAGCAAATTTTCGAGGTATCTCTCCCTCATTTATAAAATATTCTCCTTTCTGAATTACCTTATATCTAGAAATATTCGATATCTCTTCTTGCTCTTTTTCGGGAAGCGCTAAACGATTTAATATTGCTTTTTTATCTCTGTTTTCCATGCAAGAATTTACTAAAAGATGTGTTGTTTCGTTATAAAAATAAACATTTTAAAATTACTTCGATTAAATCAAATGCATCAGTTTAATTTTTATCAAAGCTGAGAAGATTTAAAAATAAAATGCTGAAGAAAAAACAATTATACATTTGATTTTCCTTCAGCATTTTTGATACTATTTAATATTTTCAGAAACTTATTTAAACAAATTCAGCTTCGAATAATTCTGTCATATGTTTTAAGATTTTAGCTTTTACTTCAGTTTCATCTACTCTATCTACACCAAGTTCTACCTGAAGTGAAGTAACTGCTTTACCACGAATCCCACACGGAATAATATTATCAAAATAACCTAAATCGGCATTTACATTTAAGGCAAATCCATGCATCGTTACCCAGCGAGAAGCACGTACTCCAAGTGCACAAATTTTGCGTGCAAACGGTGTTCCTACACCTAACCAAACACCAGTTTCGCCTTCACTTCGACCACATTCTAATCCGTATTCTTTAAGAGTAAGAATGATAGATTCTTCGAGGAAACGTAAGTATTTATGAATATCGGTAAAGAAATTTTCCAGATCCAGAATAGGATACCCTACAATTTGTCCCGGACCATGATACGTAATATCACCACCGCGATTTATTTTATAAAAAGTAGCTCCTTTGGCTTCTAGTTGTTTTTCGGATAAAAGTAAATTACTTAAATCACCACTTTTACCCAAAGTATATACATGCGGATGCTCTACAAAAATGAAATAATTAGGAGTTGGCAAATCAAGTTCTTCCCTCCTATTTTTAATTTTTAAGTCGACAATATCCTTAAAAAGTTCTTCCTGATATTCCCAAGTCGATTTATAATCTTTTTGACCTAAATCTTGAAGTTGGATTTTTTTGTTCATTGTATTATTTTTCAAACTCTACCTCAAGTCCCATTTTAGTTGGATTTTCCATATAATCTGTAAATGGGTATTGTATCGTTATTGTTTTTCTGTCTTCGCTAAACATAGCATCTGCATTAGAAACTTTCTTTACTTTTTTAGGAAAACGGTATTTTATAATATAAGTCGAAGAAGCAAAAATCATTTTATACATTCCTAATGAATCTTCTGCTGGTTTATTAGTTTCTTTTGAATTTAAAGCAACCTTACGATTAAACTTTTTTCCGTCGTAGCTAAAACTTACTGTACTGTTATTACTGAAGTCTCCATTAAAAGGCATTTTATTATCCGAAGCTTTATTCTTTTCGATATTCTGAAGTGTACTCATGGTTTTCATCATATCCTGTAATTCACTTACACTTTTAAAATCAGTTTTTAAATCAAGTAAAAGTTGTTTCTGCTCTACATTCATCTTCATATGAACTACAAAATTTTCAAGCTTTTCTAATTCTTTTTTCGCTTCGGGTGAAAGTTTTGCAATACTATCTTTCTTGTTCTTGAACATTTCTTTGAATGCAAAAGTAGAATCTATACTTTTTGTTGCATCACCAACCTCATTTCCTAATTGCTGCCCTGCCATTGCCATAAGTGCAGAACCATCCATATCTAACGAAAATTTACCAGATCCGTTATCTGCAATATCAATATTTTCGGTAAAAGTACAACTTGTTAATGTCGCTATTAAAAGGGAAAGACTAAGGAATTTGATTAATTTCATGTGTAGATTATATTTTTCCCCAAAGATACAAAGACTAATTTAAAAAAAGGTACTGAGGTACTAACGTTCAAAGATACAAAGGTTATCTCTGAGGATGTTTATTTTAGCACATAGAATCATCATCTATAAAGTCGAAAAAAGACGTTTCACTCAAGATCTTATCACACAAACGTTGTCCTCCGTAATCGAAGGATTTTACGGATGTAGTTAATCGGGCTTCGACTCCGCTCAGCCACACATGTGTACAAATGTTACAGTTACAGTTTGTCCTCCTGAGCGGAGTCGAAGGATTACGCCTTATCAAACCAATTACTTGCAGAGACGGCGCATATTATACACACAACAAGCCTATGTCCCTTTGAACCTCTGCCCCTTTGAACCTTTACTCCTAACAGAAGAGAATTGAAATACAATAAATTGCTGCTACAAAAAATCTAAAAACTGCATTCTAAAATCTACATTCTTTTCTTTATCTTTGCACTCTTATAAAAAAAGCGCAAAATGGCATTATCAGAACAAGAAATCATCCGAAGAGAGAAACTTCAAAACTTACGCAACTTAGAAATCAATCCTTATCCAGCGAATCTTTTTCCTGTAAATCATACTTCTAAGCAAATTAAGAAGTCATTTGAAGAAGGTAAGAAGGTTATTGTTGCGGGACGTTTGATGAGTGTTCGTGATCAAGGAAAAGCTTGTTTTGCTGAATTGCAAGATAGCGAAGGACGTATTCAATTATACGTAAATCGTGATGTTTTGTGTGAGGGTGATGATAAAACTTTATATAATACCGTATTTAAAAAATTAACTGATTTAGGTGACTTTATTGGTATCGAAGGTGAATTGTTTACTACAAAAGTTGGTGCGCAATGTGTACGTGTAGATGGATTTACTTTCTTAAGTAAAACATTACGTCCGTTACCTTTACCTAAAGTTGACGAAGACGGAAATGTACACGATGCATTTAATGATGCTGAATTACGTTACAGAATGCGTTATGTAGATTTAACAGTAAATCAACAAGTTAAAGAAACCTTTATTAAGCGTACAAAATTGTTTAGCGCTATGCGTAACTATTTTAATGATGCAGGTTATCTTGAAGTTGAAACTCCTATTTTACAATCAATTGCAGGTGGTGCTTCGGCAAGACCATTTATCACACATCATAATTCGTTAGACATTCCGCTTTACATGCGTATTGCGAATGAATTGTATTTAAAAAGATTAATTGTTGGTGGTTTTGAAGGTGTTTATGAATTCTCGAAAAACTTTAGAAATGAAGGTATGGACAGAACACATAATCCTGAATTTACCGCTATGGAAATATATGTAGCCTACAAAGACTACAACTGGATGATGGAATTTGCTGAAGGTTTACTTGAGCATTGTGCAATTGCCGTAAACGGAACTAGCGAAGTTACTTTTGGCGAACACCAAATTAACTTTAAAGCGCCTTACGCTCGTGTTACTATGACAGATTCTATCAAACATTTTACAGGTTTTGATATTTCTGGAAAAACAGAAGAAGAGTTGTTTGATGCTGCAAGAGGAATGGGCATTGAAGTAGATAAAACAATGGGGAAAGGAAAACTGATTGATGAAATTTTCGGAGCAAAATGCGAAGGAAATTACATTCAGCCAACTTTCATCACGGATTATCCTAAAGAAATGTCTCCTTTATGTAAAGAGCACCGTGATAATCCTGAACTTACGGAGCGTTTTGAGTTAATGGTTTGTGGTAAAGAAATAGCAAATGCTTATTCTGAATTAAATGACCCAATTGACCAACGTGAGCGTTTTGAAGATCAAATGCGTTTGTCTGAAAAAGGTGACGATGAAGCTAATGGTATTATCGACGAAGATTTCTTAAGAGCGCTGGAATATGGTATGCCTCCAACATCTGGAATGGGTATCGGAATGGACCGTTTGATCATGTACTTAACAAACAATGCATCTATACAAGAAGTATTATTGTTCCCACAAATGCGTCCTGAGAAAAAACAAACTATAGAATTATCTGATGAAGAAAAATTTATCTTGGATTTATTGAAAGGAAATGAAAATAAAATGGATCTTCAGCAATTAAAAATTACTGCTAATTTAAGTGGTAAAAAATGGGATGCGTCTATGAAAAACTTATCTAAACACGGTTTGACAAAAGTTGCTGTTGAAGGTGAATTCAAATTCGTAGAATTGGTTGAATAAATCCAACTAAATCATATATAATAATAAAAAGAGCTTCATTAGAAGCTCTTTTTTTATATCTCTGTATTTCCTTTAAAAAGAAATTTTCTCTAGCTTTTTATTAGCTATATCTAATATCGCTGGAGATTGTGCAGGAACATCGCCTTTCCATTTTTCCTGAACAGAAGGATTAGAAGGGTACTTACCGTTTTTCATTTTTACATTATAAAAAATACCTTTACTACTTACTATAAGATCTTGGTATTTTTCGGTAGGATTTGTTCCAACAAAAATAGGAAAATCTGTTACTGTAAATTTATTCAATAAACTTCCGTCG
Source organism: Flavobacterium hydatis (assembly GCF_000737695.1). Taxonomy (GTDB): domain Bacteria; phylum Bacteroidota; class Bacteroidia; order Flavobacteriales; family Flavobacteriaceae; genus Flavobacterium; species Flavobacterium hydatis. Next base: position 51,084 of record NZ_JPRM01000005.1, read on the forward strand.
TTGTTCAAAATAAACCCAGAACAACCACCTGTACCACAGAAATAAGGATTAGAGAAACCAACAAAATACTCGTCTTTTTTATCGTTATTTAAATCGAAAGCATCGTAATAAAAAAAGCGATTCTCTTTTGGTATTGCAGCCAAATCATTTTTCAATAACACAGTCGTTAACTGTTTACGAATCATATCGACAACCTTAGGATCTGCCATAGCTGCTTTATTATCTATTGCTGTTGAGTCGTTATTATTTTCTGCTTTTACTGTAGTATCAATCGCAGTAGAGTCTACACTCTTTGCGGCATCTGTAGTAGTTTCTTTTTTCTGGCAAGAGTATAAACTAACTATTGCTAAACCTATTAAAATTGTCTTTTTCATGATTTTCTTATTTTTTTTATAACCGTTAAATTTACAAAAAAATTAAATAATTACGTTTGTTTTTAGGACCAACGCTAAATGTTGTGGAGAAACATAAAAAAATACTCATTAATCATTTTTCACCGCAGAGAATGCAAAGATTTTTCGCAGAGTTCACTAAGGTCTAAGTTGTGTTTACACAATTTAAGTACACAAAGCTTTGTGAACTTTGTGTTTTTTTACTAAACTTAGCATATTTAAAAACTTAGCGTTCTCCGTGGTAATTTTTTTTCTCCACAGGTTTTCGTATTGATTCTGTTTTTAAGAGTTTCCTAAAGTCCATTCATTGACAATAAAAGTACTTTAAACCAATAAAGCCGATTTATTTTCGAGATCTTTTCTTATCAGTAATTCTTTTATATTATTATAGGTTACAAGCGCAATTTGAGTTAATGCCTCACTCGTAAAAAAAGCCTGATGTGCCGTTACCAATACATTCGGAAAACTCATTAATCGCTGTATTGCATCGTCTTTTATAATATCCTCAGATAAATCCCTAAAAAACAATTTCTCTTCCTGCTCATACACATCAATACCCAAATATCCTACTTTACCATCCTTAAGCGCTTCGATAACACTTGCTGTTTCTATTAATGCACCACGACTGGTATTAATAATCATAACATTGCTTTTCATTTGCGTAAGCGAATCTTTGTTTATGATATGCTTCGTTTTTTCGTTTAATGGGCAATGCAACGAGATAATATCACTTTCTTTAAATACAGTATCTAAATCGGTAAATACAACACCTTCTTTTTCCATTTCGGGATTACTTACAATATCATAAGCAAGGATTCTGCAACCAAAACCTTTACTTATTTTAGCAAAAGCTTTCCCTATATTCCCCGTTCCTATTATACCAATTGTTTTACCATGCAAATCAAACCCTAATAGCCCATTTAGCGAGAAATTTTGCTCACGCACTCTATTGTAGGCTTTATGTGTTTTACGATTAAGTGTAAGAATCATTGCCATAGCATGCTCGGCAACAGCCTCGGGAGAATAAGCAGGAACACGACATACATGAATTCCGTATTTCTTTGCTGCTTCTAGATTTACATTATTAAAACCTGCACAACGCAAAGCAATAATCTTCACGCCCTTGTCTGCCAATTGTTTTATCACAGCTTCATCGACAATATCGTTTACAAAAACACAAATAATATTCGAACCCTGAATTAAATTTACGGTGTGTTTATTAAGCTGCGTTTCAAAAAATTCTAAGTCAAAACCAAACTCACAATTATGTTTATTAAAGAAAGTTTTATCATAAGGCTGAGCCGAGAAAAACGTTATTTTATTCATGCCTGCTACTCTATCTAAATCCATATATTCTTTCTTTAAAATTAGAATTGTTTACCCCATTAAAATTAAACAAATAATCGCAAAGTAAATTTCCATGCAAAAAAAAAGAGCTTCAATTGAAGCTCTTTTTTGTTATATTTTCTTAATCACAATATGTTTCGATTTTAGTTTTTTATCGGTTGCATATTTCAGTAATTGTTTACCAGCTTCTACATTACGATCAGATGATAAAACGTTAGCACCATTGGCTACAAGTTTGTAATACAAATCATCACCTTTGGCAGCAGCACTTTTATCAAGATTCCCCATAGTTCCTAGAATACATGAAATTTTTCGGCTGTGTAAGTACTCATATACTTCTGGTTTTGGCTCTGATGTACCTACAAAAGCAATCATTTTGTTAGCTTTTACACCTAATTTCTCCATACGTTCTACATCTTCTTTTCCTCTTGCCGAAACCGAAATCATTAAATCTGGTGCAAGTTTAGCAGCCTCAGCAGCTTGTGTTGCAGTATAAGTAATAATTACCGAATAAGCCTCGGCTTTATTTCTTCTTACAGCATCGATAATCATTTGCATCGGAACACCTTTCTTAATATCCAGGTTATAAATCACTTTGCCTTTACCCCATTGTAGGATTTGATCTAAAGTTTCAATTTTATATGGAGTTACTTTTCCTTCGGTATCTTTTAAGAAAAGCTGTTGTAATTCTTTATATGTATATCCTTCTATCACACCCGTTCCAGTTGTAGTTCTGTCTAGCGTATTATCGTGCATCATTACAAGAACTGAATCCTTGCTCAAAGCAATATCAGTTTCTACAATCGTAGGATTATATTTTATTGCATTGGCAAACGTTGGCGTACAGTTTTCTGGAAAACCAACTGTTGGTCCACCTCTATGTGCACTTACCAACGGAATTGTTTTCTTAGAATAATTTAAAAACTGTTGTAATTCTTTAGAAGTTTTAAACTTTAATAAATATTCATTTTCTTGAGCAAAACCAAAACTAAAAATGAAAGAAATTAAAACCGCAAACCACAAACTTTTATTCTGAAACATATTATTTTTATTAAAATTGGACTGTAAAATTAAGCATTTCCAATTATGTTAGACGTTATTAAAAGTGAAATTCATATAAACTTCAACTGCATTTTCCTTTATTATTTACCCCACAAACAAAATACTTTTATCCGATTATTTCAATTCTAAATTCCTACCCACATAATAACCTGTCATCATGTCTATTACATCCTCAAGAATATCAACTTCAATATCTCTCCACTCTTTTATCAAAAAAGCATCAAACTCATGAAACTCCTTTAAGATTGTATCTTTACCAATTCCCTCTTCATTCAAATCGATTGCAAGTTGTCTTAATGACTCCACTGGTAACTCATTTAAAAAAGTTTCCTCTATTCTATCCCTAATAATTGATTCCATATATTCCGTTCTTTTAATTCACAAATAAAAATGTTGCTTATAAATCTCTAAATTTTAAATGATCAGAACTAAACAGCAATCCAATACCACTATAAGGATCCCTTTTTAAATCATAAAAATTAGTTACCCCTTCCAAATCTTTATACAAATCGTCAATTATTGCACTGACCTGAAAACCATCTATTGTATGCTTTATAATTGTATCAGCAAGACAAGTCAGTTCTTTTGTCGAGTTAGTTACGCCTATGTTATTCCCTGTTTCCCAATCCCAAATAATCCAATCCCAATTGTTCTTTTTATGCACACAATCCATCCATAAATAAGACAGATTATTAATTTTTATCTTCCCCAATTCCTTTTCTTTCCAGTGTTCAATGCTTTCTATTATAGCTTGAATTACAGTATCGGTTTCACCATAAATAAAATCAGGATTCGAGACCTGAATAATCTTTATAGCATCTTTTATCTTAGTTTCAATCTTTTTTAATTCCTTCTCATTTGGCTTTCTTAAAAAAGCAAACTCAATATCCTGACGTTCAAAAATAACTCCTTTAGACTTTTCGAGCATTTCTGGCGGAATACATTTTGTATTAGAATATTCATCAAGAAATTCATCCTTTGGGTTAAAAGAGAAATTTTCATCTTCATAAAAACCAGCACAATATCGTTGCTCGATTTCTTTTATAAGTTTATAACTCTCATAATTAATATCCTCTTTGGCTTCATCCTCATTTGTAAACTTGCAAAAATAATCTGGCTGAAGAAACCAATACAAACACAAAGCAGTCCCTTTATCACAATGTTTTTGCTTAATAATCCAATCAAAAGGTTCTACTCCGTCATCATAATTCCAATTCTGTACAAACTGATGCAACTCCGCAGCAGTTAATTTCTCATAAGACATCTCGCCATTTACAGCTTTAAGAACCCGATTTTTACTTTTCTTATTAAACTCCATTTTTTCTCTTAATAATAGCTTTTTAATTATTTCAATCTCATCACAAATTTAAAAACCTACGCTTACAAAAACAGCAAAACAACACATAAAAAAACTTCTATAACAACAAGTCATTAAACTCATTGTTATAGAAGTCTTTAAATTATTAAAAGCCTTTTATTTGCTATCGACTTTCTTAACCGTTAAAGCAGAAACATCATATCCTAGATTACGCAATACCTCTAATCCATCAAGAGGTTCCAACTTGTTTTTACCTGTCCATCCTTTTTGTAAGCCAAATAAAATACATTCTCTAACATATTTAGGCCTATTCAGGTTTACAACTTCCTTCTCGTCAGTTAACGGTTTAATAAGAGGAAAACCGAAATTTAAAGGAAGCCCAATTATTGGATCATCCCATGTTAGGAAATCGACTAATAATGGTGTTAGCTTATAATCCTTCAAAAATATTTTTATGGTCAATGTTCCTTCCTGTGCAGGTAAATCAACCTTTCCGGTCATTGTATAGAGATAAACGTTATCCTCGACAGTTATTTTTCTTAATTTCATTTGTGTAAATTAAAGAGTAGTAAAACTAAACATCTATTTCTTTAAATCTATTAAAATTTCATTTAACACATAGAAACATAGATTCTACATGCAAAAAAGAATACCAAAAAGAAATACATTTCTTTCACATAGTCAGCTCTGTGCTTTATAAATAAGTGAAACGCCTTTATTTAAGAGTACAAATTCTATGTTTCTATGTGTTTAAAATAAATTCACCATAACCATCACGCATAAAAAAACTATCCTAAATCCCGTTACAAACTATAATTCAGGTTTACGCTCCAGCGGTAATTAGCCTCCATTGCGCCATTCGATAAATTCTGATTTATAGGAAGCATTCCATTTACACCAACCGAAAATTTATCTTTCCCAACCTCGATACCAAATTTCCCAAACAAGATATCTCCTGCCGTATTTGGTAAGTCAAGACCATGTTGCTTATTTGTAGCATAAACTTCACCCGCAAAACCAAGCTGAGGAACTACTTGTACCGATGGTAAATCAAACAAATAAAAGAACGTTCCCGAGTAATTAAATTGATTTCCGTATTGGTATTTCTGTTCATTTTCGGTTTTTATAACATAATTAAGCATGGTGTTTAAACCCAAATTCTTTCTCTTAATTACATATTCCGAAACCAATAAATAATCCCAACTTCCGGTACCTAACTGAAAACTCTTGTTTACACTCCCCACATTATTAGCTTCATTAAACTTTCCTGTTGGCATTTTTACACCACCACCTATGTCTATTTTATGCGTAAAAAAAGTGCTGTCCTTTTGCGTTTCAAACACCGTATAAAGCGCCATTACCGAAATATCTCCCAATCCCGAAATACTCTCTGTTCCAGTAGTTAATTCGCGACTATGAAAATGATATGGAACCAATGCCGAAATCTGAATTCTCTTAGTAACCGGAATACGCGCCCAAGCCTGAACCGTATTAAAATTCTCATCGATCCAAGGAGAATTAGCAAAAATACCATCTCGGCTCGTATAACTTTGGTGGAAATAACGCAAACCAACAAAATTTGTGTTCAACATCGAGCTAAAACCCATGCTACCACCACTCGCCGAACAACCGCAAGCATCGCAATCAAAGTCTTCCATCATTGCCAAACGCTGAAATGTAAAGCTCGAAATACTATCTTTTACCGATGTTGCAAAAGTTAGATTGCAAACTAAAATTAAACTTAAAACTATTATTTTTCTCATTGTATTTTATTTTTTCAGGAGCAATTCCCGCTTTCCGTTGCAAGCTTTTCTTAAAATCCCATTTTTCTATACGTTTACAAAGTTTCCGCTGGTCACTTTGTAAACCCAAGAAAAAATAAGGTCTTTTCTCAAAAAGGCTTTACACTACAATCGGGGCTAAAACTCCTATTTTCATTATATTATTTATTGCTATCCTAAAACTCCGAAAGCTTCCTATCAGTCAAGAATTGATTATCCGTTAATGTTTTCAGGAAAGCGATAATTTGTTTCTTATCCATTTCCGAAAGTTCGATTCCTAATTTTCCATTTTGTTTCAGGATAGGATCCAATGTTGCCGAAGCTTCAATTCCGCTGGCATAATGATTAAGAACCGCTTCAAGCGTTCCAAAACGTCCGTCGTGCATATAAGGAGCCGAAACTTCAACATTTCGCAAACTCTGCACTTTAAACTTATAGTAATCGCTTGCCAGTTGAGTCACTTTATAGCGTCCCACATCGTTTACTTTAGGATTTACTGCAAGACCATTATTACGGAACGAATCGTCGGTCATTAAATCGGTGGCGTGACACGAAGCACATTTAGAATTAAACAAAGCATACCCCGCTAATTCGTCGGCAGTAAGAGTTCCTCCAGATTCATTACGGCGGTATTTATCAAAACGAGAATTAGATGATGTTGCCATTACCATAAATTGCGAAAGTGCTTTAAGCATATTCTCAGTAGTAATTGCGCCATCGGCAAATGCTTGCCCAAAAAGAGTTCGGTACGTTTTATCGCCACGCATCATTTCTAGAATAGCATTTAAATCGCCATTCATTTCGATATCGCTCGTAAGCGGAATTATAGGTTGTAAATCCAGATGATTGGTAACGCCATCGTACATAAAAGTAGTTTGATAAGCTAAGTTCTGGATTGGCGGCGCATTTCTTGTTCCTAAAGCATCACCAACCCCATGACTTACAGTATGCCCGTGATGTGTAAATGCGTTTTCCTGAATATGGCAAAACCCACAGGAAACAATTCCATCAGAGGCTAAACGCCCATCATAGAATAGTTTTTTACCTAATTCAAATCCTTTTTCTGTTGGTGGGTTTACGGCAATATTATAAACTAGAGCCGGAAAATTAGATGGCACCTTAAAGTCTAAAGGCACATTTATATATTCATCATCCTGATCACTACAACTACATAATAACGGAATCATAACCCAAAGAAAATATTTTATTCTCATGGTTTCTAAATTTTAAAAGAAGCACAAAAGCTCGATTCTAGCCCCGGTTGCCGCGGCATCCTTTTTTATTTTTCTTTAAAATAAAAAAGATATAGCAGAAAACGGGACAAGAGTTCCTTATGAAAAACAACCTTTGTGCTCCTAAAAATGAAATTAATCGTTGTGTACGTGATCTACTCTAAACATTGTTGCAACATTGGCAGTAATTAAAGGCAAAGCAGCTCCGCCCATAATCATAGCGCCTGTTCCGCCCATGTTATAATCTGAAAGTTTGATTTTGTTAGGTCCGTCAAGAATTTTAGACAAATCGGTAATGATGTGTACATCTGGCGAAATGTTTGTTCTTACCAAGGCTTTGGTTGGGAAATCCAGCGTTACTTCGGTATAGTTATAATCTGTTCCTGTTTGTCCTGTATGAATCATAAAAGGAAGAGCAGTTGTAACCGTTTCGGAAGTAAAATTACCTTCGAAAGCAAGGAATTTATATCCTGCAGTCCAGTTCCATAACATTTTGGCAGCTTGAGCTTGTGCCAGGAAATCTCCTTGTCCTGATGCCCCTAATTGCCATTGTTCTTTATCTACTCCTATTCCGAATTTTACTTTTACGTAATCTCCCGCAGGAACGTCTGATAAGATAAATTTATAACCTGCTGCACTTGCTTCGTCAGCAATAAAATAGCTTTTTGCTTTTGGGTATGTAAATGTAGTTCCGTCAGTTTTTGTTAAAACAATATTACTTACGATGTATTTAACCGTTGTAATTTTTAAAACTTCCTTATTTGTTGTTGTGTTTGGTTGTGTTTCCAGAATTAAATCATTTGATCCAAAAGAGTTGTCAAATTTTAACCCCATTTTTCCAGTTCCAGAAACTGAGTCATTATTATCATCACTTGAACACGCTGAAATAGTAGCAGTTATAGCCAAAATAGCTACTGCTTTGTATAATATTTTTTTCATTTTTGAGTTGTATATCTTTAATAAGTCTTTAAAATAGTATGTGCATAGGCTTACCTCAAATGATAATAATCAAATGAAATAGCAGGACACAAAAGTGTTTTAATTAAAATTTAAGAAATACGTGCTGGTGGATGAAAAAATAAATCGGCATTAAGATGCGAATACAAATTAGCGTAAGCCGCATTAATTTGTGATTTAGCATTGTTTGGATAAAATTGTAGGGTAAACAATTTAGTTGATTCGAACATTAAATCGACTTTATCCAAAAGGGTATTTTTTTTATCAGATGAAGATGGCTTTTCAGCATCGGCAGCTTTAGCCAATTCTTTCATCAAGTGACACTTTCCGTTACACTGCATAACAGGCTTGGCCTTGTTCTCGCAAAGTACGGTCGAGATGTAATCATAATTGACAATATATTCTATAACCGGGAATACAGGTTTTAGAAAAATAGCAAGAATCAATATGAAGACTATTTTTTTCACGTTGCGAATTTAAGAAACAAATTTTATTTTATCATCTGTTAAATAAATTATAATTAAAATAAACACATTAAACCTATTGATTTTATCAATGTCTAACGACTATAACCTTTAAAACAAACAAATCATGAAAAAATTATTTATCGCTGCTTTATTGTTCGTTGGAATGGTAAGCTTTGCTCAAGATGCTACAACAACAACTTCTAAAACTCAAAAAGAAAGGTTGACTCCTGAACAACGAAATGAAAAACATTTAAAAAAACTGACTACCGAATTAAATCTAGATGCTAACCAACAAGCTCAGGTTGGAAAATTACTTGCTGACAGAAGTGCCAAAGCGCAAAAATACATGGAAACTCGTAAAGCCAGAAAAGATAGTAATGTAAAACCAACTGCTGAAGAAAAAGCTGCTCTTAAAAAAGAAATGATGGACGAGAAAACAGCAACAGAAACTCAAATGAAATCGATCTTAAATGCTGACCAGTACAAAAAATGGATTGCAATGAGAGAAGAAAATAAAGAGAAGATGAAAGAAAAAATGAACGACAAGAAAAACAAACAATAATCCTAAATTCCACAAAAAAAAACTTCCAGCTCAAACTGGAAGTTTTTTTGTTTTTATTCTTACCATTAAGAGATTAAGAAAATTAAGTTTTACACTTATCCTATCAGGATTATAAAATTTTGATTCCCTTAATGAAACGTAATTCCTTAATGGTGAAAAGAAAAAAATATTTAGAAAGTTTTAGAAACTTTATCAATTGCCTGAATTGTAAAGTCTAAATCTTCGTATGATAATGCATCTGTAATAAACCATGTTTCGTATGCCGAAGGCGCGATATAAACTCCCTCTTGCAATAATCCGTGGAAGAATTTCTTGAACGTTTCGTTATCACCATTTGCAGCACTTTTAAAATCAGTAACTGGTGCAGCATCAAAATGTACCGAAATCATAGATCCTACTCTATTAATTGTATAAACTACATTATTAGCTTTAAGAACTCTATCAATTCCAGCTTCTAAATAAGCCGTTTTCTCATCTAAACGAGTAAAGATAGCACGGTCATTATCTAACGCTTGTAACATTGCTAATCCTGCTGCCATTGCCAACGGATTACCTGATAATGTTCCTGCCTGATAAACTGGTCCTATTGGTGCTAAATAATTCATGATTTCTGCACGAGCAGCAAATGCTCCTACTGGCAAACCACCACCAATTACTTTACCGAATGTTACAATATCAGCCTTAATGTTAAATAATTCCTGAACTCCACCACGTGCAAGTCTAAAACCGGTCATAACCTCATCAAAGATTAATAATATTCCGTTTTCTGTACATAATTCGCGTAAGCCTTCTAAAAATCCCTTATTTGGCGGAATACAACCCATATTTCCTGCAACAGGCTCTATGATAATAGCTGCAATTTCGTTTTTGTTAGCATTAATTAATGTCGCTACATTTTCGAGATCATTGTATTTTGCCAGCAAAGTATCTTTTGCTGTTCCTTCTGTAACTCCTGGACTATTTGGGCTACCAAAAGTAACGGCTCCACTACCTGCCTGAATAAGGAATGAATCAGAATGTCCGTGGTAACAACCTGCAAATTTTATAATTTTATCTCTCTTTGTAAATCCTCTTGCCAAACGTATTGCGCTCATACAAGCCTCTGTTCCTGAATTTACAAAACGAATTTTATCGATATTTGGAACCATCGAAACCGCCAAAGCTGCGATTTGAGTTTCCAATTCTGTTGGCATCCCAAAAGATGTTCCTAATTTTGCTTTCTCAATTACAGCATCAACAACTGGAGCGTATGCATGGCCTAAAACCATTGGTCCCCATGAATTGATATAATCTATCAATTTGTTTCCGTCTTCATCATATAAATAAGCTCCTTTAGCGCTTTTTACAAAAATTGGAGTTCCTCCCACTGCTTTAAATGCTCTTACAGGCGAATTTACACCACCCGGAATTACTTTTTCTGCTTCAGCAAAAAGCTGACTGCTTCTTTGATATATCATTATTAATTTTAAATTTTAGAGTTCTGATTTTAGATTTATATCATGCATTTAATCTTCATCTATTATAAGCTCATTACTATTTTTGATTTGTTTTAGTTGAGAAACAAATCAGTTTTATTTTTATTGAAATCTTACTTTACAATTAATCGCTGCCCGATAGAAAGCGTATTATCAGCAAGATTATTTTTCTGTTTTAAATCATCAACAAGTACATTGAATTTTTTTGAAATAGAATATAATGTATCCCCCTTCTGAACTTCGTAGGTAGAAAGATTACCCGAATTATTATTATTTGTTGTATTAGGCTTTGCCACAACGACCGTTGTAGTTTTCTCTATTACTACATAATCTTTACCCATAGCTATATTATCGTATTGGTGTAATTCGTAACGCTCGATATAACTAATTAATTTCTCTGGATATTTAGGATCTGTAGCATATCCAGCGGCTCTTAATCCTTTTGCCCACGCTTTATAATCTCCTTTTTCATAAGTAAACAAGGTAGCATATCGGCTTTTTCCTGTTAGGAATAAAGCATGATCGCGAAACGATTCCGATGGATCTTTGTATTTTCTAAAACATTCCTGAGCCGAATCATCATCATGACGAACACTTTCACCAACCCAATCTTTATGACATTTTATTCCGAAATGATTATTAGACGAAAGGGCTAAATCTCCTCTTCCTGCTCCCGATTCTAAAATTCCTTGTGCCAAAATAATACTTGCAGGAATCCCGTAACTTTTCATATTACCCATCGCAATATCTTTGTATTGAGAAATATAATCGCTGATTAAAGTATTGGTAACAACCGTTTTTGAAGTCGATTCGATAACTTCAGTCGTATTATTTGTTGTTTTTTTAGGCTCTGGTTTGGTATAAACTGGCTTTTTCTTGGTCTGGATTGCTACTCTTTCTTTTTTTTGTTGGGTAGTAGCAGCCTTTTTGGTTGTTGCAATAGCGGGTTTGCTTGCGTTACAACCTATTAGAGTTATCGTTATTAAGAGTAAGAGTGTTTTTTTAAACATTGCTTTTAATTATTGGTAAGTTTTTATTCATCAGCTTCATATTCATTCCTTCTATTCCTTGTAATCCACCAGTATGAATCAGCAGGATTTTTGAGTTTTCGGGGAAATAATTTCTCCTAATTAAATCTATAACGCCAAAAACCATCTTTCCTGTATAAATTGGGTCCAAAGGGATCTGATTTTCATCAAAAAACTGATTAATAAAGGTAATAAGTTCCAAATTTACTTTACCATAACCGCCAAAATGGTAGTCTGTAATCAATTCCCAATTTTGATTCTTTGCAAAAATACGAATTTCATCTTTTAAAAAATCCCCTTTTAACGCTGGAAACCCTAAAACTTTTTGATTTGGTAACGCACTATTGCTAATTCCCGAGATTGTTCCGCCTGTTCCTACGGCACAACATACATAATTAAACTCGGTATCTTCTGGCGTTAAAATTTCCTCACAACCTCTTACCGCCAGCTCATTTGTTCCTCCTTCGGGTACAAGATAAAAATCTCCAAATTTCTGTTTTAGATTATCTAAAAAGCTTTGTTCGCTTTTAAGACGATAGTCTTCTCGGGAAACAAACTCAAATTGCATTCTGTTTTCCTGAGCAAATTTTAAAGTTGGATTTCCTTCGATTTTATCGATAAGTTCATCGCCACGGATAATTCCGATGGTTTTAAATCCACTTTCTTTGCCTGCATAAGCCACAGCAGCAATATGATTAGAAAATGCTCCGCCAAATGTGAGCAACGTTTTCTGATTTTCGGCTTTCGCCTGAAGTAAATTATATTTTAGTTTTCGATACTTATTTCCTGAAATAAAAGGATGAATTAAATCTTCTCTTTTAATTGTAAGTGAAATATTGTTCGGAAAAACGGTATGGATCTTTTGATTCAAAATCTAATTTTATTTTTGATTTAAATACTGCAAAAACCTAAAAAAAGGTCTGCTCTTTAAATAATTCATATCTCCCTCATTTTCATAAGCTTCTCTTTCAAAACTTATATTCTGATACGCTAAACTTGCATTTTTATATTGAAATAAACGCACCACATATTCTATTAAATACCAAATAAAAAATGGTAGTATCAATAACTCTAATTGTTGGCGTAAATGTATTTTTTCATGATTAACAAAAACCTGATTCTTTTTGTCTGAAGGATATTTTACCAATACAAACGGAAACACAGCCATTCCTCGATATCCTTTCGGAATTAAATATTTAGCAATAATCAAAAACATTCGCTGTAAAATTTATAAATTTGTAGTAGTAAATTACTTCTATACAAAGAAAATCATAATCAATTGAATTTACTTAAAATAAAAACATAAAAATAGCATTTTGCCAGATTCAGAATTATGAACGAACAAAATAAGGAAAATAAATTAATTGAAGGCGAAGATTTTTATTATACCCCCGAAGGATATAAATGTTTTACCGAAAAACATCATCTAAAAAGAGGGTATTGCTGCAAAAGTGGTTGTCGCCATTGCCCTTATGGATATGATAAAAAAACTGGAGAAATAAGAAAATAGACTAATCAGCCAATTAGATAATTAGAAAATATGTTAATTTGAATTTTAGATTATCTAAAACCTGAAAACCCTAAGAAATCTTAAATTCCTTTGAAACAAATTATATAATCTTTAAATTTCCAAATCATTAAAATACGATAATTAGAAACTTGCTTTTTAAATTACTCGAAGATCCAATAATTTAACAACCTAACCAATCTAAAAATATAAATGGATATCTGCTCTCAAAAATATAGGATTACAATCCACAAATCCTATCATAGGTCGGATATTCGGTATCCCTAGTTGTTAATTAGAAAATGTGTCAATTTGAAAATTAGATAATTATTTCAGATTGATTTTACATTGAATAGGTATTTCGCTCCTATGGAGCTTTTACCAACTGATCGTGTTGTTTTCTATAAATATTACGCCTTAACAAGGCTGAAAAAATAAATTCGTTAGGATTATATTATTTATAGAAATAGAATTTATCGATTAGCATTTGAGACCTAGCAGGTCGACAATAATCTAAAGAACAAAAAATTAATCTGTTGTTAATCTAGCTAAAATACCTTAGCAACTTAGAATCTTAGCAACTAAGCAACTTATAAAAAAATGACTTTCCAAGAACAAATTCAACAAGGAATTCCATCTATATTACCTCCAAAGGCAACATACGATTTAGCAATAAATCACGCACCAAAACGTAAAGCAATCCTTTCTGCAGAAGAAAAAAAACTAGCCTTAAAAAACGCATTACGTTATTTTGAACCGCAACATCATGCGGAATTAATAACCGAATTTTCGGAAGAATTAGAACAATACGGACGTATTTATATGTATCGTTTTCGTCCTGATTACAGAATGTATGCCAGACCTATTAGCGAATATCCTGGAAAATCAGAACAAGCAAAAGCAATTATGCTAATGATTCAGAACAATCTGGATTATGCTGTGGCGCAACATCCGCACGAATTAATTACTTATGGTGGTAACGGAGCTGTTTTCCAGAACTGGGCGCAATACTTACTTGCAATGCAATACTTGTCGGAAATGACAAATGAGCAAACGCTTACCATGTATTCTGGACACCCGATGGGATTATTCCCTTCGCATCCTGAAGCTCCACGTGTAGTTGTAACTAACGGAATGGTTATACCGAATTATTCTAAACCAGATGATTGGGAGAAAATGAACGCGCTTGGAGTTTCTCAATACGGACAAATGACTGCTGGAAGTTATATGTATATTGGACCACAAGGAATTGTACACGGAACGACAATTACTGTATTAAATGGTTTCAGAAAAATAAAACTAAACCCTGAAGGGAACTTATTTGTTACTTCTGGATTAGGCGGAATGAGTGGTGCTCAACCTAAAGCAGGAAATATTGCTGGTTGTATCACGGTTTGTGCCGAAGTAAATCCTAAAATCACTAAAATCCGTCATGAACAAGGTTGGATCAATGAAATTGTAGAAGATCTTGACGAATTGGTAAAAAGAGTTGCTTTGGCGAAAGCCAATAAAGAAGTAGTCTCTATTGCTTATTTAGGAAACGTAGTAGATGTTTGGGAGAAATTTGACCAAGAAAACATTAAAATTGATTTAGGATCTGATCAAACTTCATTACATAATCCTTGGGCTGGTGGATATTATCCTGTTGGAATTACCTTTGAAGCTGCCAATGAAATGATGGCTAATAATCCTGAATTATTTAAAGAAAAAGTACAAGAAACACTTCGTCGTCATGCCGATGCTATAAACAAACACACTGCCAAAGGAACTTATTTCTTTGATTACGGAAATGCTTTTTTACTAGAAGCTTCTCGTGCAGGTGCTCAGGTAATGGCCGAAAACAACATCGATTTTAAATATCCTAGTTACGTTCAGGATATTATGGGACCAATGTGTTTTGATTACGGATTTGGTCCGTTTAGATGGGTTTGTACTTCTGGAAAACCCGAAGATTTACAAAAAACTGATGCTATAGCTTCTCAAGTTTTAGAGGAAATGGCAAAAACTGCACCCGATGAAATTCAGCAACAAATGCAGGATAATATCAAATGGATAAAAGGAGCTCAAGAAAATAAACTGGTTGTAGGATCTCAGGCACGTATTTTATATGCCGATGCCGAAGGTCGTATAAAAATTGCAGAAGCTTTTAACCAAGCTATTGCTAAAGGCGAAATTGGACTAGTAGTTTTAGGTCGTGATCATCATGATGTTTCGGGAACAGATTCTCCTTACAGAGAAACATCAAATATTTATGACGGATCAAGATATACCGCTGATATGGCGATACAAAATGTTATTGGTGACAGCTTCAGAGGAGCAACTTGGGTCTCTATACATAATGGCGGCGGCGTAGGCTGGGGAGAGGTTATAAATGGCGGTTTTGGTATGGTTCTTGATGGGTCTAAAGAGGCGTCAAAACGCTTAGCGTCAATGCTTTTTTGGGATGTAAACAATGGTATTTCAAGAAGAAATTGGGCACGTAATGATGAGGCTATTTTTGCAATAAAAAGAGCTATGAACACGCAACCTTTATTGAAAGTGACCATCCCTAATATAGTAGACGAAAAATTATTCTAAATTAAAGTCGATATTAAACTTTTAAATTATTTAAACATGAAAAAATTATTTATTTTACCGATTCTATTCCTCTTTATTCTAAGCTCGTGTAGTTCTGTTTCAGTCTATTCTGATTATGATAAAAATGTGGATTTTACTAAATATAAAACTTATGCCTATTTTAAAGCCGGTATTGATAAAGTAGAAATTTCTGATTTAGATAAAAGAAGAATTTTACACGCTATCGATGAGCAAATGGCAGCAAAAGGTTTTACTAAAAGTGATAATCCAGATTTATTAATAAACATTTTTACAAAAGCTAGAGAAGAAGTGAATGTAAATCAGTTTAGCGCTGGTTGGGGTTACGGATGGGGATACGGTTGGAATCCTTACTTAATGATGGGAAACCAAACTTCTGTTACAACATCTACCCAAGGAACTTTATACATTGATTTTATCGATGCTAAGAAAAAAGAAATGATCTGGCAAGGCGAAGGTGTTGGTTATTTAACACAACAAGGCGGAGAGAAAAAAGATAAAATAGTAGCCGATTTTGTGACTAAAATATTAGCACAATATCCTCCTACAATTGCAAAAAAATAATCTTTTTTGTTGTTCTTATTAAATAATTAATACATTTGTTTTTTCAAATAATAAACAATGACAAACTTAAATAACATTATTATCGCTATTAACATTATTGTAATTCTACAATAATGGCGAGGTGTTATATAAATAAGTAAACAAAATACAATTTATTAGAACCTCCCAAATCGGGAGGTTTTTTATTTTAAAAAACAACCGAAAAAATACCATGAATTTATTTAATGAAGTAATTACCGCAAAAGAACAACTAAGCAAAGTAGTTGCTGCTACCCCACTTACACAAAACCTCAATCTTTCGGACGAGTTTAAATCGACTGTTTTATTAAAAAGAGAAGATTTACAAATTGTACGCTCGTATAAAATTAGAGGTGCTTATAATAAAATTTCATCACTAAATACTGCCGAAAAAGCAAAAGGTATTGTTTGCGCAAGTGCAGGAAATCATGCTCAAGGCGTAGCATATTCTTGTAATTTACTACAAATAAAAGGCAAGATTTACATGCCAAAAACAACCCCAAAACAAAAAGTAAAGCAAGTACAATTATTTGGGAAATCTTTTGTAGAAATTGTGCTTATTGGCGATACTTTTGATGATGCGTATGCCTCAGCAACTGAAGATGCTGAAAAAAGCAATAGAATCTTTATCCATCCTTTTGATGATTTAAAAGTTATTGCCGGACAAGGTACTGTAGGATTAGAAATTCTGGAATCTTATAAAGAACCTATCGATTATGTTTTTGTTCCCATAGGTGGTGGCGGACTTGCATCTGGACTTTCAGAAGTTTTTAAACATCTAAGTCCTGAAACTAAAATCATTGGAGTAGAACCAAAAGGAGCTCCATCGATGAAAACATCTATTATCGACGGCAAAAATACAGCACTAAAAACCATTGATAAGTTTGTAGATGGTGCAGCGGTAAAACAAGTTGGCGATATGACTTTTGATATTTGCCGCAAAAACTTAGATGATATCATCCTTGTTCCCGAAGGCAAAGTTTGCACTACGATTTTACGTTTGTACAATGAAGAAGCAATGGTTGTAGAACCTGCCGGAGCATTAACAATTGCTGCATTAGACTTTTATAAAGAAAAAATAAAAGGTAAAACAGTAGTTTGTGTTGTAAGCGGAAGCAATAATGATATTGAGCGTACTGCCGAAATAAAAGAACGTTCATTACTTTACGAAGGATTAATGCATTATTTCATGATTCAGTTCCCGCAACGCCCTGGTGCGCTTAAAGAATTTGTAAATGATATTTTAGGGCCAAATGATGACATCACTTATTTTCAGTTTGCCAAGAAAAACAGTCGAGAGGTTGGCTCAGTAGTAGTTGGATTAGAACTTAAAAACAAAAAAGACATCGTAAACATTAAAACTAATATGATTGCTAAAGGATTTGAATTTCAATATCTCAATGAAAATCAGGATTTATATGCGCAGCTTATTGGATAAAAAAATGGAGGATTATGTGAAAATCTGGTAATCTTTTTTTTCTTTTTATGATTTATAAAGAGCAATCATTTAAGAACCATTTTAGATTCATTTAACTAAATATATAAGATAAATCTTCTGTTTTTTGCTATTTTTGCATATAATTTTTTTTACACAAAAACCATGGTTATTTTAGATATTACAACAATTGAAGATATAAAACTATTAGTTAATACTTTTTATGCAAAAGTTCAAAAAGATAAACTTATTGGTTCAATTTTTAATGAAAAGATTCAAGGAAGATGGCCAGAACATTTAGAGAAAATGTATAAATTCTGGCAGACTATTTTACTAGAAGAACATACTTATTCCGGAAGTCCATTTCCTCCTCATAAACATTTACCAGTTGATCAATCTCATTTTAATAGATGGATGGAAATTTTTACAGAAACCGTAGATGGTCTTTTTATAGGAATTGTTGCTGAAGAAGCAAAGGATAGAGCCGCTAATATGGCCTATATGTTTAATTATAAAATTGAATATTTTAGGAATTTAGAAAAAACATCTAAATAAAAAGCTAAAAATAGCTTGATAAATTCGTAATTTCGCAGAAGAACTACAACGATTTCGAAATGAACCCAACTATTGAAACAAATCCGTTATTAGACAGATTGCCTAAACACTTAAAGCAATTTATTAAACCTCAAGATTATAGCGATTATACGCCAATTAATCAAGCGGTTTGGAGATATGTAATGCGTAAAAATGTTGACTATTTATCTAAAGTTGCTCACCATTCTTATCTAGATGGATTAAAGAAAACGGGAATCGAAATCAACAATATTCCGAGCATGTATGGTATGAACCGAATCTTAACCGAAATTGGTTGGGCTGCTGTAGCGGTTGATGGTTTTATTCCACCAAATGCTTTTATGGAATTTCAGGCATATAATGTCCTGGTAATTGCTTCGGATATTCGTCAGCTAGAACATATTGAATATACTCCCGCACCCGATATTATTCACGAAGGTGCAGGCCACGCTCCTATTATTGCTAATCCTGAATATGCTGAGTACTTACGTCGTTTTGGCGAAATTGGTTGCAAAGCCATTTCTTCGCACAAAGATTACCAAATGTATGAAGCAATTAGATTGCTTTCGATTTTAAAAGAAGCCGAAGGAACTCCTCAAGCCGATATAGATCAAGCTGAAAAAACTGTTGAAGATTTGCAAAACAATATGGGCGAATTGTCTGAAATGGCACAAATAAGAAACTTACATTGGTGGACTGTGGAATATGGTTTGATTGGCACAATCGAAAACCCTAAAATTTACGGTGCTGGTCTATTATCATCAATTGGTGAAAGCGCTTGGTGTATGACAGATAACGTTACTAAAATTCCTTACGATATCTCGGCTGCAAACCAGAGTTTTGATATTACAAAATTACAACCTCAACTATATGTTACGCCTACTTTTGCCTATTTAAGTCTTATTCTTGAAGAATTTGCTAATAAAATGGCTTTACGTACAGGAGGAATTTCAGGTATTCAAAAATTAATAAATTCGAATGCTTTAGGCACAATAGAACTAAGTACTGGTTTACAAATTTCTGGTGTTTTTACCAATGTAATTGAAGCTGATGGAAAACCTATTTATATACAAACAACAGGAAAAACAGCATTATCTTACCGCGAAAAAGAATTAGTTGGTCACGGAACGCTAACACACCCTGAAGGTTTTGGTAGTCCTATCGGAAAATTAAAAGGCTTTAATCTTGCTATTGAAGATATGAGTCCGATGGATTTAAATGCTTACAAAATAGTCGAAAATGAAACCATCAAACTAGAATTTGAAGGTGGCATTATTGTAGAAGGTGAAATCATTACAGGCTCTAGAAATTTACACGGTGAGATTATTTTAATCAGTTTTAGAAATTGCACCGTAACTCACGGAGATACTATTTTATTTAAACCTGAATGGGGTAATTACGATATGGCAATTGGTAAAAAAGTAGTTTCTGCTTTTTCTGGCCCTGCCGATGTAAATAGCTTTGATTTAATAGATTCAATTCCAAAGACAAAAACCATCAAAGCCAAACATTCTAAAGAACGTGATGAGCTAGAAGAATTATACCAACAGGTTAGAACTATAAGAGAAACCAATTCTCACGAAACATTACTGCCTTCTGTATTCGAAAAAATAAAAACAAATCATCCTAATGATTGGCTATTATCTGTAGAAATTACTGAGTTATTAAAGAATGATAATCAACCACAATTATTACAGGAAGTATTAGCGCATCTTGAAAACTTGAAATCAAAAAGACCTGAAGTTGCACATTTAATTGCTGGAGGTTTAGATTTGATTTTTGATAAGGAGAAGTGCTAGAAAGAGACTTTTATAAAGAAGACCTTTGTCAAAGTTCAAAACTTTGACAAAGGCCTCCTAAAGATTTTGATTGTAAAATCTGTGCGACATTCACCAAAATCTTGCCTTTCTTCGAAGTCTAAGGGCACAATCAATGTAGCGTTTCAACTCCGCTCAGCATGACAAGATTAAGAGAAAAACTTTAAACCTTTGCTACTTTAAACCTTTGCTACTTTGAACCTTTGCTCCTAAATTTTACAATTTCAAATCGTTACTAAGCTCAGCTTCGTTTTCAATTGTTTTACCGTCATATTGTAGTTTCCAGCCCATTGTATTTGTCAGGATTAAAATCTTAGACAATTCACTAATCAAACGGTTTTGTGCATTTGCTTTAAGCGAAGACTTCTCTATTTTTTTTGCTAAACTAGCTTTTACAGATTTATTTATTTTATTATAATCATCGCCTGTAAACTCGTTTAACTGACTTTGCTCTACATTATAATATTGAATATCTGGATTGATTGTAATTTCTTCTTTTGGAATCGAAACAATCTTTATGACTTTATTTTTTTCGTCAATTTCATATTTCATTTTATGCAAATCGTAGGCTACAGTAACATTTGCATTTACTACAATCAATGCTTTCTTCTCAAAAGAAATCATGTCTAGCAAATACTTGTTTGAGTTTTTATAAGTTACTACCTCAGAGAAATGCCCTTCGGTAACTACCAACTTCCCAACGTTTACAATTTGTTGCTGTATTAAATTGGTATTATAATCTAAATTCACTGAATCGTCTTTCTTGAATTCACAATATTTGAACGCAAGGACAATTCCAACTATGATTACGATTCCGATTAAAATTCTTCTCAACATAATTATGTTTTAATGATGGCTATTATGAAGCCAATTTAGTGATTTTTTCAGAAAGCATCACTATGCTTTATTGATGTTATCGATAACTTCTTTAAGAATTTTTATGCTTTTCATTTTATCCTGATGATCAAAAATCGGGCTTGTAATCATCAATTCATCTATGCGAGAATAGTCTATAAATTGTTTTAAATCTTTTTCTAGTTTCTCTTTACTTCCCTTAAAGGTGCAAGCTGTCATTTGATCTACATGAAATTTTTCTTCTTCGCTCATCAACCCATCTAATGATGCAAGTGGTGGTTGCATTGGTTTTCTGTTATTACGAACCAACCCTAAGAACATTTGATATAATGTAGTCGACAAAATTTCTGCCTCTTCATCTGTATCTGCTCCAATTGCATTTACACAAGCCATTGTTTTTGGACTGGTTAAATATTTTGAAGGGATAAAGTTCTCACGATAAAACTCGAACGCCTGAAACATCATCTTTGGCGCAAAATGTCCTGCAAATGCATATGGCAATCCTTTTGCAGCAGCAAGAGCAGCACTATCCATACTAGAGCCTAATATCCAAACGGGTACATTTGCCCCTTCGGCAGGAAACGCTCTTACTTTTGCGGAAGCATTATCTGGTGAAAAATAATCATGAATTGCCTGTACATTCTTTGGAAATTTACGAGATTGCTCATAAAAATCTTCTCGAATGGCTTGCGCTGTTAAAGAGTCTGTTCCTGGTGCTCTGCCTAAACCTAAATCTATTCGGTTTGGATAGAGTGTCTCTAACGTTCCAAATTGTTCCGCAATAATAAGTGGAGAATGATTCGGAAGCATTATTCCACCCGAACCTACTCGGATATTTTGAGTCTGACTTGCTATGTAACCAATTAAAACTACTGTTGCTGTACTTGCTACATGTGCCATATTATGATGTTCGGCGAGCCAGAATCGGTTATATTCTAAATTATCAGCTAGTTGTGCAAGTTCTTTTGTTTTCTGAAAAGTTTCTTTTGCATCACTACCTTCAGTAATAAATGCTAATTCTAATAAGGATATAGGTATATTATTGTTCATGTTTAATTAGTCTTTTTACAAAATTAACCATTAATTACCTTTTAATTGTTAATTGAATTATAAATTTCTAACGCTGTTAAATAAATATAACGCTAATAAATAAAATCTCTTATTTTGAATAGTTACATAATAGTTCGAAGTCACAAAATTTCTTGAGATAAGTTGATGAATCCAAAAGTTATTTTTTGTAACTTTAGATAACAAATCATAAACCTCTTAATTATGAAAACTAGCAGAAAAATTAAATATATCACCAAAAGATATATTTACAGAATTATCAGAGATATAAGTGGTAATAAGGATAAATCTAAAAAATTGCTTTTATCTAATTTATTAAAAACAAACGTCCAATTACTTAAGGGTATAGATGTTAATAGTACGGTGCTTTTTTAACTCCTTATGTTAACAAAACTACATTTTTAACTACTTGAAATTTATATTGGGATATCTTTAAAAAGGATACCCAATCGCGATGTTGAGTATTAGATTGTCCTTTCTCCAAGAACCACTTCCAAAGTTAATATCGTCTATTACCCAGCGTTGTCCTTCGGGTAAATATGGTATTCTTAACGGAAATGCAATATCGGTTCTTAATATCAGGAATGATAAGTCAAAACGTAATCCTGCTCCCGCACCAATTGCAAGTTCTTGCATAAAGTTCTTACTGATTTTTGCTCCAGGTTTATCTGGGTCATTATTGACCAACCAAACGTTCCCTGCGTCTAGAAAAACGGCTCCTCTTACTATACTAAAAAGTTTTGTTCTATATTCTGTACTAAACTCTAGTTTTAAATCTCCCGATTGATCTGGCAAAAATGTAGTCGTTGTATCTGGACTTTTAAAACTACCTGGTCCTATCGAGCGCGCTCTAAAGGCACGAATACTATTTGTTCCTCCTACTACAAATTGCTTAACAGAGGGCAATGAAGACGAATTGCCATAAGGCAAACCTGCGCCTACAATAATTCTACTTGCTAATTGACTCTCTTTTCCTAGTTTTAAGTAATGTCTAAAATCGGCTCTTAACTTTACATATTGACTAAAAGGAACATCAAATATTTTTATGGTATCATTTTTCTTGATATTTGCTTTTGTTACTAAACCTGTAATATTACCTGCCAAATCTAGCTCACCATTAAAGTAGAATGTATTCTTCTTCCTTTTTCTCATTGTATTTGTATAAGTATACGAATACGTAGGCCCAAAGATTAATTGTTTTTCGAGTACTTTAGATAACGATTCGTCTTTGGCAACTTGCTCTAAATAATAAGGCGTTACATGATTTGGACTTACATAATTAACTTCTATAATATCCAGTTGATGCTCTTTTCTAACATTTTCTTTCCATAAATAACCAAATGATCCTTTAAAAGAATTTAGGGCATAAAGATTTATTCGGTTTTGAAATTCATATCCCAAAGTCGCTTTGGTTTTGGGAACAAACTCGCTAGAACCTTGAAAATTAAAAGGCGTAATTAATCTTGGCCAAGTTAAACTTGCTTCTCCTCCTAATTTGTATATGTTATTTCCTTTGTTTTGCCCAGAGATTTGAAAATCTGCTCCTCCAAATACGGATATCGTAAATAACTCTGCTCCTCTTAGTAAGTTCCTGTTATTCCAGTTTACATTGATTTCTGAACCTGTGTAACTAGCCGAATTGGTTTTTCCTAAAACCTCAACTCTAATAAACTTTTTAGGTAATAGGGTTAAATAGTAATAGGCATCAAGAGTGTTTTTTATACTATCGGACTCTTTAAATTCATTTTTTACAAAGTTAAATGTTCCTAGATTTACAAATCGATTCAAGGAAAGATTGTGGTCTGATCGATTATAAAAGTCTCCTTTTTTAAAGTATAAAGCTCTGTCAAATACTCTTGGTCTAAATGTATTTGTAGAATCTATAATCGTGAAATCTTTATATTTTAAGACATCTTCTTTTTTATAAGCTACACTATCTTTTAAAATTGAGAAATTAGGATATACTACTATATCATTAATTTTGTAAGCAATTTTAGCTTTAACAGGTGTTTGCTCTTTTATTTTTAATTTGATATTTACTTCATAATCTCCTTTGGTACTATCGACTTGTGCCAAAATGTAATCGGGATTAAAATAATAATATCCCTTTTCTTTTAACCGGGAATCGATACGTTCTCTCTCTGATTTAATAACATCCAAATCGTATGGTTTCCCCACTTTTAGTAACGACCTACGACTTGTTTTAGCTATTTCTTTGGCTATAGCCGAAGAATCTTCTGGAAACGTAACACTTTTAATTTTATACTGTCGTTTTGGTAAAACGGTATATTGTACTGTTGCTCTTTTATCTTTTGCTGTAGAATCTGCACTAACTCTCACTTTAAAGAAACCTTTATTTTCGGTGAAATTTCGCAGCAATGCCGAGTTATAATCTAAATCGACTTTACTATAAAGTACTGGTGCTTCGCCAACTTTATTTCTTAACCAATATCTTGTTCCTTTCTTTTTCTTTGGCTCTCCAGCCACATTGTATATCCATAATTTAGGACGTAATCCAAGAAATTGTTTATTAGGTAAAGGGCGTAGTAAACCTTCTAGTTCGCTTTGTATCTCTTTCTTTTCTTTCTTTGTAAGAATGGTGTCTTCTATTTTTACCGAAGCTCCTGTATATAATAATTCACCTTTGGGTAAATATTTAGTGTTGCTACATCCTAAAGCAAAAAACAAAGAAAGCAGTATAAAATATTTTAGATATTTAGTTTCCATATTACTACGTTTTTTGCTCTTGCTCATTATCTAATTCTTCTTTCTCTTTCTCTTCTTTTTCCTTTTGCTTGTCTTTTTCTTTGCGTATTTTTTCCTTTTTAAGCAGTTCCTTTTCCTTCTCACTACGATGAAATAGTTCTCTAAACTTATTGTAATTCATCGTAATAATAAATGCTACTCCAGTTTCTACAACCTGACCTTCTACAGCAACCTGATATTGATTTTTGCGATATGCTCTAACCATATATCGTCCATCTTTAGTAAGTTGGTAATCTATAGCAACGTCTCCAGCAATATTGGTATCCTGCTCATTATTATCTTGTCCTTCAAGTCCAAAACTGCTTCCTATAGTAACTTTTAATCTGTCGTTTAATAACTTTTTAGAAACTCCTACGTTTAAATCTGTTTTGTTTTGTCTGGATCCCGAAGTATAATCATCCGTAGATTCTAAGTCAAATTCTAATTGTATACCACTTATTAAATCTCCAGCAAGATTATTTAATTGATCCGAAAGTATTTTGCTCACACTCTGTCTTGCCATAGATTCAGCACTCATTCCTCCACTTTCGCTTGCAAAAGGATTTTCTCCCACAAATCGATTTAAGAGTAAAAGTGCAAAGACTTGCTTGTTTAGCTCTGATGGATCTTGTCGTAATTGCTGTAATTTTGTTTGCGAAGCATTTACAATATCCGATGAAACATCATAATTACCATCCGGAAGAACAATATCAAACGAGATTTCGGGTTTCATAAGTTCTCCGTTCATCTTTAATAAAGTCTGAAACGGAATTTTTTGCTTGTACGTATTTTTTTCAGCTGCGTTCATAGTCCCAAGCTGATTCCCTAATAAATCTATCGGAGCAGTATTAACTTTATATATTGCTGTTAAGTTTAAATTTGCCATTGTAGGCTCTCCGTTCCAGATGATATAACTTCCTTTTTGAATATCAAATTTTCGTCTTATCATATTAAAACTCATCTCATAAGCTCCTTCACTAAACTCATATTTTCCTGTAAGCGTAGTTTTTCCGGATGGATCAATCCCTCCAATAAGATCAGCTTCTCCAAGTAATCTTAGATAATCTCCGTTACCTTTATCGATTACCAAAGTAAGTTCTGCTTTTTTATCTATCGAGATAGCAACGCTTACATCCATACCAATTAATTGAGATTGGTTGAGCTTGCTCTCCATTGCAGCGGTTTGTTTTAGCAGTAAATTATCTTCATCTACAAACTCTACAATTCCTTCTCTATCGGCAATAGACGGATCTGACTGAGGCATAACAACTGTAAATTTTGTATCCTCATTAATCTTAATATTTCCGCCTACAACAGGATTATCCAGCGTTCCTTTTATATTTAGATTTGCATCTAAAGATAAATCCCCATAGAACAAATCATTATCTGCTTCTGTAGAATGAATCGCTCTAAACTGATCTGCTTTTATAGTTAAAGCAAAACCATAATTCCTAAAGTCTTTAGAATTAATGGCTCCATTTACAAATAGCTCGTTTTTGTTTTCGTCATAAACAGAGAAATTATCAAAAACTATCGCTTCATTTTCAAACTTAATTTTCTCGTTTGTTATATTAAATTTAGAATTGAATTTTGTCACTCTAAAAGCGGCATCGTTAAAATCTAACTCTCCATTTACTTTAGGCAAATCAGCATTTCCTATAATTTTAAACTTTCCTGATAAGTAACCTGATCCATCTGTAACATTACCCATACTAAAGCCTTGAATGCTCTTAATATTTAAATGATTGATAGCTATATCAAAATCAAAAGTGCTATCATCGATTTTATAATTCCCAGTAAGACTTACATCATTTCCTTGCTTGCTTAGGGTAACATTTGCCGCTAATAAATTATTGACTTTGTTATCTACTTTTATGCCTATATCTCCAACTGGTTCTCCTTTAAAAATGAAATCGTCTATTTTTAAATCAGAAGTAAACGTTGGTTTTGTCATTACATTTTCGGCCAAAACTGAACCATTTATCAAACCTTGCATCAACAATTCGTCTTTTTTAACCATATTTAAAATGGTCCCAATTTTAAAATTGACAAAGTCGATTTGTAACGGCGCATTTTTTCCTTCGTTTTGTGATTGAATCTTTAGCTCATTACCCGAATTACTCAAAAAGAATTTATTAATGTAAAGTCGTTTATCTCCAAATTCAATACAATTCTCCTGATCTAAATTCCATTTATCGTAATTCAGTACAAAATTATCTGGATCAAATTTTATAGTGTTTTTAGCATTTTCATGAAGTAATTCTCCTTTAATAAAATACTGCTCTTTATCCTCTTTATCTTTTATTTGTAAGGCATACTCCAGGATATTATTCTCTATTTTTCCTGATAAACCAACATAAGGAATCTTAAAATCTCCGCTTTCTACCGGAGCCACAGAAACCTGATATTCTAACGCATTCTCTTTTGCTTCTATATTTATCTTTCCATCAGAGATTGTATTTGTATCATAAATAACTTTAGGAATAGTTCCCTTTATTTCCAGAGAATCTACCACGTTATTGTATTTCCCCGTGATTTTAATAGGTTCTAAACCTTTAAGCTTTGGAACTAACTGAAAAAGTAATGGATCACTATCTACAGATAAATTAAATGTTAATCGTTGCTCATCTAACTCTCCTTTGGCTTTAGGAACTTGCAAATCCATGTATTTTGACAGCGATTTTTTTAATGCTGCCGATAATGTTGTCAGTTTATATTTTCCATCAACTTCAGCTTTTAGGAATTGAGATATTACCTTGATATTATTTTTTTCTTTATCGGCATAAGCCAAAATTTTAATGGAATCTAATACAATCGGTTGTGCCTCTTTTAAAACCTGAATATTCGACAAAAAAACCTTCCCGTTTAAAAAATCAGGATTACTATTAGCAATATCTGCATCAACATTTCCTCTAATTTTCATTGGGCCTGCATGAAGATTTAGTTTCTCTAAATCAGCAATATCAAGGTTCAATTTTAATTTTACCGCTGGATATTTATCATCAAATCGTCCGTTGGCAACTAAACCAAAATTTAAATTTGGATCTTTAATTCCTGAGTTTATTGCAAATGCTCCTTTGGCAATCTCTCCCTTTAAAGTTAAATCTCGATATGTATATTTATTAAATACAGCTTTTTGTACGATTCCGTCCAGATGTGCTTGTGCCGTTTTAGGATCTAGTCCCTTCCCTTTTACTTTTGCTTTAAGCGTAATTTTTCCTAATGAATCATTTTTTATTAGTTTACCTAAATCAAATTCTGAAAAAGAAATTGTAGCATCATATTGCTCTGATTTTTTAATTCGTTGATCAAACAAGGCATCTACTTTGGCATTTCCGAAACTACTGTTTAGCGCCAAATTGGTTTTAAAATTATTGACTGAACCTTTAAATTTTCCTTTTAAATTAAATTGAGAAGGTAACTGAATATTATTAGGTATCGTTCCTGCTGGCACAAACGAAATCACATCTTTGGATGAGCTTACAAAGTTTTTTATATCTAAATCATAATACGCTTTTTGTGCATCTGGCATTCCTGTAATTTTTCCTGAAATAGAAACTTTTGTCGTTCCTATTCCGCTCATTTCAAACTGCTGAATTGCTAAATTTTTTACTTTCCCACTTACTCGTGCATTTATAGATAAAACCGCATTAGGATTGCTCTTAAAAGGATTGGTATTTTGTAAATCTGGAACAAAAAGTAATATGTCTTTAAACCCAATTTTTGTCTGACTTAAATTGGCATCTAAACTAAGATTATCGATATTTTTAGTTACTGCCGCGATCGATGGGTAGGCAACCTTAATATTTTTTTGCAGTAAAGTTTGTGGTGTTTTTAAATACAGATTATCCAAATATGCATTTTTTGGCCCGTAGAAAAAATCTGTTGTAAACGTTTGAATTTCAAGTCCGCTTTTTTCATTTACTGTAAATGATTTTACACTTCCTGAAATCGTATCATTTGCATAATACAGCTTCTCGGTTTTTATATTAAAATTATCCAAATTAAGATGCCCGTAATCAATTCCTTTCTTAACCGGTTTCGATTGCATATCATCATATTTAAAAGCAATATTTTGTATATCGGCAGACTTTAGTTTTAATTTCCAGCCTGCTTGAGGAATCGCTGTAGAATCTAAATCTGGTGTTTTAATTTGTTTTTCTTTTACGCCTAATTGTAGATTTCCTTTCAGATCTTTTAATTTGAAAGAATCAAAATCCAACATCTGATTATTTAAATCCAATTTATTAACCAACAACTGTAATTGTCCCAGTGTTATTCCTGAAGCTAGTTTTGAATCTTTATTGTCATAAGAAATATCAATTTTAGACAAGTTGATTTTATTCAGTTTTAAATTAAAATCTGGACTTTTTGAAATTGTATCTACAGTTTTTACTGATGTTTCAGCTATCTTCTCTACTAAATCTTGATTTAAAACTAGTTTCAATCCGTTTAGGTCAATATTCGGAATATCGAAATCCATTTTATCCAAATCGATTTTTTTAAATTCTGTTTGAAAATTAGCTAGTTTAACACGAACATCATTTTTAGACAAATCATCTTTAAATTTAAGATTGATTTTATCCAGATTGATTTTTACAACCGATATTTTAAAAGGTTTACTGTTAGGATCTACAGGTTCGGGTTCTTTAGAAGCAAATGCCGCAATTATATAATCGAAATTAAAAATTCCATCTTTGTTTCTCGAAATATTCGCTGTAGTATTTTCAAGAGAAATAGAGTTTATTTCGACTTCACTATCTATTAGTTTAAATAAATCAATATCAACCTCTAATCGCTTTCCGCTAAGCAAAGTATCTTTCTTTTGATCTTCAAAATAAAATCCTTCTAATACAATTTCTTTAGGAAAATTAATAGCTATTCGATCAAGAGCTACTTTGGTTCTTATCTTTTTTTGCAAATAAGTAATCGCCTTATCCTTTGCGAAATTCTGTACTGCAGGAACCTGAATTAAAATTATAATTAGTAACAATAGTGTCACTATTGTAATGACACACCAAAGTAGCACTCGAAGTATTTTTTTCAGAAAAGAAATTCGTTTCTTATTCATATAAAGAAAATAAGGCTAATAATTGGTTTAGATTATTGATATATGGCTGCTAATTTTGACTAACCATTTCCAATTTACAAAATTGTAAAAAATATACCTCAATACTTTACATAATTATCTAAACTTATTCTAGAATTAAAGACTATTGTAAGTATATTTTTACTTAAAATTTAAACAAAGAACGTATTTAAAACTTAATATGAGGCCATTTTTCTTCTATCTTTTTTATTTTGCCCTCTAATTTCGATAAGAATGTGCGATGCTGTTCTGAATCAGGATTAAAGCTTCGATGCGAAAGCCCTTTTTGTATTTCAGATACATCTTTCATCATAAGGATTCCTTCTTTAGATATATAGTTTTCACTGAATCGTTCCCAAATATAATCGATGGCTACTTGGTTAGGATGTAACATGTCTTCGGTATAAAAACGATAATCTCGAAGTTCATCCATCATGATTTCGTACGAAGGAAAATAACTCAAGGTCGAAAGTCGAAAGTCGAAAGTCGCATGGATTGCAGTAAACAAATGAGATTTACTAAGTTGGTTTTCTACAAAACCATCTTTTATATGACGGACTGGTGAAATGGTAAAAATGATTTTTGCTTCTGGGTTTATCGAAGCAATTAAATCGATTGTTTTCTGAATACTATCTTTGATTATATCTACAGATAAAAGCTCTTTTAGAAATTGTTTTTGTGGTACTTTATGACAATTAGCCACTATCTCATTACTTTCTATATTTCTATAAACCCAAGAAGTTCCGTAGGTAATAATGATATGAGTTGATTCGGTTAATCGCTTGTGTAAGTTTTTAATAATCTCATTCAGATTATTAATTAAATCTTCTTTATTTGTGTTACTTAAATCTGAATGTACATCAAACGAATGCCAACGTTCGTTATAAAAAAATACATCACTCTCCGTAAATTTCTTTTGTAAAACAGCAAAATTTATCAGTTTTTCTATCGCCAATGTATGAAACAAAATCCCAAACGGATTACAGCTATTATTAAATTTAAAATAATCGAGTTTATCTGCCATATTTACTGCAAAACAAGAACCTAAAGACAATACTCTGGAGTTATAATCGATAGGATTGTTACTTTGCGAAATGGGAATTTGGGTTCTGAATTGCATAATCATTGTTTCGTGTAAATTTCGTCTATTTTTTATAAATACGAAAGCACGATGCAATGTAGATTCAGCTTTTTTAATAGGTGTATGACAATTTATATCCTAATTTTCCATCATTATAAAATGCTTTCGTAAGTGCATACCCGTCGGAATCGTAAGTGTAGGTAGATGTATTTGTAGATGTATAAGGTGCTATCGAATTACGAAAAGAAGTTATATGCATCGCCAAATTTTGTGAAGATGTGGTATGTGTGGTTTCTACAATATTATTAATAGAATAGTCAACATCTAGCAATAAACTAATTCCTAAAACATTTTTAAGTGGGCTGTTATTGGTATCATACTTAAAAACTACAATATCGGCACTACCATAATCTTTGCTTCCCCTATCTACCTGTTTTACAATATTCCCATTCTCTAATGTAAATATTCCCGTAGCAATTTCTGTTGTAGTATTCAATTTATCATTACAGAGATATACTTTATAGGCAACTGTTTTATCTTTATTATAAGTATACTTTTTCAAGAACTTCTGGTTATTAAATATATGAATAGCTTCTTTTAACATGTTATTTTCATATTCATACAAAGTACAATAAACCAATATCTTCTTATTAGAAAAGTCTTCTTTTTTTGTAATTAAATCTCCTGTATAGGTAAAGATTGTTTTTGATCCGTTATCATCCGAAATACTTTCGATTTTATTTCCGTTATACTTATACATTGATTCATAATTCTCTGAAGGAAAATCGATGTATTTGTAATATTTTGCCTTAGGCAATTTTATATTTCCTTCTTCTTCTTTATTATTATTTTTAGAACATGAACTTAGTATTATCATAGAAATAACTAAAAAATAGTGTAATTTTTTTTCCATAATGTTGATTTTATTTTCATCAACAAAAAGAAATATTTCAGTTTTAATTAACCTATAAAATAGGATTTTAAAATATCATTTTAGGGCACATCTTGTTAATGAGATCTACATCTTGAAAATTATTTTTTTTTATCTAAAGGTTATCATTAAAGATTGCTAACAACTCTTGTAATACCTAATTTAATAATTGGTACATTAAAATTAATCAGTAATCCTAACTTCATTTTTGTTATTCTGAGATATGTTAAAACTTGCTTAGGATGAACATTTGAAATTTGTTCAATCGATTTTATCTCTAAAATCACTTTGTCTTCAACTATCAAATCAGCCCTGAATCCTATATCTAATTTTATTTCATCCCAAACAACGGGTAATGGCTTCTGCCTTTCTACTCTTAATCCTCTCTTGGTTAATTCAAAATACAAGATAGCTTCATAAACTGACTCTAATAAACCCGGCCCTAATTTTACATGTATCCTATAACAAGCATCAACTACAATCGTTGAAATTTCATTTTCTGTCATTTTATTTTTTTGACTAAATTAAGACAAAACTTACAAACTAAGCTTCTGAAATAATAATTCTCGCAAAGACGCAGAGTCGCAGAGCTGTCTTAACATCCTGCTCTGCATTTCCATCACAAGCAGCAAAACCGAAAGCTATTTTAAACTTTGCGTCTCTGCGCCTTAGCGAGATTATATTAAAAATCTTAAAATTATATAGCCAAGCAATTCATTATTTCGCATCTCTTTTCAATAAAAAACCCAAATACTAAAAAAGCATTTGGGTTATATTAATTGTAAAACATATTAACTAATATGTATATTCAATCTCATATTCGATTGATTTACCATCGCCTGCAAATGATGTACGCTTTGCTGGATAGCCATTATCATTGTAAATGTAAGTTGTTAAATAAACTGAGGGATTTGGGTAATCTGGCCTTGTTCTCGTTATTTTTATAACGTTATTGTTTCCACAATCCTCAACTTCATCAAGTAATGAACTAAATCCTAAAATATTTTTTAAAGGATTCTTTTTAGTATCATACTCGAAAGTTCTTACTCCATTCTGAAAACTATAGATGTCACTATTTACCTCGCTCTTAATAAGATTACCATCTTTATAAGTTAACTTACCTGTCCCTTGTTTTGTTTCAACTTGTGTTTTTGAATCAATACTATATAGAATATAAGAAATAGTACCATCTGGATTGTATGTATAAACAGTCTTAGAGACATATACTCCATTAGGATTAATCTCTGAAATACCTGTTTTATAAATTCTAGTTTTTAGTTTTCCATTTTCATATGCATACACAACTTCTCTACTTTTAGTTTCTTTACCGTTCTCACCTAAACTAAATTGTTCCTGTTTTGTAATTATACTACCATCATAAGTATATATTGTTTTTGAATTCTCATCAATAATATTCAAAATTTTGTTCCCACTATAAGTATTAATACTTTTACTATTTGTACCTAAAAAAGTTGAAGGATAAATATAAGATATTGTTTTAGGCAAGATTGATATGTCTTCTGAAGGAGTAATAATAGAAGAATCATCATCTGATGAACAAGAAGTTAACACTACTAGAGAGGCTGTAAATAGATAGAGTAATTTTTTCATTTATAGATTTAGTTTTTTTGGGCAAATATAGAAGAATTCAAAATTATTAACTTGACAAAAGCTAAACAATCCGGATTACATAGCCAATCTATTTACTACTTTTGCATCTCTTTTCAATAAAAAACCCAAATACTAAAAGCATTTGGGTTTCTCAGAAATTAAAAGTTCGTTTTAATTAATACGTATATTCATTTATTTCATTTACTGAAGTACCACCTTGTTTGTACAAAACTACTTTAGTTGGATATCCATCTGCATTATATTCATATGATGTTATGTAAGTATAAGGTCCTGAAATTTGAGAATCTGTCCCATAAACAGAAGAATACGTATGTTTTACAAGATTATTCGCAGAAGATAAGTCTTCATCAAGCAATAAATTAAAACCTAAAACATTTTTTAAAGGAGAGTTTTTTGTATCGTACTCATAAATACTTGTACGAACATAATTACCCGATGGGGATATATCAGTTTCTACCATTTTAACTAAATTACCATTTACGAAAGTAAGTAATTCACTATAGTTACTTTTTTCCTCAATCCCCGTTTGAGAGTTAGTACTATATGATTCTTTTGTCACAGTCCCATCAACGCTATGGGTATATACATATCTACGATTGTATTGTCCATAAGGGAATTCAGCTGTGAAATTTTCAATCGCAGACGTTGATGCTAATTTCCCATCTGAATATTTATATGAAATTTCATAACGTTTAGAATCTTTACCATTTACAATATTATAAGTAATTTCTTTTACTATAAAATTTCCCTCATACGTATAATCCGCTCTAAGTCCTTCGTTTGAAACACTTACAAGTTTGTTTCCGTTATAAATAATTGTTTTACTTGAATTTTCAGCGGGATAATCTATATCAGTATACTTAACCATTTTGGGAAGAATAACATCTACGCTATTTACAGCATCATCATTATTGTCATCACTAGAACAAGAAGCAAGCGTTAAAGCCATTGCTCCAAATAAACATAAAAATTTTTTCATTTTTTTTTAAAAATTATAATTCGTGCAAAACTATAACAACATAAAAAAAAAACTGAAAAAAAATAAGACATAATCATATCATAATAAGACACTTAAGAACAAAAACCAAATATTATATCAACTTAAAATTTAGTTTTTTTAATAACAGAAATCGACACTACATAGCCAATCTATTTATTACTTTTGCATCTTCTATAAATTAAAATTCTCATATGAAATTACTATATTCTTATATAATTAAACACAAAATGCTGTTGTTTCTAGCCCTAATTATGGCATCTATAAACATCTGCTTCAGTTTATCCGATTCTGTTATTACGGGTAAATTAATGCAAGATTGCGGTGTTGGGTTAGCCAAATACAAAGGAAATGAAATCGGCTTTATTAAATCAGTAGCTTTTTGGCTAGGTCTTTCTCTTGGTGCGGCGATGATTTCGAGAATTACCAAAAACTTTCAGGATTACTTTACCAATGTAGTTATCCAGCGTACTGGTGCTCAAATGTATACTGATGGTATAAAAAAATCTCTCGATTTACCATTTGCTGAATTTGAAGATCAACGCAGTGGGGAAACATTGAGTAAATTGACTAAAGTGCGTTCTGATTCTGAAAAACTAATTACGCTTTCTATTTCTTTAATTTTTCAAACCGTTATCGGATTCATATTTGTAATTGTTTATGTTGCCCGAATAGATTACCGCATTTCTTTAATATTTTTAGTTACTGCACCAATCATTGCTTTGGTAAGTTCTTATCTAGGGAAGAAAATAAAAATTGTTTCCCGAAAAATTGTAAATCAAACTAATGCTCTGGCTGGTTCGACAACCGAAAGTTTAAGAAATATCGAACTTGTAAAAAGTCTTGGATTAACATATCAAGAAGAAAAACGTTTGAACTTAAATACCTTTAAAATCTTGCAATTGGAATTGCAAAAAATCCGTTTTATAAGAAGTTTAAGTTTTATTCAAGGTACAACAGTTCACTTTTTAAGAACTTGTGTAGTGTTTACGCTATATTATTTCTTGTTTGGACAAAAAATCATTGTGGGTGATTTACTTACAATGGTATTTTTTACTTTTTTCATTTTTGGACCTTTACAAGAATTAGGGAATTTTATTATTGCGCTTAACGAAACTAAGGTTTCAATGGAAAATTTCAAAACCTTATTAAGTGCTCCAAAAGAATTCCGTCCGAAGAATCCAAAACATGTTGGCGCTATTCGCTCTTTACTTTTTTCGAATGTCAGTTTTCAACATAAAACGGCTAAATATAAAGCCGTCGAGAATATTAACTTTGACATTAAGCAAGGACAAACTGTAGCTTTTGTTGGGCCATCTGGCTCAGGAAAAACAACTTTAGTTAAATTGTTAGTTGGGTTATATACTCCTGCTGAGGGTAAAGTTTTTTATAACGACATCGATTCTGCCGAAATTGATTTATTAGATTTAAGAAAACAATTAGGTTTTGTAACCCAAGATGCTCAATTATTCTCGGGAACAATTCGTGAGAATTTACTATTTGTAAGACCTTCTGCCACTGATGAGGATTTGTACGATGCTCTAAAAAGAGCAAGCTGCGA
This sequence comes from Flavobacterium hydatis, assembly GCF_000737695.1. GTDB lineage: Bacteria > Bacteroidota > Bacteroidia > Flavobacteriales > Flavobacteriaceae > Flavobacterium > Flavobacterium hydatis. Next base: position 87,173 of record NZ_JPRM01000005.1, read on the forward strand.
AACACTATTGCATCGCGCCGAAGATGGTTTAAACACTACAATTGGCGAAGGAGGAATTAAAGTTTCGGGTGGCGAAAAACAACGTTTATCTATTGCTCGTGCCATTTTGAGAAATCCAAATTTATTGATTTTTGATGAAGCAACTTCTGCATTAGATTCCATTACCGAAGAAGAAATTAATACTACAATTAGAAACATATCCGATAAAAACAGGATTACGGTTTTAATCGCACACCGATTATCTACTGTAATGCATGCTGATAAAATATTTGTTCTGGAACAAGGAAAAATTATCGAACAAGGAAAACACGATGACTTAGTCCTCGAAAAAGGATTATATTATGCTATGTGGCGTCAGCAAATTGGTGAACGAAAATAGTCCATAAAAAAAGCCCAATATCTATTAAAAAAGATATTGGGCTTTTCAATTTTTACAAATTAACTAGTAAAAGTACTCCGTAGTAGTTCCTTCATCTTCAAAATTATCAAAAGATTTCGTTGGATAACCATCTGCATTATACGTTATTTTTGAAGTTTTAGTAACTCCATCCCCAACCTTTTGAGAAATAATATTATGTACATTCCCTGAAGCTTCTCCATCTGCAAAAGAGGTTTTATCCAAACCTAGAATGTTTCTATGTGGGTTATATTTGGTGTCATATGTATAAACAAAACTAGGCGAATAATTTGAATCAATTTTACTAACCTCTCCTCCTATGATAGTTATGACTGAAGTCCCTTGAAAAACAGTTTGGCTTTTATCATCTCCCGAATATGCTTTAACTGTAATAGTATTATCTGCATTATAAGTATAGACTTCTTTATAACCTTCTTTTAATTCAGGATCAACTCTTAAAAAAATACTTAATTTTTTATTAGCATCATATGTATATGTATTTTCCTGAAGTATAGTTTCATCAGCAAGTTTAATTATCATTTTTGTAATTAAATCCTGATTATAAATCCAATATACTCCACCTTCTTCATTTGAATCAATAGCACTAATGATTTTATTTCCGTCATATTTATAGTTCAATATGTCGACAGTACCATCTTCGTGAGTTTGAATCATTTTTCTCAACAAAACTTGATCTTCCTTTTTTGGTTCAGTTTTGATATCCGTTATTGGCTCAATATCTCTTCCGTCAGTATCTCCAGAACAAGAACTTAATACAAATAAAGAGGCAATCAAGAAATAAAATATTTTTGTTTTCATAATATATTTTCATTTAGAATAATTAACTGCAAAAAGAATCATTTTCATCAACTGACCCCCTTGCGACATGTTTTATAAGTAATACTTTAAGACAAATTAACTTGAATGTTTTTCTCATCTTAATACTACTATTGGATAACAATTCATTTTACTCTATAAAAAAGTCAGAAGCAATATTTATCACATCTGACTTTTTATAATTTCTAAGAATGAATCATAACTTTATTATTTTAATTCATTGTAGAAATACTGTGTAGTAACTTTCCCTTCAGAAGAAGTTTCTATACTTGTCGCAGGATAATCGCTTACATTATAAGTATAACTATAACTTGCCGAAAGTTTATCTCCAGATGTATCAGTAAGAGTGTTGTGTAGAGTTCCGTCAGCCTCTCCATCTACAAAAGCAATTTTATCCATCCCTAAAATATTCTTTTCAGGGTTGTTTTTGGTATCATAAGTATATTTATGATTTGGCGAATTTGTACTTACAATTTCGGCTACTTCTCCGTTAAGAAAAGTGATTTTACTTGTTGCATTAGTCTGTGTTTGAGTTTTGCTATCTCCAATATACTCTGTTACAGAAATCGAACCATCTGCGTCATACCTATAAACTTCTTTATTACCAAGATTTTCTACTGGATCTATTCTTCTAAAAGTAAGCAACTTTCCTTTAGGATCATAATCATACGAGTTTACTTGTTCTATAGTTCCGTCTGCAAGTTTAAATTCCATTTTAGTAATTAAATCTCCAGTATATGTATAGTAAATACCTTCTTTGGTATTATTATATAATTGACTAACTATCTTATTCCCGTTATAAGTATAAACAGTTGTTCGAGTCGAACCATCCTCATCTTTATCTATGGTCTTTTGTAACAAAACAGGACTCTCCGGAGTAATAACAACAACGTCATTATCTTTAGAATCTTCTCTAGTTTCATCATTAGAACAAGAGGTTAGTACTAATAAAGCACTAAATAAGTAAAGTAATTTTCTTTTCATTTTTTAATAGGTTATATATTAACAATTAGAGTGTAAATATAAAAGACACAGCTCTTAAAAACCTAATAAAAATTCATCTTTTTGTAATAAAAAACCCAAACAAAACAATATAAATTGCTATTTGGGTCTTTATTATAATTAAGAATCTGATATTCTTAGTAACTTATTTTTTATTTCACATAATCAATAGCTTTCGCTAAAGCTTCTGGAATTCCGTCAGCATTTTTTCCTCCAGCAGTTGCGAAGAAAGGTTGCCCTCCTCCTCCACCTTGGATGTATTTTCCTAACTCACGAACTACTTGTCCTGCATTTAGCTTTTTATCAGCAACTAATTCTTTAGAGATATAGCAAGTTAACATTGGTTTTCCTCCTTCGGCTGTAGCCAAAAGTAAAAATAAATTTGTCCCTAAATTCCCTAGTTCATAAACCAAATCTTTTGCTCCTTCTGGAGATAAATCGACTTGTTTTGCCAAGAATTGTACACCATTTATCTCTTGTAATTCTTTAGCTAAATCTCCTTTCATGTTTTTAGCTTTATCTTTTAATAAAGCTTCTAACTGTTTTTTAAGTTTAGCATTTTCATCTTGTAATGAAACAACTGCTTTTATAGGATCTTGTGCGTTTTTTAAAACTGCATTAATCTCTTTTAATTTCTCGGCTTGGCTTGCAAAATATTCTTTTACTGCTCCCGAAGTTATTGCTTCGATACGACGTATTCCTGATGCAACTGCACCTTCGCTCACTATCTTGAAATACCAGATATCGGCTGTATTATTTACGTGAATTCCACCACATAATTCCATACTATCACCAAATTTAATAGCACGTACGTGATCACCATATTTCTCACCAAACAAAGCCATTGCTCCTTCTTGAACGGCTTGCTCAAACGGTACACTTCTTCTTTCGATCAATGGTAATTGCTCTTGAATTCTTGCATTTACAAAATCCTCTACTTGTTGTAATTCTTCATCGGTTACTTTTGAGAAATGAGAAAAATCAAATCTTAAATGTTTCGGGCTTACCAATGATCCTTTTTGCTCTACGTGCGTTCCTAAAATAGAACGTAATGCCTGATGCATTAAGTGTGTAGCTGAGTGATTAGAAGCAGAGCTTTTTCTTGTACTTACATCTACAAATGCTTTAAAAGTCTCCGTTAGATTATTCGGAAGTTCTTTTGCAAAATGTATGATTACATTATTCTCTTTCTTAGTATCGATTATGTAAATTACATCTCCGTTACTAGCTTCAAAATATCCTTTATCTCCTACTTGTCCTCCACCTTCTGGATAAAAAGGCGTCATATTAAATACGATTTGATAGATTTCTCCATCTTTAGCACTTTCGACTTTACGGTAACGAGTAATTTTTACCATCGCTTCGGTACGGTCATATCCGATGAATTCTTCGTCTTCATCATCAATCAAAATTTGCCAATCTCCCGCTTTTACTTTTGAAGCTGCACGAGAACGCTCTTTTTGTTTTTGTAATTCAGATTCGAAACCTGCTTCGTCTAATTTTAATCCTTTTTCTGAAAGTATTAAAGCTGTTAAATCGATAGGAAAACCATACGTATCATATAATTCGAATGCTTTTTTGCCCGAGATAACTTTATCTGTACTTGTTGTAATAATATTTTCTAGTAATACCAATCCTTGATCTAGTGTACGTAGGAAAGAATTTTCTTCTTCACGAATCACATTTGCGCAAAGTTCTTTTTGCGATTTAATTTCTGGAAACGAACCACCCATTTGTGTACTTAGTGTTTCTACCAGTTTATAAATAAAAGGTTCTTTGGTATCTAAGAATGTAAATCCGTAACGTATAGCACGACGTAATATTCTACGTATTACATAACCAGCTCCTGTGTTAGATGGCAATTGTCCATCAGCAATAGCAAATGCTACAGCACGAACGTGATCTGCAATTACACGAATCGCAATATTTACTTTATCCTCAGCTTCGTTAGTAGCTTTTATGTGATATTTTGTTTTTGTAATCGATTCTATTTCACGGATAATCGGCGTAAAAACATCAGTATCGTAGTTAGACTGTACATTTTGTAAAACCATACATAAACGCTCAAATCCCATTCCGGTATCTACGTGTTGTGCTGGTAATTTTTCAAGAGAACCATCAGCTTTACGGTTGAATTCCATGAATACGTTATTCCAGATTTCTACTACGTGCGGGTGATCATTGTTTACAAGGTCTTTTCCTGGAACTAATGCTTTTTCTTCAGCAGAACGAATATCTACGTGAATTTCAGAACATGGTCCGCATGGTCCCTGATCTCCCATTTCCCAGAAATTATCTTTTTTGTTTCCAAGTAAGATTCTGTCTTCAGAAATTAGTGTTTTCCAGATATCGTATGCTTCTTGATCAAAAGGTACATTCTCTTCTTCACTTCCTTCAAAAACGGTTACGTAAAGAATGTCTTTATCTATTTTATAAACTTCGGTTAATAATTCCCAAGCCCAATTAATTGCTTCTTTCTTAAAGTAATCTCCAAAAGACCAGTTTCCTAGCATTTCGAACATGGTATGATGATAGGTATCGATACCTACTTCTTCTAGATCGTTATGTTTTCCTGAAACACGAAGACATTTTTGCGTGTCGGCTATTCTAGGACTTTTTGGTGTTCCGTTCCCTAAAAAATATTCTTTAAACTGGGCCATTCCCGAGTTATTGAACATAAGGGTTGGATCGTCTTTAAGGACAATTGGAGCAGATGGAACAATTAAATGCCCTTTGCTCTGAAAAAAATCTAAAAATTGCTTACGTACGTCTTGTGATTTCATTTTTGTTAGTTTAATCTATAATTTGTTGAATCGTTGAATTGTTTTTAGTTCTTTATCGAATAACCGATTAAACAATTAACCAAATCAACTTTTGCCCCGGATAGTAGTGAAAAGCTTCGAGATTTATAAATCTATTTTTTATTGAGTGGGCAGAGCGACCGAAGGAAGCTCCTGCTAGCTCATTATAAAAAAAGTTTTATAAACGAGAACTTGAAACGAATAACCGGATTGGGCACATTATTATATTTATTATTGAAAAAAGGGTAGAACAACTGAAACATTTATTAAATTTGTTCCACTAACATTTTTACAGTGTGCAAAAATAGGGTATTTTAAAATATGGCGAAAGTAAAATATTATTACGATTCGGAAAATTTGGCCTACCGAAAAATAAAAACTAAAAAAAGGACTAAATTTGGCTTTATTGTCTTGTTTTTAGTAGCTTCTACGTTATTTGGCTTTTTAGGTTTTGTTATTTTATTGAACACTCCTTACTTTGAAACTCCAAAAGACCGCTTACAAACTCGTGAAATTGAGAATTTGAAGTTGAATTATTCGATTTTAAATAAAAAAATGGATCAGATTGATGCTGTTGTTGAGAGTCTTGAGGAGCGTGACAATAATTTATACCGAGTTTATTTTAACAAAAAAGAAATTCCAGATTCAATACGTAAAGCTGGTTTTTCGAGAATTGAAAGATATAAAGCTTTAGAGGGCTACAATAATTCGCAATTGGTAATTAAAACGACCAAAAGAATTGATGTACTTTCTAAGCAATTGGCAATACAATCGAGATCATTAGACGAAATTTTGAAACTGGCTAGTGCCAAAGAAGATTTATTATCGGCAATTCCTGCCATTCAGCCAGTACAGAATGAAAATTTAAAACGTATGGTTTCTGGTTTTGGTTATAGAACGGATCCTTTTACCAAAGTACGTAAGATGCATGAAGGTATGGATTTTACGGCAAAAGTAGGAACTCCTGTTTATGCTACAGGCGATGGTGTTGTAGACAGGGCTGACAGTAATGCCTCTGGCTTTGGGAATCATGTTGTAATTAGGCACGGTTTTGGTTACGAAACTTTATACGCCCATTTAAGCAAATACAACTGCCGAGCTGGACAAAGAGTGAAACGTGGTGATGTTATAGGTTATGTAGGAAGCACAGGAAGATCTGAAGGGCCTCATTGTCATTATGAAGTTCATAAAGATGGTAAAGTAGTAAACCCGCTTAATTTTTATTATGGAAATATTTCGGCAGTGGAATATGTTGCTATTTCGCAATTAGCAAACCAAGAGAATCAATCATTAGATTAAGATACTTAAAAAAGTATTCAGTAACAGTATTTAATACTAACGAATACCTTAAATTAGTTATCATAAATATACAACTAGAAAGACAATATGCATATTGAGTTACAACCTGATAAACGATATTATAGTATTGGCGAAATCGCCAAAGCATTTCATGTGAATGCTTCTTTGATACGATTTTGGGATGGGGAATTTGATATTCTTAAGCCCAAAAAAAATGCTAAGGGTAATAGAATGTTTACACCCGAGGATGTCAAAAATTTACAATTAATTTTCCACTTAGTAAAAGAACGCGGTTTTACGCTGGAAGGAGCCAAAATTCACCTGAAGGAAGGCCAAAAGAAAACTTTAGATAAATTCGAAATAATACGTAAATTAGAGACGATAAAAACACAATTGACCGAAATTAAAAACGAATTGTAAAAACAAATCAATAAACTTAAATTAAAGCAAATATGAAAAAATGGTTAATCCCCGTAGGAATTATTGTTGTACTAATCGCTATTATAGCTTTTTGGTCAATTGGAATTAAAAATACTGGTTTAAAATATAACCAGGCAGTAAACAAAGAATGGGGAAATGTAAACACAGCTTACCAACGTCGTAATGACCTTATCGGAAACTTAGTGAATACAGTAAAAGGAGCTGCAGATTTTGAAAAATCTACATTAACAGCAGTTATTGAGGCTCGTGCAAAAGCAACTGCAGTAACAATAGATCCAAGTAATGTTACTCCAGAACAATTGGCTCAATTTAACCAAGCACAAAGCGGTGTATCTTCATCTTTATCTAGATTATTAGTTTCGGTTGAGCAATACCCAACGCTTAAAGCAAATGAAAACTTCTTAAAATTACAAGACGAATTGGCTAGTACAGAAAATCAAATTCTTACTGCTAGAACTCGTTTTAACGAAGCTGTTCAGGAATACAATGGTTACATATTATCTATCCCTAACAAATGGTTCTTAGACTATAAAGAAAAACCATATTTTGAAGCTGTTGCTGGAGCTGATAAACCTGTAGAAGTAAAATTCTAAAAAAATTGATAAACGATTTTTGATAGCAATAATGCTAAATTTAAAATCATTATTATTCATCTAAAAACTAATTTCAATGTCAAAAGTAGAAGATTTTTTAACCAAGGAAGAAGAAGAAGCAGTTGTTGAAGCTATTCGTGTGGCCGAAAAAAATACTTCTGGCGAGATTAGAGTTCATATAGAAAAATCAACTTCTAAAGCCCATTTTGATAGGGCTTTAGAAGTTTTTCATGAATTAAAAATGGACGAAACACAACTTAAAAATGGTGTTTTAGTTTATGTTGCTGTAGATGATAAAAAATTTGTTATTTGCGGAGACAAAGGAATAAATGATGTTGTACATCCTAACTTTTGGGATTCTACCAAAGAAGCAATGTCAGCACAGTTCAAACAACAAAATTTTAAACAAGGACTTATTGATGGTATCTTGGTAGCGGGTGAACAATTGAAAAAATATTTTCCTTGGTCTGCTGACAATACTAACGAATTATCAAACGAAATCTCTAAAGGATAATGATTACACCCAAAATAAATACCTCGATTTTCCTAAAATTAATTGTTTGCTTGTTCTTTACCCAATTAGGTTTTGCTCAATTTACAATTCCTGAAAAACCAAAGTTTCAGACTTCTGTATACGATTATGCAAATGTTTTAAGTCCTACAGAAAAAGCACAACTAGAAGAAAAACTAATTCGTTACTCAGACTCGACTACTACCCAAATAGTTGTTATTACCATCGAAAGCCTTAAAGGCGAAGACATTGGTATATTAACTCCAAAATGGGGACAGGAATGGGGAATTGGTGGAACTGCAAAAGACGATAATGGAGTTCTTATTTTATTGGCTAAAGCCGAAAGAAAAATATGGATATCACCTGGTTATGGTCTTGAAGACAAATTAACTGCTGGTATTGGTGGAGAAATTACCCGAAATATTATTATCCCAGAATTTAAAGCCGGAAGCTATTATAAAGGTCTTGATAAAGGTACTGATGCTCTTTTTGACGTTTTTAAAGGAAAATACAAAGGAAGTCGAAAACAAGCTGAAGGGCAAGATTTTCCTTTTTTCATACTTATACTTATTGTAGGTCTTATCATATTTCTTATGTCACGAAATAAAGGTGGCGGAAATTCAGGAAATAGCGGTGGTGGCGGCCCTAGCCTACTCGACGTAATCATTTTAAGCAATCTTGGCCGTAGCGGCGGAGGTGGTTTTGGTGGCTTTGGCGGTGGATCATCTGGCGGAGGTGGCGGTTTTGGTGGTGGCTTTGGCGGAGGAGGATTCTCTGGTGGAGGTTCTGGCGGAAGTTGGTAATTTTTAGTTTTCAATGACAGTTACGAGTCACAGTTTAAAAACTTATAATATATTTGCAATTCATAATTTATAATAATGTTATCACATAAAGCCAAATATGCTCTTAAAGCATTACTTTATTTAGCGGAGCAAGACGAAAATCACATTTCTAAAACTATAGAAATTGCTGAAGGCGCCAATATTCCTAAAAAGTTTTTAGAACAAATTTTACTTGATCTAAAAAGAGGGCATTTTGTGAGTAGTAAACAAGGAAAATACGGTGGTTATTATCTTATAAAATCTAAAAATGACATTACCCTAGCCGAAATTCATCGTCTTTTTGATGGTGCAATTGCGCTTTTGCCTTGTGCTTCTTTAAACTTTTACGAACCTTGCTCAGACTGCAAAACAGAGTCGGAATGCCACTTAAGACACGGTTTAATGCTTATTAGAGATAAAACTTTACAAGCGATGCAAGGGATTACAATAGCCTCATTAGTAGAAAAATAAAAAAATATATTCTAAATTCTATTAATTATGTAGAATTTATATATATTTGCCAAAAAATAAACACACACTAATTAAAACCAACCTTATGAAACCACTTAAAAGAATCCTTGTTATAAAGACAAGTCGGCTGCAGAGTAGCATTTCAAATTTAATTACAAAAAACAATAATAGTTCTATTTCGTGTATGTGTATGTGCTAGTAAAAAAAATTTAATTTAAATTCTACTAATTACATATAATTAATATAAAATGAAAAATTCTATAAAAAAAACACTTACAATACTATTCGTTTTAACCTTCTCAATATCATTTGCACAAAACATTGAAGGCGTTGTTACAAACAATGAAAATATCCCGTTAGAAGCCGCTAATGTTATTATAAAAGGAACAACTTCTAATACAACTACAGATCAAAGCGGAAAATTTAGCATTGATTCTAAAGGAAAACTTCCACTAACACTCTTAGTTCAATATATAGGCTATAAAACTGCCGAAATAGAAATTACTGCTCTACCAATAACAACTCCTCTACAAGTTACTCTTAACGAAGAAAATGCCCTTATAGAAGTGGTTGTTTCTTCAAGACGTAGAATAGAAAAAGTTCAGGATGTTCCTATCGCTATATCGGTTATAACTGGTAAACAAGCAGAACAAACTGGAGCTTTTAACGTGAATCGCATAAAAGAACTTGTTCCATCAGTACAATTATATTCTTCAAATCCTAGAAATACTGGTATTAACATTCGTAGTCTGGGTTCTCCTTTTGGACTTACTAATGACGGAATTGATCCTGGTGTTGGTTTTTATGTAGATGGTGTTTATTATGCACGTCCAGCTGCAACAACATTAGATTTTATCGACGTAGAACAAATTGAGGTATTACGTGGACCTCAAGGGTCTTTGTTTGGTAAAAACACTACTTCTGGTGCATTTAACATTACTACTCGCAAACCAAGTTTTACTTCGGGTGCAGACTTTGAAGTGAGCTACGGAAATTTTGCCTTCTTGCAAGCCAAAGCTTCGGTTACAGGAGCTTTAGGAAAAAAAATAGCTGGGCGTTTATCTTTCTCTGGTACACAACGTGATGGTTTAATCGATAATATCGTAACAGGAAGAGCTACAAATACATTAAACAATCAAGGAATTAGAGGACAATTACTTTATACTCCATCAGAAAATACTAATATTATATTAGCAGCCGATATTACAACGCAACGTCCTGATGGATATGCTCAAGTTGTTGCGGGAGTTGCTCCTACTCAAAGAGCTGCTTATCGCCAGTTTGATGCGATCATTAAAGATTTAAACTATCAACTACCAAGTTTAAATGCATTTGACCGCAAAATAGATCAAGATACTCCATGGCGTTCTGGACAAGATTTAGGAGGTATATCTCTTAATGTTGACACAAAAATTGGAGGTGGTACACTTACTTCAACAACTGCATGGAGATTCTGGAATTGGGATCCATCAAATGATAGAGATTTTACAGGATTACAAGTATTAGCTAAATCGCAAAACCCAACAAGACAAACACAAATTACACAAGAGGTGCGTTATGCAGGACAACTTACATCTAAAATAAGTGGTGTTGCAGGAGTGTTTTTTATCGACCAAACATCTAGAACAAATGGTACCGAAGAATCTGGTAATGCACAATGGAGATTCTCACAAAGCACTACTAGCCCATTATGGAAAACTCCAGGTCTTTTTGAAGGATATGGAATAAAAACCGATGCAAGAATCAGATCATCTAGTGCAGCCGTATTCGGTCAATTAGACTGGGCAGTAACGGAACGCTTACATATATTACCAGGTTTACGTTATAACTTTGATAAAAAAGAAGCTGATTACACTCGTACAACATACGGAGGTCTTCAAACTACAGATCCAGCATTACTTGCTTTGAAAAAATCTGTTTATAGCGACCAAGCTTTTACATCAGACACTGACAACACAGACTTTTCTGGAAATATAACTGTTACTTACAAAGCTTCGGACAAAATTAATGCTTACGCTACTTATGCAAAAAGTTATAAACCTGTTGGTGTAAACGTAGCTGGTCTTCCTACAGATGCTAAAGGACAGCCGTTACTTGATCTTGCGGTAATTAAACCAGAGAAAGTTAACCATTACGAAATAGGAATAAAAACATCTCCTTTTAGAAACTCAATATTCAACTTAGCATTCTTTAATACAGATATTAAAGATTTTCAGACAAATGTTCAGGCTGCAGAATTGGGTGTTAACCGTGGATATCTTGCCAATGCAGATAAAGTACGTGTACGTGGTGTAGAACTAGATGCTAGTTTTGTATTCAGCCAACACCTTACTGTAAATGCCGCTGCAACTTATACAGATGGTAAGTATGTGAAATTTACAAATGCACCACTTCCGCTAGAAGAAACAGGAGCTCCGATAGCGTTTAAAGATGTTTCTGGAACTGACTTACCAGGAGCTTCAAAATGGGCTGGATCTTTAGGAGGTGAACTTTCTGATAAAGCAAAATTCTTCGGAAATGCAGGTAAAATTTTCTTAGCGATAGATTCTTACGCTCGTTCTGAATTCTCATCAAGCCCTTCTGCTTCAAAATATTTAGTAGTTCCAGGTTATGCAATTTTTAATGCTCGTTTTGGTTTCCGTGCATCCGATGGTTTATCGGTTCACTTTTGGGGACGTAATATTTTAAACAAAGATTACTATGAGCAATTATTACCTGCTGGTGGAAACACAGGACAGTATGCAGGAGTATTAGGCGACCAAAGAACTTACGGAGTTACCTTAAAGTATTCTTTATAGATTTTTATCCAACATAGATTAAACAACTATTAACTGGGATAAGTTTTAAATAACTTGTTCCAGTTTTTTTTATTTAAAATTATCTAGAAAGGGAACGCGGATGACGCAGATTTACTAAAGTAAAGACGCGGATAAAAACGGATTTTTAGAATAATCTTTTAATCCTTTTAACCATTCAAATCTTCGGCAGTAAAAAGAGAACACGTATAAAAAGAAAATCCGTTTTTATCCGCGTTTTCGCCTAGCGAATCCGTATAATCTGCGTACCATTTACTTCCAAATCACAAAATCAAACCAAAAGCCAATTTAATTATCAATATCATTGTATATATTCGCAGCCTGAATTTATAACAGCTGAATGAAAACCTGCAGACTACTTTTTTTTCTAATATTAACAAGTCAATTATTGGCAGGACAAACCAAAAAAAATATCGACCAGCAAACTCTTGCATGGATAAGATACTACAATATATTACCAATAAGCCAAAAGTGGTCACTACATTCAGAAATTGACAATCGTAGTTTTATCAATCCTATACATGAAAATTTATGGGTTTTAAGAATTCAGGGAAGATACCGAGCAACTAAACTTGTTGATCTTGGTGGAGGTTTCGCTTATTTTAATGTCAATACTCAAAACCCAGAAATAGATCCTGATTTTACAATTCCAGAATACAGGTCTCAACAAGATATTACACTTATAAACGATATTGCAAAAATCACTTTCCACAACCGTTTTCAGTTAGAAGAGCGCTTTATTCACAAAGCCAATCAAGAAGAATTACTCGATGGATACGCCTTTTCATTTCGATTCCGATACCGTCTACAATCTACATTTACCCTTTGGGAGAAAGAAAAACGCAGCTTAAAAGGAACTATTTCTGACGAAATTTTATTCAATTTCGGAAAAGGAATCAAGAAAAACACCTTCGATCAAAACCGAATTTACCTCGCGTTACGCTATCATTTTAATCCAAATGTGGGTCTGGAATTAGGCTACCTAAAAAACTTTCAGCGAAGAGCCAGCGGAGTCGATTTTTACGACAGAGATATTACCAGACTTACACTTTACCACAGAATTAATCGGAAAATGTAAATTGTGAAGATGAAAGATGTGAGATGAAAGATGTGAGATGAAAAGATTTGGCTAAAGCCCTTTTCCTCTAAATCATTAATATCTCCAGCTAAAGCTAGAGTCAATTCAACCTTTATGTTTTACAAACTATGTTTCTTTGAACCTATAAAATCTTAGAGCCTTTGTTGCTTTGTCCCTTTGAACCTTTGACCTAAAAAACCTTAGCATCTCAGAACTTTTGAACCTCATAAAAAAAACTTAACCCCTTTGCCCCTTTTTCTTAGACTCTTTCTTACTCGAGGCAAAATTTCCAATTTTATACGATAGTGAGAACATTACATATCGTTTTAAAACAGTATTTTCTTCATCACGAATAGACGTTGCCGAAATTGTTCTTGTTGCACTTTGGTTTTGATTTAAAAGATCATATACTTTTACTTTTACAAACATTTTCTTGTCTAAGATTCCATACGACAAACTCGTATTCCAAAGGAAGAAATCCTTCTTAAAATCACTTGAAATATTCGAATTGTACGTATACCCGAAATCATTACCAAAAACCAAGTTTTCTGGCCAATACGTTGTTGCTTGTAAATTAATTTTATGAATCACATTAGAGGTAGCATCTCTAGCATAGTTCTCATAAGTTGTTTCGTTATAAGAAAAACTATATGACGGAGCGATAGTCAGTAACTCGCCATAATCGTATGATAAATATACTTTTGGTGTAATTGCAATAGATTTTGCATTATATAAAACAGCATTTGTATAACCTTTATCAAAAGAATAACTACCATTTAATCCTAAGCCATATCTTAAAACATGGGCATCTTTTTTTATAGACTGATTCCAATTCCCTCCTGCGTTAATAGCATAAGTTCCCGAAATATTAGTGTAAGTAGTCGTTCTTTTTCCGCTATCATCATAAACTGAAGTCGAAACAACATCATTTTTATAATAATCCCCTCTTACAAACAAACTATAACCTGAACGCGTTCTAAAATCAAAATTCCTGAAATTAAAATTAGCACTATTTTTCTCAACAGGATTTAAATCTGGATTTCCTATTATCGTATTTAATGGATTGCTCAAATTTAATACAGGTAATAACTGAGTCGAAGTAGGAAGCGCATTAGAATAATCATACTTAAACGATATATTTTTAGACTTACTAAACTTGTATCTAATCTGGAAATCACCATAAGGCAAAGCATATTTTTTATCTAAATCTGTTGCTTTGTTTAAATATAAAGAGTGATTATCATAATCGACAATTGCAGTTCTGGAATTCACATTTATGGTAAACTTATCTTTCTGCCAAGTAATACCAACTTTAGGACTAATCGAGTTTTGTCTAGAAGTTATATAATTGGTCAGCGATAAATTTAAATCCGAATAAGTTTCTGTCGTCGGATCAAAGTTGAATGTTTTTTCATCATTTACTGTATTAGACAAGTCAAAATTTGACCCAAATCTTATCCTCAACGAATCCGTTACAGGCTCAGTATATTCCAGGTCTAGCGAGTAGGTATCATTAATGGTGCTTTTCTTCGTATTCTGATTTCTCAGATCGTTAGGTTTGCTGTCTTGATAAAAAATAGTCTCCGAAAGATTTAATGCATCCGAATCATTACTTGTATTATTATTAGTAAATACCAAACTTAGGTTACGGTGCTTTCTCTCAAAATTTTTATTAAAATTAATCACATTACTAAAGTTCGTATTGGTAGTTTCTGAATATGATTTCGAATTACTTTCGTTTAAAGATTCTCCATTTCCATCTTCAGAAAAACTAGATGAATCTGAATTATTATTAGAACGAGACTGACCCAATTTTGGCGAAACAAAAATCTGAGTAGTTGGGTTTATTTTATACTCTAACTCTAGGCTTGCATTATTACCCGTATTTTCATTTCTTGTGTTCGAGTTCGAACTGGTTACAATATTTCCTGTAGGCAAAAAACTAGTTTGATCTGACTTACTGGCATTTTTATTAACCGTATTCGAAAAATCATAACTCGCCGAAGCCTCTAAATCTTTAGACCATTCATCAGAATAATTAAATCCTAGCAAGTTGGATTGAGTGATTCCTTTACCACCTCCAGAAGAGTTATTACTTAACCCTTTACTGTTTCTTCCGCCACCCATATTATCAAATACATCATCCATAGAGAATCCTGTAGAATTAATATTATTTGAAGAGGCCAAAACACTAATCTTTTGTTTATTATTAAAAAAATTCAGGATAAGACTACTCTCATATCGATCATCCGAACCATAACCTCCAAGAATCTTCCCAAAGAAACCTTTATTCTTCTTTTCGTCTATAGTTAAGTTTATACTGGAATTATCTGAAGTCGATTCTTGCTTAGACAATTCTTCTTTCTTGGTTTTAAAATCAGAAACCTGAACCTTTTTTATAATATCAGCAGGCAGGTTTTTCAGGGCAATCGCCCCATCTTTACCAAAAAAAGGCTTCCCATTTACCAAAAACTGTGTGACTTGTTTTCCGTTTACAGTAACCTTCCCATCATTATCTACATCTACACCAGGCAATTGTTTTAATAATGTTTCTACATTCGAGTCTGGACGCACTTTATACGAAGAGGCATTAAACTCTAGCGTATCTTTTTTCATTGTAATCGGTGCCGCTTCGGTTTTTATAACCACATTGTCTAAGGCATTTACATTCTCTAGTAAATATAATTTATCATAATCTTTACTTGCCAAAAGTCCTTTTTCCTCTTCATAATATGGTTGATACCCCATGTAATTTATCTTCATAAAAACAGGCTTATCATATTTCTTAGTATTTATACTAAAAAAACCATTCTTATCCGTCGTAGCATATTCTATTATAGTCGAGTCCTTTACTGTTGTAAAGTATACAGTAGCTAACTCTAGTGGTAATTGCGTATTAATATCAATAACAGTTCCCTTTATAACAATGTCATTTTGAGCACTTGCAGTAAAACCTAAAATAAAAAGCAATAAGAAAGCGTATAATCTAATCATGAAAGGATTTTTTAATACTATAAGACCCCAAAAAAGGTCAAAGGTTTAATATTCATCATCTATTTCTCTGGCTTTGCAAATTAGCCTTCCAAACAAAGATAATCTACCAAAAGAAAAACGCTGTAAACATACATTAATTGCATAAAAAATCCCGATTTCTCGGGATTTCTGTTTATTATTTCTCTCTAATATAAATATCGATTGGCACTCCTGAGAAGTCCCAATTTTCTCTAATCTTATTTTCAAGATATCTCTTATATGGCTCCTTAACATATTGTGGCATATTAGCAAAAAACACAAACTGAGGCGTAGCTGTTGGTAATTGCATACAATATTTAATTTTCACATATTTTCCTTTAGTCGCTGGTGGCGGATAAGCTTCGATAACCTTCAACATAAATTCATTAAATTTTGATGTAGGTATTCTTTGTTGTCTATTTTCATAAACCTGAACCGTAGCTTCTAGTGCTTTCAATAAACGTTGTTTCGTTAAAGCCGAAACGAACAAAATTGGCACATCTGTAAAAGGCATTAATTCTTTCTTGATTTTCTCTTCGTAATCACGAGTCGACATGGTATCTTTTTCAACCAAATCCCATTTGTTTACCAAGATTACAACACCTTTACGGTTTTTCTCAGCCAACCAAAAAATACTTTGATCCTGACCTTCAAATCCACGAGTTGCATCAATAACCAAGATACAAATATCGGCATGCTCAATAGCACGTACAGAACGCATTACCGAGTAAAACTCTAAATCTTCCTTCACCTTAGCTTTACGACGGATTCCCGCAGTATCAACCAAGTTAAATTCAAAACCAAAACGGTCAAATTTAGTATCAATTGCATCACGCGTAGTTCCCGCAATATCCGTTACCATAAAACGTTCTTTACCAATAAGTGCATTGATAAAACTAGATTTCCCAGCATTCGGACGTCCTACAACAGCAAAACGAGGCAAAACTACCTCTTCCTGAACAGGTTCTGGTTTTACAGGAAAAGATTCGATTAAAGCATCTAATAAATCTCCTGTTCCACTTCCCGAAATACTAGCAAACGTAAAATATTCACCTAAACCTAGGTTATAAAACTCAACAGCATCTTTCTCACGCATTGCGTTATCTACCTTATTTACAGCAAGTAAAACCGGCTTAGTAACTTTACGTAACAAACGAGCAACAATGTCATCCATTGGAGTAATCCCCTCTTCTACATCTACCACAAAAATAATAACATCGGCCTCATCAATAGCCAATTCTACTTGTTTACGGATTTCTCCTTCAAAAACGTCATCAGAACCACGAACGTATCCGCCGGTATCAATAACCGAAAATTCTTTTCCGTTCCACTCGCTTTTACCATAGTTTCTATCACGGGTAACCCCAGATACTGAATCTACAATAGCTTCTCTTCTTTGTATCAGCCTATTAAAAAGGGTTGATTTCCCTACATTAGGTCTTCCTACTATCGCAACAATGTTATTCATTTTTTTGAATTTTAGATCTTGAATTTCAAAATTTAGATTTTTAGTTTCCCAAAAACCTAATCACTTGTAGTCCAAAATGCTTTATTTTAATTTTTTGCAAAGGTAGTCTTTTTTAGTTTGCAGTTATCAGTTTTAAGTATTCAGTAAAAAAACTGCTAAAACTGTGACTTAAAACTTAAAACTAACTACTTTTATTAGGAGCTATTTCCTGCTATTCGTTTTCAATCTTTTGTGTCGCTAAAGAAGCGTCACAAAAGGATTTCCACTACTATCAGGGCTAGGGCTTCAGTTTTCAGTTCAAGTTTTCAGTTTTATCCCAAACGTTTCATTTCCAAAACTGAGACTGTCACTGAATACTAACCTTACTGGTTATACCCAAAACGTTTTAGCATATTAGCATTACTTCTCCAGTTTTTATTCACTTTTACATAAAGTTCAATATGAATTTGTTTACCGAAGAATTTCTCTAAATCAGCACGAGCTTCTGTTCCTACTTTTTTCAAAGCAGCACCTTTATGCCCAATGATGATTCCTTTTTGTGTATCGCGTTCTACCATAATCAAAGAACGAATGCGGATGATATTCTCATCTTCAAAAAATTCTTCCGTTACAATTTCTACTGCGTATGGAATCTCTTTACTATAATTCAATAAGATTTTTTCACGGATAGTTTCATTTACAAAGAAACGTTCCGGTTTATCTGTCAATTGATCTTTTGGGTAATACGCTGGCGATTCTGGTAATAATTCGATGATTCTACCAAAAACCTCAGGTACATTAAAGTTTTGCAAAGCCGAAATTGGGAAAATCTCAGCATTAGGAACTTTAACAGTCCAGAATGCAACTTGCTCTTCTAATTGCTCCTGATTTGAATTATCAATTTTATTCAATAATAATAAAACCGGAATTTTGGCGTGAACAATTTTATTAAAGAAAGCTTCATCTTTAAGTTCCTGCTCCCCTATCTCGACCATATAAACTAGGATATCAGCATCTTCAAAAGCCGATTTTACAAAGTTCATCATCGATTCCTGCATTTCGTATGCTGGTTTAATGATACCAGGAGTATCAGATAAGATTAACTGAAAATCCTCTCCATTTACGATTCCTAGGATTCTATGACGTGTAGTTTGTGCTTTAGATGTAATTATAGACAATCGTTCTCCAACGAAGGCATTCATTAGTGTTGATTTTCCAACGTTTGGATTTCCGATAATGTTTACGAAACCTGCTTTATGTGACATTTGTGTACTATTTATTCTGCAAAGGTAGTCATATCAAGTCAATACAGAAAATAAAACATTTTTTAAAGTTTTTGTTGAAATATCCAATAATTGGTTATACCTTTGCACCCGAAACAACGCGGGATAGAGCAGTAGGCAGCTCGTCGGGCTCATAACCCGAAGGTCACAGGTTCGAGTCCTGTTCCCGCTACTAAGACAAAGCTTCAGAGAAATCTGGAGCTTTTTTTATTCATACCTTTCTGATTCTCTTTGCAGGCTCAGATTACAAATTTGCGCTATCGTTGTCTACATATTGGAGCGATTGGGTCTTTGTAGTAGATATTACTACCTTACTTTATTTATTCTACTAAAATCCTTCCAAATCCATCATCATCTTTAATTGTTTCAATAAATGGAAATCTTATGTCACTTGTAGAATTAATTTTTATTGTTGTCGAATCGATTTGAACTAAAAATATGATTTGTTCATTTGGCAATAATCTCTTAATCTGAATAGATACATTTTTTAAAGGTTCACCATCTTTTTCCGATTTCATTTCAATGTCTAATTTTGGAAGTGTAGTTATACTATCATTTTTAGCACATTTAAAATTTATAAATAAATTTTCCGCAGCTTTATTCCCTTTATTTTTCACATAAAAAACACTAATAAATTTGTCATTCAGCACTCCGCTTTTTGGCTGAAATGCAACAATTTCAGGACTGTAAAAATATTGAGAAATGATTGGAATACTAAATCCAAACTGAAGTAGTGAAAGAATTAGTGCCGTTAATGAAATGCGTAATGTTATTTTTTCGTTTCTTGTTAAATTTGCCATAATGAATTTCTAAAACTTTCAGATAACTTGTTTATATGTGTGCTAAAATCGTACAAAGCCAACCTATTTTGGGTAGATATGTATGGCAAACATCATATTTAATTTAAACCAAATATATAGATAATTCTTATAACTCATCAAAGGAATTTTAATTTAATAAACTCTTTTAATGCATAAATGTAAACTTAAATAGCTTCACTTCTTCCCTAAAAAAACTTGCCTATAATGCAAATCTTTTCCCCTTTCTAACCATGAAAATATGGCCAGAATAAAAAACTTTAATTCAATTGGTCCAATATTATAAAGTGAGTAGGATGAAATTCGAATTGAAGAATTAATATAAAATGATATTTATTTTTGTTAAAATTATCCACAAAATGGCTCGAGAATTATTCCATTAAACTACTAAGACAAAATCTTCAGAGAAATTTGAAGGTTTTTTGATGTTATTTTAGAATTAGAAAACAATTTCTTATTCAGAGTGCGAAGTCAGAAGACATTCACACTGCTTTCCATGAGAACACTCCGATGAGCGAGGTGAATATTTTACTCACTATAATTTGGAGTATTCATAAAAACAACACTCTGGTTATCTAAAGTCATACCCATCATTTTACGTCCATTATGAAAAAATACGTTCACTTGTTTATTATTGTCAGAAGTAGAAGTATATATATAACTATCCATCCCTTTTATCATACCTAAACTTATTGGATTCATAAGATTAATTTCAGCGCTTTGTCCATCAGGCGTATCAATAATTACTTGTAATTCGTCTTTTTTGCCATTAACAAAGAGTACATTAATTTCCGCTTTTGTAACATTCCCATTAGAGTACATATAATGATATACTTCAAACTGTCCATCAGGTGTTGGCTCTGCGTTTTTTACGACTGCGTTTTCATATTGCGTTAAAGTATCAGAAGCTTTTGAATATTGTTCTGAATTTATGTCGTACTCGTATTTTGGTTCTGATGTTACTGTACTCGCTTCTTGTTTGCCGCAAGAATAAAAACATAAAAATAATATTATTGATACTGTTACCTTTTTAATCATCTTTTAAATTTAAGCATTATGAAAAACGTTATTTTTTCTGCGTCAGTTTGACTGAATAGATTCCTAACGTTCAGGTGCTACAACGGGTTTAAGACTAAATTAAACTCATTATTCGGATTTACCAAATCATCCCAAATCCAAAACCAACTTTCCATTAATTCAATTGCCTAAATCCGCTGCAGTAGCTGCTACCTGCTGTTTTTATCACGCAATTTCTTTCTCCCTATTTACTGGAATATTTTTCATGACATTACCATCGAAATAATACAAGTTCGCAAGTACTTGAGTATGGCTGCTGCAATAGGATATTGTTAGTCCAAATAAATAATAGTAATTACGATCCGAAATAAAACCTTTTACTTTATTAGTATCGTGGTCGGTAATCCTCCCTTTCTTGGCTTCAACTATAAGTAAATGCTGTTGAGCAACTTGGTCATTAATTCTTGCGTGTATTAAAATGTCAGGTCTTACAGCTTGAATACCATCAACTGTCTGTAACATTTTAGGGTTTCCATAAAATCGATTATATTCAATATCGACTTTATAAAAATCATATTCTGTCCCCATCAAGTTATTTTCAAGATAAAAAGCAAGTCGATGATTAATTGTCGTTTCGTGAAGTTCACGGTTTAGTATTCTTGCGTCAGGCGAAATTTGTTGAGGCATTACAATATCTAAATTAAAAATGTCACTGTCATTAACGATAAGTTGATCAATGCTTGTTGCTAGAAGTGTTTTAATAAATTCAATTTGTTTTTCGGTCGGTTGTTGCATTTGTATGGGTTTAAAATAGCAGGTACTTATATATATCTGACGATATCCGACTTATCTACCCTAAATTGAGGCGATATACCTGATAAATATCAGTTTTTATTTATTCAACTCTTTTTCAATTTCTTTAATAAGTTCAATTGTTAGTGGTTTTGTATTTTTGTCGTAAACCCTTATGTTATTATTACCTAGTTTAACAAGAAATTCAATTGTCTTTTTAAATTTTGGGTCTGAATACAATTCTTGTTCTGGTTTATCTGCATTTTCTATCATTTTATCAAAACACTTAAACAGAAAATCATTATAATATTTATCAACTTCGTTAATTGCTGGTACAAATATTTGATAATAATTTAAGATTTTCTGTTTTAATTTTTCGTCTTCGATATAACCAATTTTACCACTAGACTTAAAACCTTCATAATTACCAATATTCATTTTTGGTCCATGCGAATAAATTGGGAAATCAACTTTATTTTTAGTATTATAAATACTATCTAGTTGGTGAGGCGTTAATGCTAAAATTTTCTCATAGCTTATGTTTGACTTTTTGTATGCCTCCTTTTCATCGTCGATGTTTTTTACATCATTTTGCAAATCATTCTTTAAATTTTCAAGAAACACCGTCACTTCTTCTTGTTGATGTTTGTGTTCGCTCCAACTGTGTAGCGATATTGAAAGTGTTACAGCAAAAACGATTATAAAAATCTCTATGATGATTTCCTTCACTTTCTCTCCCAATGTATGTTTTGAATTTTTCACAGTTTTATAAATTTTTCCTGAATGTTTCGTTATTTCTTCTTGCATAATTTTTTTGCTAAAATATCTTCTTATTATTTTATCGAGATTTCTTTACTTTTAGTCACTTTAGGAATATAAATAAGATAATCGTACCCCTTTATAACTCTAGATAAATACGCATCATCTAGTTTCAGTTTGTTTTCTAAAATAGATTTCTTTAATGGTCTTAAATCATAACAATACCATTGTTCCTCTTTTTGCACATTCAGAAAAGATTTAAAACTACTGTCATCACTTTCGTCTTCTCCTTTACCAATAAGCATTATATGCAACGATTTCCTAAAACTTGCCTCTTCAACATTAAGAACTAAGCTACCAATATCATATATATCAGTTTTCATTAATATGGTTTCACCTTTTGGTAGATGAACCGCACCAAATTTGAAAAGATTTTTTTTGTCTTTCCAATTAGGCATCTGGTTTAGCAAGATGCTTTTCATCAATTGAATCCTTAAAGGATGATTTCTATTAAGATAAATCTCTCTACTTAATTTTAATGCTTCAATTTGTTTTCGCTCATTATCAGAAAGTTTTAACTTCAACAACAAATCTATTTTTTGAAGACAATCTTCAGATAATAGGTAGAATTTTTCATAACCCTCTTTAGACGCACCTCGTTTAGAATTATTAAGCATTTGCTCATATATCTCAATTACTTTTTTATTTTTTGAAGTTTCTTTTAAAGTCGAAATTATCATTTGATCTGCAAAAAGGCTAATTTGCTCGGCACCATATATCTTGGTATTACGTTTAACTAAATCCTTAAACAAATTAAATTCAGGTTCATACTCCAAAAAAGAAAAGTTTGTACTATATTCTTTAACAAAAGAATTAAGCTGTTCGGCAGATAGTGATTTAACTTTCTTTTCGATTATATCTACTGAATAAGGATCAACCTCAAGAAAATAATTATCAAACTTAACCTCATTGATAATAGCATTTGTGAAATAAGGAATTTCGTTTGTAAAATGACTTTCTCCCAACAAAACCGAATTAGATTGTTTTATTTCATCTAGCAAAACATCCCATCCCTTTCCCTGAAATGAAACGTTTTTATCGTTTTGGAAAGGAAAACTATTCTTTTGAACTAAACTGTCTAGTAATATGTTTTGAGCATAATTAAAATTTGTAATAAATAATGTAAGAAGTAAGAGTATTATTTTTTTCATGTTGTATTATCTTTTTTTTGGTTTATTATTTTTTGGTTTATTATTAAGGTTCTCGAAAATTGCTCCAACTTATTTATACGTACATCAAAACCACACAAAGCGATCCAAATTAGGGTAGATATATATGATAAGTATTACACATTATTTATTTTCAAATATATAATTTTTCCATTATAAATTATTCAAAAGGATTTTTATTTAGCTGGATGTTTTTGATACTTAAATGAATGTGGATATACAAAAAAGCTCCAGATAAATCCGAAGCTTTGTTTATTTTATTTAGATTTAGAAAGCAATGTCTGAATCAGATTACGGCTGCGAAGTCAGGAGACATTCGCACAGCACTCTAAACAAATTTATCTTTTGAAAAGACTATTCGCAGAACTGGCAATAATCTATTTGATCATGTAAAACTAATACTACGTACCACCTTACTATTTTCTTTTTATTCGTTAAATGCTCAGTTTTCTTGAAATATCCAATAATTGGTTATACCTTTGCACCCGAAACAACGCGGGATAGAGCAGTAGGCAGCTCGTCGGGCTCATAACCCGAAGGTCACAGGTTCGAGTCCTGTTCCCGCTACTAAAACGAAAAAGCTTCAGAGAAATCTGGAGCTTTTTTTATTTTATTTAGAAAACAATGTTTGATTCAGATTACGGGTGCGAAGTCAGGAGACATTCGCACAGCACTCCCACAAATTTATCTTTTGCAAGAACTCTTCGCAGAGCAGGTGCTTTTATTTTTTTAAGTTTCTTCAATTGTAGTTTCTTCATCAAGTTCGTCATTTATCATTGGTTCAAAATGACGTTTTTTAAATTCATCTTTTTCTAACAGAAAGTTCGTAAACTTATTTAATGTGTCTTTCATTGCTTGATTTATAACTAAAACGTCATTTTCTTTGAATACGATACCGTCGTTAATCATTTCGGTAATAATATAAAAATCATTTGGGTCTACATAGTTGACATTACCTGTACTATCTATTTTTCTGAAGCGTCTATATTCTTTACTTTTAAATTTTTCTGTTAATTCTTTATATGTAAAATTTAGTTTTTTTTCATCCTCAATTAAGGCTTTCATTTTTCTAAATAATATTGAGCTTTTCAACTTATATCGGTCGAAAATGGCATCATCCATTCTTGTATATTGATATGTTTTCAGGTTTTTAAATTCTGAAATCATTTTTAATCTCTTTTTTTTATCTCTATAAGTGTCAATTTGGGCAGAAATAAAAACAATAAAAGCAATAATTAGAACTCCAATTACAAAATATGAAATAAGACGAAGTAATTGAATCCAAATACTTCCTAAATAAGTTTTACTCCAAAATGAAGTTTCATCTTTAACATCAATTGCATTTACAACGCTTATACTTTTTTGTCCAGCAATTTTACCGAAAGAAATTATTTTCGGAGTGGTTCCCTTAGTATGTAGAACAAGTAATTTAACAATGAAAAATTCACCAGACTCAATTATAACTTGCGAAAAACTAATTTTGTCTTTTTGATAATCAGTAACTTTTAGATTTCTTTTGATATAATCATTACTTGTTTGTATTATTTGTGGTACCTCGATAATTTTGCCGGTACTTATTTTTATTCCAAGAGGTTCATTACTATCGTAAAACTCTTTAATTATATTTTCATCACCATTATTTATTATTTTGACTGTATAGATTCTTAAGTTTTCTTTTGTTTGCTTAAGATTCGTACTATCATAATAAACTTCTAGTTTATTAATATCAGCATTAAAGTCTAAAACATTTGTATTTGCAACTACTTCATATCGGATATCAACTTTTTTTTCTTGTAAGAAAGCATAAATCGTAATTCCTGTTCCTAATAAACCTAATAAGGCTAAAACTGTTCTCGATGCGAAACTTTCAAAAAAGCGTTTAAAAATATTTTCTTCCATATTTTGTATTTAATTTTAGTGAACTTATTTCAGTAGTTGTCATTTTTTAGTATTACCACTTACTTATATACGTGATAAAACCACACAAAGTCAACCAAATTTGGCTAGATATGTGTGATAAATTTTACACATTATTTATTTTCAAAGATATATTTTTTTCACTGCAAACTGTTAAAAGGACATTAAATTTGATCGATGGTTTTTAGCACTTATATGAGTGGCGATGCAAACAAAAAGCAGAGGAACCTGTTCAATGAGAAGTCTTTTTGTTATTTACAAGAACTATCTGGATTATTAGAAATAAGAACTTGATTGATTTCACTCAACAACTCAAATTCATCCAAAGGAAACAACTGGAGAACAACTTCTAAAATAACATTCACATTTATAGGAGATTTTTTATCTGTTTCTGAGATTTTAAGTTCATCTTGATTTAGTGCCAGAACGCATAATTTAAGCATGCTACTAATAAGACAACCAAGCTCATAATAATTCCTTAATTTGATTTCGGCAGTATAAAGATCTGTTTTATTATTAATTGATTTCAATGTATTTAAATATCCATCAGTTAATCTTTTAATATACTCTAAGTCATTAATTTCTTTCGTTTCCATATCGTGTTTATTTTATTTACTTTTTTCAATTTATTTTCTTTGTTATCATATAAGATAACCTAATAATGTAAATATATAACAAAATTTGAATTATCATAAAAGATAATTTATTTTGAAACAAACGATACAGCAAAAGGTTGGAAAACGGATTCAGGAAATTCGAATTGAGAAAAATATTTCTCAACAGGAATTAGCCTCAAAATGCAATTTTGAAAAAAGTAATATGTCGAGATTAGAAAAAGGAAATGCTAATGCAACGCTTTCTACCTTAGAAAAAGTATGTGACGCTCTTCAAATAGATTATATTGAATTATTTAAATTTTAACTCAACCTCGCAGATATACACATCATAGACAATAGAGAAACTCAAATCTGTGACGACAAACACAGGTTCAAGTTCTGTTCTACCACTAATACAAAGCTTCGGAGAAATCTGGAGCTTTTTTCGTTTATATTTGCTTGCATTTTAATAATAAAATACTGAAACCAAATAAAACATTACAATCAGAAACAAAAATGAAAAAAGAACTAATAACTATTTTATTTGCATTTACTGTTATAAATATGTTTGGGCAAACTCCAACTACTTCAAAACCTGATAAAACGAATTATTCTAATGATAAATTACTTCCTAATGAAGTGGTTACTAATAAGGTTATAAGTCCGCTCCAAAAAGTTGAATTAGATGAAGTAGCAATCCTAATTTATGATTACGATGGTTCTATTTTTTCATATGATTTTGATTCCGAAGATAATAATTGGACTGTAAAAGCCACAGATGCTAATACCGAAATGTGTGCAAATAAAGTAACCATACACGATGGTGTTGTATATATTCCGTTTATAAATGGTGAAATTTTTGCAATAGACAATGTAACTGGTGATGCTTTTTGGAAATCAAGATTAGGCAACATTACAGATCAAATTATTCTAAAAGATCAAACTCCAGTTATACATAACGGAAAACTTTATATAACTGCTCAAAATCAAGATCAAACTAGTAACCTATATGCTCTTAATACAAAAGATGGTAGTTTAGCTTGGACTTACAAGTTAGACACTCCAAATAACGACATTCCGGTACTCTTTTTTGACAACAAAATTTTCACCCAAAGCGCATCGAATGTTTATAGTTTTGACGCAAATACAGGAAAAGTTCTTAACCAAAAAACCTTTGAAGAACCGATGTATGGAAAACCTGTAACTGATGGGGAGAATGTTTTTATAGCAAATGAAAAAGATTTACTCTTTGCCTTAAGCCCTAACAAACTAGATATTTTATGGCAATTTAAATTAGATGAAAATCAACATAATATTAAAGAACGCATATTTAGCAAAGACAAAAAAGTATATTTTGCAGCACATGGTTCTAAAGTTTCTTCTGTATACGCTGTAGATTCTAAAACAGGAACGCAGTTATGGAAAACTGATTTTAAAGATGATAATGTCGAATATATTACTGAGCATGATGATACTCTTTGGGGATATACTCGTAAAGGAAAACTTTTTAAACTAGACTTATCTAATGGTCAAATTATATTGGAAATAAAATTAACTACCATACCGGTTTCAAATATTGAGTTTCCTGAGGATGATAACTTGTTCTATTATTATTGCGATGCCGGTTTGATTCAATACAATTTACAAGATAAAGAAGAAAACGTATATTATATGCGAACCTCTCTTAAAGACAATATATATAGCGCATATATAAAATTAGTTCAATAAGATGTTTTTTATACATCTTTCATATTAATAAAACTTAGTTTTAGCCAAATAGAACAGACAGCAATTTCGCTGTCTGTTTTTTTTAGGCTCTTAAAGCCTTTACAAACATGAGTGCTCTACTCATGCAATTAAATCAAACGGATTGATTCTTCTATTTATTTAAGAAGTTAATAGAATTGAAAACCAAATAGACTTTGACCAGTTATTACACGAAATCAATCACTTCTTCAAATTGCATAACATTATCTACAATAAAAAAATAATTTCGGTCTTTAAAATGTCTTTTTGGTTGTGGTTTTGAAATTTAGAAAATATGATCGTTTTCGCTACTTGATTGTACATTAATGAACATTTGAAAACGAATATTACCACCATTTAATTTTTACAAAAATTACACATTGTTGTAAAAAAATACGCTCAAAAAATAAATTCTAAATTTCTTCTAAATTGACCAATTACTTTACCTTTTATTAAAGAGTTAGAAATAATCAAAAACAAATAGATTAGTAAAATTGCAACCAAAAGATTTCAGGCATTATTAAGGTTTTATTAAAAAGATTAATGGATTCATAGATCATTTATCATTGCCTTTTTAAGTTAATAGAAAAGCGACATAACCCGATAATTGCTTGAAAACTAATTAAAGTAAAAAACATCAATAAAGAACATAATGAATGCAAGTGTCATTAATAACTATTTAAAACTTAAAACATCTCTGTTTGTTTTACCTCTATTTTTTTTATGTGCCATAATTTTGTTCCTGTATAGCCAGCAAGCTTTATGTGCTGAACATTATGTACAAATTCAAAAAGATTTTTTCTTTTTTATTAATTCACACCTAGGACAATACCCCAATCTCGAATATAATCTTACTCAATTGGGGGACGGTCTTGTTTTTTTATCATTTTTAGGTCTTTTCGTTATCTATGCGCCCAGAATATGGGAAGCTTTACTATCGGGTTTATTAATGTCGCTACTATTTTCTTGCCCCTTAAAAAGCATATTTGCAGTACCAAGACCTGGAGTAGCATTTTTTGATGATCATATTATCATTATCGGAAAAGCATTGTGCGGGCATAACAGTTTACCTTCTGGACACTCTATTACAGTTTTTACAATACTTACAATTTTAATGTTTGCTTTTATGCCTCAAAAGTTGAAGTTTAAAATTCCATGGATTTTTTTAATAATTAGCCTAGGATTAATTGTTGCCTTTACAAGAGTTGCTATAGGAGCACATCATCCGCTTGATGTTATTATTGGGAGTATTATTGGATATATCTCTGGACTTTTAGGTATTTTTATCAGTCGAAAAAATAAAACCTGGAATTGGATTAATAATAAAAAATACTATCCTGTTTTTATCTTACTGTTTCTAGTTTGCAGTATTTCATTAATCAACAGGATAATTGATGAAAACTTAATAATCTTTTATTTTGCTTTTATTAGTTTAGTCGTTTCAATATATAAAATCACAACTGTTTATGTTAAAAGATAACTTAAGAATAACTCATTTTGTTTTATTGATGAGTTTTTTAAATTTTTTATTCTTCCATTTACCATTTTTCACCTACGTATTTAATAATGTAGATTATAAAAGTTTAAACGGTATAATCCTAATTATAAGCTTAATAATTATAATGCTCGTTGTAAATGCTTTTGTTTTTTACCTGATCTTTTCTATCTCACATTATCTTGGGAAATTCTTATTAGTTGTGTTCTTTATTATTAATGCAATTGCGGTTTATTTTGTTAATACTTATGGTGTCATAATAGACGAAAGTATGATTGGTAATGTACTTAATACCAATTATGAAGAGTCTAGTAATTTTTTCTCTTTTAAATTAATTGTATACATCATTCTGTTTGGTATTATTCCTAGTGTTTATATTATTAAAGTTAAAATAATAAATACTGCTTTAAAGCAATTTTTAACCATTACTTCCTGTACTTTATTATTTATTCTTGTTTTAGTTTTTGCTAATGCAAGCAATTGGTTGTGGATCGACAAAAATTCTAAACAATTAGGTGGCCTCGCAATGCCTTGGTCATATTCAGTAAATACCTCTCTTTTTTATATTCATAAATACAAAAAGAACGAGAAAGAAATTTTATTGCCAGATGCTGTAATTAAAGATAACCAAAAGGCGGTTGTAGTTTTAGTTATTGGAGAATCTGCAAGACGAGAGAATTTCTCTTTATATGGTTATGGAAAAAACACTAATCCATTGCTTTCTAAAACAACTAACTTATTTCATTTTGATGCCAATTCTTGTGCTACATACACTACTGCTGGTGTAAAATGCATTTTAGAACATACTAATAGTGATGATTTATATGAAATTCTACCCAATTATTTATACCGAAATAATGTAGAGGTTATCTGGAGAACTACAAACTGGGGCGAACCTCCGGTGCATATAGAGAAATACCAAAACAGAGATGTTTTAAAACAAGATTGTAAAGGGGAAGACTGTGATTATGATGAAGTTCTTTTGACTGGATTAAAAGAGCAAATATTAGCCAGCAAAAAGAATAAAATATTGATCGTATTACACACAAGCACGAGTCATGGCCCAACATATAGCAAAAAATATCCGTCTCGATTTGAAACTTTTAAACCCGTTTGCAATAGTGTTGATTTAGGAAAATGTTCTCAAACCGAACTTGTCAATGCGTATGATAATACTATCGTTTACACAGATTATATCTTACACAATGTAATTGAAGATTTAAAACAATTAAAAGAGTATAAAAGCTCCATGATTTTTGTTTCTGATCACGGTGAATCTTTAGGTGAAAAAAATCTATATATGCACGGAGTTCCTATAAGTTTTGCGCCTAAGGAACAATATGAAATACCTTTTATTGTTTGGGTATCTGATAATTCAAAAAAATTGAAACCTAATAAATCTGTATCACAAAATCATGTATTTCATAGCGTTTTAAATTTTTTAAACATAGAGAGTCCTATTTATAATGAAGAAATGAACATTTTTAAATAATTTGATTCCCCAATGTCTCGATTTCGAAAATAATAGTTTTTAATACGGTAAAATAAGATTTTATAAATTTAATTTTTGGTATGAAGTCAGTGTTATTC